>DHQV01000040.1:51141-57130 GCA_002408185.1 Deltaproteobacteria bacterium UBA5329
GGGCTGTTTGAGTGGGGCCCACCTCGTACAGGGCGATGCCGCCGGAATACGCGGCAGGAATGCAGAATATAAAGGCGAAAAGCAGGTAAGCAGGAATTGAAAATATATATTTTTGCACCTTCATTTACTCCTCTCCTTTTATCTTACAATCGTTCAAAGAATTCCGATCATCTCCGCGATCGGTGACGGTGTTCTTACATGCTGTATTGCCTGTTTCCTCAATTATACCTGAATGGTGAAAGCTTAACCAACGAAGAATACATTGTCTATAAGACCTTGGTCGTATAAGGGGCATAGCACCTTAAGGCACGGTGCCGGTTTTGTCGCTAAATCTATGCTCTGTAGGACCAAGGTCTTATAGACAACCCGTGCATTGTTGCTTATTATTCACAACAGCGACTCTCGTAGACGGAGATTCGGGATTGGTCCCGGCACTGTAGTTAATTTTTACATTCAAGGAGGCCAAATATGAAAGGTATGATTGCAGGTGCAGGTATTGGTGCTGCTTTGACGGCTGTCCTGGCAGCATCAGCAGGAGCCGGGACAGGACCTGACCGCACCGTATTGCCGATCCATGAGCCGGAATATCCTCACAGCACAGTTCTGAATGTGCGGAATGCAACGGCGCCGCCAAGGTTCGAGGTAAAAGCCCCTGTCGGGGCCCCGAATGTGCTCATTATCCTTATCGACGACATGGGATTCGGTCAGTCGAGCGCCTTCGGCGGACCGGTGTCGATGCCCACGGCAGAGCGCCTCGCCGGGAACGGCCTGAGGTACAATGCATTTCACACCACCGCTTTGAGCTCGCCGACAAGGGCGGCGCTTCTTACCGGAAGGAACCACCACACGGCCAACACCGGCTCCGTCATGGAGACCGCCACGTCATTCCCCGGAAATACGGGGAAGCGCCAGGAGAGCGTGGCCCCGCTGGCAATGACGCTGCGGTACAACGGCTATATAACTGCCCATTTCGGGAAAAACCACGAAACTGCCGCTTGGGAGGTGAGCCCATCCGGGCCAACCGACCGCTGGCCTGTCCGCAGTGGTTTCGACAAGTTCTACGGTTTCATGGGCGGAGAGACGAACCAGTGGGCGCCGGCGATCTATGACGGTATGACAAAGGTCGAGGTGCCGAAGGACCCGAATTATCACTTTATGACGGACATGACGAACCAGGCGATCACATGGATGCGGTCGGTAAAATCTCTTACCCCGGACAGGCCGTTCTTCCTTTACTTTGCCCCTGGGGCGACGCATGCGCCGCACCATGTGCCCAAACAATGGATTGCCCGATACAAGGGAAAGTTCGATCAGGGATGGGACAGGCTGCGGGAAGAAACGCTTGCGCGCCAGATGAGGCTCGGTGTAGTACCCAAAGGCACAAAGCTCGCACCCAAACCGGAAGCCATCAAGGATTGGGATAAGCTCAGTGCAGATGAGAAGAAGCTCTTTACGCGCCAGATGGAAATATTCGCAGGGTTTGGTGAGTATACCGATCACGAGATCGGACGCCTGATTGATGCAATCGGGGACTTGGGCCAGCTCGACAACACGCTGGTCTTTTATATTCTGGGAGACAACGGAGCCAGCGCCGAAGGCGGCATGAACGGTATGTTTAACGAGTCAACGTATTTTAACGGCATCGAGGAAAAAGTTGAAGATGTGCTCAGGCATTATGATGAACTCGGCGGCCCTATGGCCTTTGGCCACTATGCGGCCGGATGGGCGGTGGCGGGAGATACCCCGTTCACATGGACGAAACAGGTGGCGTCGAGTTACGGCGGAACGCGAAACGGCATGATCGTCCACTGGCCGAAGTCTATACAGGCCAAAAATGAGGTCCGTACCCAGTGGCACCACGTTATCGATATTGCCCCGACCATTCTGGAGGCTGCGGGGTTTCCTGAGCCGAAGATGGTCAACGGCATCGCACAGACCCCGATCGAGGGCGTGAGCATGCTGTATTCCTTCAATAACGCCTGGGCGAGCGATCGGCACCATGCCCAGTACTTCGAGATTTTCGGGAACCGGGCCATCTATCATGACGGCTGGCTTGCCGGGACCGTACACAGGGCCCCGTGGGAGATGAAGCCGCGGACGGCGCTCGAAGAGGACTCATGGGAGCTTTACGATACCCGGAGAGATTTCAGTCTGGCGACAGACCTGGCGAAACAGAACCCGGAAAAGCTTAAAGAGATGCAGGACCTGTTCATGAAGGAAGCGGTCAAATACTCAGTTCTTCCCATCGATGACCGCAGCATCGAACGAGTAAACCCGGCCCTCGCCGGAAGGCCGGACCTCATGGAAGGCCGGACAGCGCTCACCGTTTTCGGGGGAATGACCGGGATGTCAGAAAATGTCTTCATCAACATCAAGAACCGTTCTTACACCATCACAGCGGATGTGGTCATCCCGAAGGGCGGCGCCAATGGGGTCATTCTCGCGCAGGCGGGCCGGTTTGGCGGCTGGAGCCTGTACATGAAAGACGGCAAGCCTGTGTATGCGTACAACTTTCTCGGTTTGAAACGGACCACGATCGAGGCGAAGGACCCGATCCCGGCTGGAGCGGCCACGATCCGTTTTGAGTTCGCCTATGACGGCGGCGGCCTCGGCAAGGGCGGAACGGGAGCTATTTTCGTGAATGGTCAAAAGGCAGGTGCCGGGCGGATCGAACCCACGCAGGCCATGATATTTTCTGCCGATGAAGGCGTCGATATCGGTGAGGACGGGGAAACGCCGGTCGTCGAGGACTACGGCATTCCTGCACCTTATAGGTTCACTGGCACCATCAAAAAGGTCACTGTCGAGTTGAAAGAACCGAAAAAGACCGAAAAAGAAGAGGAGAATAAACGCCGCATTGAAGCCGCATACAAAAAGACAATATCGGATTGATAGGCCGGCGAGTGGAGATGGAATAGAGTATGGAAAGAGGGCGGGCAAGCGTGCGATCGGACAATACACCTCAGGGTTTCCACGTTGTGGCAAAGCCTATAGGCCCTGCATGCAATCTCAACTGCGAGTACTGCTTTTACCTCGAGAAGCAGGCCTTATTTGGACCCCATGAGAATTACCGAATGTCCGATGATGTTCTCCGTGCTTTCATCGCCGGTTACATCACGTCCCAGCCCACGCCGGCCGTCGAGTTTGTCTGGCAGGGCGGGGAACCTGTGCTGTTGGGTTTGGATTTTTTCAGACGGGTCGTCGAGCTTCAGAAGCCGTTTTCGGGGACAAAGACCATCACAAATTCACTCCAAACCAACGGGACGCTGCTTTCCGATGAATGGTGTGCCTTCCTGAGGAAACACAATTTCCTGGTGGGGGTCTCGATTGACGGGCCTAAAGAGATCCACGACCGGTATCGTAAGGACCGGAAAGGCAAAGGCAGCTTCGATCGGGCCATGACGGGCCTGAAACTCCTGCAGAAACATGGCGTGGAATACAATGTCCTAGCAGTCGTTGCTAGGGAGACGGCGCGTGCGCCCTTCGAGGTGTATAATTTCTTCGAGGGGGAGGGCATCGAATTCGTCCAATTCTCCCCGGTTGTCGAGCGCCTGTCAGGCCCGGAGGGCAGGCGGATGGGACTGAAGCTCGCCGGCCCCGCCCCCCTTAACAAAGCGACAGAAGAGGTCGAAGCCGCCCCGTGGTCGGTCATTCCCGGGGAGTACGGCGATTTTCTCATCGCTATTTACGAGAAATGGGTGCGCCGTGATGTGGGACGCGTTTTTATAATGAACTTCGAATGGGCTCTCAACGCTTGGATCGGCAACCCGTCACCGGTTTGCGTTCATGCCGGGCAGTGCGGCCGGTCACTCGTCATCGAGCACTCAGGCGACGTGTATGCCTGTGATCATTGCGTCTACCCCGAGTACAGGCTCGGCAACGTCGCAACCGACAGGCTGTCAGCCATGGTGGAGAGGTCGCTTGAATCGGGATTTGGCATCGCCAAAGAAACGGCATTGCCGCGCTGGTGCCGGGAATGTGATGTCCTTGCCGCATGCCGGGGCGGATGCCCCAAGCATCGTTTTGCGACAACTTGGTACGGCGAGTCCGGGCTCCACTATCTGTGCGAGGGGTATAAAAAGTTCTTTCTCCATATCCGGAAGTACCTGAGGGCCATGGCCACGCTGCTCGAAAACGGGCTGCCCGCTTCTCGGGTCATGGAAGCCATTAAGGGACCGCTCGTCATCAGGCCCGGCACGTAGAACACGACGTGCAGGGTGCGCATCCTTCGGGCATAAAGGGGCGGGATATAGCGTCCATATAACCGAGACCTGCAACAACGACGGCAAATCCGGGATCATCACCGATTACGAGGTGCACGGCTCCGCCCGGTCGGATATCGGCAAGGCCCTCGACGTCATCGAACGCCTCGACAGTGCCGGATTGAAACCGGAGACGCTCTTTGCCGACGGCGGGTACCCTTCGGTCCCGTCCGCGTTGAAGATCGCGGAGAAGGGGATAGAGTTCATGACACCTGTCAATCGCAGCAGGATGGGTAACAATGTCATCGGCAGGGATCTCTTTGTCTTTGATCCGGATGGCCGTGTAAGAGAGCGCCCCATGGGCCATGCTCCTATAGACCGTCGCGTACTCAGCAGGAACAACACCACGCACCGTTCGCTTCGTGCCATATTCGACGGCGATTTGTGCCGGTCATGCACCATGCTCGATCACTGTCCTGTCAGGGTGCCCAACCATCGTGACAGGGGACGCGGGGCGCTTGATACTGTAGTGGACTTCCGCCTAGTAAAGGTCTGCTTCTCTGTGGCATGCAAGGTAATAGCGTGCAACATAAAGAGGTGAGCCCTGGCCCACGGGATTCTGGAACCGTTCTTCGAATACGCTATGAATGCTATCTTCACTTACGCGAGGCTGTCCTGTGCGATGATGATATCGGCAACGTGTCCGTCTCTGTCGAGGTGGTTGTGGACGGAACAGGAAATCTGATCCTTGAAAAAGGCGGTTGCTTCTTAGGAATCACATTTTTAAGGACGTCACCGACTTCTGTTAGATATAGAGTTTGCGAGCGTTAAACGTTAGGTGTGGTTGTGCGGGGGATGTCGTGATTCTGTCAGGTCGAAACGGTAGTGCTGTCCAATCTCCTGCGGATGGCCCGGTTCAGGTCCTGTTTCGACTGAGGTTTTAAGAGGAATTCCCTGATCCCGGCTTTCTTGACCTTTTCCGGAGAGATGTCGTCGTTGTATCCCGTACAGAGAATATGGGGATATCCGCGCGTACCTTGAGCAGCCTCTTTGCGAGATCGAGGCCGTTCATGTCCGGCATCGCATAATTCGTGATCACGAGATGAAACCTGTTGGGTTGTTCCCTGAAGATCCTCAGCACTTCGGCGCTTTTCGTGGTGCCGATGATATGGTAACCGAACTGCGACAGCCTCTGTTCATTGAGCTCAACGATCATGTCCTCGTCATCGACGAAGAGGATGCATTCGTTCCCCCCCTTTTTTTTTTACGCGAGGCTCTTCCCCGGCAATGGTCTCCGGTTTTTCTATCCCCGGCAAATAGATGGAAAAAAGTGAGCCTTTCCCAGGCTCGCATCGGGGAAACCATGCACGGCCCGATCCTGAGACTAACCTTTAACGTTTGAGCCCGCTATTTCTTTATCTTCGTGATCTTGGCGCCCTGCAGGCCAAGACCTGCCATGAGGCCCATCTCGTTGAAGAAGAAAGCGTACAGGTTAGACTGCAAGCTGGTAGTCGATAACCCCCGGGAGATTCCCTTGTCTACAACGACTATGTTGGGTGCTGTACCAAGTTCCCATCCATCACTCTTCTCAAGATACTGCAATGCCTTGTCATCCATGAAGAACAGGGCGTACCCGTATTTTTGTATGCCGGCCTGAAGCCCATAAGAAACAGCGACAGTGTTGTAATATCCGGAAGGTTTTCCGTCACGAAAAAGGACGCCCTCTCCGTACTGCCCGCCGACGATAAAACCTCCCTTGGTAATTGCAGGAAAAACGAGGACCGCTT
>DHQV01000040.1:57196-89311 GCA_002408185.1 Deltaproteobacteria bacterium UBA5329
ACGAGGACCGCTTTCGCCTTTTCATGTAACTCTTTCGCCTTTGGTTCCTTTGCGTAGAGTTTTTTCAAGGCCAGCCGCGCATTTTTATCAAGCTGCCCGACGCTCTCCGGCTTAGCCGGGCCCGGTAAAGAAAGGAATAGCGTTGCTGCAAAAACGGTGCATAAGATGAGGGAACTTCCCCGTCGCATATATCGTCTCATTTTCATCCTCCCTCATTTAGTCTCTGTATTCACCAGGGGAATTCTCCCGGCGAGTTCGTAAAGCAGCCCTATATAGATCTTGTTCTCGATCTGGTAATAGCGGGCCACCTTCACCTCGGGCAGGACCTTGCTGAACCTGGGCAGGTAGGCCTGGCGAAGCTTCAATTGCAGGGATTCGATGGTCATCGACTCATTCAACAATTTTTTCGCCTTCTCGTTCGTCATAGTGTTATATGAAGCGGCATAATCCTTGATCAATTTCGCAAGGCGCGTGCGGAGCAAAAAGGTCTCATTTTGATATTTTTCATACAGGGGCCAGAACGCTTTTGCCTCGGAATCGGTAAGCTGCAAGTTTTCAGAAATAATGAATTTCTTGTCAGCCCTTATTTTCTCGACGAAGATCTTCATATTGTCGGATGGTTGTTCCTGGGCCGAAAGCGAAAGGCCGCTGCAAAGAAATACAACCGTAGCCATCAGGGTGACAAAAAGCATTGATCCAATGATTCTTTTTGCAAGACAATTCATTGCATCCTCCTCCTTATTGGTTGCGATGAAGATAAGCAATTCCGTCCTCTTACCGGATGAGATAGCGCTGATATACAAGTATACACCATAACAAGGCCGAGTTTCCCGGCCGGCAAACCGATTATCGGTACCTCGTAAGGCATGAGAGCCTTAAAAGGACCGGGTCGCAAATCGACCCGCTCGTGATACGGACCGAAGTTCGGGCCTTAAGCAGGAGCGGGGCGGACGACCTCTATACCGTAGCCGTTTATCGGAGCATTGTGCATTTACGCATCATGCGGTCCCATGGTTCCGGTTTATGCGGGCATTGCCATACATGATCATTTCTGCTTTGCTGCAACCAGGAACTTTGTCAACCTGTCACCCCAGTATTTAAAGGCGTCGTTCACGGATCCCCACTTGGAGAACCTTTCGGTGAAACCGGCCGCCCTGTCATCAACGGCAAGAGCGATTATGTCATTCGTAGTTGAATCCAGGACCATCATCTCTGCGCCGGTCGAGCCGGACCCGCTCCACGACCCTGTCGCTCCCCTCTTTATTGTGCTTACTACGATCCCGACCGGAATTATTGACGTGATCCCGCTGACCACGGGCTTGCTGGATTTTACCTTTGTTATCGCGATCCTGATCCGGGCAACGTCGGGACCCGGCTCGACGACCACTTTGTACCCGGCCTTTTCTATGGCTTTGAGTATCTCAGCATTGAATGCATCCGCAAGTTCTTTCATTTCCAAGGGATCGATACCTTTGTATTCGGAATCATCCGCCATGAAGAAAATGACACTGTCGACCATGAATGCGGTATACTTACCGAAATCGATACCCGGCTTCAAATACCGTTCTTTCACGCCCCCTTCAGGCCCGGGCTGCAAAAAGCCGTAACTGTCTCCGAGAAATCCAGAATATTTCTTGTCAGCCGCGATGCTGACCGATACTGCAAAGATGAGTATCATAGCCATTGTGATCGATACACCCAAAATTCCCTTTTTCATCTTTCTCCTCTTTCTCTTATATTAGTCAGGTTAAAAGATACGCACGCCGTATTGCCGGACTCATTTTCGTCATTTGCCGTTTGTCCCTGAGAGAGAGTCTAATAAAGAGAAAATCTCCTGTCTATGGGACTTTGGTCTTATAGGAACAGGGCTCACAACTTCGCATCGTTGTATACGGACAGGTGTACTACAAGATGAACCGGGGAATTTTCAGGAAAGATGAGCCTTCCCTTGAAACGCTTTATAACAAATAGTATTCTAATTTTGCATATTAAGACATTCAGTTACCTGAAAATAAACCAGGGTTGGAGGAAATGTCCGGTCACTTTCTAAGGAATATTTGAACTTCTCATGCAGACAGGGATCATTATACTGATCATTATTCTCGCTTTGGCAATAGCGCTATGTGCCGGGCTGTCGATTCGCCTGAGGATACGGGCCAGTTCTCTCAAAAAGGACCTGGAGGTACATCTTCTTTTTGAGGAGATCCTCGAGAATTTGTCAAGGACATTCGTCAAGATCCTCCCGGAAAGAGTCGACGACGCTATCGATGAAGCGATAAGGATGACGTGTGACCGCCTGAACCTTGATATTGGCGTCCTGTGGGAATGGACGGCCGATGAACCACGGTTCCTCACAATAACACATATTTACCGGCCCCTCGGGGGCCCGCCTGTGCCCCAGAGGATCGATGCCGATGTCTTCTTTCCATGGGCTATAAGTGAGTTAAAGGCGGGCAGGACTGTGGCAGTATCCACGGACAAGGTGCCCCCGGAAGCGGCACGGGACCGGGAGACTTGGCAGTATTATGGCATCAAGACGGTACTGGCAATTCCGTTATCCACGGGAAATGAGTCTGTCGTTGGGGTCCTGACTTTCAGTTTGACCCGGGAAGACCGCCCATGGTCTGCAGATATCTTAAAAAGGCTTCAGCTTGTGGCGGAGATATTCGCCGGCGTCCTAGTTCGAAAGATCGCGAACGAGGCGCTTCGTGAAAGCGAGGAAAGGCTCAGCGTCGCGTCCGCTGCCGCGCGGGCCGGTTTGTGGATCCTGGACTTGAAAACCTGGATTTTTTGGGCGACACCCGAGGTCCTCGATCTATTCGGCTTCCCCCACGACTCCCCCGTCAGCTTTGATAATTTTCTGTCGGTTGTATATCCCGAAGATCGCACACGCGTATCCGAAGAGGTGCTCAATTTAACCCTGTCGAACGACGATGTACAGATCGAGTACCGTATTATCCGTTCCGACGGCACCTTACGCTGGATCGCCGCCCGGGGACGCAGGCAACTCGGCCCGGACGGTGAAGCCATACGATTAATGGGCATATCTTTTGATATTACCGAGCGAAAAGAGGCTGAATCTGCTGCGGAAGAAATCCAATCCACAATAACCGCGATCATCGAAAACACGGAAGACCTGATCTGGTCGGTGGACTGCGAACGATTCGGGCTTTTGACGTTCAATACCGCCCTCGCAGAGTATTTCCGACGGGGGACCGGTCTGTGCATCACAAAGGGCATGAATCCCGACGATATGGTCGGAGGGGTTTTCACGCCGCTATTTGCCGCGAAATGGCGTTCATTCTACGAACGGGCTCTTCGGGACGGACCCTACAGCGAGGAATACCCGGTAGGTGCCGGAGACAGGATACTTCTTCTCTCTTTCTCGCTTCTCAAGCGAGATGGAAAGGTTTTCGGTGTGTCCGTTTTTGGTAAGGATATCACTGAACGAAAGAATATGGCCGAAAAAATAGCGGCAGCCTCACGGGAATGGCAGGCCACGTTCGACTCGATCCCCGATCTCGTCATGATCCTTGACCGGGAACACAGGGTTTTGCAGGCCAACGCGACGGTCAGTTCGTTCCTCGGTATTCCGCCTGAAATGGTAACCGGGCAATATTGCCACCTTCTGATGCATGGGAACGACTATCTATCTTACCCCGTTAAAATGATAAGCGAAACGAAAAAACATGAAGAAAAAACTGTTTACGACGAGAAATGGAAAAAGTGGCTCCATGTTTCCGTCGACCCAATCCTCGATGAAAAGGGAGAGATCATACGCGTCATCCACACAGTCAAGGATGTTACCGAACAAAAGAAGATCGAAGCCGAAGCCCTGGATTCGCGCAGGGAAATGCTCAGGATGGAGCGCGTCCTCCGCATGGGCGAATTGACGGCATCGCTCGCCCACGAACTCAATCAGCCCCTCACGTCGATCCTGAACAACGCACGGGCAGCTTTAAGGTTTATGGATTCGGGCGCATTGACCGAGGACGAACTCAGGGATATCCTGAACGATATAGCGAGTGATGATAAAAGGGCCGGGGACATCATCAGGAGTTTAAGGGCCATGGTCAAGCGTGAAGAGGCGGAAATGACGGTCATTTCGATCAATGATGTCGTACGGCAGGTTGTTTCCCTCTTTAACAGCGAGTCCATTATTCGGGGCATAAATGTGGAAACTTTCTTCAGTGCTGACCTGCCCAATGTAAAGGTCGACAGCGTCCAGATACAGCAGGTGCTTACCAATCTTCTCATAAATGCTGCAGAATCGATGGTTGGTGAGGACCGGGACAGGAAAATATGGATACGGACCGATACGGGAGATGTCCACAGGGTCCATGTCTGCGTATGTGACACCGGTCCGGGCATCGACGAGAATGATATTGCGATGATATTCGACCCTTTTTTCACAACCAAAGGCTCGGGCCTCGGAATGGGCCTTTCGTTAAGCCGCTCCATTATAGAGGCGCACGGGGGGCATATATGGGTTGAGAACAATCCCGGCAAGGGAGCTGCATTTCACTTTGACCTCCCTGCAGTTGAAGGTGAGCTATGATCGAAGAGAAACCGGTTATTTTTGTTGTGGATGACGATGCATCCGTTCGCAAGAGCCTCTCGCGGCTCCTCGCTTCCCACGGATTGACGGTCGAAACGTTCGATTCAGCCGAACAATTTCTTAAACGGGAGCCCTATGGCGGGACCGGGTGCATCATCCTGGATGTCAGGATGCCAGGACTGAGCGGAATAGCGCTGCAGGACGAACTTATCAGGACTGGTCACTATATGCCGATCATCTTTATCACCGGTCACGGGGATATCCCCATGAGCGTTGAGGCGATGAAAAAAGGTGCGTCGGATTTTCTTACGAAACCATTTGAAGAAGCACAATTGATGAGCGCGGTGCAGGGGGCGCTCCAAAGGAGTGCGCAATACAGGTTAAAACGCACCGAGGCTGAAGAGTTGCAAAAGCACATCGACCGGCTAACTCCGAGAGAGAAGGAGATCCTCCCCTATATCATCGCTGGCATGTTGAACAAGCAGATCGCCTTCAAACTGGATATTGCCGAAAAGACCATCAAAGTCCATCGTGGGCATATCATGGAGAAACTTGGCGTCGGTTCTGTTGCGGAACTCGTCCGTCTTGCCGATAAGGCAAATATCAAACCGTTCAGGTAAAAAATACTTCACCCCGCACCTCCTTTGTATCCTTGCCGTTCCACACGCATAAGACCAAGGTCCAATAGACGGCGCCTTCCCCTCCGTTTATCCTGATATAACGAAAGTATAGAAAACTCGGGCAAAGGACCCAATGGACAGAAAAAAGTGCATGGTCTACGTGATCGACGACGATGAGCCAATCAGAAAGGCCTTTGGCAGGCTTATGCGGTCTGCTGATCTTGATGTCGAGACCTTCTCTTCGCCTGATGAATTTTTATCTGTCGAGAGGCGTAAGGAAAATGTTTGCATTCTCTTGGATATCCGCATGCCCTGGTCAACGGGTTTTGCCTTCATGGAGAGCATGGCGGAAAAGAACATACATCTTCCCGTCATCATTGTCTCTGCAAGTGATGACGTGCATATCAGGGAACGCACAAAGGAATTGGGGGCCAAGGCTTTTTTTCGAAAACCTGTCGATGATCAGGCCCTGCTTGACGCTATCTGGTGGGCCGTTTCAGAGATCAGGGAAAGGGGATGATGGGAGTGTCGGATGAGAATACGGGAACGTAGGGAGGATTACGTGAGGAAGCGGACATGCATCACCATGCTGGGTGTACTCGTAATTCTCGGCCTGGCCGTATCAGGTTTCACGCAACCGCCTAAAATGAAGATGACGACGACTTTACCGGTGGGCATCGCCAGTCCGGACAAAGCAACGACCGAGAAAATCTACGACAACCTCGACTTCCAGCGTGCGGTGCAGGCATATCTCCTGGCATTGCCAGCCGTGAGCCAGTCCGCAAACCGGAATGAGATCCTCAAGCTGGGACCGGCGAATACGACCGTCCCGATCTTCGAGGACCGGATGGACTCGAAGTCCATCTTCCTCACCGCCAACACCCAGACGCCCTACAGCTGGCTGTGGATCGACCTCAAGGGCGGTCCCGTTGTCCTCGAGTCCCCGCCCAAAGTTCTTGGCGTCATAGATGGCATGTGGTTCCGGTGGGTCGTCGATATCGGGCTTACGGGCCCTGACAAAGGCGCGGGCGGCAAATACCTTATCCTCCCCCCGGGCTATACGGGAGATGTCCCGAAAGGCTACATCGCCGTGAAATCCCCGACATTCAGCCTCTGGCCCCGTGGCGCAGTTTCGTCGTGCATGGCGATGTGAAACCGGGAGTGGACCTCGTGAAGAAGCATACTCGGGTCTATCGCCTCTCGGAAGCCGCAAACCCTCCGCCCATGAAATTCTTGAACGTATCCGTCAAGGATTTCTGCACCGTCGCACCCCCTGACCATACTTTCTGGGAGTTCCTCAACCAGGTGGTCCAGGAGGAGCCGAGCGAATCCCTAGATCCCGTTCGGTTGGGTTATTTTGCATCCATCGGTATCGAGAAAGGCAAACCGTTTGCGCCCGATGCCCGGATGAAGAAGGTCCTTGCCGAGGCCGCGGCAGTGGGTGATGCAACTGCGCGAGCGGTTACCTGCCGGATGCGCCAGAAAGAAGCCTTCTATTACGAGAATAGCGCTTGGCAATTGCCTTTTATAGGGGGCTACAAGTTTGAGTCACCACCCGGCGTTTTAAATCTCGACGGATGCATCATGTTCTATTTTGCCGCCACGTGGGTCACCCCGGCAATGGAAGAAAAGATGGTTGTCGAGGGCTCGCAATACGCCTGGGCAATGGTGGATTCAAAAGGCGTCTCCCTTAACGGCAGCAAGACGGACAAACTGCATCTGCCGCCCAATATCCCTATCAAGAATTTCTGGTCGGTGATCGTATACGACAACCAGGCACGTTCGATGATCCAGACGGACCAGCAGTTCCCGAGCGTCAGCAGCCAGGACAAGGACTTCGTCATGAATAAGAACGGGTCCGTGGATGTCTACTTTGCACCGAAAAAACCGGCAGGGAAGGTCAACTGGATCCAGACCGTCCCCGGCAAGGGTTGGAACGTTATCCTGCGTCTTTACAGCCCGCTGGAACCCTGGTTCAACAAGACCTGGCGGCCGGGGGAAATTGAAGAAGTGAAATAGGCGGCATCACGGCTTTTATGGGCTGGTCGAAGGTCGATGCGAAACAATTGATGTATAATCTAAATAGAAGGCGAGTGTTTTACGTCCAGGGGGTAACCGGAGATGAACAAAGAGGAGATAAGGCTTCGGGAGGCGCGGGAAGGGAAGCTTGCCTGGAAGAAATGGGGCCCCTACCTGAGCGAGCGCCAGTGGGGGACCGTTCGTGAGGACTACAGCGAGAACGGAGACGCGTGGAACTTCTTCACCCATGACCACGCCCGTTCCCGAGCCTACCGGTGGGGCGAAGACGGCCTCGCTGGTTTGTCCGACGAGAAGCAGCATCTCTGTTTTGCCCTTGCATTGTGGAACGGCAAAGATCCTATTCTCAAGGAACGCCTTTTCGGCCTAACCAACAGCGAGGGGAACCACGGCGAGGACGTGAAGGAGTATTACTTCTATCTCGACAGCACGCCGACCCACTCCTATATGAAGTACCTTTACAAGTATCCCCACGCGGCCTATCCCTACGCCGACCTTGTGGATACGAACGGGCGCCGCAGCCGGGAGGAGTTGGAGTACGAGCTCCTGGATACGGGCGTCTTCGACGATGACTGCTATTTTGACGTCTTCGTGGAATACGCGAAGTCAGGCCCCGAGGACATCCTGGTTAAGATCACCGCAACGAACCGCGGACCTCAGACCGCCGATATGCACCTTCTGCCGACGCTCTGGTTCCGCAACGACTGGGCAACGTGGATAACGAACCGCACGGAAAAACCCGTGCTCAGGCAGATCACTGGGCCACAAGGGACGAGCGCTGTGGCGGCAAAGCATTCCGTGCTGGGGACGTACTACCTGTGCTGCGAAGGCGATGTTCCGCTCCTCTTTACGGAGAACTCAACAAACCATGCCCGGCTCGGCCTTAACTACCCCGACGTGGGCCCTTACCTCAAGGACGGCATCAATGACTTCGTGGTGAATGGCAGGCAGGATGCGGTGAATCCCGCGAAGACGGGCACGAAGGTGTCAGCGCACTACGCAGGCAGTGTCGGCCCCGGTGCTTCGATGGTGGTACGGCTGCGTCTTACCGACCGGGCATCGGCCATCAAAAAAGGGAAAAGAAAGAACGACTTTATCCCCTTCGGACCGGGTTTTGATGAGATGCTGGCCGCCCGGCTCCGCGAGGCGGACGAATTCTACGCGTCGGTGACGCCCCCTTCCGTTTCACCCGATGCGGTCAATGTGATGCGCCAGGCTATCGCAGGCATGCTCTGGTCGAAACAGTACTATTTTTTCGATGCCGATGTCTGGCTGGAGGAGCACAGGGCCCACCCCCTTCATAGCGGGAGCCGCGACTTCCGAAACCGGGACTGGTTCCACATGGTGAACGACGACATCATCTCCATGCCCGACAAATGGGAATATCCCTGGTACGCCGCCTGGGACCTCGCCTTCCATACCCTGCCCATTGCGATCGTTGATCCCGACTTCGCCAAGGAACAGATGAGGCTGATGCTGCGCGGAGGCTATCTCCATCCCAGCGGGCAACTCCCCGCCTACGAGTGGAATTTCAGCGATGTCAACCCGCCGGTGCATGCCTTTGCGACCCTCTTTCTTCATCGCACCGAACTGGCCCTGCATGGCAAGGCCGATTTCGATTTCCTCAAGATGGCTTTCAACAAGCTCCTTCTGAACTTTACGTGGTGGGTGAACCGCAAGGACCGCTTCGGCAAGAACGTGTTCGAGGGAGGCTTTCTCGGCCTCGATAACATCGGCGTTTTCGACCGGAGCGCCCCCTTGCCCACGGGAGGCTACCTGGAGCAGGCGGATGGCACGGCGTGGATGGCCCTTTACACACAGAACATGCTGGAACTCGCCATAGAGCTTGCCGCCGAGGACCCTATCTACGAGGATCTGATAGCCAAGTTCGGGGAACACTTCCTCTATATCGCTGCCGCCATGAACAAGCCCGGGCATGACGGCATGTGGGATGAGGAGGACGGCTTCTATTATGACCTGCTGCGGTTTCCCGACGGGAGTGCGAGGCGGCTCAAAGTGCGCTCAGTTGTGGGACTTTTGCCGCTTTGCGCCGTGACAGTTATCGAGCCAAGGCATCGGGAGCTTTACCCGCGGGTAGTGGCGGCTATCAGGGAACGGGCGCGCCAGATGCCGGAACTTGCAGAGTCCATTCACCCGACAGGTCCGGGCCACTTCGGGATCGGGGATCGGGGCATTTTTGCCCTCGTCAATCCGGATCGCCTACGGCGGATACTGTCCAAGATGCTCGACGAGAACGAGTTCCTGAGTACCTTTGGCATTCGCTCGCTCTCCCGGTTTCACAGGGAGTATCCTTATGTCCTCGAGGTGGACGGCCAAGAATATCGTGTGGACTACCTGCCTGCAGAGTCGAACACGGACATGTTCGGCGGCAACTCCAACTGGAGGGGCCCTATATGGATGCCTGTCAATATCATGCTTATCAGGGCGCTCCTGCAATTCTACCTCTACTACGGCGATAATTTCAGGATCGAATGCCCGACGGGTTCAGGCAGAATGATGAACCTCTTCGAGGTGGCAAAGGAGATCGCAGACCGGCTTACCCGTATTTTTCTTCGCGATGACCGCGGCCGGCGGCCCGTCTACGGAGGAACGGAAAAGTTCCAGGCCGATCCCCGCTGGCGCGACAACATCCTCTTTTACGAGTACTTTCACGGAGATATCGGGGCCGGCATAGGCGCGAGCCATCAGACGGGATGGACCGGAACAGTGGCGAAGCTGATCGAACTCTTCGGACTACTCGATCCGGAAAGACTGCTCGATGTCGGCAAAGCCGCATCTTTCAAACGGGGAGAGGCGGCAAGCAAGAAAGTGAGTACAGGGACGAAGTGATCCTTGGTTTTCCTTCGATAAATGTTTCCGAACATTCTAGTAGTCTTTGTAGGCTCCTGCCGCGTTCCCGTTCATCTCCCGTACGGTATTGCTCTTACCGCTTAAGGCGCCCATCGGCCATCCAAAACCTGTGGTTTCGACGCATACAGCCGCACGGTGATACCGAGCTTGCCCCTTTATTATCGAGGCCTACGGTGGCCGAATGTCGCCGGCCTGACGTATAGGGCCAAGGTCTAATAGACGGCCTATCGCCTGTAGTTTAGAATTGATTTCAGGACAAAGAATGGGCACACCCCCATGAATGAAAAAAACCTCTCGGGAAACAGGGACAAAAAAACGCCCGTGCCGTCGGGCAATAGCCTGTTGAAAGGATGGTATTTTGATGGTGAAAGGAACGATGCCTGAGAAATTAGCTTCAATGCTGTTGTGTATTCTTATTCTCACTTTGTTTTCCGCAACGGCATATGCTGCGGACCCCGGACTGGAGTTCGTCGCCAAGGAAACGGAGCTCGCAAAGAAAACACAAAACCCGGTTGCCGATCTCATCAGCATTCCTTTCCAGTACAACATTAATTTCGGTTATGGCCCGCGAAACAACACCCAGAGCATTCTTAATATCCAGCCCGTCATTCCTTTCAACATAAACCGCGAATGGAACGTGATAACGCGGACGATCATCCCCGTCCTCGATCAGCCCGTTCCCGATAGAAAGATCGGCCTGGGCGACGTTCAGGTCTCGCTGTTCCTGTCGCCGGCCATACCCGGTAAGTTCATCTGGGGTGCCGGGCCGGCCCTACAGTTCCCGACCGCGACGGGCAACGCTCTCGGTCAGGGTAAATGGGCCGCGGGGCCGACCGCAGTAGGGCTCTTTATGAATGGCCCCTGGGTGCTGGGGATCCTGGCGAATAACCTCTGGTCCTATGCGGACGAGAGCGATCGCCCCGAGGTAAATCAGTTCCTTGCACAGCCTTTTATCAATTACAACCTTCCCAAGGGCTGGTACATCTCGATATCACCCGTCATAACGGCCAATTGGAAAGCTGACAATGCAAGCGATCAGTGGTTTGTCCCCTTAGGTGGAGGCGTGGGCAAGGTATCCATGATCGGAAAACTTCCCCTCAACGGGTCCCTGGCTTTTTATCAAAATGTGGTCAAGCCTGAGGCAGGCCCCGACTGGAATATCAGGCTGCAGATTGGGATCCTTCTGCCAAAGGGAAAGGATTAAGGTAAGAAGGGACAATGATCGCGCCGGCAAGAGGGGCGGACAAAGAAGTCTTAGCGCCAAAGTTGCTGGAGAAATAAGAGGAGGAATGAAATGATCACGATTGAAACACTGACGAAAGTCCTGAATATCGTCATTCTTATTTTCCTGGTGTCGACCATGCTCAGTGTCGGGTTGAGCCTGACGGTAAGGCAGATTATCGGGCCTTTGCGCAATGCCCGTCTCTTCATCTCATCGTTTGTGTCATGCTACATCCTTGTCCCGGCAATCGCCATTGCCGTTACCCGGCTCTTTGGCCTTGATGAGCCTTTAAAGGTCGGACTGGTCCTCTTCAGCATGGCTGCAGGTGCAGAGGCAGGTCCTAAGCTTGCCGGAATTGCAAAGGCAAATGTCGCATTTTCCGTTGGGTTGCTGGTGGCATCGCTCTGTATCAGCGTCCTGTTCATACCGCTTGTGCTTAATCTGCTTCTACCGGAAACCCGCATCGCCACGGGCAAACTTTTGATCAAGTTATTGCTGGGCGTCGGCCTGCCCCTGTCGATCGGCCTCATTCTCAAAGCCCGCTGCGCAGCGGTCGCTGACCGGATAAGTCCGTATATTCATAAGGTCTCGAGTATTTTCATGATCTTGATGGCTATAGGGATAGTTGGCTTGAATATCAAAGAGATAGCAGGGCTGTTTGGTTCCGGCACGATAGGGGCGGCAATAGTTTTTATCGCCGGTTCAGTTATCATCGGCTACCTGCTGGGAGGGCCGGGACGGGATAACAGATGGACCCTGGCATTCATGTCAGGCGGCCGCAACGCCAGTATTTCCCTGGTGATCGCAAGCCAGGTGTTCACCGATCCGAAGGTGCTCCTCATGATAACTGTTACCGTGGTGCTGCAGTTGGTACTTATTTTGCCGCTATCCCTGTATGTTGGCCGAAGAAGTGCGTCCCCGCAAGTCGGGTAAAGTGCCGGTCATCGAAGGTGCTATCGAGATCGGAGATGGTGTTGTGTTGAGCGTTTTGGACCGGTTAACGGTCTTTTAAGAGGAGTGAGCGATGCCAACGCAGAAAAAAAGAATAGCTATAAATTTTGGAGGCGGTTACGTTCCGGGGCTCAATTCCGTTATAGCGGCCGCGGCCCGGGCCGCGGCCGAACTGGGATGGGAGACCGTCGGGATATGCGACGGCTTTGACTCCCTGCTTTTTCCCGAAAGATATCCGGACGGCGCCTTTCTCGATCTGGCATCCCTGGCCCCGATGAGCTTAGATTACTCCAACGGATGCATTCTGGGCACGGCGGCCGCAAGCGACCCCTTTCACGTCAGGGCCATTAGCCCAGAGAATATCGTCGAAGAAGTTGACCGCTCCGATGATCTCTTGAGGGCACTCAGCGACGAGGGGATCGATGCGGTCATTTCCGTCGCCGGTTCGCGCGCGCTTAGCATCCTTCATAAGCTCAGCCGAAAAGGTCTCACAACCGTCTGCATACCGAAGTCGATTGAGAACGATATTGCGGCTACGTCATTATCGTTCGGGTTTAACAGCGCGCTTAGCTTTCTTGCCGAGATGCTCGAACGGGCCCGTCATGCAGCCAGGTCGGCCCGGCGTATAGGGGTCGTGGAAGTGCCGGGCGAATTCGCCGGGTGGCTTGCCCTTCAGTCAGGTATGGCCGTATGCGCCGATGCCGTGCTTATCCCCGAGATCCCCTACGACCTCAAAAAGGTCGCGCAGAAGCTGAAAGGAAAGGCGGACAGGGGGCAAGGTTTCGGGCTGGTCGTTGTCGCGGAAGGCGCCAAACCCCTGAAGGCACAGAGCGGGCCTCCGAAAACCGCAGATGCTTCATTGAGGGTGAGCCTGTCGCCCGGCGCGACAGGCGAGGAGGGCCCCCATGTCATCGAACGGTCCGGCCGGGCGGCCGCCGAAGTGTCCCGCGAGCTTACACGGCTGACGGACCTGCCCGGTTATCCCCTTGTCTTGAGCGAGATCGCCCGGGGAGGTGTTCCGACGGTCGTCGACAGGCAACTCGGGTTGGGATACGGGGCCGCCGCCGTACGCGCGCTCAAGGAGGGCCATAGCGGTGTCATGGTGATCTTTGAGCCCCCTGACATCAACTTTATTTCCCTGGCCGAGGCTATAAACAAGGTCCGGGCAGTGCCCTCAGACAGCGAGTTTCTGAGGATCGTGCGCGCGCTCGGGATCTGCCTAGGCGATTGAAAAGGAGACGCCATGCACGATAACAGCCTGAAAGAACCGCTCCGCGGGCTCATCCTGAACATACAGCATTTCTGCACCCACGACGGCCCCGGCATCCGGACAACCGTTTTTCTCAAGGGATGCTCGCTTCGCTGCAAGTGGTGCTCCAACCCCGAGAGCATCCATCTGAAGCCCGAACTTGCGCATAACGCCGGCAAGTGCATTGGTGAAAAGCAGTGCGGGTTCTGCCTGAAGAATGTCTGCCCGGAGTCGGCCATCTATGTGGTGGGTTCAGGCGATAGGCCCGACGACAAGGTGCGGATAAACTGGGATCTCTGCACAAACTGCGGCAAGTGCATTCCCGCCTGCCCGACGAACGCGCTTTATCTGTTTGGAGAGGAAATGTCAGTAGACCAGGTGCTCGACGAGGTGGAGCAGGACAGCGCGTTCTACCGTGAATCCGGGGGCGGGATGACGGTGAGCGGCGGCGAGTGTCAGCTGCAGCCCGATTTCCTGGCGGCCCTGCTGGCCGGGGCGCACGAGCGCGGAATAAACACTGCCATCGAGACGGCGAGCAATGTGCCGTGGGATTTCATGGAGAAGGTCCTGGCTCACGTGGATATCGTGCTCCACGATATCAAGCTGACCGATCCTGAGCGCCATAAGAAGTGGTGCGGGGTCGACAACACGCGCATCCGCGCGAACCTCAAACGGGCCTATGAGACTTTTCCCGACAAAAAGTTCATCGCCCGGACTCCGCTTATACCGGGCGTCAATGACGACGAGGAACACATCCGGGCCACCCTGGCATTCTTGAAGCCCCACAAAAACGTGACCGATTATGAATTGCTGCCCTATCACCGCTTCGGGGAGGGCAAGTATGAGTTCCTAGGGGCGATATACGAGATGCAGGATTTCACCTCACCGGACCCGGAAACCTTGAAGCGCCTTCGGGCGATCATCGATGAAGCCTTTGGCCGTAACGGCTAAGGCCCGCATGCGTGAAAAGGCGAATGAATAAGGAGATACGAACATGACAACCGGCAGCAAAGAGACGAAGGAAAATTACATTCCCTCAGCGGAGGACTCGCAGCAAAGGGGTATGAACCGTCGGGAATTCGTGACTGCCGCCGGAGCACTACTGGGAACAACTGCGACGGTGGGGTTGACCGGAGCCAATGCTCAGTCAGCCGAGGCGGGAAAGGGGTCCGATGTCAAAAGAGCATCTCCGGGCCATACTGAAACAAGGCCGGTGACGAATGGCGGGCCATGGGATGCGGCCCTCAAGACGGTGCGCGAATGGGACCCGAAATGGGCCGAAACATGCGAGAAGATGACGATGAATCCGTGGAGGAAGAGTGTATTGCCGCGGAAGATCATTGAGTTGATCAGTCTCGCACTGAACGCCGCCTGCACAAATCTCAACCAGGATGGCACACGCCGCCATATCAACGCCGCTCTTGACGCAGGAGCGACCCGCGATGAGATTCTCATGGTGCTCAAAATGGCATCCCTTTTATCAATCCATTCGTGCAGCCTGGGTGCTCCCATTCTCCTTGAGGAGGCGAAGGCGGCAGGAGTCCAGCTGGCCCCGCGGAAAACCGGGGAGGCAACCCCGGCCTGTGACAAGATGAGAGAGATGGGTCAATGGAACCAGGCTTGGGATCCCTTTTACGAACTGGATCCGGCGTGGACGGATGAATTCTTTGCCACCGCCCTCGGTGTATACGCGAGTGGTGTATTCACGCCCAAGGAGGTGGAATTGTTCAGCATCGCCCTAGATGCATCCTACACGCACATGTATGCGCCAGGCACGCGCCGTCACATCAAGGCGGCCCTCAAGCTTGGTGTATCCATGGAGGAGATCATGGAGGTACTGAAGCTCTGTGTCATCCAGGGGGTTCAGGCCTGCAACCTCGGCGTGCCGATTCTCGCAGAAGAACTGGAGAAGAGGCGAACAAGGAAATCTTAGCGGTAGGATACAAGAGAAATAATATGAGGAATTAAAATGACCATCGCGAACCAAAGGAGGCAATTATGAGCGGAGATAGTGCACAGGCACTCTCAGCACAGGAACAGGCCATTGAGAATGGAAAGAAGGTTGTTCACGGGACGGTCACGGACCGGGTCCTGAGAATGTACGATGCTATCCGCGGGTATGGACCGCCGCGGGTCACATTGGATCGGGCGGTGTTGTTCACCGAATCATTCAGGGAGACCGAGAACCAGCCCCTCGTTTTGCGCTGGGCCAAGGCACTGAAGCACTTTGCCGAGAGATCGCCTGTAACGATCTTTCCGGATGAGCTCATCGTCGGGCGTCCCAACACGTGGCTTGGCCGCTGGGGCATCGTCTATCCCGAGCTTGATGGCAGCGTCATGCCCGCCGGGGTGGAGATGTTCCGCAATAACAAGGGGAAACCGGGCGAAGTCATGGTTACAGATGAGGACGCACAGATCATCAACGACGTCCTCACACCCTACTGGGCGGGTAAGGATTATGCCACCAATTTCATCCGGTCGCTGCCGGAGGAAACGCGGTTCATGATGTACGGCCCGGACCCCAACAACCTGATCATGATGACGGTTGTCGTTTTTGCGACGTCTCCCATGCGGCACTCACAAAACTGGACCCCGGACTTCTCGAAGATCTTGACGCGAGGCGTGAAGGGCATTCGCGGGGAGGCGCAGGGGAAGCTCGCCGCCCTGTCGGAGCCCCGCGACATAGTCTATAAAAAACCATTCCTTGAAGCCGTCATCATTGCCTGCGATGCCATGACGGCCTGGTCGCGGCGTTATGCGGCGCTTGCCGCCGGCATGGCCGCGGAAGAAAAAGACCCTCAGCGGAAGAAGGAACTGGAGGAGATCGCAGCGGTGTGCGAATGGGTCCCGGAAAACCCGGCGCGCACGTTCCGGGAGGCGCTCCAGGCGCAGTGGTGGGGCCAGATGTTCAACCGAATCGAGCAGACCTCGAGCGCGATGGGACAGGGCCGGTGGGACCAGTACCTGCTTCCGTTCTACCAGAAAGACCTTGCCGAAGACAGGATCACAAAGGAATCCGCTATAGAGATGCTGCACTGTGTCTGGCTGCAGATGGCCCAGTGCGTGGAGCTCAAGTTGAACCCCGTGGCGGCGGCTGGCACGGAAGGGTTCTCCAAATTCGAGGACATCTGCCTCGGCGGACAGACCCAGGACGGCCAGGATGCGACCAATGAGCTGACGTATCTTATCCTCGAATCGACCCGCGGGCTCCAGATAACGGTTCCCGAGCCATGCATCCGAATCCACGCCGGAACGCCCGATCGCCTTCTCCATTATGTCGCGGAGGTCGTCAAGGACGGCAAGGGATTTCCCAAGCTGCTCAATGACGAGATGGTCGTTCCCTTTTACCTTGCCAACGGCGCAACCCTCAAGGAGGCGCTCGACTGGAACATCTCGGGCTGCTGCGAAAACCGCCTGATCAACCGGGAAACGAACGTCACGGGCAACGGCGGCATTAATTACGGCTCGGTAGTCGAGATGACATTCCGGAACGGGAAACTCAAGGTTTTCAATGACCTTCAATTTGGTGTTTTGACCGGCGATCCCCGGTCATGGACGAGCTATGACAATGTCTGGAAGGCTTTCTGCCGGCAGCTCGAGCATATGGCAAGGCATGCCCTGATCCAGCAGCATGTCGCGCTGCGGATGAAGCCCAATTACTTCGCCGCGCCGGCAACCTCCATGCTCCACGACCTGGCGATGGCCGAGTGCCGCGACCTGCACTCGCACGGCGATTACATCCCGGGGGCTATCGACCACGGCTGTTTCGAAGCGATCGGCAAGGCCACGGCCATAGACAGCCTGGCCGCCGTGAAGCACCTTATCTTCGACACCAAAAAGCTCACGTGGGGCCAGTTCCTGACGGCGATCGAGAGCAACTGGGAGGGCCACGAAGCGATCCGGCAGATGTGCCTGAACGCGCCCAAGTACGGCAATGGCGTCGAATGGGTAGACGCCATCGGTTTTGAGATCGAGCGCTTCGTGTTGGGATTCCTGCATAAGCATCCCAAGCCGCACGATCAGGCCTTCCTCTTGCGCCAGATCCCTATAACGTTCCATGTTCCCATGGGAAAGGTGACCTGGGCGACGCCGAATGGAAGAAAGGCAAACGAGTATCTATCCGAGGGCATCTCAGCCTCCCATGGTATGGACGTGAAAGGGCCCACGGTGGCGCTGGCCTCCATGGCCAGGGCCCGGAACTTAAGCTACCGGGAGAAGGGCGGTGATCTGATCAACCTGAAGTTCAGCCCGGCCAACGTCGCCGGCGAAGAAGGCACCCGGCGTCTCATGCAGTTGGTCCGGACCTGGTGTGACTTGAAACACTGGCATATTCAATTCAACATTCTCAATAGGGAAACGCTGCTGGCCGCACAGAAAGACCCGGAGAAGTACCGGAACCTGATCGTGCGCATTGCCGGTTATTCGGCGTACTTCGTGGACCTGTCGCCTGCGCAGCAGGCCGAGATCATCGCTCGAACCGAAGAATCTATGGGTTGATGAGGTTCACCAAAGAAAAATGTCTCAATCGAAAGGAGAGCATTATGGAACTGAAAGGTAAAACGGCAATCGTGACAGGGTCAGCACGAGGTATCGGCGAAGGGATCGCCCTTGTCCTCGCCCGTGAGGGTGCGAACGTGGTCGTGAATTCGAGAAAAGTGAAGGATTGCGAGGTCGTCGTCCAGAAGATCGTGTCCTCGGGCGGAAAGGCGATCGCCATCGGAGGCGACGTCAGCGAAAAGGCAGACGTCGTCGCGATGGTTTCCGAGACCATCAAGCAGCTCGGGGCCGTCGACATCCTGGTGAACAATGCCGGGATCGAAGGCACTCCCTGCCTGACGAAGGACCTTTCGGAGGAACAGTGGGACCGGGTGTTGGGCGTGAACCTGAAAGGCGTGTTTTTCTGCTGTCAGGCGGTCATTCCCCAAATGATGAAACAAGGCCAGGGCCGCATCGTGAATATCGCTTCCACCGCAGCTGTAAGGATGACTTTTTTTGGAAGCCTCGAGTACACGGTATCCAAGCACGGCGTAGCCGGCCTCAGCCATCACCTTGCCTGGGAACTCGCGGATTCGCATATCACGGTCAACACGGTCTGCCCCGGCGGTGTTCAAACGCCGCTCATGGAAGCGGGGACCACGCCCGAGTACAGGGAAATGACGATTAAGAGACTGATCCCCCTGGGACGTTTCACCACGATGGAGGAGATCGGAGAGGCAGTGAGTTTTCTCGCGAGCGATCGCGCCGCTACGATCACAGGACAGATGCTGGCCGTGGACGGAGGGCTGCTCACAGGGTTCGGAGAGGACCTTCGGGCGGTGGTACGCACGCGCATGGAATCGATGAAAGCCGGTGCTCATTAAAAAAATTGGGGTGTCTCTGTGAATTCTGAACAAATTCGACTTGAGGAAGCCAGAACCAACAAGGTTTTATGGAAAAAATGGGGGCCCTATCTGAGCGAGCGGCAGTGGGGAACGGTCCGCGAGGATTACAGTCAGGACGGCGAAGCCTGGAGCTATTTCCCTCACGATCACGCCCGGTCCCGCGCCTATCGCTCGGGTGAGGATGGACTGGCCGGTTTCTCCGACGAGAAGCAGAGGCTCTGTTTTGCCCTTGCCCTGTGGAACGGTCAGGACCCGATCCTCAAAGAGAGGATCTTCGGTTTGACGGGTGCCGAGGGCAACCACGGTGAAGATGTCAAGGAGTACTATTTTTATCTCGATTCCACTCCCACGCACTCTTACATGAAATGGCTTTATAAATATCCGCAGCGGGCCTACCCGTATGCGGATCTCGTTGAGACCAACCGGTGCCGCTCGCGCCAGGAGTTCGAGTATGAGCTGCTTGACACCGGCGTTTTCTCGGACAACCGCCACTTCGATGTCTTCGTGGAATACGCCAAAGCCTCTCCTGAGGACATCCTTATCCGCATTACGATAGAAAACCGGGGACCGGAAGCGGCGGCGTTGCACGTACTGCCCACGCTTTGGTTCCGCAATGTGTGGACGTGGTCGCCTGAAGTGTCAAAGCCTGCACTGCGTGAGGTCAAGGCACACAAGGGCATGCGGACTATCGCAGCATCTCACGCCGAACTCGGGGAGCGATGGCTCAGTGTGGACGGGGGCGTGCCGCTTCTCTTCACCGAGAACGAGACCAACAACCAGCGGCTGTTCGGTACGGCGAATGCTGGGGCCTATGTGAAGGACGGTATAAATGACTACGTGGTCCTCGGCCGAAAAGACGCGGTGAATCCGGCTTGTACCGGTACCAGGGCGGCTGCGCACCACACGCTCAAGATGAAGGCGGGAGGGGCGTCGGTAATACGCTTGAGGCTCACCGACTACGCTCCGGGAGAAACGAAAGACTTCTTCACCGGGTTTGATGAGACGTTCGCGGAGCGCCGCAGAGAAGCGGACGAGTTTTACCGGGCGATAACCCCCCTTAAGGCGACCGAAGACGAAGCCCGGGCGATGCGTCAGACCCTGGCCGGCATGTTGTGGTCAAAGCAGTATTACTTGTTCGAGGCGGACAAGTGGATCAGGAAGCACGGCGGCGACCCCTTCTCCACGTCGTCCGGCCTCACGCGGAACCGGGAGTGGGGGCACATGGTCAACGATGACATCATCTCGATGTCCGACAAGTGGGAGTACCTGTGGTACGCAGCGTGGGACCTCGCCTTTCACACGATTACGCTTTCCTCAGTCGACATTGACTTCGCGAAGCAGCAGCTCGAACTGATGCTCAGGCAAAGGTATCTGCATCCAAACGGCCAGATCCCGGCCTACGAATGGAGTTTCAGCGACGTCAACCCGCCCGTGCACGCCTGGGCCACACTCGCACTTTACCGGACGGAACAGGCGGTGCGGGGCGAGGGGGACCTCACGTTTCTCAAGCACTCTTTCAGTAAGCTCCTTGCTAACTTCACGTGGTGGGTGAACCGCAAGGACCGGTTCGGAAAGAACGTCTTCAAGGGCGGTTTCCTCGGCCTCGACAACATCGGGGTCTTTGACCGGTCGGCCCCGTTGCCGACCGGAGGCTATCTCGAACAGGCCGATGGCACGTCCTGGATGGCCTTTTTCAGTCAGAATATGCTGGAGCTGGGCATCGAGATCGCCGCGCGCGACCCGAGCTATGAAGGTCTCGCCGCCAAGTTCATGGACCATATCCTCTGGATCGCCCATGCCATTAATCACGTCGGCCCGGACGGCATGTGGGACGAGGAGGACGGTTTCTTCTACGACGTCCTGCGGCTTCCCGACGGGAGCTCGACCCGCCTTAAAGTGCGCTCGGTGGTGGGACTTTTGCCGCTGTGCGCCACGAGCATCACCGAACCCTGGCAGCGCGAACGGATGCCGTGGATAATGAACCTGTTCGAGGAACGGAGCCGTCGCATGCCGGAACTGTTGACGAACGTGTACTCGGGCCGGGGTCACGCCGACCGCGGCTTGATGGCGCTGGTAGGCCCGGACCGCCTGCGCCGCATCCTCGCGTATATGCTGGATGAGAATGAGTTCCTGGGCCCCCACGGGATCCGGGCGCTTTCGTGTTACCACCTCGAACATCCCTATGTCTTTAACGCCGGGGGGAGGGAATATCGAGTAAATTATGTCCCCGCCGACTCCGACTCAGCAATGTTCGGTGGAAATTTCAACTGGCGCGGTCCGGTCTGGATGCCCGTCAACATGCTCCTCATCCGGGCGCTCCTCGGCTTCTACACATTCTACGGCGATTCCTTCAAGGTGGAATGCCCGACCGGTTCGGGCCGGGAGGTGAATCTCTTCGAAGTTGCCCGGGAGATCGCGGACCGTCTCATCCGCATCTTCCTACGTGGCCCGAATGGGTTGAGGTCCGTGTACGGGGGCCTAGAAAAGTTCCAGACAGACCCCTACTGGCGGGACAACATCCTTTTCCACGAATATTTCCATGGCGACAATGGGGCCGGGATCGGCGCAAGCCACCAGACGGGCTGGCCAGGCCTCGTGGCGACGCTCATCGAGCTCTTCAAGAACCTTGACGCCGTGAAACTTCTCGATGCTGGCAAGAAAGCAGCCTTTATCCGGGATGGGGGCACATCCCGATCGCCAAAACGCAAGGCAGCAAAATGAAGGAGGTTATGAAATGAAGGCAATCACCGTTGAACCGGGGAAACCGGGATCGGTACGTTATGAAGATGTCCCGGAGCCCGACATCCAAAATGGATCGGTGCTCGTGGAAGCCATCGCCGTCGGAGTATGCGGGACCGATGTGGAGATCGCAGAGGGCAAGTACGGCTGGGCACCTCCCGGCAAGACACGGATCGTACTGGGGCATGAATCCCTTGGCCGCGTGATAGACCCGGGACCGACAAGTGGATTAAAGAAGGGTGACCTGGTGGTGGGCATCGTTCGCCGGCCGGACCCGGTCCCCTGCCCCAACTGCGCGGTGGGCGAGTGGGACATGTGCCGCAACGGGCAATACACCGAGCGCGGCATCAAGCAGATCGACGGCTTCATGTCCGACCGCTGGAGGATCGAGCCCGAATACGCGATCAAGGTCGACCCGAGCCTCGGAATTCTTGGCGTGCTGCTCGAGCCCGCCACGGTCGTCACGAAGGCATGGGAGCATATCCTTGCTGTGGGCGAACGCGCCTTCTGGGAGCCGAAAACCGTGCTTGTGACGGGCGCAGGACCGATCGGCCTTCTGGCCGCCCTCGGGGCCGCACAGCGCGGCGTAGAGGTGCACGTCCTCGCCCGGACCACGTCGGGACCCAAACCCGAACTTGTCCGCGACCTCGGTGCGACCTATCACTCCTGCAACGTCGCAGACATAGGGTTTACGCCGGACGTTATAATGGAGTGCACCGGCGTCGGGCAGGTCATCTCCGAGTCGATCGCCGTTCTCGGGGCAAGCGGGGTTCTGTGCCTTACGGGTGTCGGGCATGGCGGTGCGGTGCCCACTATCGCCACGGCGAACGTGGCGTCTTCGGCGGTGCTGAAAAACAACGTGGTCATCGGCAGTGTCAACGCCAACAAGCGCCACTGGTACAAGGCCGCCCAGGCGCTGGCCCGCGCAGACCGCTCGTGGCTCGCGCGCCTTATCACCAAGCGCGAACGCCCGGAGAACTTCGCCCAGGCACTGGCCCATAATTCGGAAGATATCAAGGTCATCATTCAGTTTGCCGAGGTGTGATCATCATGATAGCAGAGGCAGGGACGTTGTTTCGACAATTTGTTGGAAAGTCGAAGAACGAAACAACGTCCCTGATACACCATGAAGAATCAGAACGTTAAGTTTCTTCCTTGGCCCCAGTTTTTTTCGGAGCTTGTGGGTGCGGCTCTCCTGGTTTTGGTGGGGCTGTCGCTCGTGATCGTCATGTTCGGGTCCGGCAGCCCGGTGTCGCGGGTTTTGCCGGGCGAGGGACTGCGCAGACTGATTACCGGCTTTCTATTCGGCACGACGGGTGCATTGATTGCGCTCTCTCCCGTTGGCAAGGTGAGCGGTGCACACATCAACCCCGTGGTGACCCTCGGATTTTGGTTGATGAGGAAGCTGGATGGCAGCATTGCCGCTGGCTACATTTTGTCCCAGTTGGCCGGTGGGATCATCGGTGCTGTGCCCCTTGTGGTCTGGGGTTCCATGGGCCGGAGCGTAGCGTACGGCGCCACGCTGCCGGGAGAGGGATTCACCACGATGACTGTCTTTCTTGGCGAGGTTATAACCACGTTCGCGATGGTCTCATTACTGGTTATCTTTCTGGGTTTCCGAAAAATTCGTCCCTTCACCCCGGCCTTGTTCCCGCCCCTCTACTCTCTTATGGTGTGGGCGGAGGCGCCGATCTCAGGCACAAGCACCAACCCGGCGAGGACCCTGGGTCCCGCCGTGATCTCCGGGCAATGGCAGGGGTGGTGGATCTATTGGGCTGGTCCGGTGCTTGGCGCCCTCCTGGCACTTTTGGCGTGTAGTTTTCTGGCCAAACGGATCGAGGTGGCGAAGCTCTACTATTTCGATAGCAATCGGGATCTGCTGCTTCGCAGATAGGGCAAGAGGTAACAAAGTACGATGGAATCTCTCAAAATATTCTTCGAGCAGCAGCTGCTTTTCACCCTCTTCCTTGTTATTGGAATAGGATATGCGCTGGGCGGTGTAAATGTCCGGGGTTTCTCCCTCGGCGCCGGGGCTGTGCTTTTCGTGGGGTTAGGCGCGGGGGATGTTCGCTCCGAAGGCTACGCCGCCGGCAATGCTCGGCTCGCTGGGCCTTTTGATGTTTGTGTATGGCATCGGGATCATGTACGGCAGGCAATTTTTTGCCGGCTTGACGAGTTCGTTCGGCCTCAAAGCCAACACCCTTGTACTGCTCTCGCACATTTCCGCGATCGTTGTCTGCTACCTGGCATACGCGCTTTTTTCGGTGACACCGGCGGACCTGGCCGGGCTCTTTTGCGGTGCGCTCACCAGCACGCTGGCACTGTAGGCAGCTATCGGTGCGGTCGGGAACAACACCCCGGCCTTGGGTTACAGTGTCGCCTATCCCTTCGGTTTCATCGCGCCCTTCCTTATCATGCACTTCGCCAACCTTTGGCTCAAGAAGAGATCCCGGGCCTCCACGGGTGCCGGCCTGGAACTCCATGAGATCACGGTGCGCAATCCGGATATCGTTGGCCGGACGCTGGCCGAGGTAATTCCCCGCCTGCCGGTAGGTGTACAGATCGTCCTCGCAAGGGCGAGGGGCCAGAACAGGGTTCCCGCGCCCGACATGGTAGTTGCTGAGAATGATGTACTGGCACTAACGGGGGAACCGGGTGCGCTCGAGAATGCCCGGTCGCTCATAGGGGAAACCACTTACGGCCGGATGAGGAAAGACCGCCGAGATCTCGACTATTACCGCATTTTCGTGTCCCGGCCCCAGGCGGTAGGCGTTTCGCTGGGTGATCTCGAGATCCCGGGTGTAGCCGATTTTTCTGTCGTACATGTACGCCGCGGTGATGCGGATCTCCTTCCCCGGCTGGAGCTTGTGCTCGAATTTGGTGACCGCGTCGGCGTGATGGTCAGTCCCGAACACTGGGACATTACGCAGAAGTACTTCGGGGATTCGATCAAAGGAACCACTGAATTCAGCTTCGTGGCCCTCGGGATCGGTATGGCCCTCGGTGTTCTTTTAGGCATCCTGCCTATCCCGGTTCCCGGGCTCGGCACGTTGCAGCTGGGCATTACCGGGGGTACGCTCATCATAGGGCTCATCCTCGGCAGGCTGGGCAGGACCGGCAGTTGGGTCTGGACCATGCCTTTCTCGGCCAATATCATCCTGCGCAATCTCGGTCTGACGGTGTTCCTTGCCCAGGTCAGCATGTCCGCAGGGCCGAAGTTCCTCGAGACGGTACGGCAGACGGGAATGTTGTTTTTGGGCCTCGGCGCGGCCATTGTCCTCGTTGTGGTCCTTTTCAACCTGATCGTTGGCCACCTTGTTTTTAAATTTCGCCTCGATGACCTTATCGGCACCGTATGCGGCGTCGCCGCAAACCCCACGCATGCCTCCTTCGCGTCCAAACTGGTCCCTACCGAACGTACCGACATTGCTTATGCGATCACATTTCCGACAGGGACCATTATGAAGATAATACTTCTTCAGATAATGCTGGCATTTATGAAATAATATACCGAGAGGCAGACACATGACCGCGTGGCCGAAGCATCCATTTATATATGAGATCAACACCTGGGTCTGGCTTAAAGGGTTAAGCCGGAAATACGGGGAAACCGTTACCCTGGACACGGTACCTGGCGCCGAGTGGGACGCGGTCGCAGACCTTGATATCGACGCCGTGTGGTTGATGGGTGTCTGGGAGCGGAGCCCTTCAGGCATTGCCATTGCGTGTTGTAACGAGGATCTCCTGAAAAGCTTTCGGGAAGCCCTTCCCGATTATCAGGCCGAGGACAACGTGGGGTCCCCTTATTGCGTGCGCCGGTACGTGGTGGATGAGCACCTCGGGGGGCCTGAAGGCCTCGCCATTGCGCGTAGAGAACTGTTAAGCCATGATATCCGGCTGATCCTCGATTTCGTCCCGAACCATGTCGCTCCGGACCATGATTGGGCCAAGGATAACCCGGAATATTTCATTCAAGGCAACGCCGATGATATCGTGAACGACCCAGCGTCGTTCATCGCGATAGAAGATAAGATCTTTGCCTGCGGCCGGGATCCCTATTTTCCCGCATGGCCGGACGTACTGCAGCTCAATGCCTTTCACCCGGCGCTCCGCCGGGCAGTGATCGAGACCCTGTCGGGTATTGCCGGCCAGTGTGATGGGGTCCGCTGCGACATGGCCATGCTGTGCTGCTCCTCAACCCCATCATTGAACGTACGTGGGGCAGCCGGGCGGGTGATGTGCCCGAGACAGAGTAATGGGTCGAAGTGATCCGTGCCGTCAAAGGCGCCTTCCCGCATTTTCTCTTTATAGCCGAGGCCTATTGGGACCTTGAGTGGGAGCTTATGGAGCAGGGGTTTGACTACTGCTACGACAGGCGCCTGTACGACCGTCTGGAATATGAAACAGCCCGGAGCGTGGGGCTTCATCTTCATGCCGACCTCCCTTATCAGGAAAAACTGGTCCGCTTTATAGAAAATCATGATGAGCCGCGAGCGGCGTCGGTATTCCCCCCGAAAAAACACCGCGTTTTCGCCCTGACCATGGCCACGATCCCGGGCGCAAAGCTTTTTCATGAAGGGCAATTCGAGGGAAGACGGGTAAGGCTGCCCGTATTCCTCGGCCGGCGTCCTGCCGAACCGGTAGATACCGCCATCCCGGCGTTCTACAGGCGTTTACTGAAGACTGTTCCACTGAAGGAAATGCGTGGCGGCCGCTGGCAGCTATGCGACATAACAGGCTGGCCCGACAACAACAGTTGCGAGAACCTCGCAGCTTGGTACTGGCTCTGCACCGGGGAATTTTATCTCATCGTCGTCAACCTGTAAGCTTCGAGCGCACAGGGAAAGTACAGGTCCCATGGTCCGAACTCAAGGGGAAAACATGGCGGATAACCGACCTCTTCAGCGAGGATCACTATGAAAGGGCCGGTGATGAAATATTTAACTCCGGATTATACGTCGACCTCCCCCCGTGGGGATACCACGCGCTGGCCCGATGGCGGACCGTGGAATGAAATTGTGACCGGTCCGCAGATCGCCATACCTGAAAAGGAGATAGACATGAGCGTTACGATTCAACAGGGAGAAGGGAATGTAAGGACCCTCAGGGTTGAAGGGGTTCTCGGGAAGCCTGAATTTGATGCTATCATATGGGTGGAGGCAGAACGATGGGAGCCGGAGCTAAACGTCAGGGTCCTCGTACTTGCCCAGGGTTTCAAAGGCTGGGAAGGAAGTGAAGAATGGGGAGACGTTTCTTTCTTCATGGAGTATGGCGACCGGATCGAAAAGATAGCCATCGTCGCCGACGAAAATGGGAAACTGATCTCATGCCGTTCGCGGGGGTCGGTTTCCGGCGCGCTCCCGTTGCCTTTTTTGCACCAAACCAGGTCTCAAAAGCCCGGCCCTGGCTTATCGGGGAATAATCAATTATGGAATGACCAGGTGCTCTCGCGGAGAATAATGGATAATATAATGTCGGGTATGAGGGAACCAGGATCACGCGTATCAGTGCTGCGGGCCGTAAAGGTTACCCGCTATCTGTAGATCGAGAATAAGATTTGGGCAATAGTCAAGTACCAACTCGCTGAAGGTATTCCGCTGATGCCCGGAAAGCAAGAGGCCGGCCGTCAGGTGACGTCAGATCAGGTAATGTAAATTTCTCCGCAAATTCGGATTCATAAGATATCAGGGAGCCGCTATGCTGGCTCCTGTTTTTTTCAGAATGATCAGAAAGGTGTAAAATATAAAGATCGTGTAACGTTCGTTCACGGGATCCGAGGACTTGGCGGGGCTGTAGGCAAGGAAGTTTCATCGCCGATCGCTCGAAGAAGGCTGGCGGGATGGAAGGATAGAAGTCAGACAGAGTTCAAAAACTTTCGAGGAGGGTGTGCATGACAATATTGAAAAAAGGCGACCCGGCCCCCGGGTTCACGCTCGCAGACCAGTTCGGGAAGTCGATACAACTGAAAGACTTCAAGGGCAGGAAGGTGCTGCTTTATTTCTTCACCAGGGCGTGGACCTCCGGGTGAAGAAAGCAGACCGAGGCCGTGCGGGACGCACTGGCCAGGATGAACACAATGGGAGTTGAGGCATTAGGGTTGACCCCCGATTACGTGGCTGCACAGAAAAAGTTCAGCGACAAGCTTAAATTGAGCTTTTCGCTGCTTTCGGACGCCGATCAATCGGTTCCGGAGGCTTACGGGGCCTGGGGCGAAAAAACTCTTTACGGGAAGAAATCCATGGGCATTGCCCGATCTTTCTTTCTCATAGGGAGGAAGGAAATATTTTGGCGGCATGGTACAAGGTGAGTCCGGATGACACCGTGCCGAAGGCGCTGGAAGCACTGGGGGTGGAGTGCCACACCCTATCGGGAACTCATTTGAGATTCTGGATCGCACCCGCGATGTCGCGGCTTAAATTTTCAAGGGCGCGGCTCTGGGCCCTGACAAGTCCGGAATAGCCGGAGGCCGCAACTGGCTCGTTATAGGTCGATCGTTTAGACACCCTGATTTTTTTGTCCGCGCTGCTGACAATGCTCCACCATGCCTCAAGATCGGTGCTCTTGCCTGGTACACCATCCATTTTGATCACCTCGACCTCGATGCGGAGATCGGGGGCATGTGGTATCCTCCACGGGAAAAGGACAACCTCTCTCGTACAGAGAAGCCGTGATATATCTTCAGCCAGTACCCGTGGGATTGCATCGGACATCGACTCGGCCCACAGGTCGAAATAAGCTAACTCGAGTTCGTTCGGATTGGCGCGGATAATTATCTGCATCCGGTTCAAATATTCGGGTATTTTCACCGGTCCCACGCCGATGCTGACACAGTTCGCATCGTGTTGCGCCACACCGCCGCCCACGGTCGGGCTTAGCACGTAATACCGGGTGGGGGAACTGTTTCCCCAGCAGCCGAAGGCGACAAGGGAACAGAGAATCAGGATGATACAACCTAAAGTCAATTTCATTGTTTCCCTCCTGTGTCTTTCTTTCCGAATATGAGCGCATCCGGCTGTTGCTGCAAAGTGTCCGACAACAAACGCAAGGACCTAGCTGCGGATCCCAGTTCGTTCAGGGTTTTATCGAGCCGATGCGGAATCGAGACATCTTCGAAGGACCTCAGCTGTTCATCAATATTGGCAGCCAACTTTTGCATCTTAGCCGCGGTTGCCCTGACCTCGGCAGCAGTCGGTCCAACCTGATTATTGATGTTGACCGCCAGATTTTTGAGCTCAACTGTTGTCTGATCTATGGATTTCACCAGCCTGTTTGCCTCCGGCGAGTTGACCAGCTTGTCAAGGCCCTCCATCGTCGTTTTCAGTTTCAGGACAATCTCTTCGATGGGAAGCTTGTCAAGCTTCCTTGCAAATTCTTGCAGGCGCGTAGGGACGGTAGGAATTTCCGGGGTTTCAAAATCCATTTTGTGTTCAGCGAAGGTTGCCGGTTTATCCGGATAAAAATCGAGGGCCACCTGTAATTGGCCAGTGACAAAGCTCTGCGTTTCAAGAGATGCTCTGAGGCCGTTCTTGATGAACATATCGAGATTCTCTCCAAGTGTTTTTGGCCGTGGACCTTCCGAGCGGATCTTGTCAGGTTGTATTTCAAGGTAGACCGGGATCACAAAAATCTTTCTTTTCGAATCAAAACGCAAAATGACGTCGCTTACCGTCCCTATCCGCACACCTTTGAACACCACAGGGGCCCCTACGCTCAAGCCTCCCACAGACCCTTCAAAGTGGCAGACGGCTTTAAAGGTCCTGGTGAAAAATTTTCCGGAACCGAACACTATGACCGCTGCAACAATAACGGCGATCGCCGCTATGACAAAAATGCCGATCAAAGTCTTATTTACCGGTTTGCTCATAAAGCCTCCTTACTTTCCCTCCGCCCCTCTTGTGAGGAATGCCCGCACCGTTGGGTCTTTTGATTCCGCGAGCAGCCTGTTGGGATCTCCGCTTGCGGTCATCGTCCTCGTCTGGACATCGAGGTATACCGAGTTGTTCCCGATGGCGAAAATGCTTCCCAATTCGTGCGTCACGACAACAAATGTCGTGCCGAGACTGTCTCTCAATTCCAGGATAAGGTCATCGAGCAGGCGGGCGCTGACGGGGTCAAGACCGGCGGATGGTTCATCGAAAAAGAGGATATCGGGGTCGAGTGCCATGGCCCGTGCAAGGCCTGCCCGCTTGCGCATTCCCCCTGAGATCTCCGACGGATAAAAATCCTCGAAGCCCGCGAGACCCACAAGGGCGAGTTTCAAAGATACTAGGTCCTGGATCTCGGCCCTCGTCATGCTGGTGTACTGTTCAAGGGGAATAGCGACATTTTCGGCAAGGGTCATGGAACTCCAGAGCGCACCGCTTTGGTAGAGTATGCCGAAGCGGCGCATGATCCGTTTCTGTTCCTCGGGGCCGGCTTCCCAGAAACTTGTGCCGTCATAGAACACCTGGCCGCTAAGAGGTTCCTTGAGGCCCACCAACAGCTTGAGCAGTGTACTTTTACCGCAACCAGATCCCCCCATTATTATGAATATATCGCCCTTATTGACGATAAAATTGAGGTTTCGTATGAGGATAAAGCTTCCGTACCCCATGTCGAGGTCTTTGACCACGATCTGCGGTTCTGCTTCGTTCATGACATCTCCGGTGATTCGTAATCTCTCATGTAAAGGCCAACTTCTTCAAACATTCAGGATGCTAAAAATGACCGTAAGGATCGCCGTTGCAATGATGATGCTGACGATGCCGGTGACCACCGCAGAGGTGGTGGCATCGCCGACAGCCGAGGCGCTTCTGCCGCACTGGATACCGCGCAAACATCCGGAAAGCGCGATTATTACACCGAACATGGCACTGTAAATGAGTCCTATCCAAAGGTTCGTCATGTTGAAGGACGCTTTAGTCTCATTCAGGTAAACGACCGGGTTTAAGTCCAGCATCGTAACGCCCACAATGAGGCCTCCCAGGATCCCCATGATATCCGCATACACGCACAGGAGTGGCATCATTAAAATAAGGGCCATCATCCTGGGTAGGACCAGGAATTCCATGGGCGAGATTCCAAGAGTTTGCAATGCGTCGATCTCTTCATTTACCTGCATTGTACCAAGCTGGGCCGCATAATTGGCCCCTGTACGGCCAGCCATGATGATGCCCGCCATGACCGCGCCCATCACTCTCACCATTGCAATCCCGACAAGATCTGCGACATAGATCTGGGCTCCGAACGTCTTAAGCTGTATAGCGCCGATGAAAGCGAAGATCAGGCCGACAAGGATGCTGACCAGGGAAACGATGCCGAATGCCTGGACCCCAGATTCCTGGACAAATAGCATGAGGTCGGACCGGCGGAAAGAAGCTTTCCCCTTCAAAAGCTGCCCGAAAGCGACACAGGCGCTGCCGAGAAATGCGAGCATTTCTCCCGCAGATGCGTACACCTGCAGCGCTTTCTCCCCCACCCGGGGAAAGAAAGGTTGTCGCTCAGCATCTTTTCGGGCGCCCTGGCGCTCGGGCACTGCCAGGGCGAGATGCAAAAGGCGCTGCACGCCCCCGGGCAGTCCTTCCAGTGCAAGGTCGACTTTCCGGTCATCGCACCACCCCCGCACTTTAAGGACAAAGGTCAGTAATTTCGAGTCCCATCCTGTAAGGCCAGATGCATCAAACAGTACTTTATTCAAAGATGGCATGGTTTCCAATCCCTGGCACACATTTTCAAAGGCCGCTAAATGACTCGTGGTACGCCAGTCATCCGTGAGATGAATAACGAGCGTGGTGCTGTCGGGATTGCTCAGCTTGAGGTGACTACTTGTCTGATCGATCGATTCAATCGCCACTTTTCAATCCCTCCCGTAAGTTTGTTAAAATGACCATCACCTATCAAATAGTGTGTCAAAAGATACGCAGGCAACATCGCCAGGCGTATTTTCGTCATTTGCCCGTTCATTTATCCCTGACGGAAAGTCTAATAGACAGAAAATTTTTTGTCTATGGGACTTTAGTCCGATAGGGTTCCATACATCAAAATCGTGCGTTAACTGTCACAGCATTTGCCGTTCCCAGATCTTTCCCGGTGCGCAAGGTCTTATGGGGGCGGCGGATCTTCCCTTAAAAACGGCATTCCAACTGTCGATAGCGGACCACACCTCCCCATTTTTGCCGCGGCGCCCGCCAGGTACGTAACGGTCGTATTTTTGATGGCCTTGATGCCTTCCGCGATTGTCTTTACGTCATCGCCCAGTATCTCTTCGTGGTGTTCGCCGCGGCCCTGGCACTGGCCTCGATGTTCTTCCAGTCATTTTCAAAATCGGGCAGTGGGGCGTTCACGGCATTGGCCGCAGCCTTCTTGCCAGTCTCGACACCGGCCATAGATTTCTCAAAGGATCTTTTTGAGTTGATATAGTAACGCCGGGCATCCTTGTATTTCTTGTCTGCCATGCGAGATTCCGCGGTGTACCAGAAACTTTGGAGCCTCAAGGGGACATTCCCAAG
>DHQV01000097.1 GCA_002408185.1 Deltaproteobacteria bacterium UBA5329
TACGCGATACAGGAGGGGATCAGGTTTCGGCTTGAAGGATACCTACGAAAGAAAAGGTATTGTGTAAGCGCCCACTTCAATCTGAAAATGCTTGACAATATAATTGAGCGGTTTATAATTAAGTTAATTCATCCCCAGGCGGCGAAAGTTACCTGGCTCCCTTTGGGTTACGGCTCAAAGGGCTTCTTTGTTTAATACCCTCGATAATGAACAGGACCACATTCCTTATAGATGGGTTTAACCTGTATCATTCGCTGAACGATGCTTGCTGACGTTGAAAAAAGCGTAACGTCAAATGGCTCAATATCCGCGAACTTTGTCGGATGTATATCCCTTCTTTAACTCCTCGAGCCACACTTGAAGAGATCTATTATTTCTCCGCGCTTGCATTTCATCGCCAGGACAAAGATCCCGGGATAATAGCGCGACATGAACTTCTTATTGAATGCTTGAGGGCCACAGGCGTAAAAGTGGGATGGGTCGATTCAAGGCGAAAGACGTATATTGCAATGGCTGTAAAAGAATTGTGAAACATTATGAGGAAAAGGAAACGGACGTAGCAATCTCGGTAAAACTGCTCGAATTGTTTGTTCTTGACCAGTGTGACAGCATCGTCCTCGTGACGGGAGACACAGACATAATGCCGGCCATTAAGACCGCATTCAAGTTGTTTCCCTTCAAGAGGAAAACTAACGAGCTTGAGAAAATTGCAACAGGTTTACGATCGGAGTAGACCGGTACCAGGCCTGCCAGTTCCCGGACCCATTCACAACCCCCGATGGCAGGTCGCTGCAAAAGCCCAAGTCCTAGTAACCTGTCCCGTTCCCCCCTTAGACCCTGCCTGACACCTGTCATATTCCAGACAAAACCACCCATATGACACGCCATTTCCACCCCGCTCAACCATCCCGTTAGCGTACACCCTGTGGGACAGCTCGGTGACCTTGACGGTGATACCATATTATGATATCATTATGAATGGGCAGACATAAAAAGACCTACGAGGCGATATTCAAAAATCCCGTCCTTGCGAATATTGCCTGGCAGGATATCGAAGCGCTCCTCATAGCCCTTGGAGCAGAGTTGAATGAAGGGGGTAGCTCGCGGGTCCGTATCGTGCTGAATGGTGTGCGGGCGGTGTTCCATCGGCCTCACCCAGAAAAGGAAACGAGAAGAGGAGCGGTCAGAGCGCTGCGAGAGTTTTTGAACGAAGCAGGAGTGAGACATGATGACATATAAAGGGTACTCAGCAAGAGTTGAGTTCGATGACGACGACATGATATTTTTTGGACAGGTCATCGGCATTCGGGACGTTATCACGTTCGAAGGGGAAAGCGTAAAAGAGATTGAAAAAGCTTTCCACGATTCCGTAGACGACTACCTGGATATGTGCAAAGAGAGGAAAGAGGAGCCTGACAAGCCCTTTTCAGGGAGATTCCTCGTGCGGGTCTCCCCGGACATTCACCGGAAGATCCACATGTCCGCGAAAAAAGCAGGTCTCAGCATCAATGCCTGGTTGAACCAGAATCTTCACGAGCTCACCGGCAAGACTTGACAGGGAACCTTCCGGGTGTACCCTCCAGGACGTGTCGGCGGCCGGGAAAGACTTGAGGCGGCCGCCTCTGCTCCTCCGTCAAGCGTACAGCTCCTGTCGTCGCACAGTCAGCCCTTCCGGTCGCGTTGTCGCGCGGATCCTGACGGGATGGGCCGCTCCCGGTTCGGGTCCTGGGCTTCGCACGGACCCGAGAGGTAGGCCCAGGGTTTTTGTTTTTTATTTTGTCAGATTCTCCACCACCATACCATGAGGCCCGCTCCCGACCCGCGGCGGACCCACTACAGGTCCAGGCCGTCGGGGAGGCAGGACCCTCACGCTCTCGCCTCAACCTTCACGCACCCCAAGCTTTTGTTTTTCAGCTTCTCCCTTGTCAACATCTTTTCAGTCTTTCGGTTTTCCCCCGGACCCGCCGTGCTAATGCAAAAAGGAACACACTGCCTTTCCGGGAGGGGACCCCGTGCCCCGTCACGGGGAGGGACCCGACCAAACCCGGCATTGCGGACCGAGCCGGGTGCGGTAGGCCTTTAAAATGTCGCTTCTGCCATCAATGCGTTAGCACCGCCCATTTTCCTCTTTTCCGCTTGCTTTGTAACTTATTGATTTTACTGGCGCGCCCGCCGCGATTTGAACGCGGGGCCTTTGGCTCCGGAGGCCGTTTTTGAGACTTTTCTGCATCTTGCGTCCTTCCTGGCTTTTCATGATATATACTATATTATCGCATACTTGAGAGGTCAAGCAATGTCAGATGATGTAAAAAAATGTTTTATAATATGGAAGAGTATGTTACAAATACGTTACAAAACTCACTTGAGGAGGCCTCTTGGAAAAAACCAATTCGCCGGGTGTTTATCAGTACATAAGTAAACGGTTGTACAGAAAAAAGCCGGATGCGTGTTACTACATCATGTACCGGGACAATACCGGCAAGGTCTGCCGGGAAAAGGTCGGCTGGTTATCTGAAAAATACACCTTGGCCGATGCAGTCCGCATCCGCGCTGAAAGAATCCATGCGGTCCGGCACGGGGACGAGCTACCAAAGGACAAAACCAAAGCCCCGCTCTTTGGGGATCTGGCCTCGTCCTACTTGGCAGCCCTCGAGGCCGACAAACGTACCAGCCCCGCATCTGATCAGTCCAGGTATGATCGATACCTCAAGGAGCCCCTTGCCGCCAAGCAGCTTGATCAAATCACGGTCGAGGACCTGGAGGCAATCAAAAACAATCTCGCCTCTCTTGGCCGATCGGCCCAGACGATCAGGCATGTCCTTGCCCTGGTGCGCCGCATTATTAACCGCGCAATCGTCCTGGACAAGTGGACCGGTTCAAACCCGGTTAAAAAAATCAAGATACCTCGTCCTAATAATGCCCGTCTCCGGTTTTTGACATACGACGAGGCCAAGTCGCTCCTTGCCGCACTCAAAGCCAAGAGCGTCCTGGTGCACGACATGGCCCTACTGGCCCTCCATTGCGGCCTACGTCTCGGGGAGATCACAGCCTTGACCGTATCTGATATTGATATCAATAATGATATCATCCACATCTTGGACCCCAAAAACGGTGAGTCTCGCACCGCATACATGACGAGCGAGGTCAAGGCCGCACTCAAAGCTCGAGCTAAAAAAGCCCAAGCCGGGCTGCTCTTTGTCGATAGAAAAAATCACGGTCAAATATCAGACATGTCACATACGTTTGACAGGGTCGTTGCGGATTTGGGTCTTAACCAAGCCGTGACGGACCGTCGCCATAAGGTCGTTTTTCACACGCTACGTCATACATTCGGCTCCTGGTTAGCTCTCCAGGGTGAATCGCCGTTTGTTATCCAAAAGCTGTTGGGCCACAAGACGCTGACAATGACGGAGAGGTATAGCCACCTTGCGCCTTCTCAAATGAAGAGAGCTGTTAGCAACTTGGAATCGGTACTGAATACGACCAACGGAAAGCCTGATACAAATGCGATTTTAAATGACTAAAAGGAGGTGCCAGCCTTGAAACATTCCGTAAACGATGCAGAATTTAATCAATGGTTCGGCGATAGCAGAGTGGTGGATAGTAAGGGGGATCCGTTAAGGGTATTCCACGGAACTACGGAGACCAGAATAGACCGATTCAACATCCCGGCCTTTTTCACTGACAGCAGGGTTGGGGCTGAATATTTCCTTTTTGACGAACCGGACGGGATCGTTATCAAGGCATTTCTATCCTTTCAAAACCCGTTTTATGCCTGCCATTCCCGTGAAGAATCGATGGCCTTTATTGACCTCGCGCGTCACGCCGGGATAAAGGTCGAAGTAGGCGAGGATGAATACGGGTTTTCGTTTGAAGCCCCTATGATTGAAGAATACTCCCCGCATGATGGCACAAACATCAATAATCTTGTTTATATTCCCGCCATGCGAGAACAATTGATCAAGGAAGGTTACGATTCAGTGATAACCAGCGATGTGTTGGAAAATGCCGAAATTGAAACATATATCGCACTGTTTCCGGAACAAATTAGGGTCATTGATCCCTGATCAGTGTTCAATGTTGATAGTTTGCTCGTCTTGTGTTATTCATACCCGTGTGCTGTAAAAATTCTTCAAATTTAATGAGTACGAGAAGCTGGATATATGAGCATGGGCATCGACCATCTTTCTCCTGAACGTCGCAGTTGGAACATGAGCAGAATAAAGGCGAAGGATACAAAACCTGAGATCATTCTACGGAAAGCCCTGCATTCTGCCGGATTTCGCTTCAAACTGCATTGCCGGAACCTACCCGGAAACCCAGATATTGTTTTGCCTAAATGGCATACCATAATTTTTGTACACGGCTGTTTGATCTCTGATGTCAATAGTGGAGACCAAGTGTGCCATTATAGATACCAAAGCTTCAGGCCAATATTATCTGGACATTGACGATTACCGGGCAATGGCTAATGATTATAATGTAAATTATCGTGAACTCGTTGAGGGTCGTGAATTGGAATTTTGTTCATATGTCGCGGGCGGATTTCATCGCGGTATGAAAAAAAGTCTATTCAAATTATACGATCAGACGAAAATTCCAGCAAGCGGAATTCGGGATCGATCTTGTGACGAATCTTTCCGGCGTAGAAACCGATGACGGCGTCCATGGTGTCCCGCCTGTATGGGGTTG
>DHQV01000018.1:0-5467 GCA_002408185.1 Deltaproteobacteria bacterium UBA5329
TTGTTGAAGTCGTGGGCGATGCCCCCGGCGAGGGTGCCGATAGCCTTCATTTTCTGGGTCTGGCGGAGGCGGTCTTCCGCCCGCTTCCGCTCTTCCATCTCACGCTGAAGCGCTTTGTAGGCTTCACTCAACTGGACAGTCCGTTCCTGTACGCGAAATTCGAGTTCATCATAGATCTTGCGCAGCGTCTCTTCAGCCTGTTTACGCTCGGTTATGTCCCTGAAGATCCCCTGCATCACTTTCTTTCCTGCATATTCGATAAGAGTGCCCGTGATATCGACGGGAACGATCCTGCCATCCTTTCTCAGTACCCTGGTATCGTTGCACGAGTATGCTTTTCTTTCAACCATTGCCTGGAAAACACCCATCACTCTTTCAAGTTCTTCCTTCGGGTGGATATCGGTGAACTTCATACCGAGCAATTCTTCCCTCGATAAGCCGAGAAGTTCCACCATCTTCTGGTTCGCCTCCAGGAACGTTCCCTCAAGGTCAGAAATTATAATACCATCTACAGCATGGTCGAGGAGAGCATGGTATTTTTCTTCGGATTCCTTCAGTGTCTTTTCGGACTGTTTGCGCTCGGTGATATCGGTACAGGCCCCGATCATTCGGATGGCAGCGCCTCCCCCGTCGCGCAGGGCAATGCCACGGTCCGTCCAATAGCGGAGACCGCTGTTTTTCAGCACAACTCGATATTCTTCAATATAAGGGGTCTGTGCGTGAAGATGTTGGTCTACCGCGGCCAGCACCCGGTCATGATCATCGGGATGGATCGCCTTTTTCCAGGCTTCGATTGTCCTCGGGAATTCTCCTGTATCGTAGCCGAGCATCGTATCTATGTCACCGAACCATTCGACCTTGCCATCCGTGATATTCCAATCCCACATGGCATCCATAGCGGTTTTCGATGCTACGAACAACCGTTCTTCACTTTTCCTGAGAGCTCTTTCCGCCCGCTTGCGTTCGGTGATATCGGCAACAGATCCATAAATGTAGGGGACGTCTCTCTCGGGGCAAACTAATCGGGCGTTGATGACCCCCCAGAAAATAGAGCCGTCTCTCCGGTGCATGCGGCATTCAAGGTTATCGACGTATCCCTTTTGCATCAGAAGGTCCACAATTTTTTTTATGTCATCCGGAACGGCATATAGTTGGTTGGCAAGATCGGTCATATCATTTATGGCTTCCTGCGGGGATTCATATCCGGTCATCCTGGCAAAAGCCATATTTGCGTCCACCAGCCGGCCGTCAAGCGTTGTATGGTACATTCCTTCAACGGCATTATCAAAGAGATTCCGGAATCGTTCCTCGCTCTTTTTCAGGGCATCTTGAACGCGCCTGGCCTTGACGGCTTCTTCTTCCAGCGCTTTTATCTTTTGTTCGAGATCCACACAGGCAGGTTTTTTTCTCACAGGCGACTCCCGTCCCTCTATAACTGACTATAGCAGGGTTTATAAAGTATGGGTTGAAAGGTGAGGGATCCAGTATTTCTGTGAGGAGACGACATCCTTTTAATGTTTTATCTCATGCAGGGGGAAAATGGTGTCTTTGATAAAATCGACCACGCGGCGCACGTGGATAAGACATTGTTCTTTTTCCCAACCCCCGACAACATAGGGAGGGTCATCGAGTTGCCCTGCGTTCACCTCGGGCCCATACATCATTCCTCCTACAATGCCGGAGTGAAGATCCCTGGGTTGCAGTCCGCAGAATGTAGCCCAGGCCAGTGCCCAAAGGGCAGCCGTCCTGAACAGGTTGTATCCTCCGGAACCAAGGGCAAGTATTTTGGGTGACAGGTCATTTATGATCGAGATCATCTTTTTATACCCGTTGCTGGTGAGGCACAGGTGAGCCAGCGGGTCGTCCTTGTGGGTATCGCACCCTATGTTCGCCACCACGATGTCGGGCCTGAAGCTCTCGATGAGTGGCGGAACGACGGATTCAAAAGCAATGAGACAGACTTCGTCATCGGTTCCTGCCCGCAAGGGAATGTTCACATTGTATCCAAGACCTTCTTTTGCCCCTGCTTCGATCTCCGACCCGGTACCGGGATAGAGAGTTTCTCCTGACTCGTGAAGAGATATGGTCAAAACCTTATCTGTTTCATAAAAAGCGTCCTGCACCCCGTTGCCGTGATGGGCGTCTATGTCCACACATGCCACCCTCTGGCCGCGTCTGACAAGATCGGCGATTGTGACCGCCATGTCATTTATGTAGCAGAATCCCCCTGCTGCGTCCCTTTCGGCGTGATGGAACCCACCGAAGGGGTTGAAGACGAACCGTGCATCCCCCCGGTAAAGCATCATTGCACCGTGGTATGTCCCGCTCGATGCCTCGAGAGCATATTTGAACATGGCATTGAAAAGAGGATTGTCTTCCAGTCCAAGGCCTGCCCGGAACATTTCAACGGAGAACTCCCCTTTTTCCCCTTTCTTCAGGAGTTCTATATACTCTCGTGCGTGGAACAGGTACAGCAACTCCTCGTCCATGAGGGGAGGCGCAATGATCCTTTGATTCTTCTCCGAGATGAGGTCGTACCTGTTGAGCAGTTCGGACATCAGGCGCGCCCGGACCGGTTTGAACGGATGGGATGGTTTGTATTCATGCGCGGTGAGATCAGACGAATATATCAAGACGTTAATATGCATGCATTGTTCCAGGTCAGCGCCCTTTATTATAACCGTGATAAGACTCCGACACAAGCCTGAAATGCTCCCCTTATCTCCGGGCGCAGTGTACCCTGATCATGAGACCATTCCTTGGCCAGGGCAACAGGTAAGGGCCGCACACCTTTCCATACATGCAAAAAAAAGGGCCGTCAGAGGGCGGCTTGCAGGGTCCGGAGATCAGGGATGGCGTCCAGTGCAGCACCGGGGAGCGGCCCTTTTATGGGAGATCGGGTTTGAACGTGTTATAATGAAAGGGACGGGTCAGTTGCCCGGTCGGCCAGTTGAGCGACATAGATCGTTATAGCCGTCGAGACGACGCACTCTGTTGCGTCGGACCAACAAATGCAGAGGACCAACAAAATGAGTGTGCCAGGGCAACCCGACAACCGTGAGACCACAGCTCAAATGAACGGGTATGCCGACCACGCCCTTTCGCGCGCTGCGGGCGTTCCGGTTATAGGAGGAAACCGGGTAAGGCTTCTCAAGGATGCACGAGAAAATTACCCGGCATGGCTCGATGCTATCGACACCGCGAAACGTCGTGTTCATTTCGAGAATTACATTATTCGCGAAGACGGTACAGGGCGCAGGTTTGCCGAGGCGCTGATCGCAAAAGCACAGGAGGGTGTGCGGGTGCGGCTCATATACGACTGGGTGGGCAATCTCGGCAAGACCACCCGACGGTTCTGGGACCGCTTGCGCGCGAGCGGGGTGGAAGTGCGTTGTTACAATCCCCCGCGCCTTGACAGTCCGCTCGGATGGCTTTCGCGCGACCACCGCAAAATGCTCGCCGTTGACGGGGAGGTCGGCTTCATCGCTGGACTTTGCATAGGGCAGGCGTGGGAGGGCATTCCCGAAAGGAACGTCGAGCCGTGGCGTGACACCGGGGTCGAGGTGCGCGGGCTGGCCGTGGCGGATATTGAACGTGCGTTCGCACAGGTCTGGGCGATGCTCGGTGAGCCTATACCAGGACATGAGTTCATTAACGCGGATGAGCTTCGTCGGGCCGGTGATATGAGATTGCGTGTTGTGGCAAGCGTACCTGCGGTGTCGGGAGTGCTCCGGTTGGATCAATTCGTCGCCACCCTGGCAAGAAAAAGACTCTGGTTGACAGACGCTTACTACGCCGGTCTGACCACGTACGTACAGACCCTGGTGGCAGCAGCAAGGGATGGTGTCGACGTACGCCTGCTTGTGCCCAATGCTACGGACATACCCCTCTTGAAAACATTGTCGAGGGCTGGTTACCGCCCCCTCCTCAAGGCAGGTGTGCGAGTCTTCGAATGGAAGGGTACCATGCTCCATGCCAAGACGGCTGTCGCCGACGGATGGTGGGCCCGTGTCGGGTCGACAAATCTTAATATCGCCAGCTGGTTCGGAAACTGCGAACTGGATGTGTTTGTCGAGGATGCGTCATTCGCCGGCGAGATGGAGCAAATGTATCTGGAAGACCTCACAAACGCGACAGAGATCGTTCTTGATGAGAAGCAAAAACTGCGTGTACATGATGTTGACCCGGTCCATCATCATGTGATGCAGGGTGGGGGTGGGAGCCTCGGGCGCGCAGCGGCCGGAGCGGTTCGGATCAGTAATGCTGTCGGCGCGGCTTTCACCGACCGGCGTGTGTTGGAGCCGGTCGAAGCACGTCTGATGACGATAGCCGGGCTTCTGCTGGTGGTGCTGACCATTTTCTTCGCATTTTTTCCGCGCGGACTTGCGTACCCGCTCCTGTTCATCTTTGCCTGGTTAGGGGTTGGGCTGCTTTACAGAAGCTACAAATTGCGACGTGAAGGCAAGCGGGGGAGAAATCCCAAAGTAGACGGCTGAACGAGAGCTTACAACTGCCCGCATTTTTTGAAGATCCCGATCCCGGTAAGGTTTTTCCTTATGAGACCGTTTTTTCCACTTGTGGAGAAATTCCTTGTTGTGCGAAAATAATACATTTCAGAAGTATTGTGCGGCATAAAAAGGGGAAAGGTTTTCTTATGAGTGATAATGGCTTTATCGATTATTACGAGCTGATGCAACTGAGTCCAAGTGCGGATGCCGACACCATTGAGCGTATTTTTCGGCATCTCGCCATGAAATTCCATCCTGACAATATGGAATCAGGGGACGCCGAAAGGTTCCGTCTGATCGTCGATGCTCACCGGGTACTCTCCGATCCTGAAAAGCGAGCGGGTTACGACGTCAAGTACCAGAGTTACTGGAACGAAAAGTGGAAGATCGTATCTGAGTCCCGCAACAAAACAGCTTTCGACATCGATCGGATAAATCGTGACAATGTACTATCGATCCTGTATATCCAGCGCCGGCGTGATGTGAAGAAGCCCGGAGTGGGCACTCATGAAATGGCGCGCCTTCTGTCCATGCCGCCGGAGCTGGTGGAGTTTCACGTGTGGTATTTGAGGGAAAAGGGCTGGGTGGAGCGCACCGAAACAGGACAAATGGCGATCACCGCCGTGGGTGTGGACCAGGTCGAACAGGACCGGCTCCGGGTCGGGAAGGACCATATGCTCATGACCGGCGACCTCGCTCCCGAGGAACCCGTCCCGGCGGATCTACATCTACCTCCCAGGGATGCTGATTGAATCAGGTAATTTTAGGCCTTATATCTTCAACTCCCGCTCTAAAAAGGCCCTGACCCGTCCCTTCAAATAAGCCTTCTCGGAACGTATATGATTTTCAGGAGGAACAAAAATATTTCGGGCCTGCGGAAGAGGTATTATACTATAAGGAAGCGAGGGAGTAGTTGCGAACCAACAGGACGTGAGGGAGGGAGCAATGAACCATGAGAC
>DHQV01000018.1:5566-24350 GCA_002408185.1 Deltaproteobacteria bacterium UBA5329
CCATGAGACAAAGTTGATCGATCGGGAGCGGCTTGCCGGCGGCGTTGCGGTATTCAGATTTGAGAAACCTGAGGGTTTTCAGTTTATCGCCGGACAGTGGTGTCTTCTTACGGTTCCCGCTATGGGATTCGAAGACGATCGGGGGTTGCGGCGTCCCTTGAGCATTGCATCGTCGCCTCTGGAGAAACATCTTCTCTTTGCGACGAAACTGAGCGAGAGCGCTTTCAAGCGCACCATGGCCGAGATTGAGCCGGGGACCGCAATTACCCTTGGGTCGCCCATGGGGGCCCTCGTCCTTCCAGAGCAAACCACGACTCCACTGGTCTTCCTTGCGGGCGGCATCGGGATCACCCTGTTTCGGTCAATGTGCCGGTATGCGGCGGATGCGAAGACGGGACATGCGATAACCCTCTTTTATTCGAGCAGATCGCCAGAAGAAACGCCGTTCCTCGAGGAACTGCTGCGTATACCTCAGCAGAATGAGAGGCTTGCCGTGGTCGTCACCATGACCCGGGCCCCGGAGGACTGGACCGGCCTTCGGGGACGTCTCGATGCGCAGACCATAAAAGAGCACTGCCCGGTCTGGGAAAAGGCCGTCTACTACGTCGCGGGACCGCCTGTCATGGCGGACGCGATGAAACAGACGCTCGCCACCATGAATGTTCCTGCAGACCGGATCAAGGTGGAACTGTTTGCCGGAGCGCAGTAGGCGGTTACCCGCGCGCATGCGACGGGTGGCGGCCTAGAAGTTTATGATGAGCCTGCTTCCTACCTGGTAATACCGGGAGGCGCCGGAGGAACTCATAGCGTAATCTCCAGCCTCAAAATTTGCTTCCGCCGCGAAATGCCGGGAAAAGCGGTATCCCATCATACCGGCAAATCCCCCGATGGCACTGTTGTTTCCTTCCTCATACCGCGTATACGTCTGGTAACCGATATAAGGCTCGGCATAACCGTAGAAACGCCCGCGTTCAAAGAAAATATTGGCGAAAAGAATATGGGACAGGAAATTGTTGGGATCGAAGTATCCATTTAAAGTTTGTTTATCGAAATCAAGATATCTGGCGCGGTACCCGACGGCGATGGATACCGGTCTCCGTAAAAAGAGATAGCTTATGGAACCCATAAGATCGTGGGCGTAATTGTTATCGGAATAGTCCCGGTAACTGTAATTGCCCCACACGGAAATGCGGTCTGTGGGACGGTAGTGTATGTACATCGAATAGTTGGTTGCGCGAATGCGGTTCTCCATGACCTCCGCCGTATCGGTCAGCGCGTCGTAGCCCACCCGACCCCCGATGCTCCCGTCGGGGATATCGATATCGCCCCGGACGCTCCAGGAAACCGTGCGGCCCTGATCGGCAAGCCCGATGCTTCCGCCCAGCCCGCCGTAAAAGGGCATCCTTGAATATGTCGAGAGGATGACATTATCGGTCGAGCTGTGGAAATCCGGACTGTCGGCGTCGATATGGACGTAGTCAAGGCTCGTCTGCCAGTTGCCAAACCAGACTGTCCCTGTGGCGAAATAACGCCACACATCATTATCATCGGTATCGTGGTAATATGAGAAACCCGGGGCGACAGACGGCCTGAATTTTATATTCCTCAGATCCTTCAATTCGGCGAGGCTTTTCTCTTGGTAGGGGTAGCCTGGTTTCAAAAGGGGAATCGTCCGGTCCGTGCCGATGCGATCATTGCTGAGAAGATATGCGTACGTGAGGCCTTCGTAAACGTCATAATCAGGCTGTTTATTGATGAGTTCCCGATAGAGGTCTGTCGCTGGCCGGTAATTTCTCTTCATCCGCAAGCCATTGGCCCGGACGAGCAAAGCGTCGCGGTTGCCGCTTTCGACAGCCAGGACCTTATCGATCTCCTCGAGTGCGGCATCGAATTCGCCTGACCAGAGCAAAACCCTGGCGAGTTGAATGCGCGCCCGTATCAACGATGGGTTTTCTGCAAGGATCGCAGAGAGCCGCTTCCGGGCTTCTTCGAGACTGCCTGCCCAGGACATCACGGTCGCCATCTGAAGCTGTTCCTCCGCCGAAAAAGCTTTTGAAAGTGAAAGGGCGATCATGTATTGCTCGGCGGCAGCCTTATGCTTCCCTTCCTCCATGAGCTGGTTCCCTTTCTCCAGCGTTTGACGAGCCGCTTCATCCTGAGTGAGGGTCCTGGGTTTTTCGGCCTGATCGATGGCGGCTTTCAAATTTTCGATCTCTTGATGCTGATAGGGGAACGTCGGGGCAAGAAGTCCTATATTGCGTTGCGCTTCGGCCACATTGCCCGACGCCAGGTAGGCTGAGGCGAGGCCGTGCCGGGCCTGGAAATCTTCCCCCTGTCTCAAAACATCCTCGTAGATAGAGATAGCTTTGGGAAAATCCCTTCCTACTCTGAAAATGTCAGCCTTAAGAATAAGAGCGTCACGGTCTGTCGGCTTTTGCCGGAGTGCTTCGTCAGCCTGGGTAAGTGCCTCGTCCATATCTTCCTGCCAGAAGAGCACCCGTCCTAGCTGGACGCGGGCTTTTATAAACCCGGGGTCTTTGTCGAGAAGTGCCTTCAGCTCACGTTGCGACAGGTCAAAGTTGCCTGCCCATGCCAACACTTTTGCCATATCGAGACGATCGTAGTTGGAAAAAGCGTCCGGGGTTGACAGTGCTTTAGCGTAAAATTCAGCCGCCTTGACATAGTTCGATTCTCGGGCGTATCGATCCCCCTGTTCCTTAATTTTAATGGCTTCATCGATCGGCAGGGCAAAAACTATTGCGGATGTCCCGAATGGCGATATCATAAATGCAAGGAAAGCGAGAAAAAGTACGCTGCAATAAGTCAATGTATGGTTTTTACCTGCCATTATTTCACCCCTATCTTAGCTCGAAACTGCAATAATTTGTCGGTACTCATGATATGAATACGAGGGATCTCCATGGTATTTCCCGATCTCTGGTAAATTCCCGGGTTTGATGTCAGCATATAACGGAATCCGGCTTTTTGGGCGATCGCTATGCTGTTGCCGTCATATAGTCCGTAAGGCCAGGCGATTATATCCGACGGCTTTCCAATTTGTTTCGTGATCTCAGTCTGGAACCGGCTCAGGTCTTCTAGGAGGCGATCACTGGAGGCGCCGAGCGCTCCGCGATGTTCTAAATTATGGAGACGGTCCATGTGGCATCCAAGGCTGACAAGCCCGGTGGATGCAAGGTAGCGGTATTCATCCCAACTTATCGGAGTACGATAGAATTTTTCCGAAAGATAAGCACCGGTATATTGTCCTATAATATTGATGGTTGCCTTAAAACCGTACATTTCAAGGAAAGGAAAGGCATAGGGAATGAATGAGGCATAGCCGTCGTCGAACGTGATGATAACAGCCCGTTCCGGCAATTTATCCTTTTCCAGGTCCGAAAATGAGATGGCCCGGTACCCATTCTGGTAAAGCCACTCCATCTGCGATGCAAAGATCCGGGGCGGCAGGCTATACTCATCAACAACATCGTAGGACACATCATGATACATCAGTACCGGTATGAAAATATTTCTCGGGGAATCCTTGGCAAAAGACGGCTTCGGAATTATCAGGGCCATTGCCAGTATCTGTAAAAAATTTCGCCGCGTTATTCCCATCAACCAAGCTCCGCCAGGTAATTTTTGTATATGGTGAGACTTCTTTTTTCATAAAAGTGATACAGGGGAACGTTCCATTCTTTCCATGCATACGTGCGGATAACGTGCCGTTCCATGACTCTTGGCAGAATATCCGTCGCATTATGGCTTTTACCCGTAGCCGCGGCCATGAATCCCCTTCCTTCCGGTTTTAAGGAAAATGCGAGAAATCGAAAACCTTCCGTTTGGCAGGTGAGTTTCCCTCCCTGTTTCCAGTAGACCGTTCTTGAGCTGGGATCGGTGACCATCAAAAGTCCCCAGGGGATCCGCAATTCGATCAGATTGCCTGCAACATGGAAATCGGCAAGCGAGTTATATTCGGGATCTTTAGGGTTCAACGATCCATGTCTTAGGGCACTCATGGAAAATATTCTGGCCGGGTAAAATTTTTTCTTATCCTTGCTCATGCGGCGCCTGTTAACCAGGTTATCCATAAGCACCCAACCGCCATCCCGCGAAGGCTGGGGCCAGATATCCTTTCTCGGATCGTTGAGGTGCCTGTCGTAGTTTGCGCAGACCAGGATACGACTGGTTTGCGGGCCTGTCAGATGGATGAGAAATTTAAGGCCAACCGGGCTTATTATACCCAGGTTGAAGGGAAGCAGAAATTCACCCGTATTCGGGTCGCATGTGTCAATACCAATGATGTAATGGCCTTGTGCGAAATTAACAGCCTCGAATGTTGTCAGGGCCAGGTAAAGAAATCCTTCGTCATGCTGGACAGCGAGCGACTGCAGGCCGCGCGCTCCATTTGCTCCATCCGGGAATCGGACTGCGGGCGCCCCGCTATTATTGTAGAGAACGGTGGCGTCCCGCCATTCGGACCGGTCGCCTGCAAGGCTGACCTTTTTTCCAGGATAATGCGGATATGCAGCGATCAGGCCATACGCCTGCTCGGCATCCTGGAAATTCAGCCACAAGACATTCCGGTCGGCGGGGAGTTCATATTGAGAGAATAGCCAGACATGCTTGAACCACTCGTCGAACCAGCTGAAAAGGATGCCACCTGCCATTCCTGTTTCGTGAATGGCCTTTATCATTTCCCCGTTGATCCTGCCCTGTTCGCTTTCGTCATGTCCGCCGTGATGCCAGCCGCGGCTGTGCCAGTGGGCAATGTCCCTGCTGCCGGGAACACCGAATTCCGCTATGAGGACAGGCTGTTTTCCATGATGTGATTTCAGGAGGCCGAGGTAAGCGCTGTATGGTTTTTCACGGTCGAGAAAATCGTTGCTCATAAAATCGGGGTGATAGGGATAAACATGGTATGAGGCAAAAAAGCCATTCCCCTTTTTTACTGTAATTTTTGCAGTATCGAGACTTTCTACGTCTTCGCTGATGAAGCAATCCGGCCGTTTCGCTGTATGCCGTTGTCCATCCGGTTCGTAAGCTGATTCCGATGGATGGACCAGAGGATCGAGCGGAGGCCAGTTAACGGTTGAAACAGGGTGGGTGATGCCGTATTTTTTGTCCTCATAAATGAGCAATTCTTCCAGCATGGTATAGATCCAGAGTTCAAAGGGTGTTGCTCCCGAGATAGATAGAAATGTGCCGCTGGAAGAAGTTCGGGCCTGTTTTTTAAGTTCGTTATAAGCCCCGACAGTACAGCTTTCCCATTCGCTGCCGAAAAGAAATCCCAGGGTGAGATGCGATACGTCATATTTATAGGAACCGTGAGGATGGCCGGCTTTTTCGGGAAGGACCGCATCACCAAAAATGATGTTGACCGCATCGCTGATCTGCCCGCGCACGTAGTGAAGAAAGCGGCCGCCCGAAAAATTATTGTCTTCCGGCGGTTCGATCCAGATTCCCTGGATCAGGTAAAGAGATCGGCCCGATTCGTTAAAAGCGGCCAGGGCTTCATAGAAGGAGGGCGATTGGAGAGTATAAATTCTTATGGTATTGAATCCGGCAGCCGCCATCTGCTCAAACCATCGCCTGTACTGCTTTTTGCCAATGGGATATTCACCGGGGTAATAGCCGGGAACGGCAAGGCCCAGGTTTATGCCCTTTACAAAAAAGGGTTGCCATGTTTTCTGGAGACGACGTTCGAAGATATTTGCACGTGTTCGAAAATTTGCATGGCGTTTTACAGGGTAATTAGCTCTGGCCGCAGCTAGGTGCTCTTCGATTTTTTTTACGACGGACGATGCCCGGGGGTGTTTCGGGTCGAGGCCAAGGGCTTTATACCCCGCCCAGCGTGCTGTTGCCAATTCTTCGAGCCCGAGATATGCCAAAGCCAGACCGGTCCACGCATCGACGCTTTTCGTCTCATCAATGGCCCGTCGAAAAATGTTGACCGCTTCCTGGAAATCGCCCTTGTTCAGGGCTAAATTTCCCAATGCTTCATGCTGCATCGACGACATTCTCCTCCTGACGATGATATTCCCACTTGGATTCACCAAATATATACTGTAAAAAAGCTTGAAAACGCCAGAAGGAATTTATCTGGCGATATCCGAAATTTTCCAGGACACCGAAAAGGATCAGGGTAAAAAGATGTTCCCATGCGGGATAGCGTTTGTAGGTCATCTCTTCTAGAAATATGCTGGCCAGGGAAAGGAATATACCGTAAAAGACCGCCACAAAGAGAAACAATATAAAGAATTTCAGGCTGATGATACCGCCGACAAAGGCGCCTATCATTGCTGCATATCCAAAAACTTCCACCAGCGGGCTCAGCATTTCGGCAAAAAAGTAATAAGGCATGATGAGGACGCCAACCCTGCCGTAACGCGGGTTGAAGAGCATTGTTTTATACTTCATCATGGTCTGGATCAATCCCAAATGCCAGCGGCGGCGCTGCCTGGCGAGCTGCCGCAGTGTTTCGGGTACTTCTGTCCAGCATATAGGGTCCGTTATAAAGCGAACGCTGTACGGTTTTTTCTGAAGACGCCGCTGTTTGTGAATTCGCACTACGATCTCCATGTCTTCGCAGACATTATTCGGGTCGAAACCGCCCACGTCCACAATGACCTGTTTTTGAAACATAGAAAAGGCACCCGAGAGGATCATAGTTCCTCGGATAGTGTCCAGCCCAACCCTTCCAAACAAAAATCCACGGAGATACTCGACGATTTGAAAGATCCCAATCGCTTTTCTGGGCAAAGCTATTTTTGTTATCCTGTTGTTTTCGATCTCGATCCCGTTCATGACCCGTACGACGCCACCGCAAGCCACTACGGGATCCGGGCTTTCCATAACGGCGGTCATGAGCCGCAGCAATGAATCCGGTTCCATGATCGTATCTGCGTCAACGGAGCAGATGTACGGGCTGCGGGATGCGTTGACACCGCAATTCAAGGCATCGGATTTTCCACCTCGTTCCTTGTCTATGACCAGGAGGTTGGGGATATCCTTAGTATAGTAGAAACCGCGGACGGGTTCCGTCTTTAGGATGTTCCGGTAGACGAGATCGATCTTCCTGAGATTGTACCTGTCGATCAGGAGGTCCAGCGTATTGTCCGTAGAGCCGTCATTGATCACGATAGTTTCGGAGTCAGGGAAGTTGAGGTCCAGGGTCGATTGGATCGTTCGGAACAGGATCTCTCCCTCGTTGAACGCAGGGATCAGGACCGATACGGGTGATGTCACCGTAGAAGATGCATTTTCACGAAGCGGCGCATACTTTATTTTTCGTATATGAAACGGGACCGAAATGGAGGCAATTGATACCAGAACAGTGTAAAGTACGTTTACGATGCCATAGAAAATGCCAACGAAATAATTAAAGCCGACTATGGCGAGAATGAGCATTGCCTTCATGACGCCTCCTGTCTTTTTGGATATGTTCCCGCTCCGAGTGTTTTTGCGAATTCTCCCAATGGTGATGAAAAACCACGGGACACCATGATCGTTAATATTTCCTTTGCTTTTTGTGACGTGTCTGATTGCTGCGGGCTTGTCATAATACCCAGCAGCACGTCTACGAAATTGGTTTTCTCGATCTCTTCGCAGATGCTCGCAACGATGTATTCATCATCTGATTTCAGAAGCCACAGGAATGCATCGATCGCTTCCTTTCCGAGAAGTGTTAAATTTATTGCCGCCTCATTTCGGACCTGCCATTTTTCATCAAAGACAAGGGAGAAGATCTCGGGAATGTATTTTTCCTGTTTTCGATTTCCCAGGCTCCGTAAAGCGTGAAGCCGGACGAACCAGACCGGGTCCTTGAGCAGGGGCAATAAAGCACTCTCATGGAGTATTCCAACCTTCTCTTCGCAAAACATGACCAATCTGGCGGCCTTGGCCCGAACCTCTGCATCAGGGTGGCAGAAGTGACTAACGGCAAAATCATAAACATCCCGGTCGACAGGAAATGAGCTTAGAACACTCAGGATGGAAGCGATAAGCGTGGCATTGGAACAGGTTTTTCCAAAATCGAGCAGCACTGGCGTTATTCTTGAACTGGCTGCTATAAGGGAAGAATCTATCGTTTTTTTGGCGATAAGGTTCTTTTCCAGCAATACCGGGATCTTGTTCATTAATTTTATAAGGGTTGAGGCATTGCCGGTCTTGGCGATCGCTCGCACTGTCACCGCTACGATCTCGGGATCCGAAGTTTCGAGCATGGCCAAAAGTGCCTCTGCCGTCCGGGAGTTGCCCATCCTTCCCAGCTTCGCTATCGCCGAGGCCCGGGTAATCACTCTACGGCTGTTGAGATCTTTCAGGTAGTGCTCGACATACCCCAGTTGTTCAAAAAATTGACGGACAATTATCCTGTTTGTTTCGTCCTCTGCCAGAGAGAAAAGGGTATCTTCCAGGGCGACCCATTTTCTTGATCCGGGGCGGGCCCGGAAGCTTTCCATGTCCGGATGTTTTGTTTTGATGTAGTTTCTGATCGCGATAAGCTGCCCGGCTCTCAGATCGTCCAGAACGCGATATCTATGACCATTATAGAGTCGCCTGACGACAGCCATGGCAAGGAAAAGCAAACAGGCGGCTACGATCGCTATTGTCGCAATTATGGCCGCCTTTTCTGGAGTTCCCATCTGTTTGAAGGCTGTACCCGTGTGATTCAATATCGTGCCTATCCGATTCAGTATAAATGTCTGCATATTGTGCTCCTTTCAAGCTACTCCAAACTCAAGGCTTCCAAACTCCTCCGAGCCAGACTTCCTATATAAAGATATAAGGGAATTGCAATGTATTACGCAAGATGTAGAATAAGTTTACATATAACATAATTTTACGGGTTCGGGGTATCTATCTTTTGCCCGCACCCCTTACTGAGACAGCCGTCGATCGTAAAGGGACTCTCGCAATTCGCCACCAAATTCACCGGAGACTGCTATAATTCGAATAGGTAGAGATCATATGTAAGGGAGGCGATCAACGATGCTGATGCCAACCAGGATCCTTGTGCCGACGGATTTTTCGGAATATTCTGACAGGGCATTAGGACAGGCGCTGCAGATAGCGAGGCAGTACAAGGCAAAGGTCTTCCTTCTCCACGTTGTCCACGAGGATATTTACGGTGCCGCTCTGGAATTTACCCTCTCCGAAGAGACGGTGCAGCGGTTTAAAGATGATACGGTGTCACGGGTCCGGGAAAGCTTGCAGAAACAGCTTGGCTACTTTCCACAGGCCAAAGAGGTGGATGTAGCCACGAATATCCGTTGGGGAGTTCCCTACAATGAGATACTGAAGGAGGGTAAAGAACAGGGGATCGACCTGATAGTGATCGCATCTCTCGGCAGAAGCGGTATCGCAAAATACCTTATTGGGAGCGTGGCCCGTAATGTCCTCAAGGGTTCCAGGTGCCCTGTATTGTTGGTAAAATAAAAAGTATAGAACCTGGACCGGAAGGAAAGGGGTAATAGCTATGTTGGAAATAATACAAGAGGCCGGTCTCTTTCAGGACGTAAACGAAGGTGTTCTTGCAGAAATAGCGAACGAGGGCGAGGAGGTGGCCTTCGAGGAAGGGGCCATAATATTTGAGGAAGGGGAGGTTTCGCAGTATATTTATGAGCTCATTGAAGGCAGCGTTGACCTGATAATGCTGAAAAAGGAGATCGTCCATCTCACGGTTAGCCAGACCGGCCAGATATTCGGTTGGTCTGCTCTCGTTCACCCTTATACGCGCACAGCAACGGCAAAATGTACGGCACCTGCAAGAGTTATCAGGCTGTCGAGCGATTCGATAGAAAGAATTATAGAGAAGCATCCCCGTGAAGGGCTGACAATTTTGCGCAATCTTGCCCGAATCATTGCCGAGAGGTTGCGGGACGCGTACACATACATCCACTATTACGCGTAGCGTGATGCATTACCCGGGAGTACCGATGATCATGAGCCTTCCTTCCGGAAGGCTATCTAGGCTTAAAGACCTGCAAAGGGGTCCCTTCTTTGAATTCCACATCCTCCTGATATACTGGGGAGGGACGGACGGGACATGAATGAAAGGTGGTCTCATGGGAAAATCAACCGCACTTAAAGAACCCTCTTTTCCTGCACACGCAGGGTTTGCCAGATATGTTGTTTATCCAGCGGTTGCCGACAGTGTTGACATGCCTGGTCTCACCTTCCGCAAGAAAAAGGGAGAGAATACGTTCACCCCCGTCCCGTCGATCACTGCGGAACAGGAGATGCTCTTCAAAAAAGGCAGGACCATATCAAACAGGGTGGAAGAGCTTTGCGACCTGCGGTTAATGGCGCTCGTTGCCCCGATGCTGCCGGAAGGGGCCGATCCGGATATTACGCTCAATATCATTGCCCGGCGTTCAGCGGTTTTAAGGATCGGACAGGATGGAACGAATGTGGTTATTGAAACGCATTGGAATTTATTTATCCCGTATTTTTATCAGATCAAGGAGCTTCCTATCGTACATTCCGAGGTCCTGGATATATTTGCGAGCGCGGTCTTTGATTATACCACCCGGGCGATAAGGCATCCAGAGGCGACACAGAACGAATTGAGAAGTTTGGTTCTCGACGGGTATCGGGCCCACCCTGAACTCTTACTGGCTTCACTGGACATTTTCAACAAGCCTAATATCTACCACCTCCACCCTGCGAGGGCCTGGTTCAACAGTATTTCCGCGGCCAATGACGATCATCGTTTAGAGATCGATGTTCCTGCCGGGCCCACGGCGGCGCCTGTGGACCCCGACCTTCTGGCAGAGGTGGTGGGCTTTGTTCACAAGGTTGTAAAAAACTATGCTTTCCGTTATGTGGATTATCTGTGGACACAGCGATACAAGATCTCCTGTGCCATCCAGCCTGATATTGCCATAGTGGCGTGTGAGGGTAGGGACATTGTCATTAATATTCGTCCCTTGATCGGTTATACCGGGTGGAAACCGGCGCTTTATCTCAGCCTCGGGCATGCGATCATGCTCGCAATACTCCGATCGTCGGGGGAGAGCAATGATAAAGAAAACATCTACCTGGCAATGAGGAAAACATGGGGCCGTTATTTGAGCTTCGACGAATCTACCGAGCGGCAAAACGTACGGGAGCTTTGCGGGCTGGTTGGCTTCGCTGACGGGGGGCATCGCCGCAGTTTGTTGGAGTGCATGGCTGGCAAAGAATGTTTGGAGTTCATGGACGATTTTTTGATGTTCATGGATTATTCCGCCAGAGAGACTCTTGCAGAGAGGCTAGAAACTCTGAAAGAGTCCCGGCATGAGATGAAGACCGGCGCTTATTACGAACAATTACGCGACTCGGTCCGCAACTTGAACAGAACATTGATAAGGAACAACATCAGCAACGGTAAGCTGATCGGGGTCTTACGGGATGATAACATCGACCATCAGCAGTTGGCGGACCTGTTGCGAACGGGTTGCCTGCTCGGCAGGCATGTTGTCGATGTGGACGATTGGCTTTTGTTAAGGACGCTTTTGTATGATCTGATCAATGCACCCAAGGTATTCCAGAATGATTACAAAATGCTTTTGAAGGTACTTACAAAAGTCAACAAGGGGCTGATCGTGTACATCTGGACCTTGATCCTCAATAATGATGTGCGTTATGAACGGATCAACGGGTATATAGCAAAACTGATCACCGATATTTTCGTATTTGATCGCGTCAAGGTCTATGATATCGCGGCGGACCCTGCGGAATGCCTGGAGGCTGAGGCCGTGACCGGATATCTTCTGAACTGGGCCGGTCTTTCTCTTGAAGAGTGGCGTTCGATCATCGGGGGTGCGCTGTCACGCCTGCCCCGCAATGTAGTTGCACGATTAAGCATACTGACAACCGGCGATGTGGACCAGTTGATCCGCGGAATGACAATACGCGCAAGCGGGCTCATTGGCTTTTATCTGCATCGGGCTTATCGTTGGGGCAGCACGCACGATGAACTCACCGAACGGATCCGTTCCTATTTTCCCGAACTGCTCAAGCTCGCGCAAAAAGCCATAGTTCCCGGGAAGACGATCTTCGGAGGGGCGATGCTTCTGGTGATACTGGCCCAGATCGTTTCCGACGAGCGCGACGGTTTTGCGAGAAACGCCGAGATCGCCGAAGAAGACAGACAGATCGTCCTCGATCTTATCAAGCAGTGTGTCGATTGGAGCCAATCGCATTTCGTCGTCATGGTCGGGGGTATTGCGGCTGGCTATACAGGAAGCATTGATGGATGGATCCTGCAGCGGTTTGACACCTTGCTGGGGCGTTACGGCGGTGGAGATCGTATCGTGCTGCGCAGCGTTGTGCAATATGATGTCGAGATCTTGATCGAGCGTGCACTGATCACAGCCAGGGTTGGCGAAGAAAATGCATTATTGAACAAAATTCAACTGCTGCGCCTCGAGGTCGACCCTGTTGTGAGCAACCGTGCAAACAAGTTTCTCGGGGATATCGCCTCATTGCATGGTATTCACTCGCCGGAAGACGCATTGAAGAGAAAGGACGTGCACGATCTTGTCCTGGACCTGTCCAGGCGCATGAAAGCAAAAATGTTGTACGCGTAGGAAGGACGATGCAAGATTTGACCACACGAGGCGAAATACCCCGGCGAGGTGGGTGCACGTATTTTTCTTTACAGATTGTCCTGATGAATTATAATGAAGAAAGAGAGGGGCCGCATGCACCCGATCAATTTGGTACTGCTCATCATGGCTTACATTTTCACAGGCATGTCTATTACGGCGTATGACTATGCAGCTCCGGCCCTTTACCGAACGGCATATGTCATCGGAAGGAATATACCGCTCACCCTCGTACTATGTTTGATATGGCTATTTCCCGTTGCGATCGATGCAAGGAACAGCTGCAGGACCGGCAAGGGATGTGTTCGCTTCGTGCCGGGGATCGTTTCGTTATTCTGCGCGTTCTATCTTTGGGGATGGGCAGTTTCGTGCGGTGTCCACCTCGTATTGAAAAGCCAGTTATTCGCCTATGCGATCAGCGGTATTGTCCTAATTTTCCTGACGCCCATTTTTACCGTGCTCCCGATGCCCCGTTATACGATAAAATAGGCACTTGGCTTACGAGGGACCGCGCATGAACGGTCCCGGCAGCAACCCTTAAAGAGACAGGAATAAAAGCGGTGACGAACATGACTGTAAAAAAACGGGGGAAGAAAAAAGAACAGGTGCCCGAAAAAATACGGACAAGCTCGACGGTGGGCGCTCTTAAACGGGCCTTTGCGGACAACCTGTTCTACGTCCAGGGCAGGTCCGGCTCCATTGCGACGGTCAATGACCTCTACATGGCCCTTTCCTACACGGTCCGTGACCACATGCTCAATCGCTTCATCCAGACCTTTCACCAGTACATCAGGAATGTAACGGCGAACAAGGAGTTGAAAACGGTCGCCTATCTCTCGGCAGAATTTCTCCTCGGTCCGCACCTGGAGAACAACCTGATAAATCTCCACATTGTCGATGAGGTGCGCAGGGCCCTTGCCGAACTCGATTTCGATCTCGACGCGATCCTGGATGCCGAAGGTGAACCGGGTCTCGGGAATGGGGGTCTGGGAAGGCTGGCCGCATGCTACCTCGATTCGTTGTCCACCCTGGAGATCCCTGCGATAGGCTATGGGATCAGGTATGAGTTTGGTATTTTCGACCAGGTCATCCGCGACGGGTGGCAGGTAGAGATCACTGACAAATGGCTCTACCTTGGCAACCCGTGGGAGATACGGCGGCCCGAGATCGCTTATACCGTTAATCTTGGCGGCCACACAGAATCATTCTATGACGACGAAGGCAGACCACGTGTACGGTGGGTCCCCCATGACGCCGTGCGGGGTATTGCGTACGACACCCCGATCCTGGGATACCGCGTTCCGACCTGTAATACCCTTCGGCTGTGGACCTCTCAGGCCGTTGAGTCTTTCGATTTTCAGGCCTTTAACGTGGGGGATTATTACGGGGCGGTAGAGAAAAAGGTTGCCTCCGAAACCATCACCAAGGTCCTGTACCCCAACGATGAACCGGAGATCGGCCGCAAGCTCAGGCTTATCCAGCAGTATTTCCTTGCCAGTTGCTCCCTCCAGGATATGATAAGGCTCGTTCTGATGAGCAAGCTGACGATCGAGGAGTTCTCGGAACGCTTCACCGTTCAACTGAACGACACCCACCCGTCCATCGCGATCGTGGAATTCATGCGTCTTCTCGTGGACGAACATAACCTGGACTGGGACAAGGCATGGAAGATAACAACGCAAACCATGGCCTACACGAACCACACCCTTCTGCCCGAGGCCCTGGAGAAGTGGCCTGTTTCCCTTTTTGAAACCATCCTGCCGCGGCACCTGGAGATCATCTACGAGATCAATCGGCGGTTTCTCGATGATGTGAGGTTTCGTTACCCGGGAGACGAAGACCGGGTAAGGCGCATGTCCATCATCGACGAGGAGGGTGGGCGCCATGTGCGGATGGCCCACCTTGCCTGTGTCGGAAGCCACGCCGTCAATGGCGTCGCCGAGCTTCACAGCGAACTCCTCAAGAACCTGGTCATGCGTGACTTTTACGAGCTGTGGCCCGGGAAATTCACCAACGTGACAAACGGAGTTACACCAAGACGCTGGATGGCCCTCGCGAACCCTGATATGACAAGGCTTATCTCCGATAAGATCGGTGACGGCTGGATCACTGATTTACAAAAGTTAAGAGGACTTGAAGCTTTTATTGACGATCGGCCCTTTCTGGATAATTGGCGCCTCATCAAGCTAAAGTCCAAGGAGCGTCTTGCCCGGGCGATCAAGGATCGGACCGGCATTCTTGTCGATCCCGGCTCCCTCTTCGACGTTCAGGTCAAACGGATCCACGAGTACAAGCGGCAGCACCTGAATGTCCTCCATATTATCACCCTCTATCGGCGGATCAAACGAGATCCTTTCTTCGAGCTCGTCCCCAGGACCTTTATTTTTGGCGGAAAGGCTGCTCCCGGTTATTTCATGGCAAAGCTCATTATCAAGCTCATTAACTCCGTTGCCGAGGTGGTCAACAATGACCCCGATGTAAGGGACAGGCTGAAGGTCGTCTTCTTCCCCGATTTCAACGTAAAGAACGGCCAGATAATTTATCCTGCGGCAGACCTGTCGGAGCAGATCTCTACCGCCGGGAAGGAAGCCTCAGGGACAGGCAATATGAAATTCGCAATGAACGGTGCGGTCACGATAGGCACTCTGGACGGGGCAAACGTGGAGATCAGGGAAGAAGTGGGGCCGGAGAATTTCTTCCTTTTCGGCCTCGCAACGGAAGAGATAGAACGCCTGAGGTCCGCCGGGTACCGGCCGAGGGATTTCTATGAGCGAGATCAGGACCTGCGCGAAGCGATCGACCTTATCGGCTCGGGTTTTTTCTCCCGGGGCGACCGGGATCTCTTCCTTCCCCTCGTCAATTCACTTCTCGACAATGATAACTTCATGCTCCTTGCCGACTACAGGTCCTATATGGAGTGTCAGGCCAGGGTTGCCGAAACATATCACGACAGTGCGGCATGGACAGTCATGTCGATCCTCAATGTAGCACGCATCGGGAAGTTCTCTTCTGACCGGTCGATCCGCGAATACTGTGAAAAGATATGGAACGCCAAATCCCTGCCGGTCGACCTGTCCGGGCGATCTCTCGATGACCTGCTCGAGGCGGAGCTCCAGACCATGAACCTCGTTAAACAAGGGTCTTTGCTGAACATGGCGCGGCGCAGGCATTGAAGGCGTCCTGTCGGGTCATCCTATCTTGAGGCAATTTCTTCCGGCTTGCTTGCTCTGGTAAAGAAGTGTGTCCGCTCTTTTCAAAAGAGAATCCAGGGTATCATCCGGACGTATCAATGTGGCCCCAACCGATATTGTGATATTCAATCTGGCGTCTTCCAAAGAAATATATGAGCTTTCGATCAAGATACGCAGCCTGTGGCCGAGCCGTTCCAGTTGTTGATGATTGATATTCCGCAAGATCCCGATAAACTCTTCCCCTCCCCACCGGCCAAACAGATCGAACGGTCGTGAATTCTTGACCATGGTATCAGCGACGAACCTGAGGACCCGATCACCAATATCATGGCCGTATGTGTCATTGAATCTCTTGAAGTGGTCTATGTCTATGAAAAGAACACCGAAGAGGGCGCCAAACCTCTTCTGTTCCTCAAAGCGGACCGCGAGTTGCCTTTGTATATAATTTCTGTTTGCCAACCGGGTGAGGCTATCGAGAAAAGCCATTTCTTCGAGTTCTTTGATCCTGAGCTCGATCGACTTGAGGTTGCTTATGTCTCTGAACACCTCAACGCCTCCGATCATATTGCCGTCATTATCGGTCAGATTGTCGACACGAACGGAAACGGGGACCCTGTGGCCATTTTTATGGTGCAAAAAGACCTCTGCCTCCCGGGTCACCCCATCAGCGATAGTCTGTGCCAGGGGGCACATCTCCCGGCACAGACTATTTCCATCTTTATCCACATGGGTGAGGATATTGTCAGCACAGGATTTGCCGACGACCTCGGCAGCCGTAAATCCCGAAATTCTTTCCGCTCCTTTGTTCCAGTATCGTATTTTCCTGTTCTGATCCACAAGGTACAACCCGTCATAGAGATTATCGACGATCCTGCGATACGTCTTTCTGCCGATCTGCATGTGGTGGCCCCCTTTTCTCGTCTGAACTGATAATGTGCAGGCATCCGTCCTTTCTTGCATCGTATTGTTTACGATACGGCCCCGGCAGGTAGTGCATGGAACGAGGATAAAGAGTATTATTTTCCGCTCAGGGAGTCAATTGCTAGAGACCACCGACGTCCTTGATTTGCTGCGATACCGTTAATTTTTGTTGCGAATGGTCTTGTTTGTCACTATCCTTATCTTGCACGGTAAGAGAGGGGCACCATGCGGGGACATTGCAGGTTTTTCATATCGGTAATGCTTGTTCATATGGCGGCTTTTGCTTTCATGGGCTGTGCAAGGTCCCCCGATGCAGAAAGGTCGGCTGCCCGGGGTTCAATGACCGCTGCCATTGCAGCCGGTGCGGACAGGTATGCAGCCGCTGACTTCCGGCTCGCCCAAAGTTTCTGGTATACTGCGGAATCCCGAATGACGGGCAGGAAGTACAAAGAAGCCCGGCGTTACTACATTAACGCAAAAACTTCCTTCGAGAAGGCTTTAGCTGGTGTAGAAGCGGGCAGGAAGGCTGCGGCCACAGCGGCGAGTGCCGCATTGCAGGGTCTTGAAAATGACTGGAAGAACCTGAAGGCCCAAGCCGGCAGCGCGTCGAAAAACAAAAAGAAACACTGGGCCGCCGATGAGAAGACCATCGCGGAAGGCCTGACGGCAGCCAGGGATATGATCGCTGCAGACCCGGCCGGTGCCGCTGTAAAAATAAAGGAGATCGGGTCCGTTATTCAGAACTGGACTGCCGTCTTCGAAGGAGCAACTGCCGCTCCGACAAAACCCTACACACCGGGAAAAGGGTGAATTCGGCGCGCCCTGTGACAGTTGGTCACCACATCACATTCAAAACGGTCATTTGAACGCCCTTCTAGAAATACACCAGGTCTTTCGATTCCGTGTAGGCGTGCGCTCTGCCTCCACCCAGCTCGTTGATAAAGACCCAGGCAACGACATCACCCACATCGATGATCGTTTTGCCCTCCCCGGTCTTTTTCCAGTGGAGCATGCAGCGGCTGAAGCGGGAACAACGGGTGCCAGGAGGCCTGTTGGAATCCTTAACCACCCCCCGAAGCCTCTCCTGCCATTTTGCCATATTAGAGTGCCTGAGATCGATCCACCCGCGGTTGGCCCATTTATCCATGGTTTCGGTATCTACCGTCCACGGCCTCTCCTCCCAGCCCTTGTCTTTCCCGTCGCGCTTCGCAAAGATGAGGCGCTTGCCGTCGGGCAACAGGATGGGAATACCAACCGAGATAGAGGCATTGCGCAGATCGGGCTCGGTCTCGAGGAGTTTCTCGAGAGAATCGGAAAGATGCTCTACAGAGGCGGACAACACATCCTCCAGGGTGCCGCAGCTTTTCTCGATAAGCCTGCATTCCATGATGAGCTTCGATATCTTCGGTCCCAGGAAGCCGTATGAAAGGCCGATGTCTCCCAACCGGGCGGCCTCTTCGACGGCGTCACCGCGAAGGACACCGGCGCGGAAGGTGGGTTCCATCACGGCGCCATCGATCGCGGAGATCATGTCCTTCGATGAACTGATGCCAATGATATTCATGATCGCATGGTGCGCAACGTCCTCGGGAGTGACAAATTCCATGAGGCCGACGGATGTGATCGTCCTGAATTCATTAAGGGAAAAAACGCCGTTCTCGCCCGTATCGATATATACCCCCTCGAGTTCCCTTCCTTCGAGACGTGAACCCATGTCAGTTGAGTCGTAGGAGAAAACCGATCCTTCGGCAAGATAGTAGGCATCCTCGAAACGGCAGTCATAAAGGGGATAGGTCTTGCTGCCCCTTCGGATGGTCCCTTTCCCGATGCCTTTCCACCCGATCATGGCCGCGGGTTTGATCTCCTTTATAACAGGCCATCCCGGCGTCTTGCTCAGCGTGTAGAGGATCATGGTGTGGGCCCCGGCCGTTGCCGCTTTCGTCATGAGGAGCCTCGACGGCACCTCTTCGCCATGGGTGAACGGTATGTTGAGTCCCATGCCTCCTGTGCCGGTGGTCCCGATCTTGATGTACAGTCGTGTGCCGGCTTTTTTCATTGATTCGTACAGGATCTGAATAT
>DHQV01000018.1:24457-27839 GCA_002408185.1 Deltaproteobacteria bacterium UBA5329
AGTTGATAAAGAGCGGCATCGCTGTCGACATCCCCGGCCAGGTGCCGGCCCATCGCGTCATAGACGCGGTAGATGTTCTGGTATGACAGCACAGTCGCCGTGTTGACGCAATCGATTATGATCTCCGGCCGGTGTTCCGTGATGAGAAGGTAAAGGGTGGATGCGGTCAGGATCTCGCGGGTCAGTTCATTGAGATTGTCATCCACCACCGTCTGAAGACTTTCCGGAGATGCGGCGATATCGGCAAGCCGCATGTACTTCAGGGACGACCTGACGAATATGTTGCCGGAGAACGGTATGAGTTTGCAACTCGGCGGTATTTCATCGGAGAGTTCGTTCAATGTCCACTGCACTTCCTGTTCCGTAAGGGATGCGACAACAAGTTCAGCGGGCAGATACCTCAGGATCTGCCGGGAAATCGCGATGCCCGCCTCACCGCCTGCACCAAGGACAAGTACGTTTTTTCCTTTGATCTCCACGCGCCACCCCGAAATTGTTTTTGTCTCCAAATAGCATGCATCTTCAACCCCGAACATCTCCATGCGGAATTTATCATATTGTTCATGGCCTTCTTTCGCCCGGGTCCGGTCTTCCCTCCCAGAAAACGACCATCTTGTCCTTCTTCATCGCTCCTTTATGGTGCCTTTGGGCCTGTAATCCCCGTCATAGATCCTGTCGCCGCCACGGCGGTATTTGAGATCCCAGTTCCTGTCATAGATCTTGTTATCCCTCAGCCTGTACCTGATATTATAGTTTTCATCATAGACCTTATCGCCTTCTATCCTGCCTTTCAGCTTATAGCCTCCATCATAGATACGGCCACTGTCGTCTATGCGATACTTGAGAATGTAATCGCGGTCATATATAACAGCCTTTTCCCCGGCCCCAGCCGGGCTGAGCGGCAAACAGGCGATCGCGGCGATGACGAGCACTGTCAGCACTTTTCCCATGATGCATCTCAAGATGCTCCTCCTTTATCAATATAACACCGCGTTGGGGTGACAACATCAGGACGTCGGGGACATTCCCAAGAAAGCAAGAAACTCGCAGTTTCCGTTATTGGGAGTGTCCCTTGGTCTTCTGTTACCCTGCGTCAAGCACCCTGCGGACCGTCAATGCCAACTCCTGCCGGGTGACCGGTTTTATGAGGAATCCCCGGATGCCTATCTCTTCGGCCTTATCCGGTGATATCGTTTCTGAGTGACCGGTGCACAGGATGATGGGGATGTCTTTCCTGATTTGCAGGAGCTCAATACAGAGGTCCGATCCGGGTATCTGCGGCATGGCCTGATCGGTTATGACGAGATCGAAGAGAAAAGGGTCTGCAGCGAATATCATAAGGGCCTGCCTGCCGTCTTCTACCGTGGTTACCGTGTAGCCAAGCCTCTTTAGGGCTTCTTTGCCCCAGTCAACAAGCAGGGGCTCGTCATCGATAAAGAGGATCCGTTCGTTTCCCCGGGGCAGCGAGGCCTGTTTCGGCTCCTCTTCGGCTTCGACTCTGGCCTTGGGCAGTAAAACCCTGAACGTTGAGCCTCTTTCAGGTTCGCTCTCCACGGTGATCGTGCCGCCTAAGTCCCTCACTATCCCGTAGACTACCGCGAGGCCCATGCCGGAACCCTGGCCCACCTCACGGGTGGTGAAGAAGGGTTCGAAGATCCTTTTCATCACGTCAAGGCTCATGCCCACTCCCGTGTCTTTCATCATGAACTGGAGGTACTCCCGGGACATATGGTCCAGGGACCCATCGGGCTCGAAGTCGATGTCGGATAGGACGATCTCGAGGATTCCCCGTCGGTCCTCCATGGCAAGCAGGGCGTTCGTGGCGAGGTTCATGATGACCTGCTGGATCTCGACGGGGGCGGCTATGACCGTGTCCGTGGAGGCGGTGGCGGAGAATGTCATATCAATGGTGGCGGGCATGGAGGCCCGCAGGAACTTGACCGTCTCTTGCACGACGTGCGAGAGCGAGATCGGCATTCTCTCGTAGCTCGTTTTTCTAGAAAATGCAAGGATCTGTTTCACGAGTTCCCGTGCTCGCGTCGCCGATGTCATGACATATTGGAGGTTTTTCTCAACTAGGGGGCGGTCGGGCACATCCTCCATGGCCATTTCGGTAAAGCCGATGATAGCGGCCAGGATATTATTGAAATCGTGGGCAATGCCTCCGGCCAGGGTGCCAATGGCCTCCATCTTATGGGCCTGGCGGAGCTGTTCTTCGAGCCGCAGTTTCTCGGTAATATCCTGGCAGATCAAAGCCATTATAGAGTCGCCCGGGATTTTCGACATGGAAGTTTCAAGGTCGATAGTTGTTCCGTCCTTTCTCTGCACCGTCCACACTCCCGTACCGCTGGCAGTCCTGATGGCATTCTGCCTGCCTTCTTCATAGCATGCTTCAGGTTTCCTGGAGCTCCTGAGCATCGACAGGTCTTTGCCCAGTAGTTCCTGCCCCGAATAGCCAGTTAACTCGCAGAACGCTGGATTTACAAATACAATATTGAAATCCTCGACCAGAACGATACCATTTCTGGTATTCTGCACTACAGATGCGAGACGTGCCACCTCTGCGGCGCGCTCCTTAACCCGCTCTTCAAGCTCGTCACGGGATTGGCGGAGCTCCTCCTCCATCTGCTTGCGCTCGGTAATATCTAAAGCGATGCCGATCTTTTGCCTCACCGAACCGTCCGCATTTCTCAGAAAAGGGCGTTCGCGGGTACGGAGGAAACGCCACGATCCGTCTGCGTGTCTTGTACGATATTCGTTTTCCAGTATTTCGTCGTCGGTGGCACGTTCAATCTTTGACTGAAAGTTAATCACCGATTGAAGATCGTCGGGATGTATCATGCGGGCAAACAGCTCAACGCCCATGGCCTGGACCTGAGCGGGCGAATACCCCAGAATTTCTTCGATACCGTCGTTGGTGTATACAATGCTCCGTGCCTCCATATCATAGACGTATACGATGGCAGGAGAAGTGTTCGCGACGGACGAAAGGAAATGCTCTTGCTCCCGCAATTGCTGCTCCATCCTCTTACGGTCGGTGATGTCTTCAACGAACCCCTCGAGGTATAGCGGCTTTCCTGTGTCATCGGATACCTGCCGAATATGAAAGCGGGCTAGCCATTCTTCCCCGGATTTACGGTAATAGCGGTTCTCGATCGTTACCGTTTTACCTTCTTCAGGAATCTGCTCGAGAATAAAATCTCTGAGCGGGGGATCAACATAGACCTGTTGCGAAATGTTTTTAATAGATTCCATAACATCTTCGGGTGATTCGTACCCCAGCATCTGCGCCAGGGCAGGGTTGAGATCAATGAATCGGCCGTCAAATGTTGAATGGAATATTCCCAACCCGGCTTCCACGAATGACCTGCGATATTTTTTT
>DHQV01000018.1:27950-30879 GCA_002408185.1 Deltaproteobacteria bacterium UBA5329
CTTTCACTTTCACGAAGCCTTTCTTCGGTCCGCTTGCGTTCGGTGATGTCCTGCACGTGAGTTACAAAGTAAAGCAGTGTGCCTTTTTCATCCCACACCGATGACGTGTTCATTATACCCCAGACCACCCGGCCATCTTTTCGGATATAGCGTTTTTCCATACTGCAGGAATCTTTCTCTCCGCGTAGGAGAGGACCGGTAATGGCCATGTTTCCCGGGACGTCATCAGGGTGGGTGATCCCATAGACCGATTTGCCGGAAAGCTCCGCTTCGGTGTATCCCATCATGTCGCAGAAGGCGGCATTTGGGAACAGGATGTTCATGTCAGGTCCTACGATCACCGCGGGAACGGCCGCCTTGTCGAACGCTGAGCGGAACTTTTCCTCGCTTTCGCGCGGTGCTGCTTCGGTCCGCTTGCGGTCTGTTGTCTCACGTTCAGCATTACGTTGGCGCAGTTCTGCTATTTCGTCGAGCAGTTGCTTTTTTGTTTTGGCTTTATCCCTTATCAGTGTTCTATCTTCCTCCACATTTCTAATTTTACTATATTTTCAGATACTGTGAGAAAAATAAAAGGTTAATGTTTTCCACGCCACATCCTCGTACTCGTTCGATCCAGGGTCGGCGATTATGGCTTGCGGCACGGGACCCGGACAGGGTACATCCAGCGACGGGACCTTCCCGAGAGGGTCTGGCAAAGGGGTGATGAGCGTATACCGGAAAACGCGTCATTTGTCGCTGATCTGTTGGCCCGGGCGGAAGAGAGAATGGGCCGGCGGGACCTCGGGACAGGTCATCGGCATGGCTGTGAAAAGAGGTAGGAACATCGTGGAAAAGAAGGGATTGAGGCTCATCTGAAGATAAAATTACTTGTTTTCTTGGGAATGTCCCCCAGACTTCTAACTCGTGCTTCAGTCTTCCCTTCTCGCGAGCTTATTGGAGAATATACTTATGAGGCCGCCCAGCATTATATAGCCCGATATAACTTCGGTCATGACGAACACAGCGGCTTCATGCGTCTTCGGCACGAAATCGCCAAAACCGAGCGTAGCGAATGTGACGACACTGCATTAAAGGGTAGCGAGAAAGCTGAAAGGCGGGAACACGATCTTGAAATGTGCGGCGTCAAAAAAACAGTAAACGAAGGCGAATAGCAGGACCAGTATGCCGGACCAAAAAAACCAGCGGGTGATGGACCTACCGCAGCCAGAAACGGGCCACCATACGAAGAGGAGTGCCTTTCCTGCCCGGGTTTCCATGATCTCTTCGAGATAATCGAGGTCGTGTATGAATTTCTTGAAGCGCCTGTTGCCGTAGCAAGACTCGTGGACGCCCTTGCAGCTAACGGACGTCCCGAGGATGATATCGGACCGTTTATCCCAGAGGAGGCTTGGAGCGAAATGGTTTTCCCGCACGGACTGCGCTGGTGATTTTCTGTAGTACGTAACGGAAGATACGTCCGTGCCTTCTAGGTTTGCCGCCGAAAGATTCACCCCATTCAGACAGGCGTAGGTCAATTTCGCGTTCTCCATGCTGCGTTTGCGAGATCGGACCCTTCCAGATTGGCATGCGTAAGGTTCACCATCGAAAGATCGGCATCCTAGAGAGAGGCATGTCTGAGATCGGCCCCGCGCAGTCTGGTGTAAAACAAGATCCCGTTTCTGAAGTGGGCAAGGGCAAAACGCCCCCGGCGGAGATCGCCATGCGAGAGATCGACGTTGTCCGTTTCGGCGTGCGATAGATTCGCTTTTCCCAGTTTCACGAATGAAAGGTTGGCATTGCCGGGCAGGGCATAACTGAGATCAACGCCATCGAGAATAGCGTGACTCAGATTAATATTTTTGAGATCCATTCCATGCATATCCTCATCACGCAAGTCTATGACTATTTCGGGATTCTCCTCCCTCCATTTGTTGAATGAAGCGACACCCTGACCAATGAGGCACATTTGTTCTGTAGCAGCCATATAATCCTCCGGGCAGGTGCGAAGTTAACTTAAGGTTTGTTTGTCACGGACAATGCTATTCGTAACTAAAAATGGAGTGAGATCAAGTACTGAAATGCAATATTTCATTTTTACCTGAGCGACTGGGGTCACCTATGAAAAAGTCTGTCAAGGATAAAATTTCCTCGTAAAGCCGTTCCGTGGGTCTCGTGGACCAATCATAAGGCTTCAGTCGCCTATGCGTGCAGACGGCGCACACTGTACTTTCGGATGCCGGTCTCTCAATCAAGTCTCAAGGGCTTTGCCTTTTCAGGCAAGGTAAACCATGACCCCAGAGAGACGGTCGGTCTATCCCTTTATGCATACCTTTCTTTTCGTCAGCATGGCGCAGATGATCTTCGGCATCTCCCGCGTCACAGCTACGCGCGCCTTGTTCTTCCCGTGCCTGCAAGCGATCCCTGCATAGAAGGCCTTCATTCTTGGTGAACTTTGTATAAAGTGATGCGACAGTTCGATCAGTATCCATCGCAGCCATTTTGATCCTTGCTTGGTGATATTGCCGTACCGGGTCCTTCCCCCACCGATGAGTATACGCAGGGTACAAGGCCGGCGTAAGAGCAAAGCTTCTTTGCAGACGGGAACCGGGAGATGTCGCCGATCTCGCTTGCGATCAGAAGGGCCGAATAATTGCCCATGCCAGGTACGGACAAAAGAAGTGATGCATCGGCGTTCATCTGCGCGAGCTTTTTTATGTTCTCGTCGGCTTCCCTGAGGGGCACGCCGCGGGTTTCCATAAGGCGGAGATACCCGTCAATCTCGATGGGGTAGCATTCCCTGACTGGAAGGCCATGTAATCTCTGTACGACCTTCTTGCCGAAGATATCCGAGGCCTCGATATACGGATGCCGTTCTTGTCAAGGACCGCATGGGCCTTGTTCTTGAGCGAGGTCCTGGCAGAGACGAGCGATGCCCGGTGCCGCAGGAACT
>DHQV01000027.1 GCA_002408185.1 Deltaproteobacteria bacterium UBA5329
CCCTCTGCCCGAGGGCTTTGATATTTATGGCAGCATTCTCGTCCCTGTCGAGTGTGAGGCCGCAGTGAGGGCACCTGTGTGTCCTCACAGACAGGGACTTTTCCACCTTCCCGCCGCACCCGGAGACGGACCTCCGGCAGTTCTTCCAGGCGGTGATGCGCTGCCCGAGGGCAAGGTTGTAGAGGCCCCGGCATGTGTTGGGCCAGGCAAGGGCGTTCGCCTCTGTCCGGCGGGAGATCTTTGCCCTGTAGAGGAAGGTCTTCTTCATGACTTCGCCGTCTGCTCCTCGATGTAGCGCCGTATGGTCTCTTCGGTGACGCTTCCGTCTGTCCCCACGTAGTAGGTCCTCGTCCACAGGGCGTCGCCGAGTTCCTTGAGCTCCGGGAACCGTGCACGGAGCCACCTGGCGGATACCCCCTTGAACATGTTCACCACGTCCGAGGGGCTCAATCGGGGAGGGGCTGACACGAAGAGGTGGATGTGGTTCGGCATCACTTCCGCAGCGAGGATCTCCATGTCGTTCCGGGCCGCCGTTACCGCGAAGAGCTTTTGCATTTCCGCTTTCATATCTTCCGTCAGGACATTCCTTCTGTATTTAGGCATCCATACCATGTGATAGTTGATGTTGTGTACTGCATAGCGGGTCTTACGTTCATGCATGTATTAAACACACATCATGACGCGGGTTTTGTCAAGAGATCAAGAGGGCCGCCTTTCATCCCCCCTCTCCTGAAGGAGAGGGGTCTTCGCGACGGGGAAGTTAAGTCATACAACAAGGCCCCGCGGCAGCGGGCGTCAAAGAAGAGAGGGCCCCGGAATGTATAAGCCGGTCAAGGCGATCGAGGTTCGTATCCGGAGGAAGCGCGTCGGCGGCCTCGCGTACGAGCCGGGGCTGGAGCACTACGTGTTCGAATACGACCCGGCGTTCACCAGGACGGGTATCGAACTCGCTCCCTTCACCATGCCCCTCTCCATGGCGTCCTCACCGTTCGTCTTCCCTGACTTGCCGGACCTGTCCTTCCAACGCCTGCCCGGGATGATCGCCGACGCCCTGCCTGATGATTTCGGGAATCTCCTGATCAATGCCTGGATGGTCAGCCAGGGGATCGACAGGAAGGCCGTCACGACGCTTGACCGCCTGGCTTACATGGGCAAGCGGGGTATGGGGGGCCTTGAGTTCAAACCGGCCTTACAGGTAGGGCCGAGGCAGACGGCGATACAGCTTGCAAACCTTGTCGAGACGGCCCGGCGAGTGATTACCGGCAACCTGGGGACAGACCGGATGGCGCTCGCTGCGCTTAGTCAGATCATCCAGGTCGGGACATCCGCCGGCGGCGCACGGGCGAAAGCGGTCATAGCGTAGAGCCCGGGGGTCGAAGAAATCAGGGCGGGGCAGTTCGACGTCGAACCGGGTTTCGAACACTGGATCCTGAAGCTTGACGGCATGGGCGAGGACTACGAACTGGGCGGAACACAGAGCTACGGCCGGGTCAAGTATGCCTACTATCTCATGGCGCACGAGGCGGGCATATCCATGTCGCCATCCAGGTTAATGGAAGAAAACGGCCGGGCCCATTTCATGACCCGCAGGTTTGACCGCGAGGGGAAATACAAAACACCACTTGCAGACGCTGTGTGCCCTGGAACACCTTGACTACAAGTAAAAGGCCACACACGATTATGCCCAGTTGTTCCTCGCGATACGGAAGCTGGGATTGGACCGGGCGGCCATGGGCGAAGCCTTCCGGCGAATGGTGTTCAACGTGACGGCATCGAACTGCGATGACCATACAAAGAATTTTTCGTTCCTGCTGCGACAGGGGCAAGGCTGGGAGCTGGCGCCTGCATATGACGTGACCCATGCCTACAATCCCGAGGGGCAATGGACCTATCAGCACCGCATGGGGGTCAACGGGAGATTCGCGGAGATCCGCAGAGAGGATACGCTGGCGCTGGCGAGCCGCTATGCGATCGAGGACGCCGATGACATTATCGAGCAGGCAGGCAACGCAGTCGATAGGTGGCCGGAGTTCGCTCGAGCAGCCGGGGTTAAGGACACGGATATATCCCGGATCCAGGCATATCACCGGGTCGATCAGATCATGTTCACGCCGGCACTAAGCCTGGGTTCTGACTCGGCATTATCATTTGACAGGTTCCGACTTGGCTGGCCCCATCCTTAAGACTTTCGGCATCCTCCCCCGACTAAAGATCGTGGGCTTCCTGCGGGAGAAGTCGTGAAAAATCTCCTGAGCACTCGGGCGCATCTGAGATCGGATATCATGACTTTGACGACGATAATATATTTTGTTATCATGTAATCATACGATACGGACACATATACAATTAACCGAGGAACAGACATTCAGGGCGACAAAGCTCGCCGCAGCCAGGAGTGTGTCGATGGCGGAGGTGATACGCGATGTCATTGATGCTGCCGAAACGGACGCCGTGTCCGAGATCAAGAAGAACCGGGCGTTGCAGGTGATCGGTAAGTTCCGTTCCGGAAAGAAAGACGTGTCGCGCAGACATGACCACCCCTTCCCTCCGGTCAAGTCGGTCGTGTCTTCAAGACCAAACTTACCGGAGATCGTCCTGGGGGTTGGTCATTTTTAGGTAATCATTTGCCGGTTAGGTGGGTCGGTTTCAGGTTATCACAACCAGGCAAGACGTCGGAATGACAATTTGTGCTTGAGTATTGAGTCACAGGTCCAATTTTGACAATACTTCCTAATGTTGATACACTACGCGTATGAGAGAACAAGATTTTTCCTTTACACTTATCAAATATTCTTCCAACCATCAGCGTTTCGCACTTAAATTCTAAGAGAACAGCGAGAGTATATTTTGAAGAAAATCAAAATTATCACTATGGTTGCCTTTCTCGTTTTTCCAATCGCTTCCGCAATCAGTTCTTTGAAATGGGCAAATGTGGAGAAAAGGCAAGACGAAAAGGTGGAGAAACACAAAGAGGAAAAAGAGGTTTATCTTTTTGCTACCGGTTATTATCATCCTGAGGAAAATCAGGATCTTTATGCGACCGGTTCCTATGAGAAAGATTTGAAATTAAACGGACGGGGCATAACCGCTTCGGGGAAAAAGGTAAGTAAGGGACATGTGGCAGTAGATCCCTCTGTTATTCCTCTGGGAACTGAATTTTACAGCGAAGAGCACGGAATACTTACGGCGGAGGATACAGGCGGCCGTATAAAGGGCAATAGAATTGATATTTTTACCGGAAACGGCAAGAGAGGATTGATAAAAGCCCTCAAAATCAATGGCTGGTTAAAACTCAAGATATTGAAATGGGGCAACGAAGAGGCCTCCCTTGTCTGCCATGGTTTTGCATAACCGGGATGGTTTTCCGTAAAACGTAAGAGAGGTCGGAATAATTTCCCTGGCCTCAAAACGCGGTAGATTGACACTCCCGTCCCCTGAA
>DHQV01000028.1:0-751 GCA_002408185.1 Deltaproteobacteria bacterium UBA5329
GGATTCCAGGCGTATGTCCTAAAAAACCACTCTTTACGCTCTTTCGTTATTCATGTATACTTTTAATCTCTCAAACCCGAACCGGAGGTTTACACATGAAATTTTTTATAGACACCGCAAATATTGACGAGATCAGAAAGGGAATGGAGATGGGGCTTGTTGACGGAGTTACAACCAACCCGTCACTCCTCGCAAAGGAAAAGAAGGACCCCGAGATGGTCCTGCACGAGATACTGAAGACCGTTCCCGGCCCTGTGAGCCTCGAGGTCATATCGACCGATGCAAAGGGCATGATCGAAGAGGCACGAAAGCTCGCCGACCTTGGCGAAAACGCAGTCATCAAGATACCCATGACCGAGAATGGCATCAAGGCCGTAAGGACACTGACCCACGAAGGGATCAAAACAAACGTGACCCTTATTTTCCAGCCCCTTCAGGCCCTCATTGCCGCAAAGGCAGGTGCGACATACGTGAGCCCCTTCATAGGCCGGCTCGATGACATCTCCCAGAGGGGGATGGAGATCATCGACAGTATTGCAAAAATATTTTACAACTACGCGATCGAAACAGAGGTCATTGTGGCTAGCATCAGAAATCCGGTGCATGTCCTCGATGCCGCCCTCATCGGCGCCGACGTCGCCACGATCCCGTTCAACGTCCTCAAACAACTCATGAACCACCCGCTAACCCACATCGGGCTCGAAAAGTTCCTGAAGGACTACGAGAGCATCAAGAAATAAAGGTTCCGGGT
>DHQV01000028.1:838-7798 GCA_002408185.1 Deltaproteobacteria bacterium UBA5329
AATAAAGGTTCCGGGTTCCGGGTTTTGTTTTAACCTGAAACTTGAAACCGAAAAAGCCGTCTGGGAACAGACGGCTTTTTCTTGCATTTCCGAGGTTGACAACGTACGATTAAAATAAAGCCCACATGATTTGCCGGAGGTGAATGATGCATTATGCATGGATTATCGCTTTCACCGGTACGTTGGTCACTATCCTCGCCCACGGTTTCGGCCGGATGTCCTATTCCGTCATATTACCGCCCATGAAAGACGGGTTGATGCTGAATTACACCCAGCTCGGTTCTATTGCGACCGGCAATTTTATCGGATATCTCAGCCTCGCCATCATAGGAGGGTTCCTTGCCGCCCGGTTCGGGGTACGCAGGGTCGTGCTCATCTCCCTCCTGGTGATAGGCATCAGCCTGTTCCTGACCGGCTTATCGGAATCCTTCCTTTTTGCATTCATGATGAGGCTTATCGCCGGTCTCGGCAATGGAGGCGCGTATGTCCCGATCATGGCGCTTCCCGCTGCGTGGTTCATTGCAAAGAAAAGGGGCCTCGCAACAGGAATAGTTTCCGGAGGTATCGGGACCGGCCTTTTTCTCGCCGGCGTCATTCTACCGCCGATCATCTCGGCTTTCGGAAAGGACGGCTGGCGTTATGCATGGTATTTTCTTGGAATTGCCGTATTCGTTCTCGGATTCGTCTGTTATGTATTTTTAAGGAATAACCCGTCTGAGAAAGGACTTACGATGTACGGCGGTATCGAGGAGCAAAAAGGCGGGCCAAGGGTCACGCTCTTTTCGGCATTCAAGGATGTCGTTGTCGAAGCCGAGATATGGAAGCTTGGCGCCGTCTATTTCATGTACGGATTCTCATATATAATATATCTTACATTTTTCGTGGCGTTCCTCACAAAGGAAATGGGCGTAGCACCCATTGCAGCGGGGAGGGTCTTCGCCATCCTCGGGATCTTCAGTATATTCTGCGGGGTGATCTATGGCTGGATATCCGATGTTGTCGGAAGACGGTACGGGTCGATGATAGCCTACCTCACACTCGCCCTTTCATATGTTATTTTTGCATTCTGGAAAGACACGACAGGATTCTACATCTCTGCCATCGTTTTCGGGATCGCCGCCTTTTCGATCCCCACCATAATGGCGGCGGCGGCCGGGGATGCTGTCGGCGGCCGCCTTGCACCCGCCGGCCTCGGGTTCATAACCCTGTTCTTCGGCATAGGCCAGGCGCTCGGCCCACTTGCAGGGGGTATGATCAAAGATTCCACGGGAAGCTTCACGGGGGCATTCCTTCTTTCAGCCGGGGTATCCCTCGTCGGAGCGTTTGGCTCACTGATACTGAAACGTAAGTCGCAAGTCGCAAGGAGCTAAATGCCACTGCAATTTTTCTCACCTTACGACTTACGACTGACGACCTGCGTCCTTTAAGATTTACGTTGCACGGCCTTTTGTGATACTGTTTTGTTGCTTCCTTTGTAAAATTGCAGGAGACCTATGGCCACGAACAAAAAGACGGTCCAGCAATTGTTTCTCGAAGCCTATCATTATGACCTTCTGGAACAATCCGCTGAAAAAGCCGTCAATGCATATAAGAAATGCATCCAGGTCGACCCTGAGTATGCAGACGCCTACGTGAACCTGGGGCTTATCTATCTCAAGCAGGAGGATTACGAGAAGGCGCTGCATTATTTCGCAAAGGTCGTTCAGCTCGAGCCGGAGAATATCGAGGCATACATCAATCTCGGTTATACGTACGAGAAAATGGAGCGTTTCGGAAGCGCAAAACAGATGTATGAGCAGTCGTTAAAGATAGACCCGAGGCATATGGAAGCGTTTATCAATCTGGCAAATATCGCTGAAATGCAGGCCGATTACCGCGGCGCGATAGCCCTGTGGGAAAAAGCCATCGAGATCGATCCGTATGCCCCCGAGCCTCATTTTTTTCTCGGATCGATCTATGACAGGCACGATATGTTTGACGAAGCCCTTGAAGAGTACCGCAAGGCGATAGAGATCGATCCGCGCCACGTAAAGGCATTGTTCAACATGGGCCGCCTTTACCTGCAACAAGGCGAACCAAGGAAAGCATTCGACGCATTTTCCCGCGTTGTCGAGTTCACTTCCGACAACGCCGCCGCATGGAACTATCTCGGCTACATATACGAAACGCTGGGAAGTATTGAAAACGCCATATTCGCGTACAGCAATTCTTTGAGCATAAATAACTACCAGGAAGATGCCCATTACAATCTTGCCCGTCTTCAATATATACAGTACCGGGCAAAACCCGATCCTTCGCTTCTCGAAGGGATAAAGGCCAGGCTTCAATATGTACTTGGCACAAACCACCAGCATCGCGAAGCAAAACAACTCCTCGGCATGATCCAGCTTCACAAGGCAAGGAAAGAAAAGGCAGACAAATAGCGCAGCTGCGCTATTTGTCGTCTCAAGTCTCAAGCCGCTTCAAGACGTTCCATGATAACGGTTAATATCTCGCTCCACACCGCTACGGGGTCAACTGTGGGCGATGCCGTCAGTTGAGGGTTCTTTTCCAGGGTCTGGGCGGCCAGCACACCGGCGATCTTCCGTTTCTGGTCTAATCCGGCGCTTGCCGTCTGCTCGAAGATCTGAGGCGGAATCTCGATCTTGATCTTGCAGCCCGTGATGAAAGCGACATCGGGTTCCGGTTCGGGGACAGGTTCCTCGGGTGCTTCCACGATGAGCCGGACTGATCCTGTTGCGGGCGGCTCAAGGGGAGGCAGCGGTGCCAGTATCGGATTTTCCTCAGCAGGCGCAGGTGGCGACTCAGGCAAAAAGGTGGGTTCAGGTGCGGGTGACAACGGTGCAAGTATCAGATTTTCCTCAGCAGGCACCTCTTCCTGCACGTTTTCAGGAACGGCTTCTTCGACCTCGGGGGGTTGAGGTACGGCCGCCTGTATTTCAGGCAATACCTCGGACACAATGGGCTCTGCTGCCGCAATCGGTATCTCTTCTGCCGGCAGTGCAATTGACGGCTGCTCTTCGGCCTGCGGAGGAGGCACGAAAACAGGCTTTTCCTCAAGGATCGATGGAGGAGGAGGCGGCGGAGCGAAAACAGGCTTTTCCTCAAGGACCGATGGAGGAGGAGGCGGCGGAGCAGTGACCTTTTTTGCCCCTGCCGCTTTCTTCTTCGGCGCAGGCTTTCCTGATACAGGTTCCCCTCCCGTTTTTTTCGATTTCTCGGACAGGGTCCGTTTCTGCACGGCGGGGCCGGTCATCCTGGCAAAACGCTGCCCTATTTGCTGGACTACATCGCCGTTGATCATCTTGAAATTATTGGTCTCACCCGCCTTGAGACACAGCTTTGCTATCTTGTTCACAAGGCGCGGGACCCCGCCCTCGGAATGTTGGTAGAGCTTATGAATGGCATCATCGGTAAAAATAGACCTTTCGGCGCCTGCCAGTCCGAGCCTGGTATCGACATAATTCCTCACCAGCTCTTCGCTGTCCATTTTCTCGATCCTGTTATATGTGCCGATACGCTGGAAAAGATTTGCCCTCTTCGGGTGTTCCAGTCTTTTAGCAAGCTCCATCTGTCCCGCAAGGACTATCGTAAACAGGTTACGGGTGTCATCCTGCATATTCGTGAGCAGGCGCAGGCTTTCAAGGTTCACCGGCGATATGGCGTTTGCTTCATCGATAAAGACAAGGACCTTCCGGCCTTCGTCGGCCGTTTCGAACAAAAGCTTATTGAATATCTCCAGAAGCCCTGTCCTGCCCCTGATCTCACATTCTTTTCCGGTAAGCTGACCGATAATCTCTCTCAAGATCTGGACGAAAGACATATCGGGGTTCGTAACAAAAGCGATCTTGTATTTGCTCTGGTCCAGTGAGTCCAGAATAAGCCGCAGGGACAAGGTTTTGCCAAGCCCGACGTCGCCGACTATGACTGTGAGGCATTCATTTCCCTCTTCGATAGCGAAGAGCGTTTCTGCGACGGTATTTTCGACCGAAAGATGGGAATCTACATACATCGACGGGTCTGGCACATTGTCGAATGGCGGTTTTTTTAGGCCCCAATAATCGGTGTACATAAGTTATGTCCTCCTTCTGTCAGGCAAAATGATATTTGCCTGCCTGGTCCTCACAACAGCTCCATGCCACTCCAGCTACATCTGCAGGCTACTGGAGAGATAGTCAACGACATCTTCGAGAAGAAATCTCCTGAGCTTACCGATCTTGTAGCTTTTTATCTCTCTGTCCTTCACGAGACGATAAAGCATGCTCTTGCTTATCTGAAGCATAACCGCAACGTCATTCGGGCTGAGCATGCGCGTCGTGTACACGGGTTTAAAATGAAAATTGAACGCCGTGCTTCCATCCGAGTCTTCTTCCATTGACATCTTAACACCATGATGTCTGCCGCTGAGCAGGTCCTTGATGCAATTCATCGACTGGACGACCAGAGATTGCTCTTGACTTAACTGGATCGAAAAGACCTGTTCTTCTTCTCCGGCGACTTCCTTGAAGATAAGGTGATCGCCATCCTGAATGTTGAACCTTTCCGGAGAAGCGATCGTAGGGCTCGGCGACGACACCTCGGTTAATTGCTCTATCTGGGCCACTTCCTGATCGCTGACGGGACTGGTTACCGGAGGAACTGCATGAATTTCAACGACAGGGTCCTGTGAAGTCGATGCTGTTGTCTTTCTTCGTTTTACTATGCAGATCTTTTCCATGACCCCCCTTTATTTTCAATATACTATTAGCGCACTCAGCCAAAATGCTTTACTTTTAAAACCAATATTTATGTACACATTAAGTTTAACTAGATTAGAACTTATTCTAAAAAAGCTGTCAACGAATTTTCGGCACCTTCACCACAATTGGTCCCTCAGGGTAACCGCATGATAAACATCGCTTTTTCGGGACAACAGAGCTTTCATTTTGGGGAGTGGGGGAGCCCGGCCAGGTCCCACAGCTGGCACCATGGGGGCCCTTGAAGTTGAAACCCGTAAAATATTACAATGTTAGACAACAAGATAAAAAATAACATACGCCATGCCAATGTATTTCCGGGGGCCTAACATGTCTTGATTTATTGCTTTTTGAACAGGTTTTATCTACAATGACGAAGTTCGGATCAAAATGACGAAGAACGTGTCATCCGCCCATACAAAGATCACGGCCGTTACGGAAATCATCCGGTCCCTCGGTCTTGTCTTCGGGGATATCGGTACAAGCCCGATATACACCCTGACCATTCTTTTTATAATGTTGAAACCCAGTGAAGCCAATGTTATGGGCGTACTGTCGCTCATCATCTGGACCCTGACGATACTGGTCTCGGTCGAATACGCCTGGCTTGCTATGAGCCTCGGGGAAAAAGGCGAAGGTGGCGCTTTCGTGCTCCGGGGCATTCTCGTACGTCTTTTGAAAAAGACCCGTTCAATGGTCTTCGTCACCATCCTCACGTATATAGGCATTTCCCTTCTGGTCGGCGACGGCGTTATCACGCCTGCGATCAGTATACTCAGTGCGGTCGAGGGCATACTCCTTATCCCGGGTTTCGCGGGAACAAAACAGACAACGCTGATCGTGGTCGCTGCGGTTATAGCAATTCTTCTTTTTACCTTTCAGAAAAAAGGGACCGACAAGGTCGCAGGAGCATTCGGGCCGCTGATGCTCATCTGGTTTTTGGCAATCGCCCTGTCAGGCATCCTGTCGATCGTACATACCCCGTCGGTCTTCAAGGCGATCAACCCCTACTATGGGATAAGGTTCCTTTACCAGAACGGTATCGCCGGATTCTTCGTTCTCTCCGAGGTCATACTGTGCGCCACAGGAGGCGAGGCCTTGTATGCCGATATGGGCCATCTCGGAAGAAAGCCCATTCTGAGGGCATGGTATTTCGTCTTCATTGCGCTCGTACTGTGCTATCTCGGGCAAGGGTCTTTCATATTGCACCATCCCGGGGGAACCAACATCCTCTTCGGGATGGTCCTGGGTCAGTCCGTCCTCCTCTACGTACCTTTCCTGATCTTGAGCATTATTGCGACCGTCATCGCATCCCAGGCACTCATAAGCGGCATGTTTTCGATAGTATATCAGGGGATAAACACCCGGCTCCTGCCCATGTTCAAGATCGACTATACCTCGGCGAAATTACGTTCACAGATATATATCGGTTTCGTCAACTGGTTCCTGCTCATATCGGTGCTTTTTATCATGTACGAATTCCAGGAATCCCACAGGCTGGCGGCGGCATACGGCCTCGCGGTCACGGGGACCATGACCCTGACGGGCATCATGATGACGGCGATATTCTATTTCCGCCGTAAACGCTTCCAAATGGCTGTTTCGATCTTCGTAACGATCATCGATATCATCTTCCTTGTCTCCAACATGTACAAAATACCCCACGGCGGTTACTGGTCCATAATAATAGCGATCATACCGCTTATCGTTATGCTTATATACACGGCAGGACAGCGAAAACTTTACCGGAAGATCCGGCCCCTGCCGCTTGGCGTATTCCTCGAAAGCTATAATCAGGTATACCGGGAGCTCAATAAGATCAGCGGCGTGGCGTTGTACTTCGCCCGGGACCCGAGATTCATACCTCCGTATATTGTCCACACAATGTTCCGTAACCACATTATCTACGAAACCAATATTATCGTTTCAATAAAGACCCTTGACAACCCGTTCGGCGTAACGAGCTCATTCAAGGAATCTCTGGCAGAGGGCCTCGAGGTTTTCGAGATAACGATGGGGTATATGGAAGTTGTCGAGATCGAAAAGATCCTTCAAGAAGCAGGGATCAATGAAAAGGTCATCTTTTACGGCCTCGAAGAGATTGCAACCGACAAACCCATCTGGAAGATTTTCTCGATATTCAAGAAGCTCGCGCCCCCTTTCATCCAGTTTCATGACCTTCCCCTGAACAAACTCCACGGCGTCGTCACCCGGGTTGAAATGT
>DHQV01000049.1:0-25410 GCA_002408185.1 Deltaproteobacteria bacterium UBA5329
GCGGTTCGGCCAATGGTTCCCGCTATCAGGGCCCATGGAGGACTTTCACCTCCGGGTCAGTGCGCCCTGCCGGGCGCACGAAAAAAACGCCGCAGGTCATGCCTGCTACATTTTTTTACGCAATTGTTTATTGAATACCCGGGAATGAACCGGCACTAACGAGACCATCCTGCCTGCTGAAGGAGATTTTTGATGGTCACTTCAGGAAAAGGTGCCGGTATGAACGAAAGTATGAAAACGACAAGCATGAGGACCGCCAGTTTCTTACGCCTGCCGTCAAGCGCTGTTTCTGCATCAAACGGCCTCGGATGGTTACGGCCAAAGATCATGAGAAGGATGACCAGTGTAAGCCAGCCCACATTATGGAGTATTGCCAGGATACTCAAGGCAAAGATAACACCGTAAAAGACCCACTTACTCTGGCGGCCGAATACGGCGTATACGATATGTCCCCCGTCAAGTTGACCGACCGGGAGCAGGTTGAGCGATGTTACGAAAAGCCCGACCCAGCCAGCATAAGCGAGGGGATGCAGCAACAGCTCGTATCCTTTGGGGATCTCGCCTACAAGCAGTGGTTCGAGCATCTTGAACAGAAGCGGTTCGCCAAGCTCCATATAAGATGCCGGCGGGACGCCGGAAATCTTTGTGATGGTGGAAAGCTTTATGCCCGCGATGATGAAAGGGATTGCCACGATAAAGCCGCTTAAGGGGCCTGCGATCCCGATATCGAAAAGGGCTTTTCTGTCCGTAACAACCCCCTTCATCTTGATCAAGGCGCCAAACGTGCCAAAGGGAGGCAGCGGCAAAGGTATAAAGAACGGCAATGTGCTTGGGATACCGTGGCGGCGCGTCATGATGTAGTGGCCCATTTCGTGGCACAGGAGGATCGTCATAATGGCACAACTGTAAAGATAGCCACCGACGAAGACAGTTGAGATTATGGTCACCAGAAATAGCAGTATGTGGAGAAAGATCATTTAAACCTTGAGCAAGCCGTACTCTATGAGAGTGCGGTCATGTTTCGTACCCGTCTTTATTTTTACGTCCAGCAAACATAAGAACTCATAAAAATCGACAAGGCTTTGTCGCGGCAGCTTGCGCGATGTCGTGAACAGCTTATATGCATAATAGGGATGCTGGAAAGGGAGGTAACGTTTTTTGACGGATGTCTCGATATCGATCCCTTCCTTCCATCGTTTGAAAGCGGGCGCAAAGGCGGGATAGGCTCGCGCATCCGCAACATGGGGTTCGAGGTCTTTTGCCTGGATCAAAAGACGCATCTGATTGACGAGGTAGCTGTGTATCGCGAGGATATGCTGGCCATTTTCCACCAACCCCTCGAAAATGTTCAGGACCTCCTTCTTGTCCATCCGGGAAAACGCATCGAAAAGCACCATTAAAGTGTCTTCATGGGTTTCGGCAACGACAATGTTGATATCCTTCGAATCGATGGTTGTTCTGTCGCCGACATAGCCGATAAGCTTCAGGACCTCCTGGTCCAATATCGATTCATCGCGTATCCTTGACGTCAACAAGGCAAAAGCTTTGTCGGTCATTTTCTTGTCATTGCGTTTGAGGGCTGTCAGCACCCTTTTCCTGATCCTCTTGTCCCTGTCCTTTTCCAAGACTACAGGACGGGCTTCAAGCAGATCGCATACCTCGCGTGATTCCGATGTCAGGTATACAATGAGTCCCGCCCTTTCCTTCAAGAGGTCGAGATTTGGCTTCAACGACCGTATGTCCGCAGCGGATGGATCTATCAACGCTATGACAAGGTTACCGGCAAGAAAAAGATTCGAGGATTTTTCAATGATGATCTGCCTGAGGTCTTTGCCCTGCGCGATCGCGATGGCCGGGTGGTCATTGAACCGGCTGGCGAGAATATGAATGTCCTCGACGATGTTCTCTTTTGCCCCCAGGGCAATCAAAATTGCACTCATGCATGCTTAGGATATCATCGGCAGGCTTCGTTTTCAACAGAAAGACTTGTCCCACCCGCCTAAAACACTTGTGCGTGGTAAAGCCCTGCAGACTATTTCCCGTACTTTTTTTTCAGGAATTCAAGGCCAGTCATCGGATACAGGGCATAGATCAGGATATCGCCCGTGTCCCGGGTCATATCCTTCAATGCCTCTCTGGCAGCCGGCATTTCCGGTTGAAGTATATCGGCCGGGCGTACATCTATAGGAGCCGTCCCTAAGTGATACCCTTTGAGCGCCTTTGCCCTTATTTCTTCATTGACGGCACCCGGCGGCTGGCCGTACAGCCCGTAGAAATAATCCTTAACCTCATTCGAGATCATCTTATAGCGCCCCATGATCACGTTGAAAACTGACTGAACGCCGACGATCTGGCTCGATGGCGTGACGAGCGGGGGAAACCCCATATCTTTTCGTGTCCTTGGTATCTCCTCAAATACCTCGTCCAACCTGTGAAGCGCCTTCACCTGGTCCAGCTGACTTGCAAGGTTCGTTATCATCCCGCCCGGGATCTGATGCACGATGACACTGATATCATTACCGGCATAGTGCGTGGCGTCGGCAAACGAACGTAATTTTGTCGGAATGATGCTTTCGAGATAATGGTCGACCTCCGAGATCAGGCCAAGGTGGAGCCCTGTTTCATACGGGCTGTCCGTCAGAGCGACAATGAGGGGTTCCACGGGGGCATGGGACGACCGGTACGAGAAGGGCGCGAGACAGGTATCGATGCCGTCAGCACCGGCTTCGATCGCATTTATGATGGACATGGATGCCATGCCGCTCGTGTAGTGTGTGTGAAGATGGACAGGGATAGCAACGCTTTCTTTTAACCGGGAGATAAGGTCGAATGAATCGAAAGGCGAAAGAATACCGGCCATGTCTTTTATACACAGGGAATGGGCCCCCATGTCTTCTATCTGCCGGGCTTTGTCCACATAATATTCCATAGTGTAGATCGGGCCGCCCAGCCTTCTTTCCGTCAGCGAATAACAGATCGTTCCCTGGACATGCGCGCCGCATTTTTTGATGGCATTATACGCCGCCCTGCAATTACGCTGGTCGTTAAGAGCATCGAAAACACGAAAAATATCTATCCCAACCTCGCAGCAATGCTCTATGAAGGCCTCGACAACATCATCGGCATAATTACGGTATCCAACCAGATTCTGCCCCCGAAGAAGCATCTGGAATTTTGTTCTCGGCATTTTTTCTTTCAGAAGCCGTACCCTTTCCCATGGGTCTTCGTTCAGAAACCGGGTCATGACATCGAAGGTGGCCCCGCCCCACATCTCTATCGAGTAAAAACCGACGGAATCCAATTTTTCAGCAATCGGAAGCATGTCCTCTGTCCGCATGCGTGTTGCAAAAAGGGACTGCTGTCCATCTCTCAAGGTGAGGTCAGTTATCTTTACGGGTTTTTTCTCCATTTTTCTGCTCCCTTTTTAAAGTCTGCATTACATCATGGCAACTGTGAAAAATCAATGGAAATTTTCGTTCAAGTCTGCTATTTTAATGCCTACGGGATGTAGCTCAGCATGGTGTAGAGCGCTTGCTTCGGGAGCAAGAGGCCGCTGGTTCAAATCCAGTCATCCCGATAAAAACTCTCCTGACCCTTCAATAACAAGTCAAGCAAGCACGATTTTTAATAGTCCGCACGGCGGGCCGTCATCAAAAAGTATTACACTTTGCATGTCATATTCACTACACAACTTATAATACCCGGCGTGACAGACACCGCGATATCCGACGGGATATCCTATATGTCGGGGGAATTCTATGAAACTTGGCTTCAGTACAAATGCCTTTGTACGCCATAACCTTATAAATGCTATAACATTCATAGCCGCATGCGGGTATACGGGAATAGAGATCCTTGCGGACAAACCCCATCTCTTTGCCGCCAGTGTGGACAACAGGAAGCTGGAGGAGATCAAAAGAAGGATCGTGGATGAGGGACTCACCGTATCGAATCTCAACACGAACACCGTAATGGGATTTTTCGCCAGTCCGATCCCCGAAACCATATTCGAACCCTCGCTATCCAATCCTTCAGAATCAGTCCGGAATTTCAGGATCGAATACTCAAAAAAGTGCATTGACATGGCATATTCTCTTGGTGCCCCGTCCATCAGCATAACATCGGGCCGCCCGGTCCCCGGCATTTACCCGGAGGAATCCTTCGAGATACTTGCAGGGTCCATTCGCACGATCACCACATATGCAGAAGAAAATAACATCAGGATTGCCATGGAATACGAGCCGGGGCTTCTTATAGAGTCTGCGCCGGAACTGGCAATGCTTATTGATGCCGTCGATCATCCTCTGTTCGGCGCTAACCTTGATGTCGGGCATTCGTGGGTGGCTGGCGAAGATCTTTCGGATGTTATCGAGCTTCTCGGTAAATCGATCTTCCATATTCATCTTGAAGATATCCGCGGAAGGAAACACTACCACCTTATCCCGGGACTGGGTGATCTGGATTTTCGGCATATATTCGATCTTTTATCATCGTCGGGTTACACGGGGTTTGTAACCGTCGAGCTGTACACGTACCCGCAAAAGCCTTACGAAGCAGCACAAAAAGCGATAGAATATTTGCAGCATTTCTCGATTCCCGAATATGATGCGTGCCTCGATGCCGACATGAGGCTGAAGTCATGAACTTTGCCTTCAGTTCCAATGCATTTCGGCGGTATAACCTAATCGATGCGATGCAGGCGATTGCGCACACAGGCTATCGGGGTGTGGAGATCATGGCCGATATCCCGCATGCATACCCCCCCGACATGACTTACAGTGAAATTCGCCGTATCCGCAACGTCCTCAGAAAGTGTCATCTCGAGGTATCGAATATCAACGCCTTTGAATTGTGGGCTCAGGGCGACACATACCACCCGTCATGGATCGAAAAGGATCCGGCACTGAGAAAAATGCGTCTCGACCACACATTGAGGGTCATCGATCTGGCACAGGAACTCGAGTGTCCGAACATATCGGTTGAGCCGGGCGGCCCTGTCGATTCAGAAGTTGTCGACGACCCGCATGCCGTGTTTATCGAGGGCCTCTGGAAAATATCGGACAGGGCCCGCAAGGCTGGCGTCCGCGTGCTGATCGAACCGGAGCCCGGACTTCTCATAGAAAATAGCTGTCAATTCCTCGATCTTCTGCAGCATCTCGACCCGGATGTCTACGGGCTCAATTTTGATATCGGCCATTTTTTTTGTGTAGGTGAAAACCCTGCACACCTCACAGGCACGCTTCATCATATGACACATCACTATCATCTCGAAGATATAGCGGCCTCCCGGGTCCACGAACATCTCCTTCCCGGTTATGGGGCCATAAATATCAGGGAAGTGTTGAATGCGATCGACCGAACCGGCTACAGCGGTTTCGTGACAGTCGAACTGTATACCTATGAGGACCGCCCGGTCGAAGCGGCACGATTGGCATTCAAGTACCTAGAATCTATAGGGTGTGGTTAAGATGAGAGATATCGGCGTCATGCTCGTAGGTGTCCTCGGTCATCTATCGTTGGTCATCCTGACCGGGGCCTCGTTGCTGAAAAAAGGATTATATCCTGCAACCGGTATGGTGACCGCGCGGGATGAATTTAACGCGCTCGGTTTGATCGATCCAGGCAAGCTTGTCTTCGGAGGCTGGGATATCCGCTTCGGAAGTCCAGAGGAAAAAGCACGCCAGTATCTCGTAGACACCTTGCTCATCGACGCCGGGCATTTCAGGGCCGTTGCCGACGATCTCAAGGCTGTCGAAAGACACATATTCGCGGGTACATATATGAATTGCGGAAAAACGATCGGTGCCCTGGCGGATACACAAGGCTGCATGTCCCAGATCGCCGCACGCGATATATTTGAGAGACTGCGCGGAGATATACGGGACTTCCGTTCACGCGCCGACGTCGATAATGTCATTGTCGTAAACCTTGGATCGACCGAACCTCCGCTCCCGGTCAGCGAGGAGCATCACTTTTCACCGGATGCGGTATTACGATGTGTCAATGATGACAGACAGGAGTTCCTCCGGGCAGGCACCCTGTACTCAATGGCGGCAATACAGGAAAATTGCGCCTATATTAATTTCACCCCGTCAAGCAGCGCCCTGCTTCCCGGCATCGTGAGACTCGCTGAAAATATGCGGGTTCCAGTCATGGGAAATGATGGAAAAACAGGGGAAACGCTCGTTAAATCAGCATTATCGTCAATGTTCCGTTCAAGAAATCTCGAGGTTTTAAGCTGGGAAGGCTTCAATATTCTGGGAAATATGGATGGAAAAGTGCTCGATGATCAGGAGAACAGGCAGTCCAAGATCGAAAGCAAGGATGCCCTTCTTCCTTCCATTCTCGGGTATACCCCCCATACGCATGTTCATATTGGTTACGTACCGTCCCTCGGGGACCAAAAAACAGCGTGGGACTTCATTCATTTCAAGGGATTCCTCGAAGCTAAGATGTCTCTCCAGTTCATATGGCAGGGATTTGATTCGATCCTTGCAGCACCTTTGGTTCTCGATATAGTACGGCTTGTCGAATTCGCGCTAAGATCGGGGGAATACGGGCTTATGCCCCACCTGGCTTCTTTTTTCAAAGCTCCCTTGGGTGTTCACGAACATCGTCTGCACGAACAATTCCGCATTCTGTCCAATTACGTCTCAGCCCGTACCGACCGTGGGCCTGTGTAACCCAAACATTGCCGCCGGCTGCTCCTCAACGGTCTTAGCCCTGCATCTTTCGAATGCATGGTCCGCACCATAAACAGCCATGAAGGAATGACCATCCTCCTCATTGAAAAGAATGCAAACACGGCCCTCGAGTATGTTCATTACGTATTCTTGCTTGAGAATGGGAAGGACGCACATGCGGACAAGCCCGAGGTTATTAAACGGGACAAAAGGATACAAGAGGTCTACCTTGGTTTATCAGGCAATATTTCTACCTTAAGACTCTACTCAAGCCCCTCCTTAAGAACCCTGTTGAGGTCGGCAAGCAAGCGGTCATAGTCCCCTGCTCCCTGCCTGAGCGCCGTCCCGAGGTCAACGGTAGTTCCGTGGACCTCATAGACAGAGAGCGTCGACGCGGTGCCTTTGAGGGTGTGGGCCTTTGCGGCGGCAAGGTCAGGGTCGCCATTTTCGATGCTAGTTCTGATGTCGCCGGGGATTGAAACATTCTTTTTGAAGAACCCGGCTAGGAGCTTCTTATAGAGGTCCTCTTTCCCCATGAGGCGCTTTATCCACGCCTTGACGTCGATGCCGGGGATGGTCAGGGAAACATGGGGGGAGGTACGGGTCGAGACGGTTGGTCGGGAGCCGTGCCGGTGCCGACCTTAAGTCAGCGGTTAAGGATGGCAGTAAGGACGTTAGGCCTATAGGCTTCGAGATGTAGTCGTCCATGCCGGCTTCGAGGCAGGCCTCCCGGGTGCCTTCCATCGCGTGGGCGGTCATCGCGATGACAGGAACCGCGAGATTCTTCACGCGCAGAAGCCGGGTTGCTTCGTATCCCCCATACCGGGTTATCTAGATGTCCATGAGGATGATGTCGTGGGGGACGTGAGGGCAATCTCTACCGCTTCGCGGCCGCTTACCGCATGGATGACGGAAGCGCCAGCGTCCTTTAAGATCTCGACCGCGACCTCCGCATTTATCTGGTTACCTTCGGAGAGGAGGACGCGAACACCGGGAAAACCACCCATGGTGACGGACGGCAGGGGACCCGCTGCGAAGTCGAGGACCGCCTTGTCCACCATGGGATAGTCAAAGCCTATGGTAAAGGTAAACTCATTGCCGTGTCCTGGCTCGCTCGTGGCCTTGAGGTCCGATCCCATGAGGTTCAGGATCTGGCGGGATATGGACAACCCGAGGCCGGTTCCGCCGTACTTGCGGGGTGATCGAGTCATCCGCCCGAACCCCATCCTCCATCTTTCCATTATTGTTAAAAACTCCCCTGTCATCAAAGCTGCCCGGAAATTCACGGTACCGTTATTCATGAAATAGATGCTGTTATGGGCAGTTACGTCCGGAGGATTGTTTAAAAAATCACGGGGAGTATCGATCGTGTTGCCTGCCGGATTGGGGTTAGGGACTATCTGGATGGATTGGGCGTGTACAGCGAGGAGTGCCGGAAAGAGCATCATAATGCAAAAATACTGGCCATCAGAGCTTTTACCAGATTCGATACACCCACCGTTTTCATAGTGCTCCTCCATTTTCTCCCATTTTTTGTGCTCCAATGACAGTTATTGTCTTCCTCTTTCAGGATATAGAGGATCTTGTTTTTTAATTGCAGCTGACGGGCGAACTGGGGCATCCACATCTTTTGTTTGTCTTTAAGCATTACCAGATACGTAAAAACCTCCTTTCCTTGTTAGCTACTCGTCATCTAGTAACCGGCGGCTATATGTTTGACAATGTTGTATCAGCCCATATGTCGCCATACAATATAGGAAATGTATGGCCAAAATATAGGTCAAAAATCTGCATGCCAACAAGAATGCAAGACTTTGTCAATCAGCGCAACTATCTTATAAACGCCGAACTTTTTAAAAAATGGTTTTCTTTCAGGAATATAAGGTTTAGAATTATCTATCATATTTGAGGTGCTAAACCGCGTACAGGAAATATGAATGAAAATCATTAGCGAGCACAAGGAATACTCGACCAAAGGTACGGGAGATCTTATCAATATAACCCCGGACCTTGTAAAGGGCCTCAGCAGGTCAACACTCGTTATCGGGAATATGACAATTTTCGTCCAGGGGTCGACCGCCGGTATCACGACGTTCGAGTACGAGCCGGGACTTATTCATGACGTTAAAGATTTCTACGAAAAACTCGTCCCCTCCGACCGCAGTTATTACCATGACAAAACATGGGGCGACGCCAATGGCTTCAGCCACCTGCGCGCCACCCTCACAGGGCAGTCATTGACAGTTCCCTTTTTATCTGGCAGACTTCTTCTCGGAACATGGCAGCAGGTAGTGCTTGCCGAGTTTGACAATCGCCCCCGGGAAAGGCTCGTCATATTCCACATGATAGGTGAATAGAGGGTCCTTCAGGTCTTTTTTTGTTTTGCCATTCCGCGAGTTTTTATTATACTAAGCAAGGCTGCGCTTTCTAACCATCGTTTGAGCAACCGCCGATCCGGGTTTTATAATGACACGCAAGCGCATACTTATTTTTCTTGGTATTCTTCCTCTGGCCATCCTTCTTTCAATAACGGGATGCAAAAAACCGGAACCGGCACGGCTTTTGGTCAACGTCGCTGGCGAATCATTTTCTGACGCCCTTTTACTTCTTAACGGCAAACAGGTCGGAAAGCTGACAAAAACCCTCATCAAAACGGATGGCAGATTATTTATCGACGATGTCTATTCGGTCACCCTGCCGCCCGGACACAGGGATATCCCCGAACAGGACCGGTGTTTTGGCGCCCTCGATTCCCTCGAGATCAAACCCGGGGCGCACACGGTCCTCCTCCAGACAGAAGACGGGAGATCATTGCAGATGAACGCCACTCTCAAGCCCGGCCTCAACATTATCGACTATGATTCGGATGAACAGATCATAAAATGGAATGATAACAGGATCAAGGCCGCCCCCGACTCGACAGTGGTTTTGCCGTAAGGCGTAAGGCGTAAAGAAACGGGAGGTCTCTTAACGACTTACGGCTTACCCTTTTCTTATTATTCCCCCGGGATCGTGCGATACAGTGAATATCAGTATATTTTTGTCGGCATTGCGCTTATATTCGATATTCCTTGCCGCTTTCTTCATTATTTTCGTTGAAGGCTTCTGCCCGGGACCGAAGAAATCATCAGTTTCCGGAAAGGTGCCTGCGAGAAGCATGTTGAAGGGAGCGCCGGTATCGGTGATCGTAATATAAAGGGCGCCATTTTCATGAACAAGGCACATGACGCCGATCTCCGCCTGCATGCCGCGACATGCAAAACGGATTATGTTGAGCGCCGCCTCTTCAGTGGCGCGCCCGAGATCTTCGATCGTATCGTCCTGGTATCCGCATCCGGTCGCCGTTCTTCGAACGAAATCCACAAGGTCGGGTATCGATTCCTCTGAAGCCGGGCGCGTTATGGCGTCAGCTGCCGATCCACTGTCATTTTTTCTCGTCACGGTATTCCTCGGTTAACAGGTTTATTTCCGGCAGAAAAAAAACCGCCGGCAAAACTGACCGACGAATGTCCGTCGGTCCATTGATCATAATCAACGATATCGGCGCTGCAGCCTGCAAGAAGTTTCAACTGGAAAAAGATCGGCGTCAGGCCGCAGATTCTTCGTTGATCCCCCTCTTCCTTTATCTCCATGAAGAAGGCGTCTGCATCGGCATTCCTTATATGCCCGAGCAGTGCTTCGTCCTTTCTCCTTGACCGCTCCATGACCGTTGCGTCGATGGGATAAAGGTCGCCGAACTGGGCACCGATATGAGCGAGATCGGCCCCGGCGATAATACAGTATGGTTTGCCATATGCCTCGAGAACATGTTTGAGGTTCTCGGTCAGCTGCCGGATCTCGTCGTCATCGATCGACTTTGCGCCTTCGACATATTCGTGCATTGAGCCGGTCAGGACCGGCAATATCTCGAAATCATGCTGTACCATGAACTGTATGAGCGGGAGCTGCAATTCGATCGAATGTTCGATCCTGTGCGGCCATTCTTCGATATAACGATTGAGGAAATTGTTTCCCCTTACCAAGTCTTTGAGTCCCGGACCGACCGGAACTGTCTCCAGAGGGGTCTCGAAATCTTTGAGCGATATGCTCAAGAGCCCCCGCGTAGCACGATGGCAGGTGCCCAAAATTACCATCAATGGTCTTGACGCATTTTTGAGATACGGGTATATCCGGCCGTATACCGATGCACCGCGTGAATAATCGATATGCGGTGCCAGAATACCTGAAACTTCCCCTGGTGCGTTATCAACATGCATATGGCCGTCGAACATTCCGTCGAGAAAAGACAGGAGGTCCATCCTGTTTGCCGAATATCCTGTGCCCGCGAGATATGCCGGCCGGACCGGCAGCCGGTCGTACTCATCGTGGAGGGCCTTGACATGCGCCATATACCGGTCATTTTGGAGAAACAGGTTTTGATCCAGCATTTTCACGAGGTCTTCAATCTGTTCCGTGGAGACCATTTCGCCCGTAACACGCATGAACTCGGCCTGGATGTCCCTCAAGCTATTCGTGCCATCCATGAGCGAGACAATAAGGGCGACATGCCGTGAAACCGCCAGTGCTTCCCGGGATATTCCTTCGGCATCCCTTAAAATGACCAGTTGCTTCCCGTTCTGTTCGTAAGGGAACGCTTCGATAAACCGTATCCTGGGTTTTTCCATGGCTAAAGATTACCACAACGGCCTCGAAGATGGAAGGACGGCGGAAAAGGTCGACATCATTTCAAAAAAATGTGAGAATACTAATCTTATGCCCGAGCGTTTTTTTCTCAGTGAGATGGAAGAGATGACGGGGATAGCCGTTTCGGAGTGCTACCAGTGTTTTCGCTGTACAAACGGATGCCCCGCGGCCCGGGACATGGATATCGTTCCCCACAGGATCATCGGATACATCATCTCGGGCGAGCGGGAGTGTGTGCTGTCGTCGGCGGGGCTCTGGGCATGTCTGCAATGCGCCGCGTGCAGCATCCGATGCCCGAACGGCATAGATGTCGCGCGCATCTTCACGGTCTTGAGGCGAATGTCCGTTGAATCCGGTCTGGCTGCCCAAACGAATATCCACGAGTTTGATACCCTGATGGTCGAAAGCATAGCCCGGCATGGCCATATGTACGAACTGGGAACGGTCATGCGATACCGCCTTTCCCGCAGGGAGCTCCTGAAAAGTTATCGCATGGGGATCGGTATGATCAAAAAACGGAGGATCGGCCTCTTCCCGCACAACGTGGCGGACAGGAACAATATACGGTCCATCATTAAAAAAACAGGCGGGAGGGGCAAGTGATCGCTCTTTCCTACTATCCCGGATGTTCCCTGAGATCATCGAGCGATTTTTATGACATTTCACTGAAAAAGGTAATGGCTTACTACGGTGTAGCGCTTAAGGAACTCGATGACTGGTCGTGTTGCGGGGCTTTAGCGGCATTGATGGTAAATGAAGGCCTGTCTCTTGCCTTGAGCGCGCGGAACATTGCGCTCGCCGAAGGATCCGGTTTTCACCTCGTCGCTCCATGCTCTGCATGTTATGCACGGACGAAAACGGCTGCCAGAAAAATTGCCGAAGACAAGGAAACCCGGCGCATGGTGAACGATGCACTTTCCCCGCTTTCCTGCAACGGAAATATCGAGGTCAAGAATATTATCGAGGTGTTCCTCGAATACATCGGCATCGAACGGATCGCAGACTCGGTGTCATATGATCTTGCCCCGATCCATGCGGTCGCTTACTATGGATGCCTCCTGACGCGCATTATGGGGATCTCCCCATCCGACGACATTGAAGACCCCATGGGAATGGATATCATTCTCAAGGCTCTGGGCGTGACCGTGATCCCCTGGCAATACAAGACCGAATGTTGCGGCGCGAGCTCGACAATAACGAACGGCGATGTAACGGCAAAGCTCTCCGGGCGTCTCATAAAGGCGGTGGTACGCTCGGGGGCACAGACAATTGTCACAACTTGCCCGCTATGTCAGCTCAATCTGGACCTCATCACGTATCTCGGCGAAGATATCCAGCCTGTTCCCGTTCTTTTTCTTCCGGAGATCTTCGAACTGGCTATTTTCGGCAAAATCTCCGGCGGCGCACGGCATATTGTGAGCATAAGAGATATAGAACAGGCGATAGCACCTGTGAAAGGGCATGTCCGGTAATATGCAGTCATATGATGACGATATCGATGCCTGGCGCCGGTCCATGATCGAATTTGTGAGAACACAGGACCCCGATGGCGCTGAAAAGCTCGAAAGGCTCCTTAAAAAACAGGGGACTCTCATGAGCGGGAACGTCTACAGGGAGCGCTTTACTGCACGACAATTTTCCCTTGTTTTCGATCCGCTTCTCCAACGGGCCGTTGAACGGGCACGTATCCTCGAGAACCTTGGTGGCGGCCCGGCATCGGTACCTCAACTGGCCCGAGCCCTTGGCCTTAAGCCGGGCATTGTTTTCGATCACATAAAAGAACTTGCACGGCGTGACAGCGTGGATATTGCCGGTTATAATGACCGTGACGCATTGTACAGGAGGAAATAGACTGACCGGCAAAAACGGGAAGAACGGTTCGGAAAGGTCCGGGGCCATCCTCATCATAGGTGCAGGCATTGCCGGCATGGAGGCTGCGCTCAACTGCGCGGAGGCCGGGTTCAAGGTTTATCTTGCGGACCGCAAACCGAACATCGGCGGTAATATGGCCCAGCTCGACAAGATATTCCCCACAAATGACTGTTCCATGTGCGTCATGGCACCGAAACTCGTGGAGGTGGGTAAAAACCCGAATATCGAACTTCTTATGAACTCGGAGGTTTTTCGCCTTGAAGGAGGGCCGGGGCATTTTAGGGCCACCTTACGGACCCGGCCGAGACGGGTGCTTCCCGAAAAGTGCACGTCATGCACATCCTGCTCGACCGTGTGCCCGCTCGAGGTCGGCAATGTGTACAACGAGGAAATGTCGCTGCGCAGCGCCGCCTTCATCAATTTCCCCCAGGCCATACCGTCGACGTACATGATAGACAGGCAGCTTTCACCATGCATCTACACCTGCCCGATCAATCTCAATGCCCGTGACTATATCGGCCTTATTGCCGAGGGAAAATTCTTTGAAGCGCTGGACCTCGTACGGGATAAACTTCCTTTTCCCGGCATCATCGGCCGTATATGCGCGCACCCTTGCGAAAATGCCTGCCTCAGGGGAAAGCAGGTCGATCAACCCATCGCAATATGCGCCCTCAAACGTTTTCTCGCCGACTACGAGATCGGGAGGCGGGAGCCCCTTCTCCCTGAGATCGCACCGAAAAAGGACAGGAAAACTGCGGTCATCGGCGCGGGCCCTGCCGGCCTTACGTGTGCTGTCGAATTACGCAAGGCGGGTTACAGGGTAACGATATTCGACGCAAACGAACAACCAGGAGGAATGTTGTATGCCGGGATCCCCGCCTACAGGCTGCCTCCCGATGTGCTTGCACGCGAGTTCTCGATCGCAGAACGCATGGGTGTTGAGCTCAGCATGAACACCCGCGTAGGGGTTCACCTTCCGCTTGGCAGCATCCTTGATTCCTTCGATTCAACGTTCATCGCGTCCGGGGCACACGGGCGCAGAAAGCTCGGGATCCCCAACGAGGACGCACAAGGGGTGGTAAGCGCCCTTGATTTTCTCAAGGACGTAAAAACGGACAAAAACATTTCGATCGGGAAGAGGGTTTTCGTGATCGGGGGCGGGAACGTTGCAATGGATACGGCAATTACCGCTCGAAGACTGGGAGCACCGGATGTCCATATCGTGGCCCTTGAAAAATGGGACGACATGCCAGCCCATCGGTGGGAAATAGACCAGGCCATCGAGGAGGATATCGTATTCCACAATGCCTGGGGCCCCCTGACGATCCTCGCGAGCGACGGACACGTGACCGGGATGGAACTGGCTCGGTGCACACAGGTCTTCAACAGCGAAGGCATCTTCGATCCCGTGTACGATACGTCGAATACTGTGATCTTTGATATGGACACGCTGATCCTCGTGATATACGAGACGATCGATACGACTTATCTTTCAGCATCCCCGACGATCGAACGGCATGAAGACGGCCGGGTAAAGGTCGACCCCGTGTCGCTCGCAACCACGCACAAAGGCGTGTTCGCCGGCGGAAATGCCGTAACGGGGCCACGTAGCGCTATCGATGCGATCGCCCAGGGAAAGCGGGCCGCCGAATCCATGATCAGGTATCTGGAGGGACGGGACCTTCTGGAAGGCCGGCTTGCCGAAGACGATAAAATTCTCGACGATGTGCCATTCCACGTTGAACAAAAGGCCCGGGCCAGCATCCCCCGTACTGCGATAGCCAACCGCAAAGGGTTCGTGGAGACGGTCGGCACGCTCGATGAAAAAAGCGCCGTTGAAGAGGCAAAACGATGCCTGAGTTGCCGCAGGTGCCTCGGCTGCGGGATATGCGAGGAGTTCTGCAAGCCCGAAGCCATCAATTTTAGCGAGGGGCCGGCAGAGAGGGTCCTTGACGTCGGCAGCATAATAATTGCGTGCGGTTTCGACGAGTTTGACGCGACCGCAATGAAAGAATTGGGATACCATTCATTCGACAATGTCTTGAGCAGCGTCGATTACGAACGCGTCCTCTCCGCCACAGGGCCTACGGGAGCGCAGGTCATGAGGCCGTCCGACGGCAGGATACCCCGGAAGATCGCTTTCATCCAGTGCGTCGGAAGCCGGAACAATGAGAACCCTTATTGTTCGTCCATCTGCTGCATGTTTGCAATGGAGGAGGCAATAATATCAAAGGAACATCATCGCGACATCGAGCCCACCATCTTCTATATGGACGTCAGAACATTCGGCAAAGGATACGACGAACACTTTGAACGGGCGCGTTCGGAATACGGCGTACGGTACATTCGGTCGGCTATCTCCCGCGTCTACGAAGATCCGGACACGAAGGATCTCGACATAACCTATACCGGTGCTGACGGGGCTGTCGTGACCGAAACGTTCGATCTCGTTGTCCTCGCCGTGGGCTTGAGGCCCTCAAAACAGCTCGGCGGGCTCTCGCGGGTGATAAACGTCGCGTCCAACGATTACGGCTTTGTCGATACGGGACCTTTGACACCGCTTGTCACATCCCGTCAGGGGATCTACGTATGCGGCGGTTCAGCCGCCCCTCGCGATATATCGGAGACAGTTATAGAGGGGTCGGCCGCCGCGTGTACCGCCGCATCATCTCTTGCTGATATGCGCTGGCGGGATATTACGGTCCTATCCGCTCCCGATGAACGGGACATAGCCGGGCAGAAACCTAGGATCGGTGTTTTTATCTGTAACTGCGGCGTCAACATCGGAGGTATTATAGACGTACCGGCAGTAAAGGATTATGCCGCAGGGCTTCCCGGTGTTGTCTTTGCCGATCAATACCTTTTTACATGTTCCCAGGATACCCAGGAGAGGATAAAGAACATTATCCATGAACTCGACCTCAATCGCGTAATAGTGGCCTCCTGCTCGACGCGAACCCATGAGCCGATATTCCGGTCCCTGATCCGCGACGCGGGCCTCAACAAATACCTTTTCGAGATGGCGAATATCCGGGACCAGTGCTCGTGGGTCCATATGCACGACAGGACGAACGCAACCGAGAAAGCAAAAGACCTGGTCCGGATGGCCGTCGCGAATGCGCATCATATAGAACCGCTTGTCGAAAAAACATTGCCTGTCGAAAAGTCCGCACTGGTGATAGGGGGTGGTATCGCAGGTATGACGGCCGCCTTGAGCATTGCAGACCAGGGTTTTACCGTGCATCTTGTCGAAAAGGAAAAGCGGCTCGGAGGCAATGTCAACAATATCTTCATAACCGTTGAAGGACTCGATGCGCAGCAATTCCTTCATGATACCGTCCGGAAGGTGATGGATCACCCGCACATCCGTGTTCACACGGACTCCGAGGTCATCGATTTCGAGGGCTCCCGGGGAAATTTCCTGACCGAGATCATGACCGACGGCCGGCCACCGGAAGAGATCAGTCATTCCGTTACGATACTTGCAACGGGCGCCTCGGAATTGAGGCCGAACGGTCTCTATCTCTTCGGCGAAGATGAGCGGGTGATGACCCAGCTTCAACTCGAGGTGGTGCTCAACGACGGGACACTTGCCGAAGTGGGGACATGCGTCATGATCCAGTGCGTCGGTTCACGGAATGATCAAAGACAATATTGCAGCCGGGTCTGCTGCCTCACTGCGCTGAAAAATGCAATGGCGATGAAAAAGAAATGGCCCAAAGCCGAGATCGTTATCATGTTCCGCGACATGATGAGCTATGGGTTCTCCGAAAAATACTATAAGACTGCCCGGCGCATGGGTATACGGTTCATTCGTTTTTCACAGAATAACGGGCCCGCGGTCGAAAAGAAAAATGACGGGCTTTACGTACGCTGTTTTGACACGGCCCTTGGCGAAACCACCGGAGTCCTGGCAGACAGGCTGGTGCTTTCGAGCGCCATGATACCCAACACCACAGCTGACATTGCTGGCATATTCAAACTTCCCCGGACCCGTGACGGGTTCTTTCATGAAGCGCATATGAAATTAAAACCCATAGATTTCGCTGCCGACGGGTTTTACATGGCAGGAACGTGCCATGCACCGAAAAATATAAGTGAGACAATAACACAGGCTTTAGGAGCGGCGGGACGGGCCCTGACGACCCTTGCCAAAGACGCCATAACCGTCGATGCCATGGTCGCCAGGGTCAACAGCGATGCATGCGCCGCATGCCTGACCTGCGTGAGGACATGCCCTTTCGGCGTGCCGATGATCGATGAGGACGGGAGCGCAGTGATCGATGCGAGCAAATGCAAGGGCTGCGGCACATGCGCAGCCGAATGCCCTGCGAAGGCGATAGATCTGATGCATTCACGGGACGTACAGATAATAGCCAAGGTAAGGGCAGCAATGAGTCGTAAGGCGTAAGTAGTAAAAGAAATAACCCATTAAGTATGATTATTATGGAGAAAACAGACATGTGCTTTTACGACTTACGATCTAAAATTGGAAGAGACCAATGGATAACATACAAATAATCGCTTTTTGCTGCGAATATTGAGGATATTCCGCGGCGGACCTGGCAGGTTCGATGAGGCTTTCCTATCCCGCGTCGGTGAAGATCATCAAGGTGCCCTGCACCGGCAGGGTCGACACGATCCATATGCTCGAAGCCTTCCAAAGCGGGGCCGACGGCGTATGCCTCGTGGGATGTCTTGACGGGGATTGTCATTTCATTGCCGGAAATATACGGGCAGGAAAACGCGTGCGGTATGCGAAAGCGCTTCTCGACGAAGCGGGCATCGGTGGTGAGCGTCTCGGAATGTACAGCCTCTCCGCATCCGACGGCCGCAAATTCGCACAGGTCATGCGGGAGATGACCGAGAAAATACGGGAGTTGGGGTCAAGTCCCATAAAAAAATAGTTTCAGGTCTCAGGCAAAAGAACCTGGTTTTTAATTTGAGACTTTAGACCGTGACCAAGGAGACCGAGATGATCGTTGCCGATAGGAAACCGTTTGATGAGATCATGAAGATGATCTCTCCCTATGAGAAAATATTGCTTCTCGGATGTAATGAGTGTGTGACTGTCTGTGCTGTCGGCGGCACCAGGGAGACTGCCCTTCTTGCCTCGCAGATCCGTATCAGGAGACAGATCGAAGGCCGCATAACGGATGTTGGGGAAAAGACGCTCGAGAGGCAGTGCGATCCCGAATATGCGAACACGCTGGCCGAGTCGCTCAATGATTACGATGTCGTTCTGTCGCTCGCCTGCGGGTGCGGCGTTCAGTTCGTTGCCGAGAATTACCCCGACATGCCGATACTCCCCGCCGTCAATACACGTTTCATGGGTGTGACGGAGCAGGCGGGAATATGGTCGGAACGCTGCCAGGGATGCGGCAACTGTGTCCTCGACAGGACACGTGGAATATGCCCTGTTGCACGCTGTGCCAAAAGCATCATGAACGGCCCCTGCGGCGGCTCCCACGGGGGCGTCTGCGAAGTGAACGATACCCTTCCGTGCGCATGGCAGTTGATCATAGACAGGTTGAAAGCACGGGGGGAGCTCGAAACATATAACGAAATAGAAAAGCCCAGGGATTGGTCGACATCCCGTGACGGGGGGCCCCGTAAAAGGATAAGGGAGGACATGGCGCTATGATCCCGGTCGGCAATCTTCAAAAGGTTCTCACCCTGGGGCATTTTGCGGTCACTGCGGAATGCGGGCCTCCGCGCGGCGCTGACCCGGATGTGATCAGAAAAAAAGGGGACATCCTCAAGGGATATGTGGACGCAGTGAACGTTACCGACAACCAGACGGCCGTGGTCCGGATGTCGAGCCTGACATCGTGCCTAGTCCTCAAGGAAATGGGCCTTGACCCGGTTCTTCAGATGACCGTACGGGACCGGAACCGGATAGCCCTGCAGAGTGACGTCCTTGGCGCATCTGCGCTCGGCATTCGCAATATCCTGTGCCTGACGGGGGATCATCAATCATTTGGTGACCATCCGGGTGCAAAAAATGTACACGATATAGACTCGGTCCAACTGATCGATACACTGCGGACCATGCGTGATGAAGCGAAATTCTTAAGCGGCCAGGAAATAAAAGGTGCTCCCGATGTTTTTATCGGGTGCGTTGAAAACCCGTTCGCCGACCCGTTTGAGATCCGGGCTTTGCGGCTCGCAAAAAAGGTCAGGGCCGGTGCTCAATTTGTCCAGACCCAGTGCGTCTTCAATATCGAAAAATTCATGCGATGGATGGAGATGGTGCGGGACCTGGGAATTCATGAAAAGGCGCACATCCTTGCCGGGATCACCCCTCTGAAGTCACCGGCCATGGCCCGTTATATGAAAAATTCCGTTCCCGGAATGGATGTGCCCGATCACCTGATAGAACGCATGGGATCCATCCCGAAAGAACGGCATCGGGACGAAGGGGTTGCAATTTGTCTCGAGACCATCGAAGCGGTCAGGAATATCGAAGGGATAGCAGGTATCCATACGATGGCCATAGAATGGGAGGAGATAGTCCCTGAGATCGTAAAAAAGGCAGGGCTCTTTCCCCGCCCCGAACTGAAATAGATCCTCCTATCTGTCCTTTTTCGCGATCGTGTGATACATCACTCGAAACAAACCGGGCTCCAATTCTTCGGCCCGCACCGGACGGGGAAGATGCATGAGCTCGTAGAGCTCATCTATCTGCAGATCGGTATACCTCTCCCGTAGAGCGTTGCGCATAAATTTTCGCTTATGACTGAACGCTCCCCGGACAAAGGACATGAAATCATCGTTCACGTAGTCCGCATCATCCCTGAAATGCATCGAAAAGTAGATGCTGTCAACTTTGGGAGGAGGGATAAAGATGTGGGCCTTAAGACGCATCAGGACCTTCACATCGGCAACAAGCTGACATATCACCGACAAGGACCCGTATGCCCTTGTTCCCGGCTTTGCGGTAATACGGTCGCCTATCTCTTTCTGGACAGTGAGAAATGCGCTCTCAACGAACGCGCGCTCCCCGATCAGCTTGAAAATGATAGGGCCCGTAATACCGTAAGGTATATTCCCCATTACCTTTATTTTTCCATGTGCGGCGAGATCGGCGAGATCGGCGGCCAATATATCGCGAAAAACGATCTCGATATTTGATGATGTACCTGACAGTCCCCCGGAGGCAAGCGCCTCGAGGTACGGTATCATATCCCGGTCGAGTTCGATCGCAATGACCTTACGGGCCGATAGAGCTATTGCCTTCGTCAGGTTTCCGCGCCCTGCCCCGATTTCAACGACCGTATCGTCTTTTGAGATCTTCGCAAGAGATACCATTTTACGAAGGGTATTCGCGTCCTTGATGAGATTTTGAGAGAAACTTTTCTTCAGCATGGCAACCGGATCATTTCATTACCATCCGTGAATATGCCTTGATATCAAGTGCCGAATAGGCCCCTGAGGCGGCATAGAAAGATGCCAGAGAGGCGATCATTGCCCCATTGTCGGTGCAATAAAGAGGCGATGAGATCATGACCTCGAAATCCTCCTCTTTTGCCCTTTCGAGAAAAACCTCGCGGAGCCGCCCGTTTGACGCAACCCCTCCTCCCACGACGATCCGCTTGATGTTCGATTGCCTGGCGGCCTTGAACGTCTTCGACACAAGAACATCGCACACCGCCTCCTGAAACGACGCAAGCACATCGCTGATATTCGATCCATCGACCGTATGTTTTTTTGCGTAGGTGATGAACGCCGTTTTCAAGCCGCTGAAGCTGAAGTTACAGCGCACGTCATCCATCATGGGGCGGGGGAAAGCGACATGATCGGGAGACCCTTTGCGCGCCAACTCTTCGATGATGCGTCCCCCAGGGTACCCGAGACCGAGGAACTTGGCAATTTTATCGAAGGCCTCCCCCGCTGCGTCGTCTAGCGTCGAACCAACGACCCTGAAAGAACACGGGGCATCGAAAGAGAGTATTATCGTATGTCCACCGGAAACAACGAGCGCCACAAAGGGAAACTCCACCTCGTGTTCGAGAAATATGCTCATTGCATGGGCCTCGACATGGTTCACACCGATAAGCGGAATGCCACTCGCAAGGCAGAACCCTTTTGCAAAACAAAGCCCGACGAGAACGCTGCCGATGAGGCCAGGCCCGGATGTTACGCCGACAAGGTCAATGTCGTCCGCGTTCAACTCTGCTTCCCGCAGGACATCGTTATAGATAACATCTATCAATTCGACATGTTTTCGAGATGCGATCTCGGGGACGACACCGCCGAATCGTCCGTGGAGGTCCGCCTGGGACGATATGACGTGAGCGAGGATATTCCTGTTCTCGTCAAGCAATGCCAGCGATGTATCATCGCAGGACGTATCGATGCCGAGGATCACCATGGGCGACAACTCTCAGATCTCTTTGGGATTCTTCAATATCTTGATCTTTCCCTGTTTGAGCATCGCCCGTTTCGAATCCTCGATAAAAGAGGTCAAGACCTGCTCTTTATGCCGTGCGGTGTAGTACTGCGCAAAACGCTCCTTGTCTTTTTGCCATTCCTGGCGGTCGGGATCCTGTTCACCCGCGAACCCGAACACATAATAATCCCCGTTTATATCGACCGGTTTGTCATAAACGGGCTTATCTTTCGTCAAACCAAGCACACCGGCATTGTCCCGGGGAATTTCGCCGATCTTTGGGATCGACGATGCCCCTCTCGAGATAAAACCGGTATGCTCCTTTTTGTCTACAGACCTACTCCTCACGGCATCCTCCGCCGCGAGCCGGGCCTTTTCTTTTGCCTTTTCCGCGACAAGCCTGTTCTTTATACTTTGAAGAGCGACGCTTTTTTCCATCGGTTTACCATCTTCACGCTCGACAAGCTGAAAGATAAGGGAGCGCCCATCATCCCTGACCGGCAGCGAAATATCCCCTTTGTGCAGGTCTTTTATCCATGTTTCGACCTTAATGTTCTTGTATGCCTTAAAAAGTTCGCTCTGGCTCATTCTTCCCGTGTCATTGACCTTAATACCTTTTTGGCGGCCGTATGTGTCGATGTCCTTTGCCTTCAAAAGGTCCATGTACACCTGGTCATCTTTAAGCCCGCTTTTCGCATCTACAACGATATATTTCAGCCGGTACGTGTTCTCCCCGCGGAAGCGGTCCTTTTCCTTGTCGTAGGCATCGTTAAGTTCCTTGTCGGTGACCGTGATCTTATCTTTAAATGCGGCGGGTGAAAAGCGGGAATAAAAAAGGTCGACCTTGCCTTTCTCTTGCACGTAGCCAGCCCAGATATCGGCGTCAGTCACAGGAGCCCCGGTATCGCGTACAATACTGACCACTTTGCGGATCAAAAGCATGGTCCTTTCCATCCTTTCAAACTGCCCCGGGTCCATTTTGTTCTGGCGAAGCACCGAGGCATACCGATCCTTGTCAAATTTTCCATCTTTCCGAAATACCTCTATCGATCCGATAAGATCGGCAAATTCTTGGTCCGTCACGTTGATGCCCAGTTTTTTTGCCTCGACAAGGAGGACATATTTGTTGAGCATGTCCTGCAGGACCTTATCCTTGAGCTCAGCCGCCATTTTTTCATCGAACTTGTCACGGTAGAGCTGCCGAAACATTTCCAGTTCCTTGTTGTATGCCTCGTAATACTCAGGATAAAGTATATCGAAGCTTCCAACCTGGGCGATCCTGGTCTCCTTTTCGCGGAGCGAGCCTGCCCCGAAATAGAAGACAAAAACAATAATGATGACGGCAAAAATCACCTTGATCAAATAGCTTCGAGCGTATTTTCTCATGAACTTGAGCATTGGTTTTAATACCCCTGAAAGATTATTGATTTTGAAACTTTAAAATAGTATATTAAGGCTGTTTTTTCAATAACTTTTAAAATTTGGAAGAAAGGGAGAGTAGATGTTCGAATCACTCTTTGGGTTTATATCGAAAGACCTCGCCATCGACCTCGGCACTGCTAACACCCTGGTATACGTGAAAAGCAGGGGGATCGTCTCGAACGAACCTTCCGTTGTTGCAGTCCATAAAGATTCCCGCGGTACCAAGAAGGTCATAGCAGTCGGAGAAGAGGCAAAGAAAATGCTCGGCAAGACGCCGGGCAATATCGTTGCGATCCGGCCTCTCAAGGACGGTGTCATTGCCGACTTCGAGATCACCGAGGCAATGCTGAAATACTTTATACAGAAAATACACAACAAGAAATCCTACGCACGGCCGAGGATAGTCATCTCAGTCCCGTCAGGCATTACCCCCGTGGAAAAAAGGGCCGTAAAGGAGTCTGCGGAATCAGCCGGTGCAAGGGAAGTCTATCTTATCGAGGAACCCATGGCTGCCGCCATCGGCGTCGGGCTTCCCATCACGGAGCCGAGCGGCAACATGATCGTCGATATCGGCGGGGGCACAACGGAAGTCGCTGTCATATCTTTAGCCGGCATCGTGTATTGCAATTCAGTGCGTGTCGCCGGTGACAAGATCGACGAGGCCATCATCCAGTATGTCAAGCGCAAATATAACCTCTTGATAGGCGAACGCACCGCGGAAATAATCAAGATCAGTATCGGATCGGCATACCCGAACCCTGAAGACGATGAGTCAAGTCTGGAGATCAAGGGGCGCGACCTCGTCGGTGGTATCCCGAAGACCCTCGAGATATCCTCAAAAGAGATCAGGGAAGCGATCAACGAACCCGTGAACGCCATTGTCGAGGCGGTAAGGATCGCACTCGAACGAACACCTCCGGAACTGGCATCCGATATCGTAGATAAAGGCATCGTGATCTCAGGCGGTGGAGCGCTCCTTAAAAACCTCGACGTTCTTATCAAGGAAGTTACCCGTCTTCCGGTCATCATTGCCGAAAACCCTCTCACGGCGGTTGTGGAAGGTGCAGGAAAAGCTCTTGATGAGGTAAGCCTCTTGAAAGAGATAGCGACATACTTTTAATATAGTGGCAACTTGAGAAATTCAATAGCTATAATCATAGCCATCCTGGTTCTCGTTATATCTTTCCTTTCTTTTACGAACGCTCCCTTCGTGGCGAGATCATATTCAACAGTCAAGGCCGGTTTCAGCAGTGTCTTCGGACCGGTCCTGAGCGTCGTCTCAAAGCCCATCTCCTCTGTCGGGGGCATCTTCGATTCTTATTTCAATGTTGTCGGGGCCAAAAAAGAAAACAAGGAGCTCAGGGAAAAATACGAGAAGCTTTACGTCGAGAACCAGAAACTCGTCGAAACCGAACGGGAAAATGTCCGTCTAAGGAAACTTCTTGAATTTGTTCAGAAAAGGCCCAACACGATGATCGCCGCCAGCGTTGTCGGCGAGGACCTCAAGAACTGGTTCCGCTGTGTCATTATCGACAAGGGAAGCAAACATAACATCCGCCAGAAGATGCCCGTGGTGACGCCGAAAGGAATAGTCGGCCAGGTTGTCGAGGTCGATCTCTGGCATGCCAAGGTGATGGTCCTGAACGACACAAATTCATCGGTCGATGTCAGCGTGGAAGGCAAGAATACCCGTGGACTGCTCGAAGGCACCGGGCAAAATACGGTAAAAATGAAATATGTAACGAAGAATGATGACATCGAGATAGGAGATAAACTTGTAACATCCGGGAAAGATGGGATCTACCCCAAAGGTATCCCGGTCGGCATCGTCATAACGGTGAACAAGAACAAGGCCGGTATATTTACCGATATCGACGTCATGCCGTACAACAACTTCAGGCAGCTTGACGAGGTCCTGCTCGTCAGAAAATAATGAGAACCGCACTCTATACTTTCATTGCAATACTGCTCCTCCTCATCGAAACGGTCATTTCGCCCCACGTTTCTCTCGATGTGCTGAAGCCCGAACTGGGGATCCCCGTTATGTTGTACGTGACTTTTTTTCTCGGAGCGGGACCCGGGCTTGCTTCCGCTGTCTGCATCGGACTCGCCGAGGAAGGGTTATCGGGGGCCCCAAATGGTTCGCTCCTCTTTGTCACCATCGTCATTTATTTAATAGCCTCAGTTATGCGGAGAAAATATTTTGTAGATTCCAAATACACATTCGCTTATTTTTCAAGCGGCTCCGTCATCGTGCAATCTGGCCTCTTCGCAGCCTTGACTTTTTTCGCCCATGGCGAGACACGCGGCATCCTTAACATCGCCTTTTATATGGTCCCGAACGCCATTATTACCGGT
>DHQV01000049.1:25491-33215 GCA_002408185.1 Deltaproteobacteria bacterium UBA5329
CCCGAACGCCATTATTACCGGTTTTGCATCGATCCTTCTTTTTTCTTTCATCGACCGGCTGAACAATATTTTGCTGGAGAAATCGTAAATGAAAGAAGAAAAGTACACCAGCAAGTATAAGTGGTGCACACTCGTCCTCGTTCTCACCATGACGGTCCTTCTCATCAGGTTATGGGACCTGCAGATAATGCGCGGGGCAGAGATGCGCAAGCTTTCGGAGCAAAACCGGATACGGGTGAAAAAGGTCATTGCGGCACGGGGCATCATTTATGACAGGACAGGGAAGGTCCTGGCCGATACCCGGCCCTCGTTCAACATTTACCTGACACCTGAAGACATCAAAGATTTCAGCCAGACCGTGGACGGCCTAGCCCAGTTGCTTTCCTGTGACCGGGAAGAGATCATCGAAAAGATGAAAGCGGCAACCGGCATGCCCCCGTCCTTCCCTATCAAGATAAAATCCGATATACCAATGGATGAGGTTGCCAAAGTTGAAGCGAACAGGGTATACATACCAGGCATCTCGATACAGATCGAACCAAAACGAAACTATCCCTATGCCGCGTCGTTTGCACATGTCATCGGCTACGTGTCGGAGATCAGCGACGAGGAATTGAAAGACAAGAAAAAATACAAAGATTACTCGCCCGGCGATTACATAGGCAAATACGGCCTGGAACGGGCGTATGAAAAAGAACTGAGGGGGACCGACGGAGAAAAGCGGGTGGAGGTCGATGCTATGGGCCGTGAGATCAGGACCCTCGATGTTATCGAACCCGTCCCTGGGCACAACCTGCATCTCAATATGGACCTCGATCTCCAGTTGGCCGCAGATAAAGCCCTTGAGACACGCAGAGGGGCTGCCGTTGCGCTCAATCCAAAGACCGGTGGGGTACTTGTCCTTGCGAGCCGCCCGGGCTTCGATCCTAACCTCTTTGCTTCCGGGATCACGAAAAAAGACTGGCAGCGCATCGCTCTCGATAAGGCCCATCCTCTGCAGAACAGGGCCATCCAGGGTGGTTATCCTCCGGGGTCGACATTCAAAATACTGCTTGCACTTGACGCGCTCGAGCTTGGTATAATCAACGAACGTACCACCTACCACTGCGGAGGTGGTTTCGCGTACGGTAACCGTGTGTTCAAATGCTGGAAGAAAGGCGGGCACGGCTCTGTATCCGTCCATCGCGCGATCGTGGAATCGTGCGACGTTTTCTTCTACAATGTAGGTCTTAAGCTCGGGGTCGACCGGATACACGAGATCGGCAACGCCCTCGGCATGGGGCGGTTGACAGGCATCGATCTTCCCGGCGAGCAGAAAGGTCTTATCCCGTCGACGGAATGGAAGAGACGGCGCTTCAATCAACCGTGGTACGAGGGGGAAACCGTTTCGGTTGCCATCGGTCAGGGTGCAGTATGGCTTACCCCTATCCACCTTGCAATGTTGTCCTCCTTCGTCGCCAATGACGGCAAAAACTTCAAACCGCATATAGTTAACAGGATTGTGTCCACCGAAGGCAAGGTTATCAAGACCTTCGAGCCCGTCGTCAATGCCGAGTTGAAATTAAAGCCCGGCGTACTGAAGATCGTCAAGGATGGAATGCGGGGCGTTGTCAATGAGCCGGGCGGCACGGCCGGCGCCTCGAAGGTGCAGAACGTTCTGATGAGTGGAAAGACAGGCACAGCCCAGGCCGGTTCCGACAAGGTCAAGCTGGGTGACCATGCATGGTTCATTGCATATGCGCCATCGGAGGATGCGTCTGTCGCAATGTCAATCCTGGTCGAACACGGCCTTCACGGTTCATCGGCGGCCGCACCGATCGCAAAGGGCATCACCGAGACCCTTTTCAAGGTTAAATCTGACATAAAGGAAGCAAAAGTTCATGAGAATAGATAAACGTAGATTTTACCACCTTGACTGGTACCTGATACTGAACGGCCTGATACTGTTCGGCATCGGAATGATGAACCTTGTCAGTGCTACGAGCTCATTTTCGAGCGGGTCCTGGAACTTTATCATCAAGCAGTTCATAGCGTTTACCATGGGCCTCGGCCTCATGCTTGTCGTCATGTATTACGACTACCGTATGATAGCGAACCACTCAAAATATATCTATGCCGGGGGCATTGCCCTTGTCATTCTTGTCCTTATAATCGGACTTGCCGCCGGCGGAGCAAGGAGATGGATCAGCATCTTCGGGTTCAGTATCCAACCTTCGGAATTGATGAAACCCATCCTCGTTGTATTTCTGGCCAACATGCTGTACGACAAGAAAAGGCAGAATATACCGCTTAGCCTGAAAGATATAGCCAAACCCCTTTTCTGGACCCTCCTGCCCTTCGTTCTCATCGTAAAGCAGCCGGACCTCGGCACAGGCATTGTCATCATTCTCGTTTCCTTTGCCATGCTATGGTATGTCGGCCTCAAAAAATCGACGTATGCCGTGATCTTCGGTGTTGGGGCCATATCGCCTTTTTTCGCATGGCACTATCTAATGAAGCCTTACCAGAAGATGCGTGTCCTGAGTTTTATCAACATTGACGCCGATCCGGCAGGCTTCGGTTACCACGCAAAGCAGGCCATAATTGCAGTGGGTTCCGGGAAGTTTCTCGGAAAGGGCTTTTTGAACGGAACGCAGCATAAACTGCAGTTCATACCCGAGCACCACACCGATTTCATCTTTACAGTTTTCAGTGAAGAATGGGGCTTTATCGGATCTGTCGTGCTGTTTGTGCTGTTTATCTCGTTTATAAACCGCTGTCTCAAGATCGCGACGAATGCGCATGATGAGCTTGGATCGATCATAGCCTTCGGCATAGCATCTATTTTTTACGTTCAGTTTACGATCAATGTCATGATGGCGATACATCTGGCGCCCGTTGTCGGTATCCCTCTGCCGTTCATAAGTTACGGGGGGTCCTCTCTTTTGGTTACACTGGCGTCGGTCGGATTACTTCTCAATATAAGCACCCGCCGGTACATGTTCTAAACCGGGCAATAAGCGAGGACTCACCGTTCCTCCCCGTTACCCGTTAACCGTTACCTTGACATCCTCTCGTTGTCTGCTATACTCGACAGTAAGTAAGCAGCAATGCGGGGAGGCAAGAGCGGTGGATCTCGTGGAACCCGTAAAACTCAGAGTCCTCACATTAAAAGATCTCGATGCTATAACCGATATCGATGAATCACTCCTCGGAACACAACGAAAGGATTATTGGGCGATGCGTCTCGAGCGTACCGAAACCTCGGGTGTGCCGTCGCTCGCTGCAGAAGTCGGTGGCCGCGTCATCGGTTTTATACTCGGGAGCGCGAGCGGCTGGGAATACGGCATACCCGACAATATCGCATGGATCGACACGCTGGGTGTCAGGAAAGAATATCAGAAGAAAGGGATCGCCCGGCTTCTTTTTCGTGAAATGTTCTTCATGTTCAAAGAGGTCGGCGTAGACACGATCTATGTACTGGTCAGCTGGAGGGATTGGGATCTCCTCAAATTCTTCGACAAAATGGGATTTAAAAGAGGGGATATGATAAACTTGGAGATGAAGATATAATAGTCTGCAAAGGGGCCGACTTTTGCCGGCCCTGTGGTACATACCACAAAAGACCGGGGCTATAAAGGCAACGCCAGCCCCGGCCTTTTGTGATTATTCGTGCGTTGCTTTACCCAGGACTTCTTCAGCCCATTGATTCAGGCTCTTTCCTTCGATCTTAGCCGCCACAAGGGCCCTGGCGTGAACCTCCGGTGAGACACGCAGCATCATTTTACCCGAGGCTGCTTTCATGGGTTTGCGGCCCGTGGCCTTACAATCACTTATATAATGATCGATAGCCGTCTCAAAATCAGCGCGGAGTTCATTTACGGTTTCTCCGTGGAATGTAATGATGTCCGCAATGCCAACAACTCTTCCCGTAAAAATATTGTCTCTCTCGTCAAATTCGATGCGAGCCCTGTACCCTTTGTATGTCATGACATTTTTCATGGCGTAACCTCCAAAACACTCAGCCACTTTCGCAGTACCTCCACCTGATATTTCTTTGCTTCTTTCCCCGGATGCGAACGATAAAGGTACTGCCGCGACCCTTTGAGCTCAAATACCACACGAGATCCGGCACCTTCCCGAACGCTGCCTCCAAGAGCAATGACCAGAACCTCGATATCGCAAAAGAGAATCCTTCGCCGGGCGGAAACTGCAAAAACCGCCTCCAAAGTTCTCCGATGCTTTGCCTTCATGGAAAATGATAGCATATTTTGATAGCATACGTAATCTTACATATGTGAATGCGGAATTTTCCCCCGATATCGGGTTGGACCGGATGTTCCCGACTCCGTTCGGAAGAAATAAATCGCACGAAATTTTTCTTCATCTCCTTACTCCTCACTCCTCACTCCTCACAGCTTTTTACGTTTCTTTTGTTCTTGAAACCAAAGCAAAAACTGCTATAATAGGTGATGCGAATACTTGGATTGGATGTGGGGGACAAAAAGATCGGAGTGTCTTTATCCGATCCCACGCTTTCCATCGCCCAGGGTCTCAAGCTGTATCGGCGGGCATCCCTTGAGGAAGATCTCGAAGAGTTCAAACGTATCGTCAAAGAGAACGAGGTCGGGGAGATCGTCATTGGACTGCCCCGGGATTTGAGCGGAAAGATCGGTAACCGGGCGAAAAACGTCATGGGGTTCGCCGAAAAGATCCGGGAATCGGTCGACATACCCGTTAACCTGTGGGACGAAAGATTCAGTACGAATGAAGCGCATCGAATTTTTGATATGGCCGAAGTGCGTCACAAAAAAAGAAAACCTTATCTGGATATCATGGCGTCACAGATAATTCTTCAGGGATACCTTGATGCTCGCAGCACGCGATAGAAAAATAATTGTCATTGCCTTCATTATTTTTCTGTTCTCGCAGACCCTTATATTTGCAAGCATCCCCAGAGATACCGATCCGGCATTGCGGCCCGTGGTAATTAAAAGCGGGACCAGGCTTTCCGAAATAGCCGGGCTACTCAAGAAAGAGGACCTGATATATTCAAAAACACTTTTCATGATCGGCTCGGTTATCTATCGCGGCCGGCTGATAGCCGGGGAATACGATTTGCGGCGTGATATGTCGACCGTCGATATCATTATGAAGATGGGCCAGGGCAAACGGAACATATATACACTGAAGATCATCGAGGGCCACAATATATATACGATCGCCGAGACGGTCGACCGAAGCCGCATCATGACAAAAGACGAATTCCTGAAGCTCGCACTCTCGAAGGAATTCCTGAAAAAAATAGGCATTACATCCGAATCGCTGGAAGGTTACCTCTACCCTGATACATACTTTTACAGCAAGGAAATAGATAAGGAAAAGTTCATCGAACGCATTGCCCGGAGGACGCTGAAAATTTTTGGAGACCCCGAGATCAAAGAAAAAATGGCATTGCACAATATGGACGTTCATAAGACGATCACTCTCGCTTCAATGATCGAGAAAGAATCCGGGGCAAACGGGGAGAGGCCCCTTGTCTCCGCCGTCTTTCACAACAGGCTGAAGAGGGGGATGTCCTTTGACTGCGATCCCACGGTGATCTATGGAACGAAGGGTTTTGGAGCACCCATCAGGAAGATAGACCTTTTAACATATACCCCGTACAACACTTACAGCTTCAAGGGCTATCCGGCCGGCCCCATATGCAGTCCGTCAAAGGCGTCGATCCTAGCGGCGCTTAACCCTGCTGCGGTCGATTATCTCTATTTCGTTTCTAAAAATGATGGTACCCATGTCTTTTCCCGGGACATGGTTGAACACAACAAGTGCGTTACGATGTTTCAGAGAAACAGGACAACACACCAATAAGGAGGAATGTATGGCAAAAGATGTTGCAGTTATCGGCGTTGGCCAGACTTACTTTGTCAGGGGCTATGAAGGCTCCATAAGGGAACTGGCCTTCGAAGCCTTTAGAGAAGCGATGAAGGATGCAAACCTCACCACGAAGGATGTGGATGCTTCCGTATTCTGCTCCGCCCCGGAATATGACAAACAGAGGTCACCGGCCGGCGTGTTGGCTGAGTACCTGGGCCTCGTGCCGCAGCCGACATTCTACGTCGAGACAGTTTGCTCGTCAAGCACCGTCGGCGTCAAGATCGGCTACAGCATGATCAAAGCCGGGCTTCATGACATCGTCGTCGTTCTCGGTTTCCAGAAAATGTCAGAGATCACCTCCGCCGAATCCCAGGAGAGAATGGGGCGCGGCGGCGACATCCAGTGGGAAGCCCCGTTCGGCACTATGATGCCCGCCTACTACGCACTGTATGCCCAGGCATACCTTGCCAAGAACGGCCTTACGCTCGATGATCTGAGGGACGTAAGGGTCAAAGCGGCAACCTATGGCCAGATAAATGAAAGGGCCGTATACCGCAAAGGCGTAAAACCCGAAGATTTCGATCCCAACAACCCCGATGCCAAGATGGCTGGCCCCGTCGCATCACCTCTTCGTGTGGGCGATTGCTGCGCGAACGCGGACGGCGCATCATGCATCATCCTTGCAAATGCAGAGAAAGCAAAGATCTTCTCAAAGAAACCCGTCTGGATCCTTGGTATCGGCGCCGCATCGGAAGTGGTGAACATGGCGGCACGTCCTGACTTTTCAAAGGGCATCCAGGTGGCCAAGGCAGCCGCAGGTGAGGCCTATAAAATGGCAGGTATCGGGCCCCAGCAGGTCGACGTGGCTGAAGTCCATGACTGCTTCACCATCGCAGAGATCATGGCATACGAAGGCCTCGGATTCGCACCGGAAGGTGACGGCAAACAGCTTATCCGCGAGAAGGCAACCTACAAGGAAGGCAAGATCCCTGTCAACGTTGACGGCGGTCTCCTCTCGAAAGGTCACCCCATCGGGGCAACAGGCGGCTCGCAGATCCGGACCATCGTCCTTCAGTTAAGGGATGAAGCCGGCCCAATGCAGGTAAAAGATCCTCAGATCGGCCTCAACCACAACATTGGCGGTGTAGGTCTTTACGGAAACGTCACAATTTTTGGGAGGGACTAAGATGGGATTCGATAAATTTGGAAGAAAGAGCTTCACCAGCTTTACGAAAACGGGAAAATTCGTAGACCTCCTTGCCGAAGGCAAGGTCGAAGGAACAGTTTGCAAACAGTGCGGCGCCAAGTATTTCCCGCCGAGAGCCGACTGTGCAAAATGCTTCTCAGCCGACATGAACTGGTTTGAACTGCCGAACAAAGGCACGCTCGAGACATTCACCACCGCGATGTACGCACCGTTCGGCTTCGAGGCCGATGCACCGTACACAATGGCGGTTGTCGACTTCGGCGGTGGCGTCAAGGCATTCGCCCGCCTCGCAAAAGATTTCTCGGACCCCAAGATCGGAATGGATGTAACAGTACGGCCGCTCAAGTACGATGATGGCCAGCTTACGTTCGAGATCGCAAAGGCGTAAACAACACAATATGGCCAGATAAACGGGCCGCCTTCGGGCGGCCTTTTTGCTCTCTCTATTACCCATTACCTGTCACCCATTACCCGTTTCCCCTTTCTTTATTCGCATATATTTCTTAAAATAACGGAAAGAAAGGGGAAATATGACCAAAGAATTTATCCTCGAATTATTCAACGCCGCCGCTATGCAGAGGTGGAATGACAAGATACGGCCGGTCGAACTGAAGGAGCTCGATAAACAGGCGCACAAGATGGCCATTGCTTATTTCCTTGG
>DHQV01000049.1:33320-59234 GCA_002408185.1 Deltaproteobacteria bacterium UBA5329
AAATTTGAGGAATCGACCGAAGGGTTCAGCTGGCTCGAGATAATCGAGGGCGGGCTTTTCGAATTTCTCGAACGTCTTGTGATAACCGACCTCAAACCCCAGATATTCAACCGTATCAAGGAAGACAAAAAGAAATATGAGGAATTGACGAAGTGGGTCTACAAAAGGCTTGAACCTGTCATATCTCCTCTTGGCCTTGATTTTGTCGATCGTTTCAGGCATTATTTCTCGAGCATCGACAATACGATAAGCAAAAGGATCCTCAATGCCTCCCATTTCTACGCCACCCGCTGGGAATTCGACATAATCGAGCGGGCCAATCCTACGGGGTACGAAATACCCGAGATACGAAGTTTCCTTCAAAAAAAACAGGAAAAACACTACGACCTGACCGGTATCCAGCAGCTTGCCCTGTTCCAAAAATACCGAAATTTTATCGACCTGTGCGGGCAGTTGCGCTTTCAGTACCGATGGAGCCACCTCAATATGATTCCCCGTACCTCCGTCCTCGGCCATATGCTTCTCGTTGCGATCCTGTCGTATCTTTTCTCCCGCGATATCGGGGCTTGCCCGAAACGATGCTTTAACAATTATTTTACCGGGCTTTTTCATGATCTGCCCGAGGTCCTCACCCGCGACATCATCTCTCCCGTCAAGCGTTCGATAGAAGGCCTCGACTCGCTGATAAAGGCGTATGAAAAGGAACAAATGGATCAAGAGGTCTTCAATCTCATACCGCCCGAATGGCATGATGAAATGAGGACATTCACGGAAGACGAGTTCACGAGCATTGTATACGTCGACCATCAGGTTGTCACGACGGATACAGAGACCATTTCCCGGGAGTATAATAAGGATGTTTTTAATCCGCGAGACGGCGAAATGGTCAAAGCGGTTGATGACCTTACGGCCTATGTCGAAACGTATTGCTCGCTCGAAAATGGTGTTAAATCGCCGGACCTTCTTGAGGCACGACAATCCATAAGCCGAAAATATAAGGACTTGACGATAGGGGGTATACCGTTCCCCGACATATTTTCCTATTTCAAAGTATACACGTCGGCGACGCGCGAAGCTTGACAAACAAGCGGTCCGCATATACCATTTTTCTAAGACGCCTATGAAAAGATATGGTATTCCTGTATCCGTAGTCGTATTTCTTGCCGCGATCATCTTCCCGTTCATCACGAGTTCGCTCCACGCCGTCGAGAGCGGTTGCGTGCAATGCCATACCAGCGATAAGATACTTAAAAGCCTCCACGCACCCAAAAAAGTAGACCTATCGGAAGGGGTCGGCTGAGCGGGTGCGCCTCCGTCGGTCCCGGCGGAATTACAATACAAGGCTTTCCTCGTCAATCCGAAAATTGTCAGTACGAATCCCCATTTCGTGAACGGCTGTGCGTCATGCCACCGCGGGGACGAAAAGGCTGCATCCAGGGAAAAAGCTCATGCCGGGCTGGTCAAGAAGCCTTCATCAGATATCGCCGTCTGCGGGCAATGCCATGACAAGGTTGTAAAAGTCTACAAAGACTCCTTGCATTTCACGACAGAGGGCTTAAGGCATGGTGTGTCAGGGAGATTCTCCGACAAAGAGAAAAAAATATTTGACGAGAAAGTCTTTCAGAGATCATGCAGAAGCTGCCATGCCTCCTGCGGAGACTGTCATGTTTCGTCGCCAAAAATAGGCGGTATCTCAACCGGGCTCATCAAAGGCCACGAGTTTGTGGCAAAGGATGATGGTAAAACCTGCGCAATGTGCCACGGAGGGCGGGTATACCCCGAATTTACCGGCGATTTCGGCGGCCAGGCGGACGTTCACTATCAGAAGGGAATGACATGCCTTAATTGTCATAACAAAGTAGAGCTTCACGGGACAGGAATACTGTACACGTCAAAAACCGATGTCCGGGAAAAACCTTCCTGCACGAACTGCCATAAGCCCGGGAGTGAAAAAACGGATAAGGCACGCTCCTCGCACACGCAGCACAAAGATAAGGTCAGCTGCTACGCCTGCCATTCAGGCGGATCATACACGAACTGTTATGATTGCCATGTCGGGAAAGGTGCAACCCCGAAACCGGGTTTTTACCTGGGACTTAACCCGAAAGACAAAAAGACCGTCACGACCTTGCGCCACGTCCCCGCCGTTCGTGACACCTTAAAGAGCGCCGGTATCACGCAGGAAAATTATGACCGTGTGCCCAATTACTGGGCTACGGCAACCCACAATATCAAAAAACGGACCGAAAGAACCCGGTCATGCGATGCATGTCATAAAGACAGGCAAAACTTTCTGACAAAAGAGATACTGATCAAAGATGATTCGAAGGCGAACGACCTTCTCATCTACACCCCGAAACCGATCAAACAATAAAGGAGGCGACAATGAAAAGAGCGATAGCATTAGGAACACTCGTCTTCTCTGTGCTCCTGCTCCTGCCCGCGGCCGGTATTACGCGGTCTATCGACCCGGTTGTTTCCACGGATTGGCTTGCCGGGAACACCCAAGACCCGAAGATAGTCATGGTCGATATCAGGAAAGTTGAGGATTATAAGGCTGGCCACGTACCCGGGGCTGTCAACATTTTTTACAACACATGGGCAATCACGGAAGGGAAATTGCGCAACCAGATCCCGCCGGTCGATGACCTGATCGACATTATAAACTCGGCCGGGATCGCGGCGGATTCAAAAGTGGTGATCGTCGGCAATTCCGATACCCCCCTCAATCGTTCAGGGATTACCCGTGTAGCATGGACTCTGGAGTATGCCGGAATCGAAAACGTTGCCATCCTCGACGGAGGATGGGAGAAATGGGCGGCCGACAAAAAACCTGTTGCGACAGATATTACAAAACCGAAAACTACGAATTTCCAGCCGAAACTCAATAAGAACATGCCGGTGGCAAAAGATGATGTAAGGGCCGCCATTGGAAGGGAGGTCATAGTCGATGTCAGGGACCCCGATTTTTATGAAGGGAAAAAGAAGCTGGATTTTGTCGCGCGGGCGGGCAGGATAAAAAACGCCGTCAACCTTCCTGCGACGGCAGCGTATAACCCGAACGGTACCTTCAAGAGCAAGAAGGAACTTGCAGATATGGCAGCAAAAATAGTTGGAGATGATCTTAACAAGAATACGATCGTTTATTGCGATACAGGCAGACTCGCCTCGGTATGGGCGTACCTACTCAAAGACGTCCTGGGCTACAAGAACGTCCGGATGTATGATGGCTCATCGGAAGAATGGATGGCCGACCCGTCGGCCCCGATAGAACCGTAAGTCGTTAGAAGCCAGGGAGTAAAAACTAAACCGTTGTTCCATCCGGCACAGCGGTTTAATCATGCGAAAATTTCAACCTTTATTCACCTGACGACTTACGACTTACAATCTTAAATGGTCTTTTCACATTTTTGTCCGAAGGACCGCTACCACTTTGCCTTGGATGCGAATGTTCGCTGCATCGTGGAACAGGGGAAGCATGTAGGGGTTGCATGGCTGAAGCCTGATTTTTTGGCCTTTTTCGTAATAGATCTTTTTGAGGGTTACTTCCTGCTCGTTTTCCAGCCAGCAGGCCGCGACATCGCCATTATTTACGGAATCGGCCTGTTCCATGATCAATATGTCTGCATCGGCTATCATGGCATCTACCATCGAATTTCCCCTGACCTGAAGGGCAAACAACTTCCTTCCATTCCGCATAATATCGCGCGGCACATCAATCATTCTATGCCCGGCTTTCTGGCTATCCACGGAAGGTATATCTATGGGCTGGCCCGCCGCGATCACACCCAGAAGGGGCACCTGGGCCGGGCCTTCCTCGTCCCCCACCAAGCCAATGCTGCGCGATCTAACCTTATCCTTCGTAATTAAACCGGCCTCCAGGAGCTGCTCCAGGTGATACTGCACCACGGACGGGCTCTTTATCCCGCAGTGGCTCGCGACCTCGCGTACGGAAGGCGAATAGCCCTTATCCCGTCTGAACACTCTGATAAAATCGAGGATCCGTTCCTTGGTATTTGTTTTCCTCACCATAGAACAAATGTACTACATCCAGGAAAAAAATCAAAGAATTTTTCCTAGATAGTTTCTAGGTTCTGGGTTTGAAAATTTGTCTATTGAAATCAAATAATCTTTTCTAAATAATAACCGGTGGTTTTTAACCTGGAACCAAAAAACTTCTTGCCAAAGTAGAACAGATGTTCTAATATTGCTGTATGCGAGTGGCTTGTTTTTACATCCCCCATTTTTATTGCCAGATCGAGTACCTGAAAGACCCGTCTCTAAGGAGCAGACCGGTTGTGATCATTGGTATGCCCGAAGAAAGGGGTTTTATAATGGATTGCTCCGAAGAGCTTACGCAAAGGGGGATTGTTCCCTCGATGCCGCTTAAAGATGCCTATCACCTGTGCTATGATGCGACGCCTGTACTGGCACGAAGAAAAGAATACGGCAGCATCTGGGAAGATGTTCTCTCTTCCATCGCAGGTATCACCCTGCGTATCGAACCAAAAGAAGCAGGTACGGTATTTCTCGATATTACCCGCCTTCCCGGTATGTTCAAAAGCGAAGAGCAGATCGCATGCGCCCTCACCGGCATGGTGGCCGGTAAATTCGGCCTTGACGTTAGGGTGGGTATCGGGAATTCCCGTTTCCTGAGTTATGAGGCCGCTTCATCCGCATCTGCCGATACACGCGTTGTTGCCCCGGGGACGGAAAGGGATTTTCTCTCTTCTGTCGGGACCGACCGCCTCCCAGTACCCGACGATATTCGTGAAAGACTGTATCTTTTTGGTCTTGATTCCTTAGGGCATATAAGCGCATTTACCTTTTCCGCCCTGACCTCGCAATTCGGGGCAACAGGGAAAGAACTGTGGGAAATGGCAAACGGTGTCGGCGACCAGGATAGAATACCCTGCGCTTTTTCCATCACCGATATAGACCGGGAAATAGTCTGTGAAAACCCTGTTTATTTACAAGAGATCAAGGCTGCCCTTCTCGATCTTCTCGATGGGTTGTGCCTGGAGCTTGAAGAACTGGGTAAGGCCTGCCATACGATAAAGCTGGTCTTCGACCTCGAGAACAGGACATTTTTTGAAAAACAATTTTTTATGCACGATCCTGTGGTACACAAGGATGATATGCTGCGCAGGATAATGGCAGGGCTTGAGGGGATCGAGCTTGCAAGCCCGGTAAAAATAATGAGCGTACGTGCCGGGTCCCTTGTCAATTACTACGGAAAACAGGAAAAACTGTTCCGGAACCTTGCCGTTATTGAAAAGAGCATGAAAGACATCAAGGGATTTTTGAAAACCAAATACGGCTCAATGCCGCTTACGCGTGTCGTGAGGAGTGACAGCAGCACCTTCCTGCCCGATGACAGGTTTATTTTTGTCGAACCATGAAAGCTTAACCCTTCGATCCTGAACTTCTATCCGTTATTATCGTTAAAAACAGGCCAGCATGGGTCATCTTGAAAAAGAAAAGGCAAAAAATACAGGAGATCACCAATATCTGGCGGGTCTATGATGCCTGGTTGCAGAAACCTGTCGTCCGTATGTATTATTCAATCGAACTTGAAAGCGGCAACCTGGTAACAATTTTTCAGGACCTCCTGTCAGGTGATTGGTACCGGCAAAACTGGTCTGTTTGAAATTCCATGTATACCGAATTGCATGCCCATTCAAATTTTTCTTTTCTCGACGGCGCTTCATCAACCCACAACCTTATCGAACGCGCTGTGTCCTGCGGCATGAAGGCCCTTGCCATTACCGATCATGACGGGTTTTACAACGCGTGTGTTTTTATGAGGCTCGCAAAGGAAGCCGGTATAAAGCCTATTATCGGTGTGGAACTCACATTCGAAGGTAAACAACACCTTACATTTCTCGTCGAAAATGAAAAGGAATATACCAACCTGTCCGGTCTTATCACCCGCGGGCATCTCGCCGGCCCCAAGGGAGAACCGGTATTATCCGGAACGGAATTGCAGGGCCGCACGAAAGGCCTCATCTGCCTGTATGGCTGTGTACGATCGGAGATAAACCGCCTTCTCATAAAAAGGGAGATACGGATCGCATATGAGGCGGCAAAAAAATACGCGGAACTTTGCGGAAAAGACAATTTTTATATCGAGCTCCAGGGGCACCTGCTTCCAGAAGACAAACATCTATACCGTCAATCAGTGGATATCGCACAGGCATTACGCCTTAAGACCGTAGCCTCAAATAATGTCCACTATGCCACACGGAACCGGCCATGTTCTTCACGATGTCCTCACCTGCATACGGCACGGGGTAACACTTGAACGATTAGCGCTCGTCTGGAAATCGAATTCGGAATTCTATCTCAAGGGCCACGAAGAAATGATGTAGCTTCCCTGGATTCCCCGGGATGCCATTTTAAGGACAGAAGAAATAACCCGGCGGTGTACTTTTAACCTCGATTTCTCTTCTTTTTCCTATACGGATTTTTCCCTGCCGGAAAATGAGACCGCAACGGGGTTTTTGAGAAAACTGGGATGCCAAAGGCCAGGGCCCGCTATGACACCCTCACTGAAGAGAGCCTAGCAAGGATCGACGACGAAATCGGTCTTATCGAGCAGAAAGGGTTTTCAGGATATTTTCTCGTCGCCAGGGATATCATCAAATATGACCGGAGAATGGGGATCTCGGCACAGGGCAGAGGTTCTGCCGTAAGTTCTGCCGTTGCTATATGTCCTCGGGATAACCCCTGTCGACCCGATACGGTCAAGCTTTTCGTGGGACGTTTTCTCAACGAATTGAGCATCCCCGATATTGACATCGATATCGCGACAAACAGGCGGGAAGAGGTGATCAGGTATGTCTATGACACGTACGGCCGTGATCGCGCGGCAATGGTGTATACGCATGTGACCTTCCAGGGGAGCAGCGCGATCCGTGAGGTAGGAAAAGTGCTGGGCCTTCTCGCGTATGCGCTCGACAGGATGGCAAAGACAACCTCCGCATACGGCGGGCATGGAGCAATAGAGTCATTGAAGGAGGTCCCTGAATTCAGATCGTACCTCGATTACGGGGTCTGGGAGCATTTCAGCAGGATGTGTACGCAGATATCGGACTTCCCGAGACATCTTTCCATCCATGTCGGGGGCATGATAATCACCCCGAGACCGATATCGGAAATTGTTCCCCGGGAGCATGCCCGCGCGGAAGGACGGATCGTCTGCCAGTGGGACAAAGATTCTGTCGATGACGCAGGACTGATCAAATTTGACCTTGTTGGGTCTGAGAATGCTTTCGCTTATCGATGATGCGAAAGAACTTATCCCCAAACACAGAGGCTTCGATCCCGATCTCGACCATCTTCCCCCCGATGATCCTCACATTTATGACATGATAGGAAGCGCGGATACGGTCGAGGCCTTCCAAGTCGAAAGCCGGTCGCAGATGCAGACACTGCCGAAAATGAGACCGCGCACCTTCGAAGGCCTGACTGTCGAGGTTTCAATTGTCCGCCCCGGCCCCCTTCAGGGCAATATGGTACATCCTTTTATACGCCGAAGGCAGGGCAAGGAGCCCGTTGTTCATCTGCATCCAAAACTTAAGCCGATCCTCGACGAAACACTCGGCGTGATCCTTTTCCAAGAACAGATCCTCTAGGTGGCAATGGCGATAGCCGGATTTTCGGCAGGAGAAGGCAACAAGTTACGCAAGGCAATGGGCCGCAAGAACGCACGGGAGGAACTACTCAAATGGCACGAACGTTTTTGCGAAGGGGCAAAAAACAGGGGATACAAAGTGATATTGCGGCGAAGATATTTGACCACATCTGCGGTTTTGCCGATTTCGGGTTTTGCAAGAGCCAAGCCTCCAGTTTGCGGTCCTTTGCTATCGATCGGGATACCTGAAATATTACTATCCGGCAGAATTATATTGCGCCCTTCTCAATAACCAGCCGATGGGCTTTTATGAACCGGAGGTGATAAGAGAGGATGCAAAAAGACACGGTGCCCCATCCTTCCCGTCGATATCAATAGAAGCATGTGGAATTGCACGATCGAGGAAGGTTCTGTCAGGACCGGATTTAGGTATGGGGAAGAAAAGGGGAACCGCATCATTACGGTGCGCAGCCGGGGAACATATGTTTCATTGCGGGATTTCTCCAAACGCTCGGGACTTGATAATAGGTCCCTGCAAAACCTTGTCTCGGTCGGGGCATTCAGTGCCGTAAAAAGTTCGCGGAGACAACTTTTGTGGGAAGCAGGAACAATACGGTCGGCGGGGTTGACAGAGATCGATCCCGCTGAAGCAAAGGAGTATTTGCCCATACCCGAAATGGACACGGGGGAGGAGACAATCACCGATTATATCTTCCAGGGGTTCTCCCATCGCATCATATAATAAAGCTTTACCGGAAAAAGCTCGATGAGCTTGGCGCAACCCCGAGCAGCAGACTCATTCATTGCCCATCCGGCGCCAAGGTCCTTGTTGCATGATACATGGTTTGCCTGCAGATGCCTCCGACAGCCAGGGAAAAGTTTTCATTCATCATACTTGAAGATGAAGACGGCCTCGTTAACCTTGTGGTAAGGCCGGAGGTTTACAAAGCCTACCGGACCGTGATGCGCCTCGAACCGTTCCTTCTCGTGGAATGAATTGTCGAAAAAAAAGTACAGCCTGATCAGCATCAAGGCAAGCAAGGTCGAAAACCTTGCTTCATCGTTCCAGTAAAAACCAGCAGTCATCACCACAAGTCTTCTCCCTTGAAACGTGGGTATTTTCCTTATCTTATTTCATCTTTGACAGAATGGTCAGGGCCATCTTTTGAGAATAATTCAGATCCTGCTGTTCCCGGGCCTTTTCCATGGCTTCGCTGTTCGCAAAACTTCCCGGGAGGTACGGATGTGCGAGTATGAAAAGCAGATAATTCGCCTTCACTATCCAGAGATCGAATCCGCTCCAGAACGCTTCGTCGCCAAGCGCCGGGATGTTCCGCATCTTTTTTGCCATATCTGCACTTGACATCCTTGCTTTTTTCTGCCGGTCAAAAACATCCCTGGCCGACACAAAGATCCCCTCTGCCTTGATCTCTTCAGATGTCGAGATCTTGAGCTTGACGCTGTATGTACTGCCTTTTACCTTGAAGGAATATGTGCACATATTGCCGGCGGGCGCCGAAACCTTTTGTGCTTTTTGCGATGTCACTTTTTCATTAAAGAGGGACTCGGCATCCGCCTTCGTGAAGACATTGCACGCATCCACCGGACCGGCTGCATGTACGGCCGCAATGTTCAATATGCAGACAAAAAAAACAGATATGATGGAAAAGAACAGGCACTTTTTCATAATTCCTCCTGACAGTTGGATTTAAGCCCGCGTCCCGAGGTCTTCTTATGATTGAATAATACAACAAAATGGAGAGGTTTGAAAGTTTTCAGCGGTCCGATGGATCAGCCCGCTGTAGCCGGAATAATAACGTGCCTATACTTTGATCTGTTGCCAGGCGACCAGGGCAGCGCCCAAGGCGGCCGTGACCTGGGGGTGGTCAGGAACGAGGAGCTTCGTCCCGAGCTCTGCGCTTATAGAATTTACAAGCCCTACATCCATGGCCCCGCCGCCGGTTACGGCATAGTCCGGACTGAGCCCAACACGCATGGCGAGGGTGACGATCTTTGACGCCATGGCGTTATGAATTCCCGCGAGGATATCGGCAGGGGATGCTCCCTCCGATATACGTGAGACTGCCTCCGATTCGGCAAAAACGGCGCATCCGGTCGTAAATTCCACCGGTTTTTGCGCCTTCAGCGAAAGATCCCCGATATCGCTTACGTTCATGTGCAGTATGCGCGCAGCCACCTGCAGGAATTTACCGCTTCCGCCAGCGCATTTTTCATTCATGATGAAATTGACGATCCTTCCCTCATCATCGAGGCGGATCGCACGGGAATACTGCGCCCCGACGTCCATGACAGTTCTTGCGGAAGGAAAGAGGTGATGGACCCCGACGGCATGGCATGAAATATCGGTGGATGTATCATCGGCGAAATCGACCATGTTTCCGCCATAACCGGCCGCGACCGTACGTGCCACATCTGCCCGGGTGATCCCTATCTTGTCGAGGACCGCCTTTGCCACTGCCGCCCCTGCTTCGCGGTAGTCTCCTCCTGAAGGTATTACGACATAGGATCGGATCTTTCCGTCTTCGAGGACCACTGCCTTCGAATAACCAGAACCAACATCTATTCCCAGTACAAACGCCACTTTTCAGTACCTCATTTGAAGAATGTCGCTTCTTCTAATTTATGTCCGCTACGTGACGGCTTCAGACCTTCAGCCGCATATTTTTCATAAATGTCCTTGCCCATTAAAGCCGCGCCCAGTGCCCCCGTAATCAGGGGCTCCGGGGGAACGAGAAGTTCTCTGCCGAATTTGGATCCCAGTGCCTTCACGAGGCCAACATTCTTTGCGCCTCCTCCAGTTACCGCAATATCCGGCTCCACATTCAGCTTCTTCACGAGTGCCGCAATTCTCGTTGCTACCGCATCGTGGATTCCGGCAAGGAGATTTGCAATAGGTTCACCGGTCGCCAGTCGCGAGATGATCTCAGCCTCAGCAAAAACCGTGCAGGTACTGCTGACCGGTGCTATTCTTTCAGCCGTGAGCGATATTTCGCCTATCTTGTCAAGGGGTACGCCCAGTGAATCGGCAATGATCTCTAGGAAACGCCCGGTACCTGCGGCGCATTTGTCGTTCATGACAAAGTTCATAACTTTGCCGTTCAAGATCTTGATGCCCTTACTATCCTGACCGCCGACATCAATGACGGTTTTAACAGAGGGGAGGAGGCTTTGCAGGCCTTTTGCGTGGCAGGTGATTTCAGTTATCTGTCGATCAGCAAAGGGAACGTTGATCCTGCCGTATCCAGTAGCAACTATGTATGTCAGGTCATCGAAGGAGAGGCGCGCTTCTTTGAGCGCCTCCTCCATCACTCTGTTTGCTAATTTTCTGTGCTCGGGTCCAGTCGGCCCGATAAGCGACGCTACGATCTTGTCGCTTACAATGACCACCTTGGTCATGGTGGAACCGATGTCGACACCGGCAAAATAATCCATGCACTGCTCCTATAAGCTATGCTGAAGCCGCGTTATTAACCCTTCCTTGCCTTGTGTGCCGCGAGGGTCTCGATGAACGCATCTATCCTGTTGTGCGTGTCCGCTTCGTTATAGGAACTGATATCGACGATATCGCCTTCCATGATGAGGATGGGGATATCCTCATATACTTTCTTCAGTGTGGCGGCCTGCTGCATAATTCCCGCGTGCCAGCTTCTGCAGGAGAACGCTGAATGGAAAACGGCGCCGTCACACTTGTAGTCTTCGATATACTCGATGATCCTTTCGACCTTCGGCGTGGAGCCCGGGCGCTTCTTTGCCGCATCGTACCAGTGTGTCCAGTACCGCACCCATCTCCATGCGATGTGTTCGAGAGGGTCATTCGTCTTCGGGAGGTCAAGCCGCTCGATCTTCTCGCAACCGCGATAGGTGACCTCGACCGGGAATACAACGCCCTTGCTGTTGAAATACTGGAAATCGCCCAGTGCGAACCAACTCGGCAGGCCTGCCGCCCAGATGACCCTGAACTTTTCCGGATCGGCGACACCGATGCCGTCCTTTATCTTCTGCTCCAGCTCGGCCTTGAGGCTCACGTAAAAATCGTACGCTTCCTGCGTGCCGAGGTTGAATGTCAGCGGGACCATCGTGTTCATCGCGTCGCCAGTATCCATCGGCGTCGGGATATGTTTGCGGAGTTCATACGTGTCGATGAAGAGGTCCCATGTCTTGTCGGACAGCTCGACCGTTTTCGCCAGACGGTCCCAGTCCATCTTCTTGCCGGTGATCTTTTCACAGAACTTAACGGTCTCATGAAGCTCTTCCTTGGCATACTTGACATACAGTTCTTCAACTTCGTGATGGTCCCCGTTCGGGTCCCATGGCGGATAATACATGTTGGTGACAAACACGGGGACATCCTGCTGGTAATGCTGGGTCGCCTGCGGCCACTTGAACCGCGGGTCGCACAGGAGCTGGCCGTTGCCGAGCATCATATCGGGCCGCGCCATGCCGCCCCAAGGTGCCCCTTCGGGTGCCTGACCGAGTTCTTCGCGCATCATGTCAAAGCCGATGTTGCAGGTCGCATATGTGCACAGTGACCGGGAGAAGTTGTCCGACTCCGCTTTCTGAAGATACTTCTCGGCATCGCGCTTGGCGGCGCAGACACCGGAAAAACTTTCACCCCAGGCGGGGACGATGTCCATGGCACGCATGATCTCGTCCTGGCCGTCAGCGATAAACGCCGCTGCGACCTTCTTGCCTTCTTCCTTTGCCTTTAATGTTGCAGACAGGTTTCCCCGTACAAATTTCGGTATACTTGCTGCTGTGGACGTTGCTACCGCTCTTCCTTTTTTTTCTTCAGCCATGGTGGTTCTCCTTATCTCTATTCCGTTATGCGATCATTTCGAGGAACGCCTCGATCCTAGTCTTGACCCGTGCAAGGGATGACGTCGAATATTCATCTTCCAGGTACAGCACAGGCGCTCCCGCCGCTTCGACGTAGCTCTTGATAGCCGGTACTTCAAATCCGTAGGGGTCGCAATACTTGTAGATAAAGAGGATAGCCCCGTCCACCTTGAACTCTTTCACGTAATTCTTCATGTGTCCGAAACGTTCCTCAAGGATGCCCTGGTATGTAGGGGCCGAACCGATAAAGGTCGTCGGTATTTTCAGCTTTCTCAGGTAGCGCTCCGCGATTCCCTGAAGGGGGTCAGGCGTAACATCGACATCCTGCCAGTACATCTTCGAGCCTGTTGAAAGATCGTCCATGACGAGGTACGCGCCGGTCGATTCGATAGCTTCGATCACCGCGACGTCGTCAATCTGATCGCCTATTAACATTATGCGTTTCGCCTTGGGATTGCCGGCCGCAGGCGTACGCTCTTTCACTTCCTTTGTAACCGCTTCGATAAGGGCGCTTGATTCTTCGACCGGAAGGCTCATCGCAGCCACACAGACCTTCATCATTTCAACGCCGGAGATGAGAGGGGGATTCGATTTCCGAAGGTCATAGAGGTCTCTCATCAGTTTTCTATTCTGATTGTGGGCCGCGACTGCCTTTGCGATGGCTTCGTCTGTTATTTTATTCCCGGTGTATTTTTCGAGCGATTTAACAAAGATCCGCAGGATCTCTTTCGTAAAGGCAATTGAAGGATCGTCTGCAACGTGCGGCATGTTCAGAAAATGCCAGTACGGAAGATTAAGGGTATAATTCCAAGTCTCGTTGGTGCGGTCGATCGAGTCGCACTGGTGAGGCATGACCATGCCATCGAGAAAATCATACTTCCCCTTTACTGCGGCATCGAAAACATTGCGTACAAACGGACACACGATCGTTTCCATGTACGCATCGCCCTTTGATATTGCCTCCGAAACATTCCCTTTGAGCCTGATCGGGAGAACGCCCGCTGCAGTCATGATCTCGATCGGACCAAGAGCGGATAGATATCCGATCACCTTTTTCCCCGACGCTTTTAACTCTCTCGCCCTCGACCCGTACTGGGTGTAGAGCTTCTCGGCGGCTGCCAAACCATTACCGTCTCGTATATCTGTCATCTTCACTCCTTACATCCCGCCCTGCCAATACGGGATCTCTTTGTGGGATAGCCAAGCCAGGCTTCAAACGGGGCCAATCTTGGCACACAATTCTAGCGGAACGCGGTGCATTTTGTCAATGAATTATGTGAAGCTTTTCACACAATCAAGCGCATAGGAACGCTGTGCATCGTTCCGTCATCATGGACTATTCTCACAATGACCTTCTTCTTCTTGTCGACGTCAAAATCGATCACGTGCTTGTCGAGCGGTAGGCAGCCGAATGTCTCGACCAGTGCCTTTTCCTGCGCCGCAAGCGCTTCCTCGGGTTGCGCCATCGGCGTTGCCCTGCGAATGTCAAGTTTGATGACCTTTTTATAGTCGACAGGTATGCAACCGTAGACCTCGATCAAATTCTTTTCGAGTTCCCTGAACTTAAGATTCGTAACCGTTTTAAGAGACCATTCCCGTGCCATGTTATCCTCCTCCTGTAGAGAATCTGACAATCGCGCCGGATAAAACCAAGTTTTCAACCAATCATTGTGTGCCTCAAGGTACGACCAACCGACATCTGATCTTATTAAAGCAAAGGGTATGCCAGAGTGCTTTATTTAATAATATTATGAAGATAAGGACATCAGGGGTACCGTATCCTATCACATGTGTCAGAATTAAGCTGACACATTCGTCAGAAATAACCTATTCTGTAATATATGTCAGTGTTGTGATGGCCGGAACATGCGTTCATCGCTCCACAGCTGAGAAACTGCGCCGCGATCATTTCGGTCATTACGGGCAGGTTGATTGCCGGAATCGAGCGCCTTTTCTTTGGGTCCTGCGTAGCCTAAAGGGATCCGGCCGGGGTGACGGAGCCGGGGATTGAAAAATATTACTAAATCACATATAATCCTTAGGTTAAAACACATTCACAGGATCTCGCATATGGAACAATACGATTGTGTAGTTGTTGGTGCTGGCCCCGGTGGATCTGTTTTCGCCCGAAATGCGGCGCGAAAGGGACTGAAAACCCTTATGATCGAAAAAGAGTCGTTTCCGCGGTACAAAGCGTGCGGCGGAGGCCTTACCCTGGCTGTAAAGAACCTTCTCGATTTCGATTATTCCTTCCTCATCGAGCGAAAGGTCGGGGGCGTCGCCTTTGTGTCCCATGACGAAGCCGAGATAGTCTCTTACCCGGACAGCATGCCCATAGAGATGATCGATCGCAGTGAGTTCGATCATTATCTTGCCAGGCAGGCCGTTTCAGCGGGCGCGGTGCTTATTGAAAAGACCAAAGTTGTCTCGGTCACGGAATCACTGGACGACGTCGTTATCGAAACACAGAACGGGGATGCAATATCCGCACTCGTAGCAGTCGGCGCGGATGGAGCGCGCAGCGTTGTCGCTCGCGCTGCCGGCTTCGACAGGGGGTATGGCGGAATAGCGATCGAGACCGAACTCTTTCCCCGTGACCCGGGGATCGTCGATGAACATGGAGGACATACCGTATTCGGTTTTGGGTTTATCCCCACGGACGGATATGGGTGGATATTTCCGAAAAAAGATCATTTCTCAGTTGGCATTGGAACTGGCAGTGCGCGCATGCCGGGATTGGCTTCGATGTATCGGAAATTCATTGAACGCTTCGATTTCTTGAAAGACGCGGATGAAGAGCAAAGGCGAGGATGGTTCATACCCTATTGCAAGAGCTCGGAAATCATCAATACTCGCCGGATCTGCCTCGTGGGGGATTCGGGGCATCTTGTGGACCCATTCAGCGGTGAGGGAATTTATCACGCCATATTAAGCGGTATTATCGGAGCGGATATTGTTTCGGAAGAGCTCGGGGAAAAGGGGTATCTTTCCAGGCAATACAGCAGGGAAATAAAGAAACGGATTATGCGGGATTTCATGTTCAGCCGGTGGTGTTCCGAGATATATTACAAGGCCCCCTCTTATTTCTACCGAAAAAACCGGGTGATCCAGGCACTCACCCGGCTGGCCAGGAAAGAAATTCAATATAAGCACGTTTTGAACGAACTGCGGAAAGCAAGATAAAGAAGGTTCTACGTTAAAAGACCGAAATATACCCGGCAGTGACCTTTACTATAACCTAGAACGTATAACGAGGCATTATCTCCGTCCACGCGACTTGTAGGTGACCCTGCGCCTTGCGACAGGTTTTACGGGTATTGTGAATTCATCTTCCGGAGATAGCGGGGGATGACGCTTTATCTCTGTCTTTGCATAACTCTTGATATCTCTGAGCTTGCCCATTTCAGTCGGAAGGATAAGGGTGAAAGCATATCCCGTTCTGCCCATGCGTGCTGTCCTGCCGATGCGGTGAACATAATACTGATCATCGCGGGGGATATCGTAATTGATAACCGCTTGGACGCACCTGACATCAATGCCCCGTGCCGCAACATCGGTGGCTACCAGTATGGTGGAATGTCCGCGTCTGAATTTCGCCATAACACGGTCCCTTTGTCCCTGGGCCATGTCGCCGTGGATGCTTTCCGTATCGTAACCCAATGCTTTCAGATCGCGGGCCACGTCATCAACACATCTCTTGGTGTTGCAGAAAACCAATGATGAGGAAAATTTATAGTGGTCCACGATCTTCCGTAAAAGATTCAGCTTCTTGCCGGGCCTCGCTTCTATATAGCTTTGCTCGACCTCTGAAACCGTAAGTTCGTCTCCCACAACCTTCACTAGTGACGGATTTTTCTGATATCTTCCCGCAAGCCTCTGTATACTTTCGGGCATTGTCGCTGAAAAAAGAAGGGTCTGCCTGCTCGCTGACGTTGCATCCAGAATGGATTCAATATCCTCCAGAAACCCCATGTTCAGCATTTCGTCAGCTTCGTCAAGGACGACCTTCGTAACTGTACCCAGCTTTATCGTTCTGCGCTTCATGTGATCTATCATCCGCCCAGGTGTCCCGACGACGATATGCACCCCCTTCTTCAGGCTGACTATTTGCGAACGTATTGACTGTCCGCCGTACACAGGCACGATGATTATGTCTTTCCTGTACCGTGCGAGTTTTCTCAATTCCGAAGCGACCTGGACCGCAAGTTCGCGTGTCGGACATAAGACAAGTGCCTCTGTCTGTCTCCTTTTTGCATCGAGCAATTCAATAAGGGGAATACCGAAAGCGGCTGTTTTACCGGTACCGGTCTGTGCCTGCCCAATGATATCGTTGCCCTCGAGAATGAGAGGTATTGATCGTTCCTGGATCGGGCTTAAGGCCTCGAATCCCATCGTGTCCAGGGCCTTCTGGACCATTTTTGAAAGGTGCAGTTTGTGGAATCTTGGTTCTTGCATTCATACTCCGTAATAAATTATATTATGCCGCTTGTGCCCGCCCGGCATTCAACCATTTTTTCTCGATTGTCAGATCATGGTAGAGCTGAGAGGATTTAAGTTGCTGTTATTTATTCTAGCATAACAATATTGAAAATAACAGCTTAAAGACAACCCGGGTTCACGGCATTCGTGAAGTGAAAAGATTGACTTGATCGATTGAAAACACATATACTCTCACGTACATATACAGTCCCCTGACCATTAATTGAAGAGGTTTTGATGCAATTCGAACAGACGTTCATGAATTTTCTCCTGGAACACCAGGAACGGCACAGGCGTACCGGGCATTTTCTTGTCCTCATGGACGCGATCATAAGCGCGGCGAAGCATATCGAGCATTATTACATCACGGGCGCACTGAAAGGGTACCTCGGACGGGCTGGATGGGTGAACATCCAGGGCGAGGACGTCATGCATATGGACGATATAGCCCACGAGATAATCATCCATTACCTCAAGACCACGGGGCGGGTGATCCAGGCGGTCAGCGAGGAATCGGACGAGGTCATCAAACTGAATGAAGATGGACGTTACTTCATGTACTTCGATCCCCTCGACGGTTCATCCAACGTAGCGCATGGCCTGCCGGTCGGTTTTCTTTTCGGATTGGCCAAACGAAATCTCACCGGGGATGAGGATTTTCACCTGCGTGCAGGAAGGGAATACATAGCGGCAGGCATGTTCGTCATTCCGACCGGAACATTGACCTTCGCGCTGCGCAATGCCGGCGCCTGGCGTTTTCATATCGATGAGACCTTTGACTATGTCAGGCCGACAAGGATCTTCCTGCCGGACAACCCGAAAACGTGGGAGTTATCGTTCAACGCGACGAACAGGTACACATACAGGCGCGAGGTGCAGGACTGGGTCCGGGATAACGAGCGAAAATATACGTTCCGATACATGGGGGCCCTCGCAGGGGACTTTCATCGGATCCTGACAAATGGCGGAATGTTCATGTACCCTGCCATTGTGAACCATCCCGACCCGAAGAAGTTGAGGCCGGAAGGGAAACTGCGTCTCATCTACGAGGCATCTGTCGTCGCGTTTATATGCCGGGAGGCGGGAGGGCATGCCGTGAACGAAAATGGCATCCCGATTCTCGATGTAGAACCCGCACACCATCACCAGAGAACCGCTCTTTACGTGGGATCGAAGCAGCTTGTCGATAATATAACAAAGGTGCTCAAAGCATGAAACGTAAGGGATATATGACGCACAGGCCCAATCGGCCGGTGAAGAAAGAGATAACCGGATCTATCCAGGATATTGTCAGGGAGATTACGCGCGACAGGGATATCAAGAACGAGCAGTACCGCGAGCAGTCCCTCAAAATGCACGGCCTTATATGTGCGCGTTGTGGAAGAGAGTTCGACCACACGGACAGACATTTATTGACCGTGCATCACAAAGACGGCAATCACAACAACAATCCTCCCGATGGGTCTAACTGGGAAAATCTGTGCACATACTGCCACGATGACGTGCATGGCAGGAATTTTTTTGCCGCGGAAGAAGAAGAGAATAAACAATAGAACTGGGACCGACGTAGTGCTGAAAAAGTCAGCGATCGGCACCCTTAAAAACCGTAAGGCCTGAGGAGTTGAAAAACTGTAAATTAAATTGTCCTCAATTAAGAAAGACCGACTTGTATAACGTTTTTTTGCTGTTAACTACTTACGACTTACGACTTACGGTCTCTATCAATCCCTGAACATAAAAAACACCGCTCCAGCCATCATCGCGAAAGATATAAGGTAATTCCATCTAAACTCTTCTTTCAGGTACAGGAGGGAAAATACAGCAAATACCACAAGCGTTATCACCTCTTGGATTATCTTGAGCTGCGCGGCGGAAAACTGGTAATGTCCTATCCGGTTTGCCGGTACCTGAAAACAATATTCTGCAAATGCGATAAGCCAGCTTACGACTATTACCTTCCAGAGAGAAGAGTCCTTGTATCGCAGATGGCCATACCAGGCGAAGGTCATGAACACATTCGAAACGGTCAAAAGCATAACGGTCTTCATAATGATCTCCCATTTAACTTGACTGCCAGTAATATACAAAATGATTTCCTTCACGTGAAGGAAAATGCATGGAATTTCGGTTGAAAAAAGATGGGGATTGCGCGAGAATAGATAGCAATTTTTTTAAATAAGGACGGTAACCGGAGATTATGTGAACGATACGAACAGGAAATACGATACCATACATTTCGAGGCCCTCGGTCCGGAAGCGGTGCATCTTGAGGAGGAGATAAAAAAGGCTATCGAAAGAAAAGAGATCCCGGTCCAGCACACATACCTGATCACACCCAAGAATGTCCAAGAATTTCTGCGGGATGATCCGTCTGTGACACTTCCCGATATTATCACGACGAAAACACACTCAGTCCTGCCCGACCAATACATTTCCAGCGGGCGGAAAAGCGTGATCACCCGGAGCGCCGGGTACGATCATTTTGAGCATCTGACTGACAGGGTAAATATCGCATCCCTGCGGGAATACTGTGTCAATGCGGTCGCCCAGACAGCTATAAAATTCTTATACGCTGCCGCAGGCGAATTGAATCACTACACAGTCAACACTGCCACGTTCGAAAGAAAGGATTCCCGGGCGTTCATGGAATTGGAAAAAAACCGGGTATGCACGATCTTCGGCGTCGGCAGGATCGGCAAGAGAACGTACGAACTTGCCGAAGCGAACGGACTAACCGTACAGGGCGTAGACATACGCCAGGACGAACTCACCGCACTCTACGGCGGCTCGGTCCGGTTCGTGTCGAAAGAGGAAGCCATCCTGACAAGTGATATCATTATCAATGCGATGAACCTGACACGGAACAAAGACAGCAGGTTCTACAACGTCGGATATTTCTCAAAGGCATATCTCAGCCAAGCCGAAAAAGACCTCATCTTCATAAATGTAACACGGGGCGAAATAGCACCCGAATCAGTAATAGCCGATCTCTACCGTGCCGAAAAGATAACAGGTATCGGTCTCGATGTGTTCAGCAACGAATCCCAATTCGCTGCACTGCTCAACAAACAGGGCAATGTGACCGATCCGGACGTCCTCGCAGCCAGTGGACTTGTCGAGAAGGCGATAGACAGAAGCTCCAATATTTATGTGCAGCCCCACCAGGGGTTTAACTCGGATATTGCGGCCCTGGCAAAGGCAGTCGAGGCGATCAAACACGTCGCCGCCTGGTACAGGAATGGCGGACAGCGCTTTGACGAACAACTTCCGTACTATTGAGCCCTGCGGGCGGGAGGGGCGACGCGAGCCCCCGGTAATTGCATATTATCGACCGAAAACGGAATTTCCTTGTATGTTCATATTGGCCATATTATAATTTTTCCACATTTTTCCGGTATCTTCCGGGGCATTACCGAAAATCACTTCGATATATACATTGAATGATATATTTGAATATTATTAGCTTATTCCAGTTTCCCGAGATGATAACCCGCAAGCGGGTGCCTTGGCAACATGGCGGAACGAAAGCAGGCAACAGGATCAGTTCCCTGGCATAAGATTGGAATGAGGAGGAAATGATGGAGTTAACTGAAGTATTCGGGTCCAACGTATTCAATGATAAGGTCATGAAACAACGTTTGCCCAAAGAAGTTTACAGAGCCCTTAAAAGAACAATAGAAGAAGGCAGCCCAATGAGACCTGACATTGCTGACGTCGTCGCAAATGCAATGAAAGACTGGGCGATCGAGAAGGGGGCGACGCATTATACGCACTGGTTCCAGCCTTTGACAGGGATCACGGCAGAAAAACATGATTCCTTCATCTCGCCAGCACCGGATGGCAGTGTAATAATGGAATTTTCCGGGAAACAGCTCGTTCAGGGGGAACCCGATGCGTCATCATTTCCAAGCGGGGGTTTAAGGGCAACATTTGAGGCGCGTGGATATACGGCCTGGGACTGTACATCGCCCGCCTTCCTCAAGGAAGATGAAAGCGGCAATGTGACGCTCACCATTCCAACCGCCTTTTATTCCTACCGCGGAGAAGCTCTCGACAAGAAAACACCCCTTTTGCGCTCAATGAAGGCATTGTCCCGACAGGCGCTCAGGGTGCTCAGGGTGCTCGGCAATACGACGTCGGAACGTGTGATACCCACGGTCGGGCCGGAACAGGAATATTTCCTTGTCGATAAAAAATTCTATACAGAACGGCTCGATCTTATGCTGGCAGGACGCACGATCTTCGGGGCGCATCCCCCCAAGGGCCAGGAACTCGAGGATCAATATTTCGGTACCATAAAGGACCGCATCTCCGATTACATGTTTATCCTCGATACCGAATTGTGGAAGATGGGTATCACCTCCAAGACAAAGCACAACGAGGTGGCACCTGCCCAATTTGAGATGGCCCCTATTTTCGACACAACAAATATCGCCACGGATCATAACCAGCTCGTTATGGAAACCATGCAAAAAGTTGCTTTTCGTAACAATCTTGTCTGCCTGCTTCACGAAAAACCATATTCCTATATAAATGGTTCAGGCAAACACAACAACTGGTCTTTGTCGACCAATGATGGCTTTAATCTTTTGGAGCCGGGCAATACACCAAGCGAAAATGTCCAGTTCCTGTTATTTATAAGCGCTATGATCAAGGCGGTTGACACGCATGCCGATGTCCTGCGAGCAACCTGCGCAACTGCCGGAAACGATCTTCGGCTGGGCGCAAACGAGGCGCCCCCTGCGATCATCTCCATATTCATGGGTGAGGAATTAACGGAGATATTGGAAAAGATATCCACGGGCGAAAAGATATCCACAAGAGATCAGCGATTCGTCAGTGTGGGCGTTGACACTCTCCCCATGATACCGAGAGATAACACCGACCGCAACAGGACATCACCCTTTGCATTCACTGGCAATAAATTCGAATTCAGGATGGTCGGTTCCGCCCAGTCCATTGCTGGATCGAACGTTGCATTGAACACGATCGCGGCGCAGGTATTGGATGAGATAGCAACTAGATTGGAAAAAGCAAAAGATACCAATTACGAAGCCGCCACAATAATACAGGAGATCTGGAAAAAGCATAATCGCATCGTCTTCAACGGAAACAACTATTCCGAAGAATGGATGAAAGAAGCAGAAAAAAGAGGTCTGCCAAACGTCAATAATGCCGTCGATGCGCTCAAGGCATTCGTAACGGAAAAGTCGTTCAGACTCTTCGAGAAATATGATGTCCTGTCACGAAAGGAGCTTCAATCACGCTTCGAGATCTATGTCGAGGCGTATTCCAAGCAAATAAATATCGAGGCCCTCGTGGCTATCGATATGGTCAAGAGACAGTTTCTTCCCGTAGTTCTGGAGTACGCCGCGTTCCTCGCGGACACGATAGACGATCTTAAACCGGTGAAAGGCCCGGCCGCCGTTCCCGAAGACATATTGAAAAAGCTCGGCGTCATCCTTACATCGGCTTACAAGAACCTGGGCAAACTCGAAAAGGCGGTCGAAAAGTCTCAAGCGATCTGTGAAACGGTCAAACGCGCGGAAAGCTATCGCGATTCGGTGCTGACCGCCATACAAGAACTGCGAATGGACATTGACAAACTGGAGACAATGATCCCTGCGAAGAAATGGCCCATACCGACGTATACGGACCTGCTGTTCAAATTATAAAAGCTCCGGAATTTAGAATTTCAGGAAATCCAGGGACGTAACCGTTAGCCTTTAGCCGTTAATATTATTCTCGCATCCACCACGTACAGTTCTTCCCCCTTTCCCTTGAGAGGGTTTATGTCCATCTCGCGAATGGCGGGGAAATCGGAGACAAGGAGCGCAAGACGCGCCAGGTTCGTAGCGAGAACATCTATGGAAACCCCTTTTTGCCCGCGAACGCCTTCAAGGATCTTATAGGCCCGGATCGACCGTATCATCCGCCGGCACTCCTCTTCGGCGAGAGGGGCGAGGGCGAAACTCACATCTTTGAGGACCTCGGTATAGATGCCGCCGATGCCGAACATGACAAGTTGTCCGATATTGCCTGCACGGCTCGAACCGAGAATAACCTCAGTCCCTTCCACCATCTTTTGCACGGTCACACCCTCGGCACCATGTATCGCCATAAGATCGCGCCACGCCTGGTCGGCTTCTGCGGTATTATTTATTCCCAGCCGGACACCACCCACATCACTCTTATGCAGGGGCCCCATGACCTTCATTACGACAGGGTATCCGATAGCATCACAGGTTTTTTTCGCCTCATCGAACGATGCGGCAGTCGCTTGGGGTGGAAAGGTGAACCCCGCTTTTTCAAGGACCCGCGTCACGTTATCCGCTGAAAGCGCCCTGTCCTTTCCTTCGAGAACAGCCGCAACCCCTTCCCTGTCATACTTCGGGATATCGCGGGATGCATCGAATATCGATGGGCGCGTCAGTACCTTTCCCAGGGCAAAACCGCAATTGACCTCATCGACAAAATAAGAATTGCCCTCTTCCGTGAATTCACGTATCTGTTTTGTGCATGTCGAAACCGAGCTCAGGGTAGGGACAATAGGGATCGGGCAGGTCTTGATCGCTTCCGACACCTCACGATAGATCTCACGGTTGGGGTGCATCCCCGGATTTCCCACTTGAATCGCAATAACATCGATGCGACCCGATTCCTCTTCCCTCATTACCTGAAATATCTGCCGCATCTGGTGTCCCGTCCGCGAGGGGAGACAATCGATCGGGTTCAAGACCGAGCTTTCGGCAGGCAATATCCCCTTAAGCCTCTCGCGGGTCCGGTCGCCGAGAACAGGCAGGGCAAATCCCTGTCGTTCAAGTTCGTCCGTAAGCATGACGCCCGGTCCGCCGGCATCTGTTATCACACAGGCGCGGTTCCCTGTGAGCCTTCCGCGGGCACCCGAGAGCGCGCATGCCACATCGATCATTTCCATCTTGCTCTTGACCCTGATAATGCCCGCTTTTTGAAAAAGCGCCTCGACGGCTGTGTCGTCCGTTGCCATAGCTCCTGTATGGCTTGCCGCAGCCCGCGCCCCGGATTCCGAGATACCCGATTTGATACCGATGATGGAACAACCCTTTTGTGTCAGGCTGCGTGCATGTTTCAGGAACAGTCCCGGCTTTTTCAGGTTCTCGAGATACAAAAGAAGGATGGGAGACCCATCGACTTCATAATTCTCATCATAAAGGGCAAAAAGGTCCTCAACACCGATCTGTACGGAGTTTCCGACATTGACGACATTGCAGAATGAAAGCCCGCGCAGAACAGCCTGTTCCATAACGAGGTCCACGGTCGCGCCGGAACCGCTTATGAAATCGATGGAGGCCGGTTTCAATTCGGGGATGATCCCGGCGAATTTTCCGCTGTAATGATAGGTCATGAACCCCGAACAATTCGGGCCGATGATTGTCATACCAAGGTCTTCGGCAATCGAAAGCAATCGCTTCTCCTCCTGTTTGCCCTGCTCGTCCTTTTCACCAAAACCGGCGGACAGGATCACGACAGCCTTTGTTCCCTTTCGGCCCAGTTCTTCGAGCGCCCCGGCCACGAATTTCGCGGGGATCGCTATAATACCCAGTTCCGGCCTTCCGGTTACATCATTGACCGATGGGAACGTGGGAAGCCCCAGTACGGGCCCGCCGGGATTTACGACGTAAAGGTCCCCTTTATAGTGATGGTCCACTATATTGGCCAGCACCGAGCCGCCCGGCTTGCTCTTGCTCTCACTACCCCCGACAATAACGATGCTCCGGGGCCTGAAAAGCGCGTTGTATGTTTCTGAAGATCGGGCATTTGTCATAAACAGCATCCTTTGTTATGAATCAGGCGTTGATAAAACTCCGTCTATCATACCACACTATGAGCACCAATGTCGCTGTACAGACTACTGTCCAACTGCAGGGCTTTGATCGTAAGACATTGACGGCCCCGACAGTTTTGAACGAACTGCCTTCCCCTGATTACCCTTTACCGGAATATCATAATTGTATTACAATTATTGTAAGTCAGCCTGTGCTCTATGCAGGGTTTTGTAATACAAGGAAAGGAGCGGGTTCTTTATGCAGCTTCATGTTTACGGTCCCGGAGGACCTTGCACGCCGATGATGGAATCGGCCCTTGCGTTTTTTCAGAAGACCGGTATCGAGGTATTCGTGATGACGGGAACACCCGAACAGTGGATCAGCTTCGCCCGTGCAAGCGCTGACTGCTTTTATGGCGGGACAGAGAATATGATGGCCGATCTTATAGCGGCATATCCTGACATGATCGACATGACGTCGCTGACAAACCTCCATGCACGCGAGGTCGGTATAATCGTGAGGCCCGGGAATCCGCTTGGCATTGCGTCACTTGCCGACCTCAGCCGGAAAAATGCAAGGATGCTCGATATCCGGCTCGAGAAAATGGAACAACTTCAAAACCGGGCATCGATACGGACCGAAGCCGTCTCGCTTTCCGTACTGACGGGCAACGAGGGTTTTCACGCCTGGCCCCTGCGGACTGATATTGATGCATGGATCACGTACCGGTCATGGCATGTAAAGCTTGCAGACACCTCTAACTTTGTCCGGCTTCCGCCTGATGAAATAGTACTTCGGGCGACCCCGATAGCTATTGCCCGGAATTCTTCAAAACGTTTCGAAGCAGAGAAATTTATAGAATTTCTCAAATCCGAATCAGGCCATGTCATTTTTCAAAGATGTGGCTGGGAATAGGAGCACAAACATGATTATCCCGTTCAGTGGCAAAATCCCGAAAATTGACCGGACTGCTTTCATCGCCGACAATGCCGCCATCGTTGGAGATGTCGAGATCGGTCCTGAAGCGAATATCTGGTTTCAGAGCATCGTGCACGGAGATACGAATTATATCAGGATCAGTGCGCAATGCAATATTCAAGACGCATGCGTTCTCTATCCTGAATTCCCGGCCTATTG
>DHQV01000033.1 GCA_002408185.1 Deltaproteobacteria bacterium UBA5329
TCACTTATATTGGCACAGAGGGATTGTCGTGTAGTGTGGGTCACCAACCAGTGTAGGCCAGATGCGTGTATCCTGTCACTTAGTTACTGCCAACAGATGGTGGTGGTGTGTCATTGCCCCATATGAGTGAGGGCGGTCCGCAACGGTTCGCTTGAGACCATTAAGAGCCCTTGGTACGGTTGGTCCAACTCCAGGATCAACAAGAGCGAACCCGCCGCCGATAAGGCGCAGATAACAAGGACTATTATGACCATCGTGTTACGAGGTGAAAGCAGACCGAAGCTGAAGAAAAGGAACGTGAGCCAGAAGACCAGGAGAAGGAGGGCGAGTGCGGGGAGCGAGCGCCGACCGATCTGTTGGACGACGAGAAAGCGTGTATCTGCAATGTCAGCAAGCACCTGCAGAGCGTGGTTCTGAAGCCAGCGTTGGGATTGATCGCATGGGGACAGACTAAGCAGCCTGGAGCGGATCGCCCTCAGATTACCGCTCGGCAGACGGGCCATCTCTAACGAGGGGGCTTTCGTTCCTTCCGGCCAGAGTTGCCGGATCGTAGAGACGACGGCGCTGCGCAAGAGATCTCGGGCTTCGCCGGTCACGGGTCCGTATTCGGCCATGATATTGTCCAGCTGCATGACCTTCGCGCTGATATGCCCGAGTTCGTTGTTCAGTGTGTCGTAATTACCTTTTGCCGAGGCGATCAGAAGGCCGAGGACAAGGGCGGTCAGTGTCGCGATCATCGCGGTCCCCATCTTGACGGCGTCCCTTGACTCATCGCTCAGGTGATGCGTCGGCAGACGGGTACGAAGAAACACGCCGAGCAGCATACCCCCAAACATCAAGGCAAAAGCAATCAAAGAGTGTATCAGAGAGTTCGCCGTTTACCTCCCTATGACCATGAGGGTATTATATGTATAAGCGGGAGGCATCTGTCAAGAGTGCTTTTTACAGATGCCTCCCGGGTTTTGGCTTGCGCCGTTTTGAAAATACCGGTCCTGTAGCCTTCCATGAGATCCTTGCCCCTTCGTTTTGTCTTTGAATGTCAGGCAGCACAATTACAAGAATCGCCAGATAGATCCTCCGGGTTTCCGACGCTTGAAACGGTTGTACTTGTTAACAGAGTCCGTAGAGGACGCCCAAACCGAGCAACCAAAGAGCATGCATGGTCACAAGTCCGGAGCCTGCCTGAAGAAAGATTCGAGAAACGCATATACCCAGAGGTGGAGGAGATAAAAGAACAGCGCTGTCCGCTCGAATATCACTATGGGATGGTACGGGTTCCGAAGATACGGTTCCATCAAGGTCCAGGAAGCCATCAAGACGATATTGATCCCGAGAGTAACGGTCAGAGAGGCCAGGCCGGGAGGGTACTTTACTACGTTGAGGAAGCCCATCCAACCCACAGGTATGATGTTGAGGTTCCCGAATCCTCCCACGACCTTATGGCTACAAAAAAGACAGGTGATCCGATCTCTGTCCAAAGGGCCACTCGTGCAGCCTTGTCGGCAGACCGCTGAAGCAGCCTTCCGTAGAGTATCTCAGCCCTGTCACTCCGAGCCAAGGTACCACAGGGTAGAGCACTAGAAACATGTTGCTATGGCCGGAATGAAGAGTGCAGTGATGACGGGTGAAAAGATTGTCCGGACCTGGCCCGGGCCAGGTATGATAAATCCGGTCCATAATATAGCGGCCCCGTGGCCACAGCAACCAGCCACGACGATGCTCTCCGCATAAACGCCCAGAAGACCATGGACCCACCCAGAGAGAACAGTACGCCGAGATAGACTATGTCTTGAGCACCTCCTCCCCGGACTATTGTGCCACCCGGATAAGCAAAAAGGTCGCCCAAGACCCACACAGGGTTTTCAATCACGAGTTGGAAGAGGATAAGGAGAAGGCCCCGGACGATGAAGAAATGTGATATTCGATCTTCTTTCCAGCTGGCACCGCGACGGGCATCCGCAAGCAGGGTCAGCCTGTCCCCATCAGAAAAAAGAAACCCGGTGCGCACAGGTGTGTGACCCATCGTGTCCAGAACCAGAACGCATCGGGATAGACCGGCAAGGGGGTGCCCCACAGTTTCAGGGAGTGGGTCCGGGCAACAAAGTAGCTTGCGTGATCAAATGCCATTACTATCATAAGAAATCCGCGGTGTTCATCCAGTGAAACGAAGCGTCCGGCTATATGTGCGGAATCAGTCATCTCATCCATAGTGTAATTATCCGCGAGCCCGCCTGTCCGATGAAGGGAATCGCTTATCCCCGGATCGTCCTGTCCAGAACGGTCGACCGGGTACAGATCCCCGGGGAATGATTGACAATTGGCATTTGATGATCAGGTGCTGTGACTGCCAGGATCCTGTAGTAGGAAGAGGATCGAAGGATTACTGGGATCTCTCGGGTATATTATCGAGCAATCTCTGGATTATGTCGGAAAGTTCCTGTCTCCCTATGGGCTTATAGAGAAATGCCTTAATCCCGGCCTCCTTCACTTTTTCCGGCAATACACTGTCGGAATGACCCGTACACAGAATAATGGGAATGGCGGGCCTTATGTTCAATAAACCCTCCGCAAGCTGCATACCTGTCATATCAGGCATGGTCTGATCGGTGATGACAAGATCGAAACGGGAAGGGTTGGAGGAGAAAAGCTTCAGAGCTTCGGCGCTTTCCGTAACGGCGCTAACGGTGTAACCTAGGCGTTCCAGGGTGGCCTTTCCCCATTCAACAAGAAGTTCTTCGTCGTCAATGAAGAGAATATGTCCGCTGCCCTTTTTGGTCTTATACGGATCGTTGGTCTCCGATATCTCTCCGGACTGTGAAGCAGGTAACAGCACCTGGAAAGTCGAACCTGTGCTCTGTTCGCTGTCAACGCTTATGTAGCCGTTCAGGCTCTTAACGATACCGTAAACGACAGCAAGCCCCATGCCGCTGCCCTCACCAACCGCTTTGGTGGTAAAGAACGGGTCGAATACACGGTCTATAACCTCCGGTCCTATGCCTTCACCAGTATCGGTGACCGCGAGCCGGACATATCTTCCCGGCGACATACCGGAGCTAAATCCACGAAGATCGTGGTCCAGAACGATATTCTGTATGTCAATCGCGAGACTGCCTCCCGTATGACGCATGGCATAGGCGGCATTCGTAGCGAGGTTCATGACGATCTGCTGGATTTCAACAGGTGAGGCGACCACCGAGTCATG
>DHQV01000032.1 GCA_002408185.1 Deltaproteobacteria bacterium UBA5329
AAGAAGATTGATGCGTGTTCCGGATTGGCCCGTTCACGGGTCTTTACCAATGTCATATTGACCAGGTCGAAGCATAACCCTTCCATCGCACTGTGGTGTGAAGCTGTAATCGAACATGATCATATTATTTCCCTCATTGCCATAGATAAGCTGCAGTTGGCATGACCGATCCATGTCCGCACATAAGTCGGTTGAGGTATAAGAAGTGCTGTGGCAGCAATAATCCCCCGGCGTTTGCGAAGGATTTTTTTGACCTTAACAGGCTGATACGCTACCGAGGGAGGAACAGGTCACCTGCGCCGTAAGTTCTGTGAAGCAACAAAGAAATCGTTGGATGGGTATCGACAGCCTCACTGTGTGAGGTACGGCTTGAGACCTTCGGCGGTGCGGATGTGAATGTCCTGTTGAGGGTACGCCATTTCGATACCGTTTTCCCTGAAGGCTTTTTCCAGTTCGAAACGGATCGCCGAAGCTATTCTATCCCTCGCCTGAACGGGACGCCGTATCCAGTATCTTAATCGAAAGGCAAGGGCATTATCTCCAAAATCCCAAAAAAGAACGTAGGGCGGAGGGTCCTTGAGAACACCGGGATTCAGTAAGGCGCACTCGATCAAAAGTTCCTTTACCCGTTCTGTGTTCGAACCGTACGCGACCGCAATCGCTATCTCAGCTCGGCCTTTCGGGTCACGATAGGTCCAGTTGACGATATTCTTGTTGATCAGGTCCGAATTCGGGATAAATATGGTCGAGTCATCATTTGTCTGCATGATCGTATTACGGATATTGACCCTGATAACAGTGCCCCGGATATTCTCAAGCTGTATCTCGTCGCCCGGATGGATCGATCTTCCGAAAAGCAGAATGAGGCCACTGAAAAAGTTCTTGATGAGCTCCTGCAAACCGAACCCGGCGCCGATCGACAATCCGCCGGCAACAATAGCGAGATGGGTCACGCTGACCCCGACAAGCTTTAAGGAAAGCAGGATAAATAGACACCAGACCAGATACGTGGATATGGCATGGAGGGATTTGATGACCCCTTCCCTGAGCAGCCCGCCGCTCCCCAGCCGTGTTGCAGTAAATGTGATCAATGTATTTACGACAATGACCAGGGACCTGGTGGCAAAAAGCATCGCTATCACCACGATCAGCATCGGGAGGTTCAGGGAGAGGCGTCCAACATTCAAATGCCAGCGGACCATATCGGTGAGAAGGGGAACGCCTCCGATATATAAGACTATCCACACGACCGTAACTGAAAAAAGACCGAGGAAGATCATGGGAAAGACGCAGCCAGTGGCAAACCTGCGGGCTGTCGTCATGTTTTCCTTGCCGACCGCCATGACCCTCTTTAAACTTCCCGCCAGGCCCGACCAAAGCTCCACGTTCAGGGCGATGGCGAACCACACGGTCGCTCCCAGTATCGCGGTACTGCACCATCCAAACAGGGTCAAACCAATAAACATTGCAGACAGCCATGAGGTTATTCCGAACAGCCTTTTGTCCAGGTCGTTTTGATCTCTTTTTTTCAGGAAATAAGCATAGATGCCGGCGACGAGAAAAGTCGACGCCATGGGAAGCGAGTAAAGGGCGATATTTGCGTGAAAGATCTGCGCCAGCATTCCCGCGGCATACTGGGCCCATACAGGCCAGAGCGGATTGTGTCTGTACGCTGACGAATTGCCCCCAAATGTCCTCCGGAGGTTCCAGCCGAGGCTGGCCAGTCCCGCAGCAAGCACTATTTCCGCTATGAAACCGAATATGCCCAATATCCCGAGGTCTGTCATCATGCCGAGCACCATAAGCGGCAGGCCAAAACCGGTATAGAGACCGAAAACCAGGAACTTTGCAGCAGGTACCGAGGGATATTTTCGCCGTACGTGCATGAAAACCACCAGGAACGCGACAAGGATAGCCGCACCGAACAGTCCGGTCCCGCCAACTGCTTGCCCAATAACCGCCCTGTTCTGGGCATACGGTATAAGCCAGTAGTCCCAAAAACCTGACCAGCCTTTCAGCATGGACCGCAAGGCGCGCCAGGTTTCGGGCGTGAAAAAGGTCTGCGTAGGCGGAAAAAAATAATATTTTTTCCAGGCAGACCTGAGATCGTTCTCGATAAGTTTTTTCTTCGGCTCAAGCCTTGCAATGAATTGCTCGACCGAATTCGGGATTATATCCACGATCCCGCCTGCGGTATTGAGAAGGGCGATCGTTTTCCCGATATCCTCGGCATGGGCGGCTGCCGCCTTGCGTGCATCCTGCAGGGATTCATCCCGGGCCAGGCTTTCATACTCGGCCTGATGGACAGCCAGTGTTTTTTTCAGGTCCACGATCGAGTCATGTTCTCCCTTTACGGGCGCGATAACGGCCATCCCCTGTTCCTGCAGCATTATCATCTGGCGCAGGACGTCGCGCATTTCGATCGGATTCGCCTCCACCATGTTGTACGTGATAGACAGCCTCGTCAGCTCCTGGCTGAGCTGCTGGGTCTTCTCGTGTACCTTGCTGATCCGTTCCGGCTGGGCGGCAATATATTTCTTCAGAGTTGCCTGCACGACATCGAGCGCGACCTTTTCTTTTCTGATCATTTCCTCCCAGGACGATGCGTCTGACCGGGCAAGCGCGCCGGCAGGAAATGATGCCGCAAGCATAAAGACAATTATTATGTGCAAGGCAAGTACGCGGGATGGAGAAAAAAGGGTGTTACTGTCAGTAGTTGTGTACAGTGGCATGCTCACGGGGTCGAGATCCTGTGCATCTCAAAAGATGTCCTGGTTTCCTGCTTCACCGATGAAAACTTACCCTTCCTTTTGAAAGAAAGGATAGAGGCCCTCTTCTCCACAGGCTTGACATCGGGCATGCCCTGCCCTGCTTTCTTGATAACGGTCGCGGCGTTGCGGTGCAGCTTCATCCTTATCCCTGTTTTCAGTTTGGGGATATGAAGTGCTTGCCCGTCTATCCTGAAGTGCTGTGG
>DHQV01000077.1:0-1521 GCA_002408185.1 Deltaproteobacteria bacterium UBA5329
ACAATAGGCCGGGAATTCAGGTAATAAATGACCGGAACCCGGTTTGAGTTCTGGAGAAATATCAGGAGGCCTGTCGGGAATGGATCACAAGAATGACTGCTCTGTCTGTGGGAAAGAACTGGTATACCTCGATGAAGATGAAAACACCGAGTGTTTTTACTGCAAAGACCCGTATACCTCGAACGTCCGGTGTGAAGCCGGTCATTATGTTTGTGACAGGTGCCACAGCCTTGCAGGCAATGACCTCGTCGAGCAGTACTGCATAAGAAGTTCGTCTCGGGAGCCCCTTAAAATGGCCCTTGACCTGATGAAACACCCGCAGGTCAAGATGCACGGCCCTGAACATCATTTCCTAGTTCCGGCAGTTCTCGTGACAGCGTACCACAATATCAAAAAAACCGATGCGGGCCGGAAAAGGTCGGATTTGAAAAAAGCGAGGCAAAGGGCAGAAAAGGTTCTGGGCGGGTTTTGTGGATTCTACGGTGATTGCGGAGCGGCGGTCGGGACCGGAATAGCGGTCAGTATACTCACAGGCGCGACTCCCCTGTCAAGGCTGGAATGGAGCTTGAGCAATCTCATGACGGCGAAAAGCCTGTTCACGATCGCGAACCATGGCGGACCGAGATGCTGTAAACGAAATTCGTTTCTGGCAATTTTAGAAGCGGCCGCTTTTTTTCAGGAAAATCTTGAAATAACGATACCGGTCAACCCGGACCTGAAATGTGAATTTCATACCCTGAACAAAGAATGCCTGGCCGGCGAATGTTCATTTTATGGCACTTGAGGTGGATACCTGGAAAACAGGGATAGCTCCCTTTCCACGTTTAATCGTTTGCACGTATAATTTTTTGCCTGTCGGCAGCATAATCGTCGAAAACACCCAGCTTTAAAGAATTGCAGCCCTCGGCAGTGAGGTACATTCCGTAAATCTCCCCGCCGATGTATAACCGTTTGTCAGGGTCCATAGTTTTCTGTTCTTCACGCTGTTTGTTCATCAGGTCAGGGACGGCTTCGATAAATTTGAAATCCCCCTCAGGAAGAGGGCATGGCGGGTGCATGGCGAGCCCGTACGCCAAGGGTTCAGGCTTGAACTGTTTTGCCGACTCGTATGCAAACGGGATTATCCTATGGTCTTTTTCTGAAAAACCTATGTGATAGACCGTAACTTCTTCAGAATCCTCATAACGATTGACAGAGTTGAACCAATCAAAAAGTTTAAGGAGATTTCCCGGCGTACGGTCATTCAATTCGTAAACATCACTCACCGGCAGCTGATTGACGATACAAAACCATTGCTCCATGAATCGGTCGAGACCCATTGAGACAATGATCGTTTTAAGATGCGGCAGATATATTGCCCGCGAAGCGAAATAGACCGGCTCCTTGTCTTCTTTTGAAACGACCAGCGTATCTGTTGCGACAAGCGCCTGCTTTGGGTCTGTGTAAAATATAAGCGATGACATTCTTATCTTCCGAGTTGGCCGCGGCGTCGAAGGTGCGACCTTTTTCGTATTGATAGTA
>DHQV01000077.1:1670-4301 GCA_002408185.1 Deltaproteobacteria bacterium UBA5329
AATGTATATATCATATCGTTGCCGACAAGTTCGCAATCAAACGGATACACTAAGAGACCGAAGGAGGGTCCCATGAGTGGTGTTTTCGGTATAATATCGAAGAAAAATTGCGCAAGCAACCTGCTGTATGGCACCGACTATCATTCGCATATGGGTACTGAATATGGCGGGATGGCAGTGCTCGGGAACAGGTTCCACCGAAGCATACACGACATACGAAAGTCCCAGTTCAAATCGAAATTTTATGAAGACTTCAAGGAAATGGAAGGTAATGCAGGCATAGGCGTTATAAGCGACCGGGACGCCCAGCCACTTATTATCTGTTCGAAATTCGGGACATTTGCCATAGTCTCCACGGGTATTGTGGAAAATACAGACGAAATCGCCAAAGAGATCCTTGATTCAGGTGAAACTTTCAGCGAAATGTCCGGTGGACAGATAAATTCCGTTGAGCTCATTGCCAAGCTGATCACACAGGGGAACACCGTCATTGACGGGATCGAGCGTGTCTACGACCGGATAGAGGGTTCGGCCTCTATTCTGCTGCTTACGGATAAAGGAATTTTCGCCGCCCGCGACAGACTCGGCCGCACACCGCTCGTGCTCGGCGAAAAAGATGGCGATTACGCGGTAGCTACTGAAGATTGTTCATTCCTGAACCTCGGGTTCCATATTGTCAAATACCTCGAGCCCGGCGAGATCATCAGGATAAACCAGGACGGTTTCCAAACCCTGTCCCGGGGCGGAAATCGAAACCAGATATGTTCATTTCTGTGGATATACACGGGTTACCCGGCTTCAAGCTATGAAGGGATCAGTGTAGAGGTCGTCCGGGAGCATTCCGGCAGGTTTCTGGCAAAAAACGACAATGTCGAGGCTGACCTTGTCGCCGGGGTCCCTGATTCGGGGGTTGGTCACGCTATCGGTTATGCAATGGAATCGGGCCTGCCGTACCGCAGGCCGCTCGTAAAATACACGCCTGGTTACGGCAGGAGCTATACACCCCCTTCACAGGAGATGCGGGACCTTGTTGCAACGATGAAGCTCATTCCAGTCAGGGATGTCATAAAAGGCAACCGGATCGTGTTATGCGAAGATTCAATAGTCCGGGGTACCCAGCTCAAAAATTTCACACTGGTAAAATTATGGGAATCAGGAGCCAGGGAGATCCATGTACGTCCGGCGTGTCCTCCTCTCATGTTCCACTGCAAATTTGCCCTTTCGACCCGATCGATCGATGAGTTGGTGGCCCGTAACGCGATCAACGCGATCGAGGGACGACACGTTGACAATATCACCGAATATCTCGACGAGACGTCCGAAAAATACAAAGCCATGGTCGATTGGATCGCCCGGGAAATCAACGTAACGACGCTGAAATTTCAAAAAATGGAGAATATGATAGCGGCAATCGGCCTGCCCCGCGAAAAGCTCTGCCTGCATTGTTGGGTCGGGGAAGGCACGCCTCGCTGCACCTGATAATCCCCGGTGACGAGGTATTATGAAGGGAAGTGGCCTCATTAATTTGCCTGCCGGTAGCAATTCGCCCGTTTGCGTCCTTTGTTCACGATCATATTACGTATAATTGCACGGATCGATAAGGAAAGCGAGGGAAGAGGAGCATGAAAGAAATAATTGCTGTCGATATAGGCGGAACAAACAGCCGTTTCGCCCATTTCAAGGTAACCCATGCGGGGGAATTGTCGTACGTCGACGGCTTTTGGCTCAAAACACGCAGCGCATCGTCGCTCGAGGAACTGATAGAGCAGGCACGACAGAGGCGCCCAATCACCAAAGATAATCCGTGGGATGCCATAGTCCTTGCCGTACCCGGACCTGTCAAAGAAAAAACATACGCAAAACTGGCAAACGTTCCGTGGGCTGTCGACGTTTCCGGTCTTCGGGACCGATTGCCGGGCACAAGCGTTTTGCTGATAAACGACTTCGTTGCGCAGGCTTTCGCATGCCTCATCAAGGAAGACCTGGAAACTCGGACCATCCGCGCAGGAATGGCGGAGGATGGCGCCAATATCGCCATAATCGGGGCAGGCACCGGTCTCGGGCACTGTGCCCTTGCCGTTACGGAACTGGGAATATTCTTGCCTCTGCCTTCCGAAGCGGGCCATGCTGCATTTCCGTTTTACGGAAGAACGGAAACCGATTATCGCGATTATCTGCTCGACAGAACTCAAGCGGAGTATCCCTTCGGGGATATCGTCGTGAGCGGGCCCGGCCTCGCCCATCTGCATTCTTTTTTGACAGGACGTGTTCTCACTCCGGCCGAGGTCGTGGCTGAGATCGGCCCCAAGTCGCAAACGACGGTTCTTTTCGCCAGGTTTTACGCCCGGGCAGCACGCAATTACGCGCTTACCGTGCTCGCTGTCGGAGGCCTCTTCATCACCGGGGGGGTTGCAATGAGAAACCCCTTTTTGGTCGCCAACGAGCATTTCATAAGGGAATTCAACGATTCGCCACATTTCGGCCCGGTTCTCAAGAATATTCCCATAACGCTGATGTTAAACGAGGATAGCGGCCTGTGGGGCGCCGCACATTACGCTGCCGTACACCTCAACGCAATGTGAAAAAGTAAGGAGTGAGCAGTTAGGGTTAGGCGTTGAGTGCCACATCATC
>DHQV01000007.1:0-27295 GCA_002408185.1 Deltaproteobacteria bacterium UBA5329
GGGATAAAGGAACAGCTCTTCTCCGACGAGGCAGTCCTCGCCATACACCAGGGATCGGGAGGGCTCTTACGGAGAGCGAACCTCCTTGCGAAGGGTTCGCTTGTAGCCGCCGCCCGGGAGAAATGCACGGTTGTCTCGGCGGAACACGTCAGGATGGCGTCGACGGAGATATTTTAACTAAAAAGAAATGCGTGACCGGGGGCCTGCAACTTGGCGCCTCCCTGGTGGCCTTCCTCCCAGGGTATAACTTCCCAAGGTTTCCTTTATCCGCGTATGTGCCGGGCCGCAGGAGGGTAGGGCGGGATGAATTCGTCTCGCGGGCCCGCTTTCTTGAAATTGCTGAGTTTGAGCCCCGCACCCTAGTAATCGCTTTCTTAACGGTTAGGTTTCAAGATTCAGTTTTGGCCCAAGAAATCGAAGAGCAATATTTTGAGGGCAAGAGCGATGACAGCCGCGAAGAAAATGCGCCTTAGCCAGAGATCGCCTATTTTAATGCTGAGTCTTCCACCAAGGTATGCCCCGAGAAACATAATAACACCAAGCAAAATGCCGAGGCGGTAGTCAACCAGGCCTCGCCACATGAAGATAATCGTTGCCACCGAGGATGAAAAGACATTAACGAGTTTGGTTGTCGCGACGGCCTGCAAGAAGGTCATTCCAAAGAGAGCAACAAAGGCGGCAGTGAGCATAGTTACGTAACCACCGCTGAAAAAACCACCGTATGCGCCCAAGACAAAGGTTGCCACATAACCGGCGACCTCAGTGACCCGGGAGTGCTTTGACAGGGTATCTGACGTGGTCCGCCTGGGAATGGAAAACAAAACCGCCGCTATCATGAATATCGAAATAATCACCGGTACGTTCCGTGAGGGAACAGCGATAAGAAGCAGTGCCCCCAGGATGGAACCGGCCAGGGTAAGCAGGGCGAGAAACAGCAGGCGGCTCTTATCGATCGAATCCGTGCCGCGAAAGGAGAGGGTGCCTCCGAAGCTCATTAAAGTCAGGGCAAACATGTTTGTGGCGATAGCCGATCGTGGTTCAATGCCGAACTGAAGCATGGCGGGTACCGTAATAAGCGAAGTGCTTCCGGTCGCTACGCTGATCATGCTAGTCACAAAAAAGATAATGCCAAGAGCAATCAGCTCCACGATATAAGCAATCCTCCGTTTCGAATCACTCGAGCGTTCTCAATGGCGCAATTTCGGATTGAAGGAGGATCGTCATATCTGAAAGTATCTCAGCCGTCTCAGCTTCACGATGATGAAGACCTCCTTCCCGATTTCAAGGTCCATCTCGCCAAATGACTCTCTCGACATTTCGACCATCAGGCTGTTTCCTCCAACATTAACTCTGATCCTTACAATTGAGCGCATGGGTATAATATCGCTGACAATGCCTGAGTACCTGTTAAGTGCAGGGCCAGGTGGTTTCGTGTCGGAAAGATAAATGTCGTGGGGTGAGATGGCGATCTTGCTTATTGTGTCACCTTCGTAGGGAAGAATCATACGCATATCCCCCGATTGGACTTCAATGAGCCCCGAAGAGAGAACGCGGCACTGGTCGCAGTTGAGGATGTTGGGCATACCTATGAATTCATAAACGGTGTTTGTTTTAGGCTCGAAGAGAATCTCCTTGGGCGATGCGACCTGTTCGATCCGACCTTTGTGGATGATTGCGATCCTGTCCGCAATTTCTTCCGCCCCAAGCAGGTCGTGCATGACAAAAATGGCGGTCATATTGAATTTTCTCAGCAGGCTGCACAACTCCGCCCGTAAGTATTTTGCGGTCTGGGCATCGAGGCTGGCTGTGGGTTCATCAAGAAGCAGGATCTTCTGAAAAGGGGCAATTGCCCGAGCGAGGGCCGTCCTTTGTTTCTCGCCTCCGCTTAAGTTTATCGGGTACCTGTCTCTCAGTTTGCCTATATGCAGCGCACCCACAAGTTCATCGACCCGGGTTTTTATAACACTGTTGTCATATCCCTGGACCTTCAGACCATAGGCGATGTTCTCGGCTACGGTAAGATGAGGAAATAATGCGAGGTCTTGAAACAAATAGCCTACCCCTCGCTTATGGGTGGGTATGCCGTTCATATCCTTACCGTCGAAGTGAACGCTGCCCTCGTAATCTATTAATCCTGCTATGACATTGAGAATCGTTGATTTACCTGCACCATTCGGCCCCACGAGAACGAGGATCTCATTGTCCTGCACCGTCAGGTTTATATCGTGCAGCACGTATTTGGATATGTCCTTGAGCTCTATCAGTGGCATGGGATGCTCATTCCTGTGATTTCATACATATGTTCTCTTGCCAGCAAAGAACTTGACGCCATATAAGGTTCCCAGGCCAAGGCCAATGATGATCAGAACCAGAACGGCCGTCCCCTCTATATCAGCATTGGCCAGCCTCATAAATATTGCTATGGGGAGCGTTTCGGTCTTTAGTGCCATTGATCCCGCAACCGTGATGGTTGCCCCGAACTCGCCGAGGGCTTTTGCCCATGTGAGGACGCCGGATGCAATGATCCCCCGTTTACTCAGCGGAAGAACGACGGTGAAAAAGGCTTTCAGAGGAGAAGCGCCAAGCGTTTTCGCTACCTGCTCGTACTGTTGAGGTATCTCATCCATGGCCGCCTTGATGAGGCGCGTCGCTATCCCGACAGTCGTTACAAACTGGGCGAGGAGGATGCCATAGACCGTGAAGACGATGCGCACACCACCTTCCTGAAAAAGACCCCCAACGGGAGTGTTGAAGAAGATCAAGATAAGGGCGCCGAGGGCGACCGGGGAGACGATCATGGGAAGCTCAAGGGTCGTATCTATGATCTGCCGGCCGAAGAACTTGTACCTCGACAGGGCGTAGGCCGAGGGGATGGCGAAGAAGACCGACATGACAGTCACGACCGTTGCCGTGAAGAGGCTCAGTTTGATCGAAAAGAGTGTCCTCGCGGAGAGGAGTGTCGCGAGAAAGAGATTCCCCTTGCAGAAGTAGAATATGGAGAGGATGAGTCCCGCATACAGGAGAAACACGGCTATGCTGAAAGCAATGGCAAGGCGCTTGAAGGTCACTTGACAGTCCACCACGCCGGTACTTTATATTCGCCGCCGACGCCCTTCTTCTGACCCACCCAGGCGGATGCCTCGTCGGGCGTCATGAAATAGTGGTGCTTCCGGAATATCGATCGTCCCTCATCAGACATGATGTAATCAATAAATTTCTGGGCAAGGGCGCGGTCCTTCGTGAACTTAGAGATGGCGATGGGGATGTAACCGATGCGGACGACCTCCTCCTTTTTTAGGGGTATGGTTTCTATGCGTTCGGGGTCCCAGTATTGAAAGACGCTCCACCCGATGACGGCGTCCGCTGCTTTCATTGAGATAGCCGTCGCTGTCTTTTCGCAGCTTTCCGTGTAGTTGACGAGATTTTTCCGTAAAGCGGCTATATGGGTGGCTTTCAAGTTCTTTTCAAAGATCTCTACCGCGTAGAGACCCACGCAAACCGATTCGGGGTTGGCGATGACCACCCGGAGACCCGGTTTTGCAAGATCCCTCAAAGACCTTATCCGTTTCGGATTTCCCTTCTGGACGTTAATGGCCGGGACCAGGTAAACGACGTTCCTTTCTGATTCGGAGAAGACGAGGCCTTTCTGCTTGGCGATCTCCATGAAATCGGATGAACCGGGGAAATAGATGTCCCCCATCTTCCCGAGCATCATCTGAGAAAGAACAAAGCCGGAGCCGCCGAAAGTGAGGTTGATCTTGACCCCCGTTTTCTTCTCGAAAGCGATAGCGGCTTCCTCGGTCGGGGGCTTGCTTGCTGCTCCCGCAAATATAAACAGCTCTTTTCCGAACGATGCCGGGACAATTGCAAAAAAGATGATGATTGAGACACAAAATAACGTCAGAAAACGAGACAACTTCAATGGTCACCCCCAGAGGAGCACGCACAATGTGTTATGATTCGAAATATATAACGAAATAAATTAACTTTTATCGAAAGCCATTGTCAATGATTGCTCCATAAAGAAGGGCGTGGCCGATGATCTGCGTTCCATCTTCTATGCCTCTTCGAGGAAGAAGGCCGATGAGCTCGCCCTGGCCTTTGCCGCGAAGCGGGAGAAAGATTTACCCTCTGCCGTCAAATGTCTGTCAAACTCACTCGATGCCTGCCTTACCTTCTTCTCGTTTCCCGAGGAGGAATGGATATCGCTGAGGACAAGCAATGTCATAGAGAGGCTGAACAAGGAGTTCAAGAGAAGAACGAAGCCGATGGAGATCGTTGCCGGAAGAGAACGCCTGCTATCTTCTCCTGGCGTTCATATCACTGAAGATGGAGATGAACTGGAGGACAACGAAAATAGGGAAGGTATGTCCGAATTTGCCCCTCTACAGGAAATTTACACAATTGGGTTGACAGTACCGATTTTTCCTGGAGCGCGGGGAGGCCGACAGGAAATTCAATCTGGACCTGTAAGAGGCGCTACGGGATGAGATGTCCTTGCATATTGAATATGAGTTACTGTACTTCGGTAACGTGATGCAACAGGAAGGAAATCGGCCATGAGAAATCCCTTCTATTCAACTGAACTTCCAGAATGGCCATATTGCTTTCATATCCCGGAGCGGCGGTTCGGGCAGCACCATCCTTGACCGGGCCGTCGATGAGCATGTCGGCTTCAGCATGTTCGCTTCTATCGGCGCTACGAATAAGGCGGACAGGGATCTGCCCGCATCAACTCGGCTTGGTATTTTGACAGCTTTCATGTTACAGTTATCGTGACAATTTTTTACATAGTAGTTCGGAAAAGAAGCATGTTTATTTGATAAGGAGCAAGGCATGAACCTGAGAACGATCATGCTCGGAGGAATGATCATCTCACTGTTGGGATGTTCGCTTGCCCCGGTCTACAGACAGCCTCCCCTACCGACAGCAACAGTGTATCCAGGTGTCGACGATGTGGTGACGGAAGCCAGCCCCGGTGCCGAGCAGCTTGGCTGGCGCGAGTTTTTCGCCGATACCCGGCTCAAGGAATTGATCCTCCAGGCCCTTGAGAACAATCGGGATTTACTGATAGCGATACAGCGGGTGGAAGAAGCCCGTGCCCTTTATCGCATCCAGCGCGCTAATCTGGTACCCAACATCAGCGCCGAGGGCGTGGGTGTCCGGTCCCGAGTACCCGGCGATTTGTCCGTAACCGGGAGCGCTATGACTTCAAGCCAATACCAGGCCGACCTGGGCCTCAGCGCCTGGGAACTTGATTTCTGGGGAAGGGTTCGGAGTCTTACGGCGGCGGCCCTGGAATCCTTTCTTGCTTCCGAACAAGCGCGGCGGGCAGTATCGATCAGCCTCATAGCACAGGTTGCCAATACGTACCTTCTTGAACGGGAGCTGGATGAGAGGCTGGGTATTGCACGGTACACGATCGGTATCCGGGAGGAATCATATCGCATTGCAAGGAGACGGTACGAGGTAGGGTCTGCATCGAAGCTGGATGCAGTCCAGGCTGAAACACTGCTGCATCAGGCCCGGGCAGATCTTAGTGCATTGCTGCGGCAGCGGGATCAAAACCGCAACGCCCTGTCCCTTCTCGTGGGCGTGCATATCGTTGATTCGGAGGACCAGCCTCTGTCCCGTATCGAACCTGGCTTTGTGGGAGAAATCCCCGTTGGACTGCCCTCGGATTTGCTGGTGAACCGACCCGATGTACTTGCCGCAGAGCACCGGCTGAAGGCGGCCAATGCCAATATCGGCGCCGCGAGGGCAGCCTTTTTCCCGCGCATTGCGCTAACCGGCGCCTATGGCACTGCCAGCGCCGAACTGAGCGGCCTTTTTGGCACGGGCAGTAATGCCTGGAACTTTATTCCGAGCGTGACCCTGCCGATTTTTGAAGGCGGCCGCAATATCGCCAATCTGGATGCGGCGGAGGCCCTTCGCAATCAGGCCGTCGCCGACTATGAGCGAACGATTCAGACGGCTTTCCGGGAGGTAGCCGACGCCCTGGCCGGCCGTCGCTGGCTCGCTGAACAAGTCGTGGACCTACGGGCGGCCCTGGCAGCCCAAACAGAACGGTCCAGGCTGGCCAGGCTGCGTTACCAGAGCGGTGCGGCGCCGTATCTCGAGGTGCTCGATGCTGAGCGGGACCGTTTTGTAGCGGAACAGGCGCTGGTGCAAACACGACGGGCGCTGTTGTCAAGCAGCGTGAATCTCTACGCGGCCCTGGGGGGAGGAATATATCATGAGGCGCAGTGACCAAAATGGTACGAGGCCGTGTTAACCAGGAAGGAGGGCCATGACTCAACGACAGAAGAAGTGGGCGATCATTGTCATAGGGATACTGGTTATCGGTTTTCTGGGGGCAACTGCCTGGAAAAAATTTTTCGGAGTTGCTCAAAATAAAGGTCTCGCCAGTGGCAACGGCCGCATAGAAGCGGTGGAAATAGATATTGCCACCAAGACAGCCGGTCGTTTGAAGGATATTCTCGTGCGGGAGGGGGATTTGGTCGCAGCCGGTCAGGTCGTGGCGGTGATGGATACCGAAGTTCTCGACGCTCAGCTCCGACAGGCAGAGGCGCAAATGAGACAGGCGCAAACCGGGATCGAGACGTCACGAAGCCAATTGGCGCAGCGTGAGAGTGAAAAAACGGCAGCAAAGGCCGTGGTAGGCCAGCGGGAGGCCGAGCTCGACGTTGCCCGAAAGCGTGCCATCCGGTCATCAACCCTGGCTGCAGAGGGTGCGACTTCGCAGCAGGAGGCCGACGATGATGCTGCAAGGGTCCGGAGTGCCGATGCCGCCCTGAGCGCCGCCCGTGCCCAACTCTCGGCAGCAGAGGCGACGGTCGCCACGGCCCGTACCCAGATTCTTGGCTCGCAGTCAGCTGTCGAGGCAGCCAGAGCTACCGTCGAACGCATCCAGGCTGATATCAAGGATAGCGCCCTCAAGTCTCCCCGCTTAGGGCGGGTCCAGTACCGCGTGGCGCAGCCGGGTGAAGTACTTGGCGCCGGCGGCCGGGTGTTGAACCTGGTCGACCTGAGCGATGTGTATATGACCTTCTTTCTGCCCACGGCTGCAGCAGGACGGGTAGCCATGGGCACCGAGGTGCGGCTGGTACTGGACGCAGCCCCCCAGTACGTGATTCCGGCCAGGGTGTCCTTTGTTGCCGATGTGGCCCAATTCACTCCGAAGAGCGTGGAGACGGCCAGCGAGCGTGAGAAGCTGATGTTTCGCATTCGGGCCCAGATCCCGGCGGAACTCCTGAGAAAGCACATTACCTACGTCAAGACCGGGTTACCGGGTATGGCCTATATACGGCTCGATCCCAAGGCGCCGTGGCCGGCCCGCCTGCAGACGGGGCTATTGGAATGAGCGGCCGTGTCCACGCAGCCGGTTCCGGACCACCTGTGGTGCGACCTGTAGTCCGGCTGCAAGAAGTCGATCTGCGCTATGGAAAGACGGTGGCCCTCGATGGCGTGAGTCTCGAAGTCCCGACCGCCTGCATGGTCGGCCTCATCGGCCCGGATGGCGTCGGCAAGTCGAGCCTCATGTCACTGGTGGCAGGGGCCCGTGCGGTGCAGACAGGCCGTGTGGAGGCCCTGGAGGGCGACATGGCGAGCGCTGGCCACCGCAACGAAGTCTGTCCCAACATCGCTTACATGCCCCAGGGGCTTGGCAAGAATCTATATCCTACCCTTTCGGTTGAGGAAAACTTGCAGTTTTTCGGCCGCCTCTTCGGTCATGGAGCGTCGGAGCGCCGGCGCCGCATTGACGAGTTGACCGCTGCCACGGGCCTCAATCCCTTTCTTAACCGGCCCGCCGGCAAGCTGTCCGGCGGCATGAAACAGAAGCTCGGTCTGTGCTGTGCCTTGATCCATGATCCGGACCTGCTCATTCTTGACGAGCCCACCACGGGCGTCGATCCCTTGGCGCGGAGCCAGTTCTGGGATCTGATCGACCATATTCGCACCGGCCGCCCCGGTATGAGCGTGATCGTGGCTACGGCCTACATGGACGAAGCCGAACGGTTCGACTGGCTCGTGGCCATGGACGGGGGCCGAATTCTTGCTACCGGCACACCCCACGAGTTGTGCGAGCGGACCGGCGCCGATTCGCTGGAGGCAGCGTTCATCGAGCTGCTGCCCGAAGAGAAGAAGCGCGGCCACCGGGCCGTGGTGGTTCCGCCTCTCACCATTGGCGAGGACGTAGAGATGGCAATCGAGGCCCGGGGCCTGACCATGCGCTTCGGCGACTTCACTGCAGTGGATCACGTGAGCTTCCGCATCCGTCGCGGCGAGATCTTCGGTTTCCTCGGGTCCAACGGCTGCGGTAAGACCACCACCATGAAGATGCTCACCGGTCTTCTGCCCGCGAGTGAGGGCCAGGCCTGGCTTTTTGGCCACGAGGTGGATCCACGCGACATTACCACCCGCCGGCGGGTAGGATACATGTCGCAGGCCTTTTCGCTGTACTCGGAGCTCACCGTACATCAAAACCTGGTGCTCCACGCACGCCTCTTCAATGTGCCTGAACAGGACATTCCTATACGGGTCCAGGTAATGGTGTCCCGTTTCGGCTTGGGGAATGTACTCGATGCTTTGCCGGACAGCCTGCCCCTGGGTGTCCGCCAGCGCCTGTCCCTGGCCGTCGCAATGGTCCATGAGCCGGAGCTCCTGATCCTCGATGAACCGACCTCGGGGGTAGACCCGATTGCCCGCGACAACTTCTGGCAGTTGATGATCGACCTGGCACGGAAGGATCAGGTCACGATCTTCATCTCAACCCACTTCATGAACGAGGCCGAGCGCTGCGACCGCATCTCACTGATGCACGCGGGAAAAGTGCTGGTCAGTGGCGCCCCGGCGGAACTGGTGAAGAAGCGCGGGGTCGCAACGCTGGAACTGGCCTTCATTGCTTACCTGGAAGACGCCGGGGCCCAGGGCACGGAACCGAAAGCGCCAGCAGGCGCTATGGTTACCACTCCCGACAAGACTGCACGTGCGGGCCTAAAAGTGTCAGGCAAATGGCAGCGTCCCAGTTTCAGCGTAGCCCGCATGTTGAGTTATACCCGCCGGGAGGCGCTGGAACTGCGGCGTGACCCGGTACGGGGGAGCCTGGCTCTCCTCGGGAGCATATTTCTGATGTTCATCATAGGCTACGGCATCAGCCTCGACGTGGAAAATCTCAGTTTTGCCGTGCTTGATCGCGATCAGACCACACTGAGTCAAAATTATGCGCTGAACCTTTCCGGGTCGCGCTATTTTATCGAGCACCCGCCAATCAGGGACTATAATGATCTTGACCGGCGCATGCGGAACGGCGAATTGTCTCTCGCCATCGAGATACCTCCCAACTTTGCACGCGATGTGAAGCGTGGAGCGCCGGTCCAGATCGGTGCGTGGATCGACGGCGCCATGCCATCCCGGGCTGAAACCGTGCAAGCTTATGTGCTGGGGATGCACCAGGGCTGGCTCGTTGATGTGGCGAAGCACCAGCTTGGTCAGGACGTCTCATCGGCCGCCAAGATAGAGACACGCTTTCGGTACAACCCGGACGTAAAAAGCCTGCCGGCCATGGTACCGGCGGTGATCCCGATCCTGCTTCTCATGATTCCGGCCATGCTGACGGCATTGTCGGTGGTGCGGGAGAAGGAACTGGGCTCCATCGTCAACCTCTACGTTACCCCGGTTACCCGAAGCGAGTTCCTCTTTGGCAAACAACTGCCTTATGTCCTTCTGACAATGGTGAATTTCCTGCTCATGACCGTCCTGGCCATTACCGTCTTCGGCGTGCCATTAAAGGGCAGTTTCCCCACCCTGACGCTGGCTGCATTCATCTTCATCCTCTTCTCAACAGGTTTCGGTCTCTTTGCCTCCACCTTCACCCGCAGCCAGATTGCTGCCATGTTCGTTTCCATGATCGGCACCCTGCTTCCGGCGATCCAGTTTGCGGGCCTGCTGAATCCGGTGTCCTCCCTCGAGGGGGCCGGGAAGCTCATCGGTCGGATCTATCCGGCCGGCTACTTCCTCACCATCAGCCGTGGTGTGTTCAGTAAGGCCCTGACATTATCCGACCTGCACACCTCCTTTGGCCCCATGATGCTCGCGGTGCCGGTCATCATCGTGCTATCCATAACTTTACTGAAGAAACAGGATACCTGACCATGTGCCGCGCATCTACCATCTATCGCCTGGGTGTGAAGGAATTGTGGAGCCTTATACGCGATCCCATGATGCTGGTGCTCATCGCCTATAGCTTCACGGCGGCGGTCTATATCGCCGCCACTGCCATGCCGGATTCACTGCACAAGGCCACGATCGCGATTGTGGATGAGGACCGGTCCCCCCTGTCGGAGCGCATCGTCTCTGCCTTTTACCCGCCTCACTTTATGGCGCCGGCCATAGTGTCGTTGCCTGAGGTCGATCCGGGGATGAATGAGGGCCTCTTTACCTTCGGCCTCGATATCCCGCCGAACTTCCAACGGGACGTACTGACCGGGCGCAGCCCTGTGATACAGCTCAATGTCGACGCTACCCGCATGAGCCAGGCTTTTACCGGTAGCAGCTATATCCAGCAAATCACCCTCGGTCAGGTCACCGAGTTTGTCCAGCGTTACCGTAGCGCGGCCAGGCCGCCGGTTGATCTTGACCTGCGGGCACGCTTCAATCCGAGCCTTAATCGTGCCTGGTTCGGCTCGATTATGGAGATCATTAACCAAGTCACCATGCTGTCTATCATCCTCGCAGGCGCAGCGCTTATCCGCGAACGGGAGCACGGTACGGTGGAACACCTGCTCGTTATGCCGGTGACTCCGGGCGAGATCATGCTCGCCAAGGTCTGGTCCATGGGGTTCGTGGTTCTCGCGGCAACGGCCTTTTCGCTGGCCCTTGTCGTTCAGGGCGCGCTCCGTGTGCCCATCGAAGGTTCCATAATGCTCTTCCTGTTATGTGGTGCGCTCCACCTGTTTGCTACCACATCCATGGGCATCTTCATGGCGACCCTGGCTCGCTCCATGCCGCAATTCGGTCTGCTGATGCTGCTGACCCTCCTCCCGTTGCAGCTGCTGTCGGGCGGTGTAACGCCGCGGGAGAGTATGCCGGCCTTTGCCCAAAATGTGATGCTGGTTGCACCGACAACCCACTTCGTGTCCGCGGCCCAGGCCATTCTCTATCGGGGCGCCGGCCTGGACGTGGTGTGGCCACAGTTCCTCGCCCTTCTCGTGATCGGTACGGTGTTTTTCCTTGTTGCTCTGGCCCGCTTCCGCAAAACCATAACCTTGATGACATGAAGCGATCCCGAACTACAATCTTCAATGGAGGTATCAAATGGGAAACCTAAACAACCTATTTAATCCCAAGAACATAGCCCTCATCGGTGCAAGCGACAGGGGGGGATCGGTGGGCAGGATCGCCCTTACCAACCTCCTCCAGGCAAAAGACAGAAAGATATTCCCGGTGAATCCCAACAGGAAGTCGGTCCTTGGCCTCGAATGTTTCAGGGACGTTGCAAGTATCAGCGGGCGGGTTGATTGCGCCGTTATCGCAACTCCGGCCCGTGAAGTCCCGGGTCTCGTCGAAGCATGCGGCAAGGCAGGTATCGGCGGGGCTGTGATTTTCTCTGCCGGGTTCAAGGAAACAGGGGAGGAAGGAAGACTGCTGGAGGAACAGGTGGCAGCCTTGAGGAAGCAATACGGCATGCGCATCCTCGGGCCGAACTGCCTGGGTTTTGTGAGACCCAATGCAGGGTTGAACGCTACATTCATGAGGACCAGTCCACCTTCCGGGCATATTGCCTTCATATCCCAGAGCGGCGCCCTGGGTAGCGCCATCCTCGACTGGGCTGTCGATGAACATGTCGGCTTCAGCATGTTCGCCTCTATCGGCGCTATGATGGATGTAGACTTTGGTGATCTCATAGACTTCCTCGGAGATGACAGCGATACGCGAAGCATCTTGATCTACATGGAAGGGGTCGGCAACGCAAAAAAGTTTATGAGCGCTGCCCGGGCGTTCTCCATGCGCAAACCCATCATAATCATCAAGCCTGGAAGATTTACCGAGAGCGCAAAGGCAGCCCGCTCGCATACAGGCTCTATGGCCGGGGATGATGTGATCTATGAGGCGGCTTTCGAAAGGGTAGGCGTGGTGCGGGTGAAAGAGATCGCGGACCTCTTCAACGTCGCTGTAATTCTCGATTCCCGGAAACTTCCCAGGGGACCGAAGCTTGCGATCGTGACGGCGGCCGGCGGGCCGGGCGTTATGGCCACAGACGCCCTTCTCGATAACGGGGGAAAACTTGCCAGGCTTTCCAACACAACTATTGAGCGGCTGGATCAGGAGTTGCCGCCCTTCTGGAGCAAAGGTAACCCCGTCGATGTGCTGGGTGACGCAGATCCCGGTCGATATGGAAAGGCGATGAAGATTTGCCTTGAAGATTCCGAAGTAGACGGTGTCCTCGTGATCTACGTACCTACGGATCTCGCACCATCTGATAAAGTGGCGCAAGCCGTCATCGAGAGTGCAAAAAATACCGGGAAACCGGTCATTGCTTCCTGGATTGGAGGGCAGAAGATACGTGCTGCACTTAAGACATTTGCAGAAAATAGTGTCCCGGGTTATGAAACCCCGGAAGAGGCAGTCAAGGCATATGTCAATATGCACTGGTATCAAAGAAATCTCGAACTGCTCTACGAGACCCCGGCAGAATTACCGGTCCGGGAAACGCTTCAAATGGACATCACGGATTTCTTCAAGAAGATGATGAGGGAAAATAAACACCTTAAAGACATCATCAAAAAGGCCATCGAAGAGGGCAGGACCATTCTCAACGAGGACGAATCAAAAGCATTCCTCGCAGCCTACTGGATCCCGACAACGATACCCTCGATCACCCATGACACAGAAGGGGCGCTCATCGCTGCCCGGAAGATCGGATATCCTGTGGTCATCAAAATTGTCTCACCGGATATCACCCACAAGACCGATGTCGGCGGCGTTACGGTGGGGATTAATTCGGACGAACAGTTGAGGCAGGCTTACGAGCACATGATGACTACAGTGAGAGCACGTGCCCCGGAGGCAGTGATAGAAGGCATCGCCGTTCAAAAGATGGTCGAGGACATCGATTATGAAGTAATTCTCGGTTCGAAAAAGGATAAGGATTTTGGCTCGGTTATTCTCTTCGGGATGGGAGGCATTACTGCGGAGCTTATCAAAGATTTTTCAATCGGTTTCCCGCCCCTCAACCGGTCGCTGGCAAGAAGACTGATGGAAGAGACCAGGGCTTACAAGCTTATTAAGGGGTGGCGGGGCAAGACGCCTGCAAACCTTGATGAACTGGAGACAATCCTAGTTCTCTTCTCCTATCTCATCACCGGTTTCCCGGAAATAGCAGAAATTGACATTAACCCCCTGGCAATATCGCTGGGCAAGGCCTGTGCCATCGATGCACGTATTATCCTTGACAAGGACTGCCTTGAGCCTGTCCAACCCTATCCCCATCTTGTGATCGCCCCGTACCCGATACGATTCGTAACGACATCGGAATTACCAGATGGAACGAGGGTGGTGATCCGACCTATCATGCCCGAGGATGAGCCGTTAGAGCGTGAGTTTCTGGCGACCCTATCCGACGAGTCCCGCCGAACAAGGTTCTTTTCATCTTTTCGGAACATATCCCACGACTGGCTCGTCATGTTTTGTAACATAGATTATGACAGACACATCGCCATGGTCGCCGAAATCAATGAGGATGGACAGAGAAAGATCATCGGTGTTGTCAGACTGATCCTGGACCCTGATTTCGATTCCGGTGAAATTGCAGCCCTTGTCCACGACAGATTTCAGAGGAGAGGTCTCGGGCAGAAGCTTATGGAGGTGGTCGCCAGGATAGCGAAGTGGAAAGGGTTGAAGGAAATACATGGCCAGGTCCTTATGGACAACGAGAAAATGCTCGGGCTCTGTAAAAAGCTCGGATACACTACCAATATGCTCCCCGGCGGCATAACAAGGATAACCCTGCAGTTGAAGCAGGACGGCCGCGCATAATCTGGGGCCTGACAACAAGCCCGGATCCCCGGCGGGTACCTCACCGGCCAGGTTCCCGTCGGGCAAAGCTTGACCGTGGCTTGTGCTACCTCTCTCGTGAACTTCCCGGTGGGGACGGTGCTGGCACGCGACGGAGCACTTAATATAATTGTGTTGGATACTTCTTGTGTTGGTCGATCAAACGGTCTCTTAAGGTCTTCAGCATGCTGCTGATACCCACTTTATAAATGTGAGGGTTTTCGAAACGCTTGTAGGCCGCAGGAAGCATCTTCAGGCGCTCCCGGGCGTACTGTGCGGTTTGGGGCAGTGAAGGCGGGTCATACACGATCTTTCCCCGAACCATCACGGGATGAAGCAGCGGTTCGGTCTCTTTGGTTTTTATGACACAGGACTGATGGGGAAAGAATGGGTGGTGCATTTCGACAGGGCCCGTTTCGTCTTCGAGTCCCACCACGTCTGCACCGAGAAATAGCCCCTCGTTATCTATGGCACGCCATACCTGTTTTTTATCAGGCAGGGTGATCTTGGAGATGTTTTCCGAAAGTTTGATAACCGGATGGCCCCCCGCTTTTGCCAATTTGTATACACCGTCGAGCGCGGCATCCGGCTGTCCGGTGACGACACTCGTGCCCACGCCGAACGCATCGATGGGGGCCCCCTGGTCCATCAAGCTTCGGATGACATACTCATCGAGCTGATTGGACGCTGCGATCCTGACATAGCTGAGACCGGCTTCATCGAGCATTGCGCGGCATTTTTGGGCGAGGTAGGATAGGTCTCCGCTATCCAGGCGGATGCCCTTCAGCCGTTGTCCTTTTCGCTCCATTTCTTTTGCGACAATGATGGCGTTGGGCACGCCGCTATACAAGGTATTGTAAGTATCCACGAGCAAAACGCAATCATTGGGGCGGGCGGCGGCAAAGCTCCGGAAGGCATCGATTTCACTTTCGTAGCTTTCGATATAGGAGTGCGCCATGGTGCCGGACGGCTGTAGGTTATAATCTCTTGCCGCTCGCGCATTGCTGGTCGCATCGAATCCTCCGATGACGGCGGCGCGGCTGGCGTAGTATCCCCCCGGTCCCTGCGCGCGGCGCAACCCGAAATCAATAAGCATGTGGTCTTTAGCCACAAGGCGCATACGGCTGGCCTTGGTCGCTATAAGCGACTGAAAATTGAGAATGTTGAGGAGCACCGTTTCGATCAACTGGGTTTCGATCAAATTCCCCTCGACTCTAAGGACCGGACGCGTCGGAAATACCAGGTCCCCTTCCGGAGGAGAATAGACCGTGCCTTTAAATCTGAAATTTTCCAAATAAGTCAGATAATCGGGATCAAAAGATTGTTCTTTCAGAAAGCGCAGATCTTCTTTGTCGAAACGAAATGCTTCAAGAACCGCCAGCAGGTCCAGCAAACCCGCGAAAATGGCATATCCGCCCTCAAACGGATTTTTACGGAAAAAGTAATCGAATACGGCCAACACATCTTTCTGACCGGCCAAAAAATAGGCCTGGCCCATGGTCAGTTCGTAATGATCGGTATATGTTGCCGAAAATTCAAACATGGTCCCCCTTTCCCCCACGCGTTCTTTAGACTACACGTATCTGAGAATGCTGCCGGACCTCAAGAACGTAATGCCTTTCTGTTGCATGTCGCCGACCGCCTTCTTGACGCTATCGGACGGGGACCCGACGGGGTTTGTCAGGTCGCTGATGTAAAAAACCTCGTATCCTTTCGTGGCGCCATCCACCGACGTGAAATAAACGCAATAATCAGCGGCAAGACCGCATATAAAGAATCGTTTTACGTCTCGACTGCGCAGATAACCGTCCAGGCCTGTTTCCGTTACATGGTTGTTTTCCAAAAATCCGGAATAGCTGTCAGTCTGCCTGTGAAAACCCTTGCGGATGATGGCTTCGGCAAATCTGACATCCAGGCCGGAATAGAATTCCGCGCCGCTGGTGCCTTGTACCACGTGGTCCGGCCATAGAACAGGGCCGATCCCGGGCGCCTCAAAGGGGTTGAACGGATGTTTTCCGGGATGCTGGCTCGCAAAACTTTCATGGTCCGGAGGATGCCAGTCTTGAGTGAATATAATGGGAAAACCTAATCTTTTGAATAATGCCATCAACTCGTTGACCTGCGCCACGAACGCATTCCCCTGTGAAACAGCGAGGGCGCCTCCGGGCATGAAGTCGTTTTGCATGTCTACTACGAGGAGAGCGTCCCCCTTTCGCAGTTGAACCGTATCAAGGTGATGAACATCCCTCAATTCCATGATCTGCCTCCATGAACATGCCGGGCAGGCACTGATGATTTACCAGCCTGTTAATTATTATAATTATACCAGAGAAAAAGCGGCCTCCTCTCCCGTCGGCGGTCTTTCCTGATACGGCAAAACCGGGCCTGCTATTCTTGCAGGACCTCCCCCTCGGCCTTATATTACCTCCATGGCCAGGCGCAAGACGCGAGCGAATGAATGAATTTACCGGAGGATGTCCAATCCGCCCGGAACGCCATGATAGGGAAGCCAGGTGCGATGAACCCAGGACAGGTAAACCTCTCTCGGATGGCCCTGCAACAGGTCGAGATCGCAGCCCGATACTTGCCTTACGTGGAGCCCGGCATTCTCGAAAAGATCAAGCATGCAAAACGTGAGATCGTTATTCATTTCCCGGTGAAGATGAACGATGGGACCGTTCAGATCTTCGAGGGATACCGTGTGCAGCATAACGACACGCGGGGCCCGTTCAAAGGTGGGCTGCGGTTCCATGCCGACGTACACCTGGATGAAATGAAGGCTCTGGCCATGTGGATGACGTTCAAGGCCGCGATAGTCAACGTTCCTTTCGGCGGTGCAAAAGGAGGCGTGAAATGTGACCCGCGCACCATGACGTCCGGGGAGTTGGAGAAGGTGACCCGTCGGTACACCTGGGACATAGCGCCCTTTATCGGTCCCGAGGTGGATATACTGGCCCCTGACCTGGCTACCAATCCCCGGGTCATGGCCTGGGTAATGGATACGTACAGCATAAGGGAGGGCCACCCGGTGCCGGGTGTCGTGACAGGAAAACCTTTGGAACTCGGTGGGTCCCGGGGGAGATTGGAAGCAACTGCCCGGGGCCTCTTGATCGTCGCCGAGCGAGCGGCACGCCTGAAGGGTATGGCAATGAAGGATGCAAAGGTAGCGATACAGGGTGCGGGCAACGTTGGCGGAACGGCAGCCCGTTTGTTCAGCCGGGCCGGGGCCAGGGTGATCGCCATCTCCGATATCAAGGGCGGGATCCATAATTCCCGGGGCCTCGACATAGCAAAGGCCCTTCAGTGCAAGGTAAGCAACAATTGTTTCACGAAAGGCGAGATCGACGGTGATGAGATAAGCAATGAGGAACTGCTTGAACTGGAATGCGATATTCTCGTGCCGGCTGCCATAGAGAATCAGATCACGGAGGAGAACGCAGGCAAACTCCGGTGCCGCATGATCGTCGAGGGGGCTAACGGGCCGACGACCCCCGCTGCCGACGAGGTGCTCAGGCAGAAGGACATTTACCTTGTTCCCGACATTCTGGCGAATGCCGGCGGGATCGTCGTGTCCTATTTCGAGTGGGTGCAAAATCTTCAGGAATTGCTCTGGAGCGAGGAGGAGGTCTACCAGAAGTTAAGGAGAATACTCGTGAGGGCCTTCGACGAGACCGGGGCATTGTCGGAAAGACATAAGGTAGATATGCGAACGGCGGCAACTATCCTCAGCATCGGTCGCGTCGCAGAGGCCACCAGGCTGCGTGGGATATTTCCTTGAGAGGCAGACCGATGGATTTGACAGCAACACCCCGAAGCATTAAGTTCGGCTTAGCACCTCGAATAGGGAAAGCTAAAGGTCACATGAGCAGCTTCGGAGGTCCTCATGGATCTGACTGATGCCCGGGAAAAAGCAAGAGAACGGATGAAAGGGGCCTGTGCCGTTTACAAGGTCTGTGATGGCCGTGCGGACCGTCTCTGTCAGGGCATCAAATACGGAAAGGCGCTGGGGATGGGAGGGGCCGGGAAAGGCGCTTCTTTCACCGCCAACGTCGAGGCGCTGGACCGCCTTCATCTGAAAACCCGTCTGATCTGTGAGCACGCTGAGCCGCAGATGAAAACTTCTTTTCTCGGGCAGGAGGTTGGCTTCCCGATCTTTTGTTCCTCCGTGAGCGGGGTGAAGATCAGCATGGGGGGTGCGATCGGCGAGCTGGAGTTTTTTCGGGCCGTAATACAGGGATGCAAGTCGGCGGGAACCATCGCTTTCGTCGGAGATACCGCCGAAACTTTTGAAGACCGGCCTGGAGTACAGGCAATCCGGGAAGCCGGCGGCTGGGGAGTGCAGATCTTCAAGCCCCGGGAACAAAAGGTTTTGTTGCGCGTCATTCAGGAGGCTCAAGCAGCCGGGGCGATCGCAGTGGGGGTCGATCTCGACGGCGCAGGCTCCGTGGCCATGGGCCTCAAGGGGCAGCCCGTGTTCCGGAAGTCTTTGAACGAGCTGAAAGAACTCGTCGAATCCACATCACTGCCCTTTATACTCAAGGGGATCACGAGCGAAGAAGACGCCGCAGCCGCACTTGAGACCGGCTGCAAAGTGGTCTGTGTTTCCAACCACGGCGGGCGCACCCTCGATTCCATGCCGGGGGTCGCCGAAGTACTGCCGCGGTTGGTCCCCATTCTGAAGGGAAAGGTGGTCGTCACTGCGGACGGAGGCGTCCGTACCGGTTTCGATGCGTTCAAAATGCTCGCCCTGGGAGCGGACTTCGTTATGGCCGGGCGCGAATTCATACGCGCGGCCATTGGCGGTGGAGCGGAAGGGGTGGTGGCTGAAGCGGACTTCCTTTTCCAGGACTTGAGGAAAGCGATGATCATGACGGGCTGCAACTCTTTATCTGATATAGACGGCCATGTCTTCACGTAAGGGGTATTCAGGGTACCTACCATGAAACGAAACCTTGTCGAGAAAATACTCGTCGATCACCTCGTTGAGGGTGAGTTCAAGGCCGGCGGGGAGATCGGCCTTAAGATCGACCACACCCTGCTTCAAGATGCCACAGGCACCCTCGCCATGCTCGAGTTCGAAGCTCTGGGGCTTCCCGCGGTCAGGGCGGAGCTGAGCGTCCAGTACGTGGACCACAACATCCTGCATACGGACTTCAAGAATGCCGACGATCACAAGTTCCTCCAGACAGCCTGCGCACGGTACGGCATCATCTTCAGCGGGGCAGGCAACGGCGTATCCCATCAGGTCCATATGGAGCGTTTCGGCGTACCCGGCAAGACCTTGCTCGGTGCGGACAGCCACACGCCGGGAGCCGCCGGAGTCTCGATGCTCGGCATCGGTGCGGGCGGGCTGGACGTTGCGCTCGCCATGGCAGGCTTTCCGTATTATCTTCTCAATCCCCGTGTGCTCGGCGTGAAGCTTCTGGGAAGTCTTCCCGACTGGGTGAGCGCCAAGGATGTCATCCTCGAAATGCTGCGTCGTTTCGGCGTCAAGGGTTGTACGGGCAAGATCGTTGAATACTACGGCCCGGGAGTCAAGACCCTTTCCGCGACAGACCGGGAGACCATTGGCAATATGGGGACCGAACTGGGCGCTACGAGCAGCATTTTCCCGTCCGATGAACGGACGCGGGAATATCTCGAAGCGCAAGGCCGTGGCGAGTCATGGCGTGCACTTTCAGCCGACGAGGGCGCAACGTACGACGAAGACCTTACCCTGGATCTCGGTGCTATCGAGCCGCTCATCGCGAAGCCCTCCTCGCCCGGCAATGTCGTCCCCGTACGGGAAGTGGCCGGTACAAAGGTGGACCAGGCGATCGTGGGCAGCAGCGTCAATTCCTCCTTCCGGGACCTGATGGTTTCAGCGAAGATCCTGGAGGGCAGGCATGTGCATCGGACAGTTTCTTTCCACGTGAACCCGGGCAGCCGTCAGGTGCTGGAAAACGTGGCCAGGGAGAGCGGGATGCTGGCATTCTTGAGGGCCGGCACCCGGGTACACGAGCCCGGCTGCCACGGGTGCATCGGAATGGGCCAGGCCCCCGGGACAGGCGAGGTAAGCTTGAGAACCTTTCCGAGAAACTTTCCCGGACGCTCCGGTACAAGGGATGACCAGGTCTATCTCTGTTCGCCGGAGACGGCGACAGCTTCTGCCCTGAAGGGTGTTATCACTGATCCACGCGACTTAGCCTCAGAGATGGCCTACCCGCGCATCCGGGATGCCGAGAGGTATCTAACCGACGACCGCTCCATCATATTTCCCTCCGAAGAATTGAAGTATACCGTGGTCATACGGGGTCCGAACATCAAACCCTTGCCCGAGCTTACGCCTCTTCCCGATTCCATTGCGGCTGAAGTAGTTCTCCGGGTCGGTGATAACATCTCCACCGATGGGATCATGCCCGCCGGAAACCAGGTACTTCCCTATCGTTCGAACATACAGGAGATCTCGAAGCATGTCTTCGAGCAGATCCGGCCCGATTTTGCCGCTGCCTGCCAGGCGAGGGGTGTTGTCGTTGTCGTGGGAGGTCAGAACTACGGCCAGGGATCGAGCCGCGAGCATGCAGCTCTGGCCCCCCGGTACCTTGGCGTGTGCGCCAAAATAGTGAAGAGCTTCGCCCGCATCCACAAATCGAACCTCTGCAACTTCGGCATCTTGCCCCTTACACTGGCAGACCCGGAAGACTATCCTCTGTTCGAGGAAGGAACGAAGGTAATCTTCCCCGATGTGCGCAAAAGGATCGAACGGGGTGACAGGGAGATCCCGGTCGAAGTTTCGGGAAAAAGCATCATGACCCTCCTCGATGTTTCACAGCGCCAGCGGGAGCACCTTCTGGCGGGAGGGACCTTGAATTTCGTGAAAAACGAATTCCAGAACCGGGGAGACCATGGATGACACTACCGAGGTAAAGACGTCCGAAGGGGATAAGAAAACGGGAAAGACCGTCAGGGTGAAGAACATCGGCTTGAGGGGCGTCACGGTGGCCGATACAAAGATCAGTCGTATCGACGGCCAAAACGGTGTTCTCATCTACCGGGGTTTCCGGATCGAAGAATTGGCCCGGGATTCGACGTTTGAAGAGACCGCCTACCTGCTTCACCACGATGAGCTCCCCGGCAGGGAAGAGCTCCGGAAATTCACGGAACTCCTCGTCGAAGCACGGACCATGCCCCGGTTCGTTTTCGATGTGCTGAAGGGGTTGCCAAAAGAGTCTCATCCCATGGACGTTCTCCAGGCAGCGGTCCCGGTCCTGGCGATGGCAGACCCGGAACCGGGCAACGAAACGCGAGAGGCAAACATGGCCAAGGCGGTCCGCCTCATCAGCCGCATTCCCGTGATCGTAGCCGGTTGGCAGAGGATACGCCAGGGTGCTTCACCTCTGCCGTCGAAGGATGCTCTTTCCCACGCCGCCAATTTCCTGTGGCAGCTCACCGGCAAAGAACCTGACGAGGGGATTGCCCGGGACCTCGACATCGCACTCTTGCTCCACGCCGACCATTCCTTCAATGCGTCCACCTTCGCGTGCCGTGAGGTCACCTCCACGGGGGCCCACATGTATGCTAGCGTGGCGGCAGGTGTAGGAGCCCTTTCGGGGAAGCTGCACGGCGGGGCCAACACTGAGGTCGTGAAGATGCTCCTCGAGCTTAAGGGCGAGAAGGACATTCCCGGGTGGATAAGGAACCGGCTTGAAACGGGCTTAAAGATCATGGGCCTCGGCCACGCGGTATATAAGACCCTTGATCCCCGTGCCCCGTTTTTGCGGGATATGTGCTTTGCCCTGGGGGAGAAACTCCATCAGGATGATTGGTGCCAACTCCTGGCACGGATAGAGCAATCTGCAACCGCCGAGCTCGCTAAGCGAGGAAAGGAAACGGTCAGGCCCAACGTTGATTTCTGGAGCGCTTCCGTGTATCAGTTTATGGGAATTCCCCTGGACCTTATGACGGCGGTCTTTGCGGTGGCACGAGTTGCTGGCTGGACAGCCCACGTTATCGAGGAGAAGTTTGCCGATGCACAGGAAAAGCCCGCCCTCTACCGGCCTTTGTCGGAATATGTGGGCCATTACTGCGGCAAGACCGGATGTATCTATGAGCCTATCGAAAAGAGGGGCACAGCGAAAGGATGACAAACATGATCGATCAACGTTCAAACACTCCCCTGGGGAAGATGCAGTCGATCAACCCCTATACCGAGGAGATCATAGAAGAATTCCCCCTCATGACAAAAACCGAGTTGAATGAGGCGGTGGAAGCATGCCGCGCTGCGTTTCACACTTGGCGACACGCACCCGTGGAGGAGCGGGCGGCGCACGTGAAGCGTATGGGCGCCCACCTCCGTGACGAGAAGCGAAAGTATGCGGAACTCATCACCCGGGAGATGGGCAAGCCCATCCGGGAGGCCCTGGCCGAGATCGAGAAATGTGCCTGGCTGTGCGATCACTTTTCGGAAAACGCAGCGCTTTTGCTCATGCCTGAGGAGATCAAGACCGAAGCGTACAGGAGCTATGTCACCTTCGAACCGCTGGGCCTGGTGCTGGCCATTATGCCCTGGAACTTCCCGTTCTGGCAGGTCTTCCGGTTTGGTATACCCGCGATCTGCGCGGGGAATTGTGTGGTCCTGAAGCACGCACCCTCCGTTCCGGCCACCGCCCTTGCCATCGAGGAAGCATTCATGACCGTGGGCTTTCCTCAGGGTGTTCTCCGGACGGTTCTTGTCGATCCTCCCGAGGCCCTCGCGCTCCTTGATGAGGATAAGGTGGACGCCGTTACCCTTACGGGCAGCGTCAGGGCCGGGTCACAGGTGGCCCAGGCGGCGGGGAGAAACATCAGGAATGCCGTCCTTGAACTGGGCGGTTCCGATCCTTTCATCGTCCTCGATGACGCGGACATCGAAAAAGCGGCACGGACGGGAGCTATGGCCCGGGTGATAAACACCGGCCAGAGCTGCATAGCGGCCAAGCGTTTCATCGTCCTCAGGCAGGTGGCCGACGAGTTCCAAAAGCTCTTCGTGGAACACCTCGAAGCGCTGAAGATCGGCGATCCCATGGATGAAGCCACCGACCTTGGTCCTCTTTCCCGAAAGGATGTCCTGGAAAACCTTAAGGAACAGCTTAAGGACGCCAGGGCAAAAGGTGGGGAGATTATCCAGCGGGACCTTTCGTTTCAAAAAGGATTCTTCTTCGCCCCTGCCGTGGTCCTCCACCCGAAGGAAACTATGAAGGTCCTCAACGAGGAGGTCTTCGGTCCTGTTGCGCCAATTATCGTGGTGGACAGCGAGGAAGAGGCCGTCCGGGCTGCAAACGCGACGGAGTACGGACTCGGGGCATCGATCTGGACGAGGGACTTAAGCAGAGGCCAGCGGGTCGCGGGGCAGATCGATGCAGGAGCTATTGCCATCAATGACTTCGTGAGATCGGATCCCCGGCTGCCCTTTGGCGGGGTGAAGCGGTCCGGCATCGGCAGGGAGTTGTCACATTATGGCCTCAAAGAATTCGTGAATATCAAGAGCATTGTTGTGATCAAGTGAAAGGGCGAAGGCATGAAGACATCCGATGTGCTGGTGAGACAACTCGAAGAAGAGGGCGTGGAGCATATCTTTGGCCTGCCCGGCGAGGAGAACCTCTCCTTCCTCGAATCACTGCGCACCTCCCGGATCAGGGTGCATATTACCCGCCATGAACAGGCCGCAGCTTTCCGGGCCGCCACGTATGGGCGGCTGACCGGGAAAGCCGGCATCTGTTTTTCGACCCTCGGCCCGGGCGCGACGAACCTTGTCACCGGCATTGCCCATGCACAGCTCGTTGGCGCGCCGCTCATAGCCATCACGGGGCAGAAGGCCCTTCGCGACAATCGGCAGGCACGCTTTCAACTCATCGACGTCGTGAGCCTTATGTCCCCGATCACCAAGTATTCCACCTCCATCGCCGACTCAGGCACGGTCCCTACAGTAGTGCGCAATGCCTTTAAGCTGGCTCAAGCTGAACGGCCGGGCCCGGTGCATATCGAGTTGCCCGAAGACGTTGCGGAGAGCGAAACAGACGCGGCTTTACAATTGCCGGGCGCTTCCCGGCGGCCCGCCCCGGACGTGAAGGCCGTGGCCCTCGCCGCCGGACTGATCAACGGCGCACACCACCCGCTTATCCTACTCTCCGGGGGTGCAAACCGGAACCTGATCACGGAAGAACTGGTCCCGTTCGTCGAAAAGACGGGAATACACGTGGTTCACACCCAGATGGGCAAGGGGGTGCTCTCCGATGCATCGGAATACAGTCTTTTCAGTACGGGCATACACCGGCGCGATTATGTGAGCTGTGGCCTCGACCGGGCGGACCTCATTATCGCGGTCGGCTACAATATTGTGGAATATCCGCCATACGTTTGGAACAAGGACCTCAGCAAGAGGATCCTCAACATCGACTTCACCGAGGCCGAGGCGGACAGGTACTACAACCCGGCCCTCGAGGTGATCGGCGATATCTCGACTACCCTTCGCCAGCTTGGAATGCACATCACACCGAAAAAAAACGATGAGGTGTTCCCTGCCATACGGGTCTTCCTCGATAAAAAGCTGGATGGGCCCATCGAGAGGAAATTCCCGCCCGCGCCCCGGGAGGTGGTCTGGCACGTCCGGAATGTTCTCGCCGAGGATGACATTGTCGCGCTGGACAACGGCATTTACAAGCTCTGGTTCTGCCGCCTTTACAAGACCTATAAGCCCAACACATTCCTGGTCGACAATGCCCTGGCGAGTATGGGCGCAGGGCTGCCGTCTGCGATGACGGCAAAGATGCTCAACCCTCGCAGGAATGTCCTGGCTGTCGTGGGAGACGGAGGGTTCATGATGAGCGCCCATGAACTCGAAACGGCGGTTAGGTGCAACATTCCGGTGGTTGTGCTCATCCTCAATGACAACGCTTACGGGTTCATCAAGTGGGAGCAACAGGCCAAGGGTTTCACCAACTTCGGCCTCGATCTCGGGAACCCGGACTTCGCGAGGTTCGCAGAGAGTTTCGGCGCGGCCGGTTTCACGGTTCGAAAGGGGGACGACCTCTCGGAAGTCCTTCGCCAGGTCTTCGCTCTCAATCGGCCGGCCGTGATCGAATGCCCGATCGATTATTCGGTCAACTACGCGACATTCTCGGAGGAGTTGTCCAATCTTGTTTGTGAGATATGATGAGAGATCGTAAGTCGTAAATGGTAAATGCCGGGACATGGTGGACAATAATTATTCCATCACACCACAGTAGCATTGCTGTCATCCCGGCTTGCCGGGATGACAGGTGGATTAACTCCTCACGTCTTACGGTTTCTCAAGTGCGGCTATCACCGCATCCGTGAATTCGGTGGTGGAAGCCTTGCCTCCAAGATCGGGTGTGGTCTTTTCCCGACCGGCAAGGACTTTGTCGAGGGCGGCTTCGATGCGCGAAGCGACGGGGTCTTCCCCGATATGGCGCAGCATCATGACGGCTGACAGGAGGATTGCCGTTGGGTTGGCAAGGTTCTTTCCGGCGATGTCCGGTGCAGTTCCGTGCACCGCCTCGAAAATTGCCGCGTTTTCACCCAGGTTGGCGCCCGGGACGACACCGAGACCACCCACCAGCCCGGCCGCGAGATCGGAAATGATATCACCATAAAGGTTTTCCATTACGAGTACGTCAAATTGGCACGGGTTCATGACGAGTTTCATGCACGCGGTGTCCACGATCATTTCATTGTGCTCGATGTCCGGATAACCGGCTGCGACGCGCCGGAAGCATTCCAGGAACAATCCGTCCGATCTTTTCATAATGTTCGCTTTGTGAATGGCGGTGACCTTTTTCCGGCCTGAGGTTTGCGCGTAGCTGAAGGCAAAATCCGCTATGCGGGTGCTCCCTTTTTCGGTGATGATCTTCAGCGATTCTATGACTCCCGGCACGACCTCGTGTTCGATGCCTGCATAGAGGTCTTCCGTGTTTTCCCTGACGACGACCAGGTCCACGTCGCCAAACGGCGACTCTACCCCGGGAAGCTTTCGCACGGGACGCAGGTTGGCGTAAAGATCGAGGGCCTTGCGCAATCGCACATTGACGCTCGTGAAACCCTTTCCTATCTCGGTGGTAACCGGCCCCTTGAGGGCAACGCCATTTCGCTTGATGGACTCGACCACATCGTCAGGCAGTGAAGTACCCAGTAATTCCTGAGCGCGGTTTCCGACATCGAACCTTTCCCATTCGATCTTTACGCCGGCCGCTTCAATAACGCGCAGTGCCGCGGCCGATACTTCGGGACCGATACCGTCGCCGGGAATGAGGGTCACTCGATGCGTCATCATTGACAATATAATCTTCCCCCAGCCTCTTGTCTACCGATCCCCGCTATTGAGGTGTGGCATAACCCCCTTATGGCGTCATCCCGGCTCGGGGAGGCTGCGTCATAATTATCCTCCGCCTGTCGGATAGGCGTAAAATACTGAAATCTACCACTAACCGTCATCCCGGCTTGGCGTTAAGATCCATCAATGCGTAGACGTATTCGCGTGTCACTGTCGTTGTCATGGGCAGACCGCTTCGGGCAAAGGCTGATCCTTAGGATGTTCCGTAACAGAGTAGCTGGCGGCATCCCCGCTATTCATGATCTTAAGGTCCTATTGAAGCAGGTCTGGGGAAAACTCCCGGCGCGCGGTGTTTTCCGTGACCACGCGGGGGTCCATGAAATGAAGCAGGTATTCCTCTCCCCCTGCCTTCGTGCCGAGTCCGGACATCTTGAAGCCGCCGAAGGGCTGGCGCCCCACGAGCGCCCCGGTTATATGGCGGTTGAGATAGAGGTTGCCCACCTGGAACCTTTTCTTCGCCTCGTCGAGGTGGCGCGGGTTGCGGCTGAACACGCCTCCCGTGAGCGCGTACCTCGTTGAATTGGCCCACTCGAGGGCTTGATCGAAGGTCTTTACCTTCATCACCGCGAGGACAGGGCCGAATATCTCCTCCTCGGCGAGCCGATGCCCGGGCATGATGTCGCCCACGATGGTGATCGGCACGTAATTGTTGCCCGGGGGGACCTTGCCCGAATAGAGGACCCTCCCTTCCCGTCCCGCAACCTCGATGTATCCTGAGATCCTTATCCGGGATGGGGTGTCGCAGACGGGGCCAAGGATGAAAGCAGGGTCCCAGGCGGGACCCACCGGCAGCGATCCGGCTGCGCCGATCAAGCGCTCGACAAAAGCATCGTGTGCGGCTTCGAGGACAATGACCCGTGAGCAGGAGGAGCA
>DHQV01000007.1:27430-46735 GCA_002408185.1 Deltaproteobacteria bacterium UBA5329
ACTTCTGTCCCTGGAAACCGAAGGCGGAAACTACCACCGCCGGAACTGCCTCATCGAGATCGGCATCATCGTCTATGATAATGGCATTCTTTCCTCCCATCTCACAGATCATCCGTTTGACGACCCCTTGGCCGGGCCGGACAATTGCCGCATTTTCTATGATCTTGAGGCCCGTCTGGGTGGACCCGGTAAAAGCGATGGTCGTGATCGCCGGATGGTTGATCAGGTATTCCGCGATGACCTCGGCCCGGCCGGGGACGAAATTGAAAACGCCTGCAGGCAAACCGGCAGCCCGGAGGGCGTCCACCAGGTTGCGGCCAATAGCCGGAGTAAGGGGGGAAGGTTTGTAGAGCACGCAATTTCCGGTCACGACCGCCGCCGCCACCATCCCGGTGGTAATGGCGAGAGGGAAATTCCAGGGAGCGATCACGGCAGCGATGCCCCGGGGTTCGTAGAGGTACTGGTTCGACTCGCCCGGAACGGAGGGAAGCGGGTGAGGCCCGCCCAGTCGCACCATTTCCCGTGCGTAATACTCCAGGTAGTCAATGGCTTCAGCCACATCGGCCGAGGCCTCGCCCCACTGTTTGCCGATCTCCCATACCTGCCAGGCAGATAGCTCGTACCTGTGGTCTCTCATCCACCGGGCGGCGTCCTTCAGGTATTGGGCCCTCCGAGTGCCCGGTGTATCGCTCCAGCGTACGAATGCGGCCCTGGCGGCCGCTATGGCGTCGTCCACGTCGGCCAGTCCCGCCTGAAAGACACGGGCGACCACCTCTGACGGCTCGGCCGGGTTGAGGGAAGGCACTGTGTCCCAGGTTGTCCTATCCTGCCCGTTGATGAAAAGAGGGCAGGGTCCTCCCAACTTTTGACGGACCGCGGTCACCGCCTCGGCCATGAGGCGTCGCTCTTCATGCTTGCTGAAATCGGCGGGTGGTTGATTGGAGAAGAGGTTTGGGCCGGAAGGCAGAACGAGAGCGGTCCTGCCTTTTGCTGCCGCCTCTGCCGGATCGACAAGAAGGTGGACGACATCTTTCCTCTCGGCGAAGGCGAGGCGCAGGAAACTCTGATTGGCGCTGTTTTCGAGGAGACGGCGCACGAGATAGGCCATCCCGGGCACGATCTGTCCGCAGGGGCAGTACAGCCGCACCCGGCCGGTTATCCGCGCGAGGACCCGCTGGATAGGTTCAGCCATCCCGTAGAGCATCTGAAACTCATAGCGACTGTCCGGTACGCCCAAAGATCTGGCCGTCTCCATCACGGCCGCGATGGAACGTATATTGTGGGATGCGCAGGCAAGATAGGAGGTAGGGTGGGAAAGTACACGTAGCGCATTGCGCTCGAAAGCGGCGTCAGTTTCGGACTTGTTCATGTACACCGGGATGTCCCAACCGTTCTGCCTGGCCCTCATCACCTCGTGGTCCCAATAGGCACCCTTCACGAGGCGGATGGAGACGGGAAGCCCCTGTTTTTCACTCCAGTCGAGAAGTTGCCGAAGATCGTTGTCCGTGTCGGGCAAATAGGCCTGTATGGCGACAGCGAGGTGGGAGCGGTCAGGATACCCGGCGCGCAGGCGCTTGAAGACCTCGAGCGACAGGTCTTTGTGCTGGTACGATTCCATGTCGATACAGAGAGAGCCGCCGCTTTCGAGCACCTTCTCGTAGACAGGCCGGATGCGCATCACCACGGCCTCGACGGAATTATCGAAATCCACGGGCCTCGCCTGGGAATACAGGGACGTGGGCTTAAGGGAGATGCTGAACTTTGGATGTGATCCCCAGTCGAGATCATTTGTTTTTTCAGGAACGCCCAGCGGCGGCCATTCGCTCCCGGCCCGCGACAACACTTCCACAAGATCGATATAGAGGCGGCGGTACGCTTCCGCTTCAGCCCCGCTGAGGACCGATTCCCCCAGGATATCGACGGAAAAGGTGCAGCCTTCCTGCCGTATTCGGGCCAGCGTTCGAACGGCCTCACGTGCATTCTCGCCTACCATGAATTGTTCGCCCAGCTTTCGCATCGTGTACCGAACTGTCTTAGCGAGCGCGAACCTGGTCAGCCAACCTCCCCGGGAGGCGTGACGCAACACCCATCGGAGCGAAGATTGCAAACTATCGGATGAACCGAGATCATGGAGATGGTCGACAAGCATCGAGGATGTGGCAAGGGAAGGAAAGACATCGACGAAGCGAAAGACGCCGGTGCGAAGCTCTTCGTGCCTGAGCAGCCAATCCATTATCCTGCCAACCCAGCGCGATCTTTGAAAAAGGGATGGTTTCTCGCCCTCGAGCAACTCATAGAGCTCTTTCCCTCTTTCAATGATCCGTGTGTTCAGTTCAGGACTGTCCATCGGCACCTGTTCATTCAAGTTCCCTTCTTTGCCTCATGGATCCTCCGCTTGATCTGGCCGATCGACTTCGTAACAGGGATCTGCTTGGGGCAGACTTCCGTACATTTCCACAAGGTCTGGCAACCCCAGGCGCCCTGTTTCCGGTCGAGGACCGGGACACGCTCGACAAAACCCTGGTCCCTTGAGTCGAAGAGATAGCGAAAGGCCCGGACAAGAGCGGCAGGCCCCACGTAATCCGCGGTTTCCGGGTTCTGGTTTACCGGGCACGATGCGGTGCAGCAGGCGCAGAGGATGCAGCGCACTGCACTTTCCAGCAGGCGAACCTCATCCGGGGACTGCCGGCGTTCATCATCAGGCGGTGGCGACGCGGAGATAAGGTATGGTTTAATGGAACGGTATCTTTCAAAGAAGGGCGTGAGGTCGACGATGAGGTCCTTGATCACCCTGAATACGGGCAGGGGCTCGATGAGGGCCTCCGGACCGAGTGATCCGACGAGCCTTTGACAGGGCAGGCCGCATATCCCGTCGATCCGCATGCCATCCGAACCACAGACGCCATGGCCGCAGGACATACGGAAGGCGAGAGTGGAGTCCTGCTCCCACCTGATACGATTGAGACAATCAAGAAGCCGGTCTGTGGGCCCGGCGTTTACCGCATAGACTTTATAGTATGGTTCTTCATCCTTTTCCGGATCGAAGCGAAAAACCTTCAACCGTATAGCCACGGACCACCTCCCGCGATCAGTATGCTCTCACCTGAGGTTGAAACCTGGTTATCGCCACCGGTTTATACTCTATCCGCGGCCCACCTGGTGCGTCGAATATAAGAGTGTGCCTCAGATAGTTCCGGTCATCTCTTTCAGGGAAATCCTCCCGAAAGTGGGCGCCCCGGCTTTCTTTTCGGTTACGTGCGCTCACAAGGATCACTTCGCAAAGGTCAAGCTGATGGCCGAGTTCGATCGTTTCCATGAGATCGTAATTGAACGATTTCCCCTTATTCGTGACCGCCACACGGGAAAACCTCTCCTTGAGTGCCAAAATAGCATCGATCCCCTGTTTCAGGCTTTCTTCCGTGCGAAAGACGGAACCATGGTCTGTCATAATGGCCTGCATGTCCTGTCGTATCAGATGGGACCGCTCCACCCCGTCATGGCCCATCAACGCGGCGAGTCTCTCTTTGACCGCTTCCACCGGGTCGGGACGCGATGCGGGCACCTCGATCCCCTGTACGTCCTCCTTCATCACCCTCCCGGCGCGCCTTCCGAAGACGAGAAGGTCGAGAAGTGAGTTGCACCCGAGCCGGTTTGCACCGTGGACGGATACACATGCACATTCACCCGCAGCAAAGAGCCCGGGCACGACTCGCCCCTTCTCGTCGGCGAGGACCCTGCCGTCTGTATCCGTGGGGATCCCACCCATCAGGTAGTGGCAGGTGGGTGCCACGGGAATAGGCTGGGAGACGGCATCGATCCCGAGGTAGATCCGTGCGAAAGAAGTGATCTCCCACAGCTTCTCGGTGATCTTCCGCTCTCCCAGGTGGGTGAGGTCGAGGTGGACGTATGCCTTTCCCCCGATGCCACGCCCGGCGCGGATCTCCGTCAATATCGCCCTGGATACGACGTCGCGGGCCGCAAGGTCTTTGATCGCCGGTGCGTAACGTTCCATGAAGGGTTCCCCTGCATCGTTGCGCAGGATCCCCCCTTCACCCCGGGCGGCCTCGCTGACGAGAATACCGAGGGGGAAGAGGCCTGTCGGGTGAAACTGCACGAATTCCATGTCCTCGAGCGGGATGCCTTCCCGGTAAACGAGGCTCAAGGCTTCGCCGGTCGTGGCAAAGCCGTTAGACGTCGTTCTATAGATCTTGCCGCACCCGCCTGTGGCGAGTATCACCGCCTTCGCCCGCAGAAGGTCCAACTCACCGGTGGCAAGGTTGTACGTCACGACCCCCGTACACCGCCCCTCGTCGAAAACGAGCGAGAGGACGTAATATTCCGCATAGAATTTCACGTTCTGCCGCATAGCCTGATCGTAAAGTGTATCGAGGACCACCCTCCCGGTGTGATCGGCCGCGTGGCAGGCCCGCCTGACGGGTGCCTTACCGTACTGTCGGGTGTGGCCTCCGAAGTTCCTCTGGGCTATCCTGCCGTCCGGGTTGCGGCTGAAGGGAACCCCCATATGTTCTAGTTCAAAGATCGCCCTCGGCGCGTCCCTTACCATGATCTCGATGGCATCCTGGTCCCCCAGGTAATCGCCGCCCTTGACCGTGTCAAAGAGATGCCATTCCCACCGGTCTTCTTCTTCATTGCCGAGGGCGGCGGTGATCCCTCCCTGGGCTGCCCCTGAATGGGAACGCGTGGGTAAAACCTTGGATACTACAGCAACCCCCGCTGTTTCTGTAGCTTCCACGGCGGCCCTGAGGCCCGCAAGCCCCGAGCCGACGATCACTGCGTCATGGTCAAGGATCATGTGACGAATACCTCCGACAATAAAACCGCATCATCCATCCGGGTCCACCATCTTGCCAGGATCGACTATGCGATCGAACTCATCGGCCGAAATATAGCCGAGCTTCAGAGCTGCTTCTTTAAGCGTAAGGCCCTCCCCGGCAGCCAGGTGAGCGACCTTTGCGGCCCTATCGTAACCGATGCTCGGCACAAGGGCTGTGACGAGCATGAGCGAGCGGTTCACGTATTCGTCTATCCGCTTCCTGTTTGGCTTCATACCGGCAACCAGGAATTCCGTAAATGAACTGCAGGCGTCGGAGATAAGACGGATAGACTGGATGACGTTGAAGGCTATGAGCGGCTTATAGACATTCATCTCCAGATAACCGCCGGCACCGGCGATGGCCACTGCCGCGTCGTACCCCATCACCTGCACAGCGACCATGGTCATAGCCTCGCATTGGGTCGGGTTTACCTTGCCGGGCATGATCGAGGACCCGGGTTCGTTGGCGGGAAGGATCAACTCGTGAAGGCCCGAGTCGGGCCCCGAGGCGAGGAGCCGGATATCGTTGGCTATCTTGAAAAGGGAGACAGCCATGGTCTTCAGGGCACCGCTCACCATGACCATGGCATCGTGGGCACCTTGCACGGCAAACCTGTTCGGAGCTGCCGTCACCGGGAGGTGCGTGATCTCGGCAATGTGGCGCACCGCCAATTCCCCGAATCTCTTTTCAGCGGTCAGGCCGGTACCCACTGCCGTACCGCCGATGGCGAGCCGATAGAGGCCGGGAAGCACTGCTTCGAGTCTCGTGAGATCGTCATCGACCATGGCGGCGTAACCGGAAAACTCCTGGCCCAGGGTGAGTGGCACCGCATCCATCAGGTGGGTCCTTCCGATCTTCGTGATGTTGGCCCACGCCTTCGTCTTTTCATCGAGGCCGTCCCGCAGTTTCTCCACCATCGGCACGAGATGGTCCCGAATAGCGAGAGAGGCGGCGACATTCATAGCTGTGGGAAAGACGTCATTTGTCGACTGCGACATGTTGACATGGTCATTGGGATGGACCGGAGTTTTGGTCCCCACGGTCCCGTCCAAGATTTGGATGGCCCGGTTCGCAAGGACCTCGTTGACGTTCATGTTCAACTGGGTGCCGCTGCCGCTGCCCCAGACAGGCAAGGGGAAATGACTGTCCAGTTTGCCAACGACGGCTTCTTCGGCAGCCAGGAGGATAGCTTTCGACCTTCCTTCATCGAGCTTTCCGAGGTCCCGATTGGCTTTGGCCGCAGCCTGTTTCACGATGACGATGGCCCTGGTAAGCTCTGCAGGGTTCAGGTCCTCGCCGATCCTGAAGTGCACGAGGGCCCGCTGCGTGCCAGCACCCCAGAGGCGGTCGGCCTTGACCCACACCTTCCCCATACTGTCGCTTTCCAGTCTCAGGCCATTCCTTACGGTTCCGTCAGGTTCATCGAACATGGCTTTCGGACCTTCCTGTCAAATTGTCTGTACTGCCGAAACGCGACCCAAGAGAAGACTTTTCTTGCGTCTAAAATTAATATAATACATCATCGAGATATTTCAGATAAGAAGGGACGCCTTCTCGTTTTCATGTCGTTTCAGGAGAAAATAGAGGACCGGGACCATCGTCCGGGAAAGAAAAGTTGCCGCGACCTCACCTGACATGAGAGAAATCGCCATTCCCTGAAAGATAGGATCGAAAAGTATGACCGAGGACCCTACCACAACGGCGGCGGCTGTCAAGAGCATGGGCCGGAAACGAACGATCCCAGCTTCGACAACAGCTTCCTCGAGCGGTATTCCCTCAGCTAACTTTAAGTCTATGAAATCAACCAGGATGATCGAATTCCTCACGACGATGCCGGCCCCCGCGATAAAGCCTATCATGGATGTTGCAGTGAAGAAGGCTCCCATAATAGCGTGCCCCGGTATTATGCCGATAAGAGAAAGCGGTATGGGCGCCATTATGACGAGCGGTATCGTAAAAGACCTGAACCATGCGACAACCATCACGTAGATCAGGATGAGGACCGCGGCAAACGCTATCCCCAGGTCGCGGAAAACCTCGTATGTGATGTGCCATTCACCATCCCATTTCATGGAATACGTGGTTTCGAGCCACGGTTGTACGGCCGAGTACTGTTTGAGAGGGTAGCCTTCCGGGAGCTTGAGGTTGCTGATCTCCCGCGACATTTTGAGGATGGGATATACAGGGCTTTCCTCGGTCCCGGCGACATCCCCGATAACGTAGACGACCCGCTTGAGATTCTTCCTGTATATCGTCTTGTCGATGACGCCTTCTCTCCGGGTGACAAGCTCCGATAACGGGACCATGCCGGAGGAGCCCGCAACAGGTATTCCGGCAAGGGCGAAGACCCCGGCGCGCTCCGGCAGTGATGCACGCAGGAACAATTCTACCGGCTCCTTTTCTTTTTCGAAATGGGCAAGCCCTGCTGTCATTCCAGAAAGGATCATTTGCACTGTCTGTGAAGCTGCCTCTGCCGTAATGCCGTTTTGGGCTGCCTTGTCTTTCTCGACATCGAAGACGATCTTTTTCTGGTCCGATTCGACATACCAGTCGACATCGACCACACCCGCAGTTTTCTGAAAGATCTCCTTGATGTCCCCGGCTATTTCCCGCTGCCGGGAGAGGTCGGGGCCGTATATCTCGGCGACAAGGGTGCTCAAAACGGGTGGGCCCGGCGGTATCTCAACTATCTTGGCCCGCGCGTGATACCTGTCGGCGATATCCTTGATGGGCTGCCGTATCCGTGTCGCGATAGCGTGGCTTTGGGCTGAGCGCGCATCTTTTCCAGCGAAATTTACCTGTATATCCGCCATATTGCTGCCTGACCGCAAAAAGTAATGCCTGACAAGCCCGTTGAAATTGAAGGGGGAGGATGTCCCGATGTATGACTGGAAATTATCGACCTCGGATACGGTCTTCAAATATTCCCCGATCTCGCGTGTCAGCGCCGCCGTTTCTTCAAGAGGTGCGCCTTCATCCATGTCTATGACAACCTGGAGCTCGCTCTTGTTGTCAAAAGGGAGCATCTTGACCGTCGTCAGTTTGAACACGATAAATAAAAAGGAAACAACAAGGAGGCCTGCGGTAAAGCAGAAAAAGATCAACCGCTTTCTTTTTTCCTCGAGGAGCCTGCGCAGGTTCCTTTCATACATGGTGTTTAATTTTCCTATCAGGCCCTTGTCTTCCGCCGCGGCGACACTGGCTTTTTTGGTCTTTCTCAGCACGATATAGCTCAGCCATGGGCTGATGATAAAGGCAATAAAAAGAGAGATCATCATCGCTGCCGATGCACCGACCGGTATGGGCCGCATATACGGTCCCATGAGTCCCGACACGAAGGCCATTGGGAGGAGGGCGGCGATGACGGTAAAGGTCGCAAGGATAGTCGGTTGTCCCACCTCTTCCACGGCCTCTATCGCCGTTTCGATATCAGCCGTAGCCATCCTGAAATGGCGGTGTATATTTTCGACTACGACAATAGCGTCGTCGACGAGGATGCCTATCGAAAATATGAGCGCAAAAAGGGTCACGCGATTTAGCGTATACCCGTAGACATATGTGACGAATATCGTTAGCGCAAGGGTAACGGGAACGGCTACCGCGACTATGATGGATTCCCTCCACCCCAATGCAAGGGCTATGAGCAAGGTCACGGAGAAGGCCGCGATGAACATGTGTTTCAAGAGTTCGTTGGACTTCTCCTTTGCGGTCTCGCCATAATTGCGTGTATTTGTTACCTCGACATCCGAAGGTATTACCCCGCCCTTCAAGGCGTCAATTTTACGGAATGCGTTTTCGGCAATATGGGTTGCATTGGTCCCTTTCTTCTTCGCTATGGATATCGTGACGGCTTCGTACTGGCTGGCATCGGGTGTTCTCGATGCAGGCCCGAAACCCATGAACACGTAATTTGCCGCCTCTTCCGGACGGTCAGATATCTTTGCCACATTGCGAAGATAGACCGGCTTCCCGTCATGTGTTCCCACAACGACATTTCCAACGTCGTCCGCGTTTTTCAGGAAGCTGCCCGTTTCGACGATGTATTCACGATCGAAGGATGGGAATTTCCCGGAAGGGACCAGAAAATTGGCCTTTTTAAGGGACACCGCTATCTGGTGGGGAGATATGCCGTAGGCCCTTAACTGCACAGGGTCCATATCTATGCGTATCTGCCGCTTTTGTCCTCCTGTAATGTGGAATTCGGCTATGTCCTTGTCTTTTTTGAGTTCTTCGCATATTTCGAAGGCGACGCGCCTGAGTTGGTACCCTCCATATATTTTACTCCACAATGTGAATGACAGGATAGGGACATCGTCTATCGACCGCGGTTTGACAAAAGGCTGAGAGATGCCAAGGGGGATCTTGTCGTAGTTCGACATGAGTTTCGTGTAGACGTCGACCAGACTCTTTTCCATGTCCGAGTCTACCTTGAACCGAATAATGGCCATGCCCGATCCCGGGTGCGACATGGTATAGATGTATTCGACGCCGCTTATTTCCCAGAGAAACTTCGACATGGGCTTGCTCACCCTTTCGTCGACCTCCTGGGACGACGCCCCCGGATACGACACAAAGACATCGATCATTGGAACGAGGATCTGCGGTTCCTCCTCCCGCGGGGTTACGATAATTGCATAGGTCCCGAGCAGTATGGAGGCGATGACAATGAGGGGGGTAAGCTTCGACTGGATGAACATGCGCGCGATCTTGCCGGAGATCCCTGGCTTTTGCACGAAAACTCCCCCATATGCTTTTATGGCGAGGAATTAAGACCACACCTGCGTGCAGGATGCAGGATCATTGCTTCAATTTCCCGCCGTCGATAACGTTGTCGATACCATCGACAACTATCCTGTCACCACTTTTTATCCCCGACAAAACTTCAACCTGGTCGCCGACCGGTTTGCCGGTCTTTACAAGCCGGTAGCTGATCACGCCTTTTGTATCTGCGGTATAGATGCCTGTGAGCTGACCTTTTTCAACAATTGCTTTCCTGGTGACAAGTATTGTTTCTTTTTGCCCTCCCGGAAGAAAAACCTTTGCGGACAATCCCGATCTCAGGCCATTTCCGCCGATGAGGACCTCCATGTTGAAGGTCCGGGTGGACGGGTCCACTGCGGGTGCGATGCGGGATATTTTCCCCGTCCGTGTTTCGCCCAATGAATCCACGTAAACAGGGACGCTCATTCCGATCGAAAGATTTTTATAGGACCTTTCATCGGCGTTTACCTCGATCGTGAACCGAGAAATGTCTTCCACGGTCATGATCGGTATGCCGGGCACCGCCATGCTTCCTTCGTCAATTTTTTTGGCGGTTACAATTCCCGCATACGGGGACCTGATCTTTGTAAAACCATGATAGGCCCGGGCCTCTTCCTGCATCGCCCTTGCCCTTTCCAGTGTCTGCTGTGCGCGCCCGTATTCGGTGTCCGCCACTTTCTTCTGTGTTTCGATCTGGTCGAATTCATGCCGGGATACAACTTTTTCTTCAAATAACTTTGAATATCTCTGCCATGTGACATCCGCCAGGGACCTCTGGTCCCTCGCTACATCGAGCGCCTTCTCGGCTTCTTTATAGCCGGCTTCTGCGGCCAGCCTCTTTTGCATGACATCGGAATCGTCGAGATACACGAGAATGTCACCGGCCCTCACCCTGTCGCCTTCTCTGGCACATATCTTTTTTACCGTTGCCATCAAACGGCTGGAGATAATACCGATATTTTTCGCCTTGACTGTCCCTGAGGTCTCATAAGCAGCGGTTGTGACGGCCGGGGTGACCGTTTGGAGCGTGACTCGCGATATTTCCTTCCTGGCGGGTTCGACATTGCCCGGTTTTATCTTGCCCTTGCATGATACTGAGGCGAGAATGGCCGCGATACAAAGGAGCGCGGCCCCGCTCATGATGCATGTTTTGGTGGCGTTAATCCGTATCCTGTTTTTCATTCCATCCCCAGGTCCTTCAAGATGGTGCCGCTTTCGTAGGAAAGGTTGACAACAGCGAGCTTATACTCGTTCTCGCGGGCCACGGCGTCCGCCCGGGCGCGATTTACGTTCAGCTGGACGTCTATAAGGTCAACGACCGGCGACAGGGAATTTTCATATCGTGACCTTACAAGTCTTTTCCCTTCTTCTGCGGCTTTCAAAGCCGACAAAGAAAGTTCGGCAGTTTTTTTCGCTTCCTCCACGGCAAGATAAGATTCTTCGATCTTGAAGGCGATGAATTCTTCCAACCCTTTTAGCCGTTCACTCACTTCCGCCATCTGATGCTGGGCTTTTCGCCTCTCTGATTCACGGCTGAACCCGTCAAAAAGGTTCCATCTCAAAAAGGCCATGAACTGCCAGCTGTAACCCTCCGACCCAAAGAGCTTCCTGTGATCGTTGTACTGATAGGAACCACCGACGCCGATCCAGGGCAAGTACGCGGACTCGGCGATGCGGACATTCGTTTGTGCTGTCTTGCGGCGTATTTGAAGGGCGCTGATGTCGCGGCGCGATGCGGATGCCTTGATGTAATATTCGAGTTCGCGAAGTTCAAGCGGCACGGTATCGTCCGCCGAACTTACAGGGGCCGACCTGCCGATGAGAAGCCCGAGCCGACGTTTTGCCACTGCATAGTCTTTTTCGGCAGTGACCTTTTTCTGCTCGGCCTCGATCAGGCCCGTGCGGGTCCTCAAGCAGTCTGAATAAAGGCCCATGCCGTGCTTGTACCGGACCTCTGCGATCCTCGCGTGTTCCCGGGCATCTTCGACGGCCTTCTGCCCGACCATGACATATTGCCGTGCGACATGTGTCTTAAGGTATGCACGGGCGACGTTCAGGGTGATCTCTTCCTTCTTTCGAATGAAGTCTTCATTATGGGCGGAAAATTCGGATCGGGCGGCCGCGAGCCCGAGGAACGACTTCATCACAAATACGGGCTGTTCGAAAGAAAAGGACGTCTGATAATCATTCGTTGCCCGGGGGTAGTTCAGGCTGTCGATCGCAAAATCTGCCGCAGCAAATCGCTGCTGGTTCAACTTCATCGTGAAAACGGAGGGAGGATTGTTTGTCCTCGTCGCCTTCTCCTCGAAGAAGACCTTCGGGAGGATCTGGCTGCGCGCTATCCCGATATTTTCCCTCTGGGCCCAAAGGCTATTTCTCGATGCCCGCAATTCTCTATTTTCCTCGAGAGCGACATCGAGGACTTGGGGAAATGTCATCTGAATATCCTGGCACAGGCCGGGAAAATAATTCACAGCGGTCAGTATCAGGACCACCGCGAAGACCCGGCAAACAAATATCGGCATACCGGACCTCGTGGAGCAGGGAATATAATCATTATGTCAAAGCTCGGCGGATTGTCAATACCGAGCTTGTCCTCTCTCTCGAGACAGGCAGGTCAATGCGCCGCTTCTCCTCCTGTTTTCCCGGACTTGTCGATCGTCGCTCTCGTGAATATGTTGTGTCATAGAGGAGGGTGTTCATGAAACGAATCGCGATGACGATCCTGCTGGTTTTCAGCATTGCGTCGTGTACCTCGGCTATACGTCCGGACCTCATGGAGCAGGGTAACAGAAATCCGTCTCTTGCCGCTCTCATTCAGAGCCCGGAAATGTACCGCGACCAGCTTTTCATCCTCGGCGGGATTGTTGCCCGCACGACACTTAAAGCGGAAGGCTCGGAGATTGAGGCCCTCTACGTGCCGGTAGACGGCTGGGGGTATCCTCAGGACATCACGTCTTCGAATCAACGCTTCCTGGCGCTCTACCCGCGGGAAAAGGGTATCCTTGACCCCCTTGTTTATCATAAGAACAGGGGGATCAGTATAGCAGGCGTTTTCACGGGGGTTGTCACAGGAAGGGTTGACGAGATGGAATACGTGTTCCCGATGTTCAGGATAATGCAGATCTACCTCGAGCCAAAAAGACCGCCGCCGACTGTTTATTATTACTATCCATCGCCTTACATAGGACCTGGCTGGTGGGGATATTCCTGGGGGCCCTGGTAAGGGCGGTGATCCCGTTTTTTTGTAACAGCTCTTCATGATCAATTTTGGACCAGACAGACATTCGAATCCGGTCGAGGGAGATGCCGGTTTCATGATATAGTGCAGCAGGAGGCATACCATGAACGAGGAAAGGGACAGATTTCTCACCGAGGCTATGGGAATGTGCTGGCACGACTTTGATCCGGACGATCATATAAACACATATTCTCTCGAGGCATACATCTGCAAAAAGTGCAAAGGTTTTATCCTGGGAAATAATGACTTTTCAGTCGAAGAAGATTTTTCACGGCTCCTCGATTGGGTGAAGGGCCAGAAGCGATTTCAGAAACTCCTGGCCCGTTTCAGCGAACCTGATTTTAAGGATGCGGGAAAGGGACAGTCAGCCAGAGATAAATTTGCCGATGAACTGTATCTTTTTCTGAAGCAATGATATCGCATTAGTGGATCATTTTTTCAGCTGGAGGCGGTTGTCTACCTTCTTCACCCCTTTTACGCTTCGCGCAATATGAGCCGCACGGTTTATCTGCTCACGGGTATCCACGGCCCCGATCAGTGTCACTGTGCCCTCAAATGTCTGAACTGTGACAGCGAGGCCTTTCGTCACGTCATCCGCGAGCAGTCTCGTTTTGACCTCGGTAGTGATCGCGGCGTCGTCGACAACCTCTCCGGCCGATCTGCCCGCAGGCGTCTGGCATCCGGTGAATGCCGCCGCAACGAAGAGGACGGCCACGGATAAAAGCAATAGTTTCTTCATAATATACCCTCCTGTTCAAAGAATTTTTACCTGCCGCATAGAGGTGCCGTAATGTACCATACGACGCCGTCTTCACGTTAAAACCTAAGATTTTCCACGATCAAGTCAACGGGCTGTGATCGAAAACGCTTGATTATCAATGACTTTGACGCCGTTGGGAGCAAGCTTCACACCACCCGTATTTCCGGGCCGGGTTGCCTGAGGCCGGAAGAGTCCTTATATTTCGGAGAATAAGACCAAAGGAGGTAATTATGGCAGAGGTCCGGTGGTTAAATGACATGAACGAGGCCCTTCAGCGGGCGAAGAATGAGAAAAAACCGGTATTGCTCGATTTCTTCAATCCGGGCTGAATTGGTTGCAAGCAGATGGGTGCAGTTACGTACCCGGATGAAAAGGTAGCCGCGTTTATCAACGCGCGCACGGTCCCGGTCCAGATGGCTTATGATGCGAAGCCTTATGCCGACGATTTCAACATCCAGTGGACACCGGCCGTTATCTTGCTGGATGAGGACGGCAAAGAACACTTCCGCACGACCGGTTTCCTTCCGCCCGAAGAATTCATCCCTTCACTACTTCTTGGAATGCTCAAGGTACACTTCGATCTGAAGCAATTTCGGGAGGCCATCGATGTCGGGGATACATTGACAAAGGAGTATCCGAAAAGCAAGGTGGTCCCCGAGACGATCTTCTGGCAGGGTGTCGCGAATTACGAGGACACGCATGATCCGTCGCATCTGAAAGCGGCGTATAAAAAACTGAAGGCAGAGCATCCCTCGAGCGAGTGGGCAATTCGGGCCGAACCGTACGATCTTTTGCGGTGATCCTGCAGGATTTTTGACTCGATGAAGAGAAGGGGGACATTGTGACGATACGAAGCTATATCAGGGCCACATGCCTTGCCGCGCTTGTCTTATTGGCCCTGGGCGGCTTTCTTCTTCATCTTCGCATCCATCCTTTCACGGAAAATACATCATTTTTGACGAACTTCTCAGCCGGTATTCTGAGCATCGTCATTGTCCCGCTTCTCTTTTTGCGGAAGGGAACGATCCATTACGGGTATGTTCTTAACGGGTTCATTGCCATTGTGGGCACGGTCACGATGGCCCACTTCAGCCTGGCACAGCCGCCCTCATCGCTTACGCCAGCCAGCATGCTTCTCAAGACGACGCTTCCCGACATCCTGATATTGTGGGGCAAATTCTTTATCGGCAAGATATTGTTCGACTGTGAGGTCTTCGGCTACAATAAGGCCGTTGAAAAAAAAGGCGTATCATGCCGCTATCCAAACCTCGGCTGGTGGTGTGTTCACCTCATGGCCGTAGCCGTGGTCTACTACGTGGGGCATTTATTGGGGAAATAATATGAATATGTTCAGGATATTCTCGATAAACTGGTGGATACTTCATATACTCGCCACTGCGTTTTTTCTCTGGCTGGGATATTCCACACATTTCTGAACGAAAAATTTCGGCAGGGTGAGTCTTCAGCGGCCCTGCCCGACAGAGATTGGCCCGTTCGTATCGGAAGTTTACACAGGGTGTTCTTCATGTTGCCTTTTTACGGCGCGGGAGGTCAGTCGCTGAATGAAGACGTAGAACACGGGAACGAACGGCATGGCAAAAAGGGTCGAAGCGATCATACCTCCGAAAACGACCGTGCCGATCGCTTCCTGGCTGACCGCGCCGGCGCCGCGGGCAAAGAGAAGGGGGGTCACGCCAAGGATGAAGGCGATCGATGTCATCATTATGGGGCGAAACCGTCTGCTCGTTGCCTCGATCGCCGCCTCAACGAGCGGCAGGCCCTCTTTCTGAAGATCCCGGGTGAATTCCACGACCAGGATGGCATTTTTACTGGCAAGGGCGATCATGAGAACGAGGCCGATCTGGGTATAAAGATTGTTGTCGAAACCCCTGGTCAAAATAGCGAGGAGGACGCCGACGAGCGCCATGGGGACGACCAGGATAACGGCCATCGGTGATACCCAGCTTTCATACAGGGCCGCAAGCGCCATGAACACAAGTGTTATCGAGAGAAGGTATATAAAATATGCCTGGTATCCGACCCCCCGTTCCTGGAAGCTCGTTGCGGTCCAGTCATAGCCGATGCCGTTGGGGAGCGTGTTGGCCGCCAGCTGTTCCATGAGGTCGAGCGCCTGGCCTGAACTGAAACCAGGGGCAGCAGAGCCAAAAATAGTGGCGGCCGGATAAAGGTTGTAACGGCTTACAAGTTCCGGCCCCTGGACATGTTTTACCTCCAGAATGCTACCGAGCGGCACCATCGCACCCTGGGTGTTCCGGGTGTAAAGGTTCATTATGTTTTCCGGCGCCAACCGGTGCTCGTCGCCTGCCTGTATATATACCTGGTACACCTGGTTGAATTTATTGAAAAGGTTGACAAAGGAGGAACCGAGATAGCCGCGGAGCGTTTCGAAGACATTGTTGAGCGGGACCTGGAAGGATTGTGCTTTTGTCCTGTCTATGTCGAGATAAAGCTGCGGGCTCTTTGCATCAAATGTTGTCGCTAAACCCTGTAAGTTCCTGTCCTTCCGCGCAGCCTCGATGAGATCGTTCGCCGCCTTTTGAAGCTCTTCAAAGCCAAGGCTCCTTCTGTCTTCGACAACCATCTGGAAGCCGCCGGCTTGACCGAGACCGCGGATAGACGGGGGAATTATCACAAAAATATCGGCCTCATGGATCCGGGCCATATCTCTGTTCAATCGCGCAATGAGCTTATCCTGGCTCAATGTGGAGCCGCGTTTTTTCCAGTCCTCGTATATGATAAAGGTGCTGGAAACCGTCGAGATATTCGCTCCATCCAGGAAAGAGTAGCCCCCAATGGTAACCCAGCTGGCTATGCCCGGGGTATTTCGCAGCACAGTGCCCATTTTTTCGGAAACCTCCCGGGCCCGTGGCTGGGCCGCTCCGTCGGGCAGGCGGGCAAATAATATCGCATAACCCTGGTCCTCCGTGGGAAGAAAACCCGTAGGCACACGAATGAACTGCCATGTTGCAAGGGAGATGATGACGAAGAACAGGGCCACCATAGGCCAGGGATGCTTCACCATCCATGTCACGATGCCCATATAAGGTTTCTTGACGGCATTGAACCCCCGGTTGAATATCCGGTAAAACCAGCCCGGGCCTTTGTCTGGCCTCATCTTAAGCCACAGGGCACACTGTGCCGGTTTCAGGGTAAGGGCATTGATGGCGCTGATAACAGAGGTTGCGGCAATGACAAGGGCGAATTGGCGATATATCTGCCCCGTTATGCCAGGAAGGAACGCGGCAGGTAAAAACACCGCGACCAACGCGGTGGTTATGCCCATCACAGGACCGGTGAGCTCCGACATGGCCTTGATGGCGGCGTCCTTGGGGTTGAGGCCCCGTTCGATGTAATAGGTGCTGTTCTCCACAATGACGATCGCGTCGTCGACGACGATCCCGATAGCCAGGACAAGGGCAAAGAGGGTCATGAGGTTTATCGTAAAACCCATGGCATACATGGCCCCGAAAGTCCCTATGATCGTCACCGGCACCGTGGTGGCCGGAACGAGAAGTGCGCGGGTGCTCTGGAGGAAGATCATGATCACAATGAGAACTAAAATGGCAGCCTGAAAAAGGGTCATATAGACCGAGGATATCGATTCCCTGACATACTTGGTCGTGTCGTACCGGATCGTGTATTTCAGGCCTTCCGGAAAATCCTTGCTCATTTCAGCGACCGCCGCGTAAACATGGTCCGCAACCCGGATCGCGTTTGCCTCAGGCAGGGCAAATATGACGACCTGGGCCGAGTCGAGGCCGCCTGTTCGTGCAAAGTTCACATAATTTTGCTGGGCCAGGTCTATTCGGGCTATGTCTTTGAGCCGTACGAGCTGAGTGGCTTCGCCGGGGTCGTTCTTTACGATGATCTCTTCGAACTGGCCCACATCGGACAGGCGTCCCAGGCTGTTTATGGTAAACTGGAATGCCTGGTCGGACGGGACCGGAGGTGCGCCCAGCTGCCCGGACACGACCTGAATGTTTTGGTCGCGAATGACATTCAGGACATCGGTCGTTGTCAGATTGAATTGCTTCAGCCTCTGCGGATCGAGCCATACTCTCATGCTGTACGGGCCTGCCCCGAAGACGCGGACCTGTCCGACACCCGGCTCGCGTGACAGGGGGTTCTGCATATTGATGATACCGTAGTTTGAAAGGAAGGCCTCGTCGAACCTGTTATCATCCGAATAGAGACTGACAACCAGAAGTATGTTGGTAGACACTTTCCTGACGTTAATGCCCTGTTCCTGGGAGCCGCCGGGAAGCTGGGTCAGGGCCGAATTGACCTGGTTCTGGACAAGCGATAAAGACTTATCGAGGTCGGTCCCGACGTCAAACGTAATGGTCAGTGTATACGAACCATCGCTCGAACTCGTGGATGACATGTATATGGAATGCTCAATGCCGTTCATCGCCTGTTCAAGGGGTACGCCGATCGTTTCCGTGATGACGGACGCGCTGGCACCGGGATACCGGGCCGATATCTGGATAGTCGGGGGCACGATCGGGGGATATTGCTCAACGGGCAACTGGCGGTAGCTGACAAGCCCGATGATGATGGTGACGAGCGCCAGTACGTTGGCCAGGATAGGGCGTTCGATGAAAAATTTGGAGATCACGAGGCACCCTTCTTGTCGGACTTCAGGGCCTCGGTCGTGACTTTCCTTCCCGGGACTGCCCTTTGCATACCCTTTATGATGACCTGTTCTTTCCCGGAAAGGCCTTCGATTATGGCACGTTCCTTGCCTACCAGCGGCCCTGTCTTTACTGCCAGGCGCTCTACGATGTGCTGATCGTTGACCGTAAGAAGGTAGGATCCGCGCTGATCGCGCCCGACAGCTTCCTCGGGTACGAGATAGGCATTCACTGTCCTTACCGGAATGCGTATCCTGGCATAGAGACCGGGTAATATCTTTCCTTCAGGGTTGGGAAAAACCCCGCGCAAAAGCAGGGTCCCCGTGGTAGCGGTGAGGCTTATCGACGCAAAATCGAGCTTGCCTTTGTGCGGGTGGCCATTTTCGGCCGGCAGGCCGGCCTCGACAGGCCATTGCCGGTTCCGGACCTGTCCCGGTATCCACCGGGCCTCTTTCACCAGTCGTGCCAGATCGGTGTCGCTCACTGTGAAGTAGACATAGATCGGGTCTATCTGGTTTATCTCTGCAAGGACCGTGTTCTCGCCGGACCCGACCAAATTTCCGGGGTCTTTGAGGCTCCGGTCGATTCTCCCGTTGAAGGGCGCCGAGATCTCGGTGTAGGCGAGGTCAAGGGCGGCAAGCTCTCGTTTAGCCTGCGCCGAAAGAAGGTTTGCCCGAGCCGAATCCCTCTGGAAACGCCAGTTGTCGACATCCGATTGAGATGCCGCTTTTTGGAGAACGAGCCGGGAATACCTCTCGTACTGGGCTGCCGCGAAGTCGAACTGGGCCTTCTGCTGGGCTATCGCGGCTTCCGCCTGCCTCAAGTTCGCTTTGTATGTATCCTGTTGAATGACGAACAGGCGCTGGTCCTTCTTGACCACCTGTCCGTCCTGGAACAGGACCTTCCGAAGATATCCGGCCACACGGGCCCGCAATTGTACTGTTTGCACTGCCTGGGTATTCCCGGTCAGATCGAGGTAGTGGGTCACTTCACGCATCGCGGGCAAGGCGACGGTTACATGCGGCGCCGGCGGCGGTTCGGGTGGTCTTTTCC
>DHQV01000007.1:46836-50550 GCA_002408185.1 Deltaproteobacteria bacterium UBA5329
AACAGCAGGAAACATGCCAGACAGATCACACACAGTGCCGCCGTTGAAGACCGCCTGGCAACCATGCCGTTTCTCTGCATCACTCCCAACCTTTGCTCTGTGCTTCCGCCATTAAAGCCGCACGAGGGACATTTTAAGGATCAGTCACGTGGTATATACACGGAAGGCTTCAGCAGATCGCCCCAATTGGTACGTTCTAGCATGACATCTTTTGTTTCTTGAGGCACCAGGTCCATGTTTTCCCTGATCTGCCACCCGCCGCCAAGGGCCCTGTAGGTTGCTGTCAAATAGCGGGACACGTCCCCGAGTGTGCCTGCCAGGCTGTCCTGCGCATTGAGAAGGGCCTGTTGTGCACTTATGACCGTGGTATAATCTGCAACCCCTTCCCGGTATTGTGCAATGGCTATATTTAAAGATGCCTTTGCGGATTTAAGGCTTTCAGCAAGGAATTCCGCCCGCTCCTGCGATCGCAGGAACCCCGCAAGCGCATCTTCAACTTCCTGCTGGGCCTTTAGAACGGTGTTCTGGTACGATACGATCAATTGCTGGAAGCGGGCATCCTCAACGCGCACTGCATTGTAAAGCCTCCCATAATTCAGGATCTTCCAGTTTCCCACCGGCCCCCATGTGTATTGCCGGTTATTCCAACGAAATAGATCGCCGGTCGAACTTTTCAGGGCGTCGGTTGCAAGAAAATCGAATGTACCCACGAGCGAGAAGGCGGGGAGAAGGTCTGCTTTTGCAACCCCGATCCGGGCGCATTGACTTGCAGCCTGATATTCGGTGCTTCGAATGTCCGGCCTCCGCCTGAGAAGGTCTGCGGGGATGCCGACCGCTACCCGGACCGGCGGGGTCGGGATGTCGGACGTACCGGAGAGAAGGTCTGTCAGGTCGCCCGGCGGCAGTCCCAAAAGCACGCTCAACCCATTTTTTGCCTGTAGTAACTGGCCCTCGAGAAGAGGGGTAGTGGCCTGCGTATCCATGAACTGGGTCCTCGCCTGCTCGACATCACGCTCTGATGTTGTCCCCGCGTTGTAGCGTGCCTCGGCGATGCCGAGGCTCTCCTTCTGTATCGCGGTGTTCTGCCTGGTAATATCGACGCGTTTTTCTAGGGTCCTTATTGCTATATAGAAGGTCGCCGCATCGGCGGTCAGGCTCACAAGGGCGCTGTCGTAATCCGCGAGGCTTGCTTTCCAGAGATTGCGCACCGATTCAATGTCTCTCCTGTATCTGCCCCAGAAGTCTATTTCCCATGAAACAGCTATTCCAGCCTGGGCCTGATCATATATCTGCTGAGTCAGGGCCCCGGCCTGAAAAGCCCCCCCGCTTACACGGTTCCGTTCATACGAGCCGGTAAGCCGCTGGTCCTGCGGGAATAGCATCCCGACGGATATGCCTAACAGGGCCCTGCCTTCGAGCACCCTGAGCCCTGCTGCTTTTAAAGTCAGGTTCTGCCGGTACGCGAGGTCAATGATCCTGTTCAGGGCCGGATCGTTGAAAGCATGCCACCATGTCCTGTAATTTGCCGGCTGATCGGATAGCCTCTCGTCCCGGGATTCGAGCCAGGAGGCTGAGACGGGCGCGTCCGGGCGGGTAAAATCCGGCCCGACCTTTATGCAGCCCCACCCCGCCGCATAGGCAGAGAGGATGACGAGGAAACACTGGATGAATATTTTCCGCGGAATGATATTCTCACCCGTATCCCAAAAGTATCCCGCCCCGGCAAAACCGTACAGTACGGTGGCAAGACCATAACTGTCTATAATGTCATGTCCGGGCATTGTCAACTCGGCAACTGGCTTGAGATAATGGACCTTCAGGCTTTAAAGCTTCAAGAGACTGACTGCTTCGAATATTCCCCTTATGATGAATTGAACGGCGATCGACAGGAGCAAAAGGCCCATGACCCGCCTCGCAACCCGGGTGCCGTTCTTTCCAAGCACTGCAAAAACGTACCTTGAATTTGCGAGTATAACGTAGGATATTGCGAAGACCAGGACAACCGTCCCCAGTAAGATCAGTCTATCGCGTATCGTATCGGCGGAATTATAAAGAACTATGGCGGTAGTAAAGGCGCCGGGGCCCGCTAGAAGCGGGATGGCAAGGGGAATGACCGATATCTCTTCCATTTCCGACGTGTCTTGCTCGTCGTACCTGGATGACTGGGTCATGGTCCTCTGCCCCAGCAGCATTTCGACCGATATGATCATCAGCAGAATGCCCCCTGCAATCGTGAAGGCGAACATGCTGATACCGAAAATGCGAAAGATGGTATTTCCCGTGACCGTTACGATGAGAACGGTCACGGCGGCGATTATGGCTGCTTTTTTCACTATGGCGGATTTCTGGGCATCACCGAACCTTTCGAGAATAGAAACAAAAAGGGGAACATTTCCCAGCGCATTCACTATGACAAACAGTGATATGAAGGATTGAAGAAAAAATGTGAGGCTTCCCGATCGAAACTGTAAAAGAGGCTGCATCGCGTCCATATCGATAATATAATCACCCCGTCCTAAAATCTTGACATGTGTTGTCTTTATTTCTAATCTGTCTTGAAGCTCGACATGATATGAACGTATCCATGAAAAGGTATCTCAAGGTTCTGCCGGCCCTGCTGACGCCCATATTTCTGACCCTGTCCTTTCCCGACCATGATCAGGGCTGGCTGATATGGATCGCCCTTGTCCCTCTCCTCGTCGTCTGCGCCAGGCTTCATCCGGCCGTTTCTTTTTGTTTGGGGCTTGTGGTGGGGATGCTCGGCCTGTTCGGTATATTCGGGTGGGCTTTCGACATCCCCGGTTTTCGTTATTTTCATGGCCTTGCTGCAGCGTTTTACCTCGGGCTGTACCCGGCGGCGTGGTGTGCAATTGTTTCATCGGGCTTGCGTATCGGCCTCGCGCCCATCATTGTCGCTCCCCTGGCCTGGGTTTCTCTTGATTTCTTAAAGATACATGCCGGTTTCCTGTCTTTCCCGTGGGCCTCACTGGCCCATAGTCAACACCGTTATCCGGTCGTTCTTCAAATTTCGGCGATAACAGGGGAATACGGGGTGACCTTCCTGATCGTTCTCGTCAACGCCGCAATTGCATCTATGCTGCTTAAGTCCGGCGGGTGCAGGCAGCAGGTGTTTGCGGCAGCAGCGGTTTTCTCCGTTCTCGTTTTCGGGATATTCCAACCCTCCACGGGCTTGCCGTCCCGGTACTTCCGGGTCGCAGCTGTCCAGCCGTGTATAAGCCCCGGGGAACAGGACAGGGACCCCGGGCAGACAAATACGTTGAACAGGCTGGAAAGCCTGACCGCAAAAGCCGCCCTGTCGAGTCCCGGCCTTATAGTCTGGCCGGAAACCGCCGTGTTGAACCTGCCTTCATCCGCGAAAATAGTGGGAAGACTGGAAGACAAAAGCCGAACGCACGATGCACACCTTCTCATAGGGGCATCGGAACGGGTAAAATTCAATAATTATTCCCTCGACCGTGCATCGAGCCAGTCAGTGCGCTCCTATAATGCAGCGTATCTCATCCATACCGCTATCGGTCCGCCGCAGGAGCCGTATCGAAAAAACGTCCTTGTTCCATTCGGAGAATATCTCCCGTTGAGCGACAGGATCAAATGGCCTTCCTGGTTTGTTGCGGAGGGTTTTCAAACTATGCCCGGAGACAGGCTCACGATATTTACCCTGCAGGACGGGACGAAAGCGGGAGTTCTGATATC
>DHQV01000007.1:50647-76229 GCA_002408185.1 Deltaproteobacteria bacterium UBA5329
CGAAAGCGGGAGTTCTGATATGCTGGGAAAACTTGTTTCCGCAACTGGCGAGGAATGAGGTAATGGCCGGTGCGGACCTGCTGGTCAACCTGGTAAATGACGCGTGGCTGGGCAAGAAACATGCCCCGGCCCAGCATAGCAGCGCCTCGGTCTTGAGGGCCGTCGAAAACGGGGTTCCTGTTGTCGTCGCATCCAACTGGGGACCATCACTGATAATTGACCCAAAAGGAAGAATTCTCAAGAGGTCCGATGCATTTTCATACGATACCGTCACGGGCGACGTACCCCTGCAAAAGAAAAAAACGGTGTATACCCGTTATGGTGATCTTTTCGCATGGATATGTATCACAACCATGTTTTTAGTCTTTATTTGCATTGCTGTTAATAGTATATCTTTGAAAAAGAGGGCAGGCATACGGTAACGTATCAAAAAATGATCAAAAGGGAGGGCCCAATGCAGATCGTTTGCGCAGTACTGAGTTTCTTATTGTTTTGTGGATTCGCTTTTCCGGGAATTGTCTCTGCATGCACACTTGATTCGAATGGACAGGGAGTCGCGATCAACTGTACCAAAAAGCCTTTTATGGAAAGCCATACCGTTTATGCAGACGGGAAGAGCACGATCAGGTTCCATGGCCAGTGTTATTACAGCCAGGGGGAAAATGCCTGGAACAAGCATTATTACATAAATGCATACTGGGACGGTACCCAGGCGCGGGAATCGGTCACTATTTCAGGCGAGAACAAGACAGGTACCGTCATCTCGACGTGCCCGTCGAATCCGTGGCTCAATAATGTCGTGTGCCAGAAAAAGTCATTTTCCGGAAGCGCCTTTGGTGATTATCAGATAACAGGGGCAACACAGTATCCTTTGACAGGGAAAGCGCTGAGTGACGCGGAAAAGGCCCAGCTCAGGACGGAAGTGGAGAAGAAGAAACAGGAAGCGGCATGCGCAAACCCTGTTCTTGTTTCACCGGCGGCATCGGGCGGACATTTTGCTATACCGGCCACCATCAAGATCGAGGTGAGGCACAATCCTTCCAATCCGCCGAAGGAATGGACCTTCACGTGGGCCCCGACACCAAAGCAAGGTGAGTGGCCTACGGCTCCTGTGGCACAGAGCGTAACGCTGAGCAACCTGAAAACGGTGAACGGTGTCACTACAGGCACATTCAATACGAGTAAAGTGGGTGAGTGGAGGATACAATGGAAGGTGAACCTGCCTCCATACTGCAACAAGGGCCCGTATGCGGCAATGTCCACGAGTTTTTCCGTAAGGGAGAAATCAAAGGGCGAAGCCATGTCGGACAAGATGCTCAAGGATAAGGCCCATACGGCACCTGGCATGAAGGTGAACACCGGAAAGCCCATGCCCGACCCCGTCGACCAGCAGAAGCTCAGGCAGCAGACAACCACCGTCACTCCACAGCAGACGCAGCAAACCGGGCCCGGCACGCAGCAAAAGGTCCTGCAGCCAAACCTTCAACAGCAGCAGAAGCTGCCGCAGCAGCAAAAACAGCAGATGGGCCAGTAATTTTTGATTGAAACGGGTGGCCTCTCGAACATAAGGGGCCACCCTTGTCTTTTAGCAGGCGATCACGGAAGTTTTGACCTGCCCGTCATCCGGTTGATCGTGTCTATCCTGTACTGTAAGTTCGGATGCGTATCAAAAAAGCCTGTTGCATCCGAACCCTCACCTTTGGACGCCGCGTATTGCTTGAGTTTTTCGAGGGCGACAACATAATGGTCAGGGTTGAGCCCCATCAGGTAGCATTGATTTACGACATCCCGGTCTGCCACGAGTTCCTGTGACCTACTGTACCCGCTGGTGACAAAAGGATTAACGAGCAGGTCGCCGTATCCGACACCGGGGAGAAAAAGACCGCCTATCGTAAATGCGGCGGAGGTGACATCCGAGAGAAGCTGGTTCTTCGCCGCATGGTCGTACTTGATATGCGCATTTTCATGGAGAAGGATGAGGGATAGTTCATTGTCATCGCACATGGACAATAGACCGGTCGTGACAACGAGAATGCCTTTTTGTGAACTTACCCATGCATTCGGGGCGTCATCCTTTACCACGGCAAACTGAAATCGGTATATCGGATAAGGATCGATGACCGCCCGGGACCTGGTCAGTATATGATCGACGCGCTGGTACATCCCGGGGTTTGCCTGCTGTGTGACGTATTGTACCTTTTGCGTAGCACATCCTGACAGGAAGAGGATAAAGATGAGAAAAACTGATATAAAACCGGACCCCGGTACCCCGGAAATGCTATTTTTTGCGAAAAACACAGGTTATCTCCGTAAGGTCGCATTTTTCGTCGCATGGTTCAACGTGAACGACAACATCGGCATCTTCGATGGTCATTCTGATCCTGTCTTCTATCCTGTGGGCAAGCGCGTGGGCTTCGTCAATTTGCAGTTTTCTGCAGGCAAGGAGGTGAAAATCGATATATTTGTAGCTTCCGCTGTGACGGGTCCTCAACTTGTGGAACCCGGCAAGAGGGAATGTCATTCCGTTGATAATTTCACGTATCTGACACTCTATTTCATCGGACAGCCGTGCATCCATAATACCCGAAAGGCTTCTTCGAAAGATCTGGAATGCTGAAATAAGGATTATGACCCCGGCAATTACGGCAAAGACCAGGTCGAACGCAGTGATCCCCGTGTACCGGGTCAGTATGATCGCCAGAATGGCCCCCGAGTTCGAGTAAAGATCGCTTCGGTAATGAAGGGCGTCCGCTTGCAGGGCATTTGAACATGTTCTGTTCCCGATCGTGACCAGAGCTGTGGAAATAACGAAGCTGAACGCCAGAGAAAGGCACATTATGAAAAAATCGAGGAATGTATAGGAGATAGGCTGCTTGTCGACAAAGGCATGCACCGATTTTACGATTATATAAAAACCTGACAATACGATGACGACCGATTGAAATGTCCCGGCAATATCCTCAGCTTTCCCGTGACCGTACCGATGTATTTCATCGGCGGGTTCGGAAGCCTTTCTGATAGCGTAGAAATTCATCCCCGACATCAATACGTCGAGAAGGCTGTCGACGCCGGACGAAAGAACGGCCATGGACCCTGAAAAAAAGCCTGAGGCGATTTTGCCGCTCGCGAGCACGAGCGCAGATGCGGCCGCGATAAGGGCGACCCTCTGCTTTATCTCGAAGGTCATAATTTGCATACTATATGGCAAACTAAGTCAAGAGTAAAGAAGATGTGTTACCGTTCTTTCGGTTCGATATCTATTTTCGCCGGTGGAAAGTCCGTGTTGGGATACACTGGCAGTGCTTTCGTCATGAAATCGATCCATATCGGAAGCGCTGCGGTGCCGCCCGCTTCTTTTGCGCCGAGATTTGTTTTTTTATCGAAACCGATCCAGACCGCACACAGGAGATTTGGAGAAAAGCCAATGAACCACGCGTCGCGGAAGTCATCGGTGGTCCCGGTCTTTCCGGCGAGGTAATAGGGCATTTTGGCTGCCGCGCGTGCCGTGCCGTTCCTGATAACACCCTTCATGATGTCGACGAGGGTATAGGCGACCTCCGGTGTCACCACGGGTTCTTCGACGGCTTCCTCACGGTAACGCTCCTCGCCGTCCATTGTCGTGATCGCGCGTATGGATATCGGTTGAATGTAGGCCCCGCCCCGTGCGAACGCGGTATAGGCGGACGCGAGTTCTATGGGGGCTACCTCTGTCGTTCCAAGGGCAAGGGACAGGTTCGGTTCAAACCTGCTCGTTATATGCAGCTGTTTTGCCATATCTATGACATTTTCCAGACCAACACTTTCAAGGAGCCGTATCGTGGCGGTGTTGAGAGACAACTCCAGGGCCTTGCGCAACGTTACATCGCCATGATATTCGTTGCGATAATTCCTGGGGTTCCATCCGACACCCGTATAAGGGTTCGTATATGAGAGCGGAGAGTCTCTCAGTATACTGTCAGGGGTAAATCCCTGTTCAAGAGCGGTCAGGTATATGATCGGTTTGAAAGACGAGCCGGGCTGCCGTTTTGCCTGGACGGCCCTGTTGTAAGGTGATTGCGAGAAGTCTTTTCCGCCCACGATCACCTTGAGTTCTCCCGTTTTGACCTCCATTGCGACAAGTGCGACCTCAGGCATCTCCTGTGCACCGGGATGGCGTTTTTTATAGGCCTCCATGCCTTTTTCTATGGCCTCGTATGCATACTGGACCATCTTGAGGTTCATTGTCGTCTTTACGTTGAAGCCGCTCGTGAAAACATCTTGGGCGTGTTCGACATAATCCTCGAGCGTCTGCTTTACGTATTCGGTAAAATATCCGGTCTTCTTTTCGTATGCCTTGAAAGGGGCAACGGCAAGCGTTGTCTGAACGGCCTTCGTGTAGCTGGCTTTATCGATAAAACCGGCCTCATACATCTTTTTTAAGACAAGATTGCGGCGTTCTACAGTCCGGGCTGCGTTCTTGTACGGCGAAAGCCGCGAAGGCGATTTCGTGAGCGCGGCCAGCATCGCGGATTCTTCGAGGGTCAGATCCTTCGCTTTTTTATGGAAATAGGTATACGCTGCCGCCTCGACGCCGTGCGCCCCCTCGCCGAGGTAGATAAGGTTCAGGTACATGTTCAGTATCTCATCTTTGGAATATGTCCTTTCGATCTGGATGGCGAGGATCGCTTCCTCTATTTTTCTCTTATATGTTTTCTGGGGTGTCAGGTAGAGATTTCGGGCAAGCTGCTGCGTGATGGTGGATGCGCCCTCCGTGAGCCCTTTTCTCATAAGATTGCGCATGAATGCGCGTCCGATACTGCGCATGTCGACACCGAAATGGTTGTAAAAACGCACATCTTCGATCGCGACGAAAGCGAGGCGCAAGTGCCCGGGCATCTCGGTAAGCGGAATGGGGATCCTTTTTTCGACATACAGTTCGGCGAACAAGGTCCCGTCGTCCGCATAGAGCCGGGTGGAAGATTTCGGGCGGTAGCTCTCGAGCTGTTTTACGTCGGGGATCTCTAGATAGTTCACCAGGCCGTAACCGAGGCCTACACCGAAGATCATGGGCAGGATGATGAGGATTGTCGCAAATTTGATAATTCTTGAATACATCCGGGGCTTATTATACTGTATATCACGTATGTTATCAAACAGGATCAGGGCCCTGGCAATCGGCGGCCCGACATGCACGGGCAAGTCGGATCTGGCGTTGATCGTGGGAAAAAAATTTGGCGGCGAGATCGTAAACGGCGATTCAATGCAGGTCTATCGATATTTTGACATAGGGACTGCAAAGCCGTCCGCTGCCGCCCTTCAGGAGCTTCCCCATCATCTCATCGATATCGTCGATCCGGACGAAGAATTCAATGCCGCCGCTTTCCGGTTGAGGGCCGATGAAGCGATCAGGGACATTTCATCGAGGGGAAAATTGCCGATCGTCGCAGGGGGCACCGGGCTTTACCTCAGGGCGCTTTTCTACGGATTGTTCCCGGCGAAGGCAGACGCAGGACTCAGGGAGAGCCTCAATGCTGAATATGCCCGGGACCCCATCGGTTTTTACGAGAAGTTGAAGGCCATCGACAGGGATTATGCCATGAGGATCAGCTTCCGGGACCGCATCAGGAGTGTACGGGCCATGGAGATATATTTGCTGGAAGGAAGGCCCGTCAGCGATCTGGAAAAGGAGCACGGATTTCGTGAGCCCCGGTATGACGTGTGCATGATCGGCCTTACCGCACCGCGCGATGAACTCTACAGACGGATAAACGCAAGGGTGCTCACGATGCTCGAGGCGGGGCTTGTTGACGAGGTAAGATCGATTCTGGCGCGGGGTTATACAAAGGATACGAAGCCTTTTTCAAGCATCGGGTACCGGGAGGTTCTTCGTTATCTTAATGGTTCCATTGACTATGAAGATATGATAAAAGATATACAACAAAACACACGACATTATGCCAAGAGACAATTTACCTGGTTTGCTAAAGAAAAAAATATGACATGGTTTCATTATCCAAAGGACCTTAGCAGGATTTTGGCAACGATCGAAGGCTTTATATCGTAATGGAATTGAAAACTATACTGGAAGCCGTCCTTTTTTCTTCCTCGAGGCCGGTGACACCAAAACAGGTTTCCCGGCGTCTTGAAGAATTTTCCCTTCGGGATATCGAGGAGGCCTTCAAAGCCCTTATCAGGGATTATTCCAGCCCCGAGCGTTCGGTCGAGATAGCCGAAGTGGCTGGCGGCTATCAAATGAGGACCAGGGTTGAATATCGCGATTTTGTCAAACGTTTCGTCAAAGAAAAGGATGTGGCGCTCTCCCGACCCATGCTGGAGACCCTGTCTATAATCGCGTATAAACAGCCGGTCGCCAAAAAAGAGATCGATGCGGTACGCGGCGTGGATTCGGCGCGGGCAATAAAGCATCTTCTCGAGAAAAGGCTCGTCGATATCGCGGGCCGCGACGGGGATGGTGGAAAGAAGATGACCTTCAGGACCACCCCGAGGTTCCTGGAGGTGTACGGGCTCAAGAGCATCGAGGACCTGCCGACGTATAAAGAGATCGAATCATTGGAAGGATAGGAGGTAACAGTGGATATTTCCGAATTGCTGCGGTTCGCACTTGAAAGCGGCGGGTCCGACCTGCACATAAGTGCCGGTGAGCCCCCCGTTATAAGGATACATGGAGAAATGACCAAGGTCGACCTGCCGCCTCTCGATAAAGAGGATGTGCACAACATGATCTATGATATACTCAGTGATTTTCAAAGAAAGGTGTTCGAGGAACATCTCGAACTCGACTTTTCATTCGGCCTCGGCGAAATTGCCCGTTTCAGGGTGAATGTTTTCAAACAGCACAGGGGCGAGTCTGCAGTTTTCAGGACGATCCCGAGCAAAATACCGAGCTTCGACGAGCTTAACCTTCCCAGGGTATTCAAAGATATAGCCAGCCTCGAAAAAGGCCTCGTCCTTGTCACGGGCCCCACCGGCAGCGGCAAGTCAACTACGCTTGCGGCGATCGTCGACTACATTAACGAAACGGTAAAAGAACATATCCTGACAATCGAAGACCCTATAGAATTTCTTCATAGCTCCAAGAAATGCCTCATTAACCAGCGCGAACTCGGCCCTCATACCAAAAGCTTTGCCAATGCCCTGCGGAGCGCATTGCGTGAAGACCCCGACGTGATACTCGTCGGTGAAATGAGGGATCTTGAAACGATCCAGCTTGCCCTGACGGCTGCCGAGACAGGCCACCTTGTCTTTGCAACACTGCACACCAGTTCCGCGCCGGACACGGTGGATAGGGTAATCGACGTTTTCCCGGCCGGCCAGCAGAACCAGGTACGCTCGATGCTTTCCGGTTCGCTTCAGGCCGTTATCTCCCAGGCACTTTTTAAGAGGCGCGACGGCAGGGGGCGGGTTGCCGGTTTTGAGGTCATGATCGCAACACCGGCTGTCCGGAACCTTATCAGGGAAAACAAGATCGCACAGATACCTTCAATGATACAGACGAGCAAAGGCATCGGAATGCAGACGATGGAAGCCGCATGTAATGAACTTATTGCGAAGAACCTGGTTACCAGGGACGAGGTCTCATTTTATCTCAGTTCAATGAGGTGATGCGTGGACATAATAAACGAATACCTGAAACACATGGTAGAGACGGACGCTTCAGATATCTATTTTACCGTTGGTGTACCCCCTGCATTTCGCGTTGAGGGTATCGTAACGCCGTACGGTGACAAGGTTCTCACCCCGGAAGACACGGAAAACTTCGCATATGCGCTCATGAACGACCGGCAGAAGAAGAAATTCGAAGAAGAAATGGAAATGAACCTCGCCATTTACCGGCCAGAGTATGGCAGATTCAGGGTGAATATCTTCAGGCAGAAGAGTTTTGTCGGGGTCGTTATCCGTCAGATCAAGCTCACTATCAAAACGATCGATGACTGGGGACTGCCGGCGGTCATGAAGGATATCTGCATGTCCAAGCGCGGCCTCGTTCTCGTTGTCGGCGCGACCGGCAGCGGCAAGTCGACAACGCTCGCAGCACTCATTGACTACCGGAATTCCAACCAACCAGGCCATATAATCACTATTGAAGACCCCATCGAATTCGTCCACCAGCATAAAATGAGCGTCGTTACCCAGAGGGAAGTCGGTTTTGACACCTTGAGTTTTTACAATGCACTTAAAAATACCCTCCGTCAGGCGCCGGATGTCATTCTTATCGGCGAGATCCGGGATGCGGAGACCATGGAAGACGCCATTACATTTGCAGAAACGGGCCACCTGTGCCTCGCCACGCTTCACGCTAACAACGCCAACCAGGCCATTGAACGTATACTCAACTTTTTCCCGATAGAGCGGCACCTTCAGATCTATATGCAATTATCTCTCAATCTGCGTGCCATCATCTCTCAAAGGCTCGTTCCCACCGTAGAGGGCAAACGTGCCGCCCTTATCGAGATCCTTCTTGACAGCCCGCGTGTGAAAGACCTTATCCTCAAGGGAGAAATAACAATGCTCAAGGAAACCATGGCTGAATCGTACTTTGAGGGAATGCAGACATTTGACCAGCACATTTTTGATATGTACCAGGCGGGCATCCTTGACGTCAACAACGCCATTGCCTACGCGGACAGCCCGAATGACGTGAGATTGAAGATCAAGATGTCTGAAATGAAACCCGGTGATTCAAAGGAGAAAAGCCAGTCAGGGCTGAAATTGAAATTGTAAAAAGGACGGTTCTCTTTTTCACGTCATTCCGGCTCGGAGGCCGGAATGAAGGCACCGGGGAATTGTGACACAGCCTCCAAGCTTGGGATGACTGCGGACCGGACCTTGCTGCTTATTATCTTCATTTCAAGTGATACAAATAAAACGCCGCTGATTCCATGCTCGTTGTCAGCATGAAGCCTTCTTCCAGCGTTTCTCCCCGGGCGAAACTGCCGTGGCCCCTGACGAGAACGATCCTGTTGTCTTTAAGGACCTCACTCACAAGTTCCGCGCTTTCTTCCGAACCGATCGGTCTCTTAGGGCAGGCGACTGGAATGCGGCTGAAATAATACAGGCCCTCTGCATCGACCGGCACTATCTCGCCTTCGAATGACAGGAGGGTCGCATAGGGTGGATGGGTATGAACGATCGCCTTTGCGTCGGTGGCCGAATAGATCGCCCGGTGGACCACATATTCTGTCGATGCTTTTGCCATGTTCGGGTCATCGAGATCCTCATGATCTACCGCGATGATATCTTCGGGTTTCAGCCGTCCGAGCATGGAGCCCCTGCGTGTTATGTAAATTTTATTGCGGACCTTCACGCTCATGTTGCCGGCATGAGAACTGATTAGGCCACGGAGGAAAATATCACGTCCAAATTCCAAGAAATCCTGCATTGTTGAATCGTCGAGCATGCCAACCTTTCCTTTATAAATTTAGTCGTCTTCGCTGAATGCGATGTGCTCCAGCCTGGTCACCTTTTGGTCGTCGCCTATCTCGGAAAGAAAACTGGCGAGCGGTTTCGTGAGAACAAGATCAGGTTCTATCTCGAGGCACGGCAGGATCGCAAATTTCCTGCGGTGGAGTTCCTTGTGGGGGATTGTCAGCATATCTTCATTTACGATCTTGCTCCCGTAGAGAAGGATATCCAGATCGATAATGCGCGGCCCATTTTTTTTTCCGCGCACCCGTCCCATTGAAGCCTCGATCCCGTTGAGGAATTGAAGAAGCTCCATCGGTGTGCCGTTCCAGTCAATTTCTATAGCGCAGTTGATGAAATCTCCTTGCTCTATGTTCGATACCGGAGAGGTCGTATAGAACGACGATACCGAGCGAAGGTTCACCCTGAAGTCGCCCGAGATCATTTTTATCGCCATAATACAATTCTTGTCGCTTTGCCCCATGTTGGAGCCCACACCGATAAAGATCTTCCTGTCCACGAATTGCCCCGGTTTTCTCAATAGTATCATCGGCCAAAAAAACGAGTCAACGTTTTTGATCAACTAAAAGTGTTGATTCTCGCGGTGTCATCGGTATAATACTAGCGGACGCAACTAAAAATGACCGACAATGATGTGATGAAAGATCTTAACGCAATGCCTGTCAACGTCAGGGCACGGGAGTTCCTCGAACGGTCAGGTAAAGAAGTGCGCAACGGCAGCCTTTATTGCGTGCAGGCCGCGCTCTATGCCCTTGAAAGCGGTCTCGTCGAAGCTGAAGAGGATGTTGCCCAGACATTGAACGCCATGACCTCATGGAGGCCCCAGCGGATCGTGAATTTCCTGATGCTCATGTACATCGATGAATACGATCCGCCCCGATGGGCAGACGCATCCAATGTCAAGGACTTCGCCGAAGCCATCATCAGTGACATCGAAGAAAAGATGATCACCCACTTCCCTTATTACCGCAGCCCGGAAAGCTAAAATGGCTAACGACGAAAGGCTATGAATTGGCTGGGAAGGTCTTTATTTTTTCCGTTAGCCGTTAGCCGTTTTTCCCCCATACTTGAAACATGAAACCCGAACCTGTATAATCTTGCCATGTCAGTTATAGATATAAGGGTTGTTCCCGATCCGGTGCTCAGGAAGATCGCGAAGCCGGTCGAAAACATCGATGATGATATTGTAAAGCTTTCCACAGACATGATCGAGACGATGATCCTCGCGCATGGAGCGGGGCTTGCGGCAAACCAGGTCGGGCTTCCGATCGAGCTTATCGTTATCGACGCCTCATTAAATCCGCGGGAAAAGGAACACATTGTCCTTATCAACCCGGTAATTGTCGAAAAAGAACTGGAAGAAAATGCCGAAGAGGGGTGCCTGAGCGTTCCCGGGTACTATGAATACGTCAAAAGAGCGAAAAGGGTTCTTGCCCGCGGAACGGACATTCGGGGCAATACTATTGAATTTGATTGCGAGGGACAATTGGCGCGGGCACTCCAGCACGAAACCGATCATTTGAGAGGGGTCCTGTTCATCGATATCTTGAGTCCTCTCAAAAAAGCCCTTTTTAAAAAGAAATATTCCAGGAAAAATACATGAGGATCGTTTTTTTCGGGTCCTCGATCTTTTCCGTTCCCTCGCTCCTGAAGGTCAGAGGTTCGGTGGCGGCTGTCGTTACGAAGAAGGCGCGGCCCAAAGGCAGGGGTTATCAGATAGATGACAATGAGGTCAAAAGGCGCGCCCTGGAATTAGGTCTGCCCCTCATCGAGATCAATTCGTTTAAAGATGAAGAGGCGAGATCTATCGCCGATTACGCACCGGACCTTTTCGTCGTGATATCTTTCGGGCTGATCGTACCGAAATGGGCCCTCGATATCCCGTCGATCGGCCCTGTCAATATACATCCGTCGCTTCTGCCGCTGTACCGCGGACCATCGCCCATGCAATGGGCGCTTCTGAATTGCGATACGGCCACCGGTATCACATTCATCAGAATGAATGAAAAAATGGACGAAGGGGATATAATTTTTCAGGAAAGGGTCGCCATAGGGGACAGTGAGGACTATACCAGTCTGTCGAACCGCCTGGCCCAGCGATCGGCGGATATCCTGTACGGGGTCATCGAGCGCATCGAAAAAGAGCGTGTCATCGAGGGCGAAGCCCAGGACCATTCGAAAGCCACATATTCATCGATCATCACCAAGGAAATGGGAAGGATAGACTGGAGCTCGAGCGCCCGGCAGATACATTGCCGTATAAGGGCTTTTGTGGAATGGCCTACCGCCTATACATTTCTCGAGGGAAAACGCTTGAAGATATATCATGCGATGACCGATGAGGCCGCATCTTCCGGCCAGTCTCCCGGGACCATAGTGGCGGTGACGAGATCGGGCATTGATGTGGCCACGGGCAAGGGTTTGCTTACCATAACCGAACTCCAGCTTGAAAATAAAAAAAGAATGAAGGCGTACGATTTTTCTAGAGGTTACCGTGACTTACGTGGTAATATGTTGAATTAGCTTCATAAATAATCATTTTTTTATTGACATAATAGGCGAATAACTCATATCATCAAAATAGAGTTGCAACAAATAATACAGCCTATGCAAGGTGAATATGAAACGATATATTTTTTGGGCAGCTCTTATTGTTTTTTTAACCGGATGTGCAGCAAGTAACAATTTCTCGAACCAAAAAGCCGATTTTATTTCCGTTGAAGTGCCTTCCCAGCCTGTCGTGACCCAACCGTTCGAGAAGTCTGCGGTCCCGAAGCCGAAACGGACCGTCTCCAAATATCCGAAAACCAGAGTTGCCGACGCAAAGAATGCCGAGGGCCAGGAGAAGTCCAAACCGGGGCCATATTCTCTCGAGATGAAGGTCGCCGATGATGATGATGACATTACCAAATTGTTGAGCACCAATTATAACCAGAATTTCGATATTCCGATCGTTTTCAACGATGCCGTCAAATATTATATAAAATGGTTCTCCGAGGATAAGAAAAAGGTCTTTGCCAGCTGGCTGAAGAGATCGAGGCTTTACGTGCCGATCATACGGGAGATCCTCCGGGAACATGACATGCCTGAGGACCTTGTTTATCTGGCCATGATCGAAAGCGGTTTTAACCCGAGGGCATATTCCACCGCCAAAGCATCGGGGCCCTGGCAATTTATATATTCCACCGGCGGGCGGTACGGCCTCGAAGTTGATTACTGGGTCGATGAACGCCGCGATCCCCAGAAGTCCACGGTTGCTGCCGCAAAATACCTTAAGGCCCTCTTCGATCAATTTGGGTGTTGGTACCTCGCCGCAGCAAGTTACAATGCAGGCGAGGGGAGGATCGGCAAGCTTACGCAAAAACATAATACGACCGATTTCTGGGAACTTCATAGATATAACACACTTCCGAAGGAAACCCGTGATTACGTACCGCAGTTAATAGCAGCGGCAATAATTGCCAAGGATCCGGCCAAGTTCGGTTTCGGCAGCATAACCTACGATCCTCCGGTCAGGTTTACAGAGGTGAAAGTCCCGTCCGCTACCCCGATCGCATCCATTGCGAAAGCGTCATCGGTGGACCTTGACCTGGTCCGGACCTATAACCCTGAAATATTGAGAGGTATAACCCCGCCGGGGAAAAACGATTACCGGGTAAAATTGCCCTCCGACATAAATGCCCAAATTTTTTACGATCGTCTTGGCCCTGAACTCGAGGCCATTCCGACGATCAGAAGCATTGCAACATACAAGGTCAAGAGGAGAGACAGCGTCGCATCGATCCTGAAAAGACATAAGATCGATCAAAAGGACCTAGTACTGCTGAATTCGAGCGACAATAACCTCAGGATCAAGCCCGGCATGATCATTGCCATACCTGAATTTTCAGGTGATCCTTCCCGTCAGGTCGCCAGGGTTGATATCGATGACCTGACCGAAGTAAGCGAACTTAGGCCAGCAAAGAAGAATGTTAAGGACAAACCGGTCCTTTTGGCGACGGTACGGTCATCCACACCTCCAAAAATAGCCGCAAAGACCCCGGAGGTACGCCCTGCCAGGGAACAGCGGGCAGCTTCCCGTTCGTTCAAAAAGTTTCACGTTGTCAAGAGAGGCGAGACCTTATCCGAGATAAGCGATCGTTATGGGATTGACGAAGACGACCTGCGTACCGCAAACAAGCTTAAAGGCACCCGCGTTTACCCGAATATGAAGCTTCGGCTCGTAAGTCACGTCGAGCCTAAGAAGATCGAGACAAAAAAAGCGGCGGCCCGGTCGAAGAAGATCCAGTATCACACCGTAAAAAAAGGAGAGACCCTAAGCTCCATCTCGGACAAATATGGAGTAAGTATCGATGATCTGAAAGTTGCAAATAAAATAAAGGGAAATAAAATAAACAGAAACGCGAAACTGAAGATAGTGAAAGAAAGCTAGTCTCAAGTCTCAGGCGAAAGACAAATTCACAAAAAGGCCTTTCGGAATAACCGAAAGGCCATATTATTTTTTTATTTTGAGACCTGAGACTATCTCCGGAGGCGGTCAGAAGGTTATCAGACCTTCAAAACCAGATTTATCATATCCCCGCGGGAGAAGCCCATGGCGTGGAAGAACTGGAGGAGGTCCCAGTCGTTCCAGTTCACGAGGGTATAAATTGTATTGACGCTGTATTTTTGCAGATTCGAGATGAGGCCGACGGCGAGCACCTTGGCAATGCCCCGGTTCTGATAATCCGGATCGATCCCGATAGTGTCTATCCATCCGATATTATTGGGAACCTTGAATTCCCAGCCGCTTACTTCGCCGAGTATGAACCCCGCGACCTTGCCATCTATCTCAGCCACAAGTGAGGCATCCGGGGGCCTGTTCTCTGCCTGTTTGATTATTTTATTCACCCAGTATTCCCGCCTGTTTTCGCCGAGAACTTTAGTGTCGATGTCCACGATAGCATCAAGGTCGTCCTTTGTCATCTGCCTGACAGACAATTTGTCGAGAAAATTGCTCATATTATCTTTTAACCTCGCTTGTTAATTTTTTAACATACTGCCTGGTTGATTGCAACAAAGATGATAGCGAGCGCAGGAACATCGGGATCGAGAAATATTCGCTAGATTGGCTGTTGGAGCGAATCATCAGTTGCTGATAATATTTTATAACATTATCATACTTCTTTGTTGCATACAGTTACCGTGAGGTTGACCGGACATGCTTGTGAAAAAAAGGAGTGATACCAATTACCCGACCAACACACGCACTGCGATGATCCGCGGGAGGGCGCGCCAGGCGAAAAAAGCCTGCCGTCGTTAAAGGCGCATCTCGTCTGATCAGTACACAGGAAGGCCTTTCTTGAAGTTGGCCAGTTGTTCGCTCGTCAGTACCCGCGAAAGCTCCTTCATCGATGCGTTGCGCACCTCTGAAATATCATGATCGACCGCCATGAGATCAGGATGGTCCATTTTTTGGTATTTCTCGATAATGAGATCTTCACGTTTCCTCTGCTCCTTCAGGATCGCGTCGACCTGCGATCGCTGTGATCTGTCGAGGCCAAGGGCCCGTGTGATCGTCTCTATATCGGGTGACCCTGCCCGTGCGGTACGTAATGATCTGAAATACAAGGCATTGAACTTTGCAGAGAACCTTTCCTGCCGTTTCTGAAGCCTGGCCTTCTGCTCATCGTTTAAGCCTTCAGCGATGCGTTGAAAACTCTGATCATAGATCTTTCTCAATTCCGGTTCGTATGATGCCTTGATACCCGTTACCCTGGCATCGGTTGCGGTGATTATTTTCCTGACCTCTATCTGTTGACGGTCATCGAGCTTAAGCTCGTTCGTCAACCGCCCGACGATCCTTTGTATCCTTTCTTCGGAATTCTGCCTGCTGGCCTGGGACCGCTCGATCTCATGCCTGAGATAGATTTTCGTTCCTAAAGACCCTGCGAATACCCCGACAACAAGGAGTAAAACGAGAATAACGACGAGTTTTGCAGTATTCATGGCGTTCCCCTGTTAACCGTTCGTGTCGGCCAGTATCATTTCGATCGTGTCATCGGTCGAAACCATCTGGGCAAGGTCCTGGTCCGGAATAACATTCAGGTGATATGAGACGATAGCGAGGAAAATAATGACGGCGCACGCGGCAGGACATACTTCCCAGAAAAGCCTCCCGAGGATATCGGGCCAACGCTTCTTCTCCGATGCATCGGGCATATTCCGGATGCTCCTCATGACGGACATCTCCCAGTCTTCGCCGGGTTCCGGTCCCCGCAGATTGCGATATGCCGCGGCCAGGGCCTTCTCGATCTTTTGGTTATCTTTTTTCATTTTCCTACCCCTTTCATCTCCTGCCGGCATCTTTCAGGAGCCTGCGCAGTTTTTTGCGCGAACGGAAAGAGCGTATCTTTACGTTCGCTGTGCTCCAACCTAGAAGATCAGCCACCTCGCGCACTGATAATCCCTCCATATAAACAAGTTCCAAAACCATCCTGTCTTCAGCCGATAACCTTGATAAAGCATAATCCAGCACTTCACGCGCTTCCGCTTGCCGGGCGACATCTTCTATGGATACAGACTCTGATGCGGCCCGGTCCAGCCATTCACGGTGTTCGTCTCCGAGCGAGCTCATGGGCACTTCTTTTGACCTGTACGCCCGCCGCCAGTAATCATAGCAGGTGCGGGTCGCTATCGCGGCCATCCAACGCCTGAACCCTTGAGGTCCCCTGAATTGCGTAAGGGACTCATAGATGCGGATAAATACGTCATGTGCAACTTCTTCTGCGTCTTCATAGGGTATATGACGGTTCACTATCTTGAGCACATACATCTTGTATTTCTTGATAATATGGGAGAAGACATCCTTTTCGCCGTTTATTATACGGTCGATATAGCCGGCATCTTCACGGTCCGTTGCGTCGTAGATCATAATGAGTTGCCCTACAGGTCTGTTATAACAGACGCCGGGGGGCAGGGCAAGCGTATCGGTGAGGTGCCGGCCGGCATACTTCTCTCCAAATTTAACGGGAAAAGGCACCATCCCGTCACTTACCGATTGCCCTGCCATTGTTCCGGATACGCCGATCATTCTCTTTCACCCGGGTTATTTCGCGCCCGGCTACCTACTCTTCAAGTCGTTCACAACATCGAAAAGGTTACACCCTGTGGGTAAAATTCTTTCCTTTCTCCATCATTCCAGCCCCCGGAGACGGTGTCGTAATTACTCCCTCGCCGTCATTCCGGTGTCTTTGCTGTTTTTGTAATTGATCCAGACAATGTGCAATACAGGACATGTCCATCACGGATTATTAATATTATGGAATAAAAGTAAACACAAAGACGGTGGATCCCGGCAAGTCGGGATGACGTTGGTGGTAGATTCCGTCATTGTGTGCGTATCCGGACAGGAGGAAAACAATTGCGACACAGCCTCCGGCGGGGAATGCGAGAGGGTGTCCCAGGGCCGCGATAACGGGGGGATTAAATTTTTTGTAACCAATCCCCAGTTCCGAACGACTCCATAGACAGGACCATGAAAAATCAAACGCAGAACGAAAACTTTTTTGGCAAGGAGCCTGGCATGGAAAGATCTCATGACGACGTATCGTATCTGAAAAAGATCCTGAGCTTGGGCCCGGCAGGGCCCCGGTCATTCTTGAAGAAAAGAATGATATGGCTTGTATGCGCGGCTGCGGCGGTCATTCTGGCCGGAGCGGTCATCGTGTATGCGTCGACAGGGAAGGCACAGATACGCTACAGGACGGCGGAAGTAAAAAAAGGTGACCTGACGGTCACCGTGACCGCGACGGGCAATCTCCAGCCCGTGGAACAGGTCGAGGTGGGTACGGAGGTCTCGGGAACGATAAAGACCGTACTCGTCGGTTATAATTCCCGCGTAAAGAAGGGGGATGTGCTGGCAAAGCTCGATACGACCAAGCTGGAGGCGCAGGTCCTGCAGTCCGAGGCGACCCTCAAATATGCGAAGGCGAAACTCGAAGAGGCGAAGGCCACGGCAGCGGAGACCGAGAGCAAACTGAACCGCTTCAAGGAGAGTCTGGAATTGAGCGGCGGCAAGGTGCCCTCGCGCGCCGAATACGATGCGGCGGATGCCGCATACAAACGGGCAAAAGCTGGTGAAGCAACCGCGCGTGCCGATATTGCAAAGGCCGAGGCCACATTAAAGTCAAATAGGTCCGACCTCGAAAAGGCGACGATCCGCTCCCCGATCAACGGCATTGTTCTCGAGCGCAAGGTCGATCCGGGGCAGACGGTTGCCGCATCTCTGCAGACGCCTCTGCTTTTTAAACTGGCAGAGGATCTGAAGCAAATGGAATTGAACATTTTTGTGGATGAGGCGGATATCGGTAAAGTTGCCGTCGGTCAAACGGCGATCTTCACGGTGGACGCATTTCCGGACAAGAAATTCCCCGCACGTGTGAAGGAAGCCCGGTTCGCCTCAAAAACGGAGAATAATGTCGTGACGTATGAAACCGTGCTGGAAGTCGACAATTCCGAGATGCTGCTGCGCCCGGGCATGACGGCAACGGCTTTTATAACGGTCAACAGTATCACGGATGTAACCCTCGTCCAGAATTCGGCCTTAAGGTTCACCCCGCCGCAGGACAAAGCTCAGAATGGCGGCCAATCGGGCAGCCAGCTCATTACCAGCCTCATAGGCCGCAGACCGCCGGGAGCGGGCCAGAGGCCGGCCCAGCAGAAGCAGAATGATAATACGGCTGTCTGGATCGTCGAAGGCCAGGAGATCGTCCGGATACCCGTCAAGGTGGGTGCAACGGATGGGACTATGACCGAGGTCCTCGAGGGGAACCTTGTACCGGGAAGCCATGTCGCAACCGATATCGTGAGGCAGAAGTGATGAGCGTACAAGTGAATGAAATGAAATGGGAAAACGACCAGCCGCTCATTGAATTGAAGGGCATCACCAAGGTGTACGGCAAGGGCCAGGCAGCTCTAAAGGCGCTCAAGGGCATCGACCTCATCGTCTACCAGGGAGATTTTGTAGCGGTCATGGGCCCGAGCGGATGCGGGAAATCGACCTGCATGAACCTGCTCGGGTGCCTCGATACGCCGACGAGCGGGCAATACCTTTTCCGGGGGATCGATATCGGCAAGCTTTCGCGGAACCAGAGGGCGCTTTTGCGCCGCCATTATCTCGGGTTCGTTTTCCAGGGGTTCAACCTGCTGAGCCGCACGTCCGCGCTCGAGAACGTCGAACTTCCGCTGGTATACAGGGGCATGCATCATTCGGAACGCGGCAGGATAGCCCACGATGCGCTCAGGGCCGTCGGCCTTTCCGGGTGGGAGCATCACACCCCCGCGGAACTCTCCGGTGGCCAGCAGCAGAGGGTTGCGATCGCCCGGGCCATCGCGACGTCACCGACTGTGCTTCTTGCCGACGAACCGACGGGAAACCTGGATTCCATCCGCGGCGTGGAGATCATGGAATTGCTCACATCTCTCAATAAGGACCGCGGAATAACAATACTGATGGTGACCCATGAGCCTGACATGGCCGGATATGCAAGCCGCACGGTGCGTTTTCGCGACGGGCTTATCGTGTCGGACAGCCGTCAGAGCGAGGTGGCTTAAATGATACTCAATGCACTTATCCTTGCCTTAAGGGCGATCAGACGCAATAAGATGCGCTCTTTCCTGACCATCCTCGGCATAGTCATCGGTGTCGCGGCGGTTATTACACTTGTCACCGTCGGCAGCGGAGCGACCGCAAAGGTAAGCGAGGACATCGCAAAGCTCGGGAGCAACCTTCTCATGGTGACGCCCGGTCAGATGAGAAGCGGGGGCGGCGGCCATTCAGACGCGAAGTCCTTCGACATCGATGATGCGAAGGCGATCAGCAGGGATGTGAGTTCTCTCGCAGGAGTCGCCCCGACGGCATCCTCGACGGCAATGATCGTCTTCGGACCAAAAAACTGGAGCACATCCGTTAACGGCGTAGACAACGATTTTTTCAAGGTAAAGGACTGGCCCATAGAGAACGGGAGGGAATTCTCGGACGGCGAGCTTCGCTCGGGGACCGCCGTGTGCATCCTCGGCGCTACGGTCAAAAAAGAGCTTTTCGGCGAACAGGAACCTATCGGCCAGCGGATACGCATCAAGGGCATCTCTTTTGAAGTTCTCGGAGTGCTGGCGCCCAAGGGACAATCGACAATGGGGCGTGACCAGGATGATGCGGTCGTTATGCCGCTTCGTGCCTTTCAGCGGCGGATATCAGGGAATGACAGGATAGGGCTTATCCAGGTGTCGGTCGAAGAGGGCGTCTCGACGGAAAAGGTCCAGCAGGATATCGAGGCATTGCTGCGGGAGCGCCGCCGCATATCGACGCTGAGGCCGAACGATTTTCAGATTAGAGATATGAAGGAGCTGGCAAGCACCATGCTCGCGACGACGAAGCTCCTGACCACCCTTCTTGGTGCCGTTGCCGCCGTGAGCCTTCTCGTCGGCGGGATCGGCATCATGAATATCATGCTTGTTTCGGTAACGGAAAGGACCCGCGAGATAGGGACACGCCTTGCGATCGGCGCCCTTGAGCGTGAAGTTCTCCTTCAGTTCCTCGTAGAGGCCATGGTGTTGTCCGCCTTCGGAGGCCTTTTCGGCATAATGCTCGCCCTCGTTGCATCGGCCGTTCTGGTCAGGGTTCTCGAAGTTCCCTTCGTTCTGAACATGGGGATCATAGTGATCGCCTTTCTGTTCTCCGCGACCGTCGGGCTCGCATTTGGGTACGTTCCCGCGCATAAGGCGGCAAGCCTCGATCCAATAGAAGCCTTGAGACACGAATAAGCAAGAGACCATCATGGATTGGAGATCGATCATGAATACGAAGAACATAATGCAATGCGGAACGGTCCTTATAGCGATGCTTATCTTCGCCGGTTGTGCGACGGTCGGGCCCGATTACGTCAAACCGGACATAAAGGCTCCGCCAGCATGGAACACCGGGGAATCGAAGGGAACCGGCCAGCCGAGCATGTCGCAGGACAACCTGGCCTCATGGTGGACGAGCCTCGATGACCCGGTCCTCGTTGATCTCATCGATAGAGCGATAAAAAATAACAAGGACCTCAAGAAGGCCCAATCGAGAATACGCGAGGCACGAGCGGCGCGCGGCGTGGCCGAATCCCAATTCTATCCGTCTGTCGGTGCGTCCGGTTCGTACAATTTAACGCGGACGGAGAAGAATGGCGAGGTTGGCACGACACGGGAGCTTTTTGCCTCAGGGCTCGATGCCGGCTGGGAGATCGACCTTTTCGGGGGCGTGAGGCGGGCGAACGAGGCGGCGCAGGCAACCTACGAGGCGTCCGAAGAAGACTACCGCATGGTCCATGTAACACTGGCCGCCGAAGTGGCGCTCAATTATATCGATGTACGGACCCTCCAGGACAGGCTGGCGATAGTGGAGGAGAATCTCAAACTCCAGACCGAGACATACGAACTGACGACTTACAGGTAAAAAGCGGGCCTCGTGACCCAGTTCGACGTTGACCGCGCAAAGACAAATATGGAAGACACCCGCGCATCGGTCCCGACGCTCAAGACCCGTCTTGCCGCAGCGAAGAACCGGCTTTCGGCCTTAATGGGGGAATACCCCGGCTTTGCCGATCCCAAGGTTGCCGCACCTCGAGGGCTTCCAGATGTACCCGTCGAGATTGCACTGGGTGTTCCCATGGAAACACTGCGGCGCCGGCCCGATGTACGTAATGCCGAAAGGCAGCTTGCCGCTCAGACGGCACGTATCGGCGTGGCAACAGCCGACCTGTACCCGAAACTGGCCCTTAACGGTGCCATGGGGATAGACGCATCGAGTTTTGCCGGATTGTCCACGGCAAACAACCGGACCTTTAATATGGGACCAAGGTTTACCTGGAATATCTTTAGCGGGGGAGCGGTCCGCAGCAATATCGAGATCCAGAATGCCCGGCAGGAACAGGCCTATCTCCAGTATGAGAATACTATCATTCTCGCACTGGAAGAAGCCGAGAACGCCATCACCGCCTATGTCAACGAGCAGAAAAGGATGCAGTCCCTCAACGACGCCCTGGCGTCGGCTACGAATTCCACTGACCTTGCACTGTCGCAGTATAGATCCGGATTGATCGATTTCCAGGCCGTGCTCGATGCGCAGAGGACATTTCTCTCGGTAAAGGACAGCTTGGCAACAAGCAAAGGCGCTGTCGTTGCCGACCTCGTAAGACTCTACAAGGCCTTAGGCGGCGGCTGGACCCCGGTACCCGGCCCCAAGGTATCAAAGCGGGGACAGGGGTAAAAAAGGATAACCCGCCTCAAATATCCGCAGCACCACAACGCCGGTTCGTACGCGGGCCGGCGTCTTTATTCAAGTCCTCATATTGATCTAAAAACACGCACGAGAGGGGGTTTACTTACAGGATTCAGCCCTTGGAGGCAGTATCGTAATTGATTTTCCCCCGGATGCATGCACAATGCTTGGATCTACCACCAACCGTAATCCCGTCCTGCCAGCATCCACAATTCCCCGTCATCCCGGCTTGCCGGGGTCCAGTGTCATTGTAGTTGCATTTATCACATGATATTAAAAACTTGCAACCGACATCCCTTGAATTACATATCGTCTCGGTCAATTACAAAAACAGCAAAGACGCTGGATTCCGGCGCAAAAAGACGCGGAATTACGATGTCGGAGAATTGCGACACAGTCTCTTGTGCGATGAAGAAGGCCTCCAGCCGAAAGTGCTTTGCGTTTCAGTTTGCAATTTTGCCGATATTGCGTAGAATTTATTAAGACTGTTCCAAATTTGACGAATATCGTAGCGAAAAGTTCAAACCACAGGAGGTCTGCATGAAAGACGATGGAAAAGTGAAAAAAGGTTTGACACGCCGTAATTTTCTGAAATCCGCAGGCGGCGCTGCGGCTGTGGCCGGATTGACTACCGGAGGGATCGCCCTGGGGGCATCGGAATCGAGGGCGGCGGCCGGCGTTATGCCCAGGAAATGGGACGAAACGTTCGATGTCGTGGTTATCGGCAGCGGGTTTGCCGGTCTTGCTGCTGCTATCGAGGCAAAAAACGCGGGTGCCAGCACAGTTGTGATCGAAAAGATGATGGTCCACGGGGGCAATTCGATAATTAACGGCGGTGACTTCTGCGCGCCCGATACAAAGCTGCAGAGAGAGGCCGGCGTCAAAGATTCTCCGGAGCTTATGTACAACGATATGATGAAGGCGGGAGCGTACCTCAATCATCCCGAGCTTGTGAAGACCGTGGCATACGGGGCGAAGGACGCACTCGAATGGTGTGAGAATTATCTCGGCGCCAAATTTACGCGGCTTAATTTCCATGGAGGCCATTCGGTAAAAAGGGCCAACCAGACGGCCAATGCTTCGGGTTCCGAAGTCGTTAACAAAGAGTTCGCCAAGGCGAAATCGCTCGGTGTGGTCGTTCATCTCAGGACAAAAATGGAGCGGCTCATTGTCGATAAAAACGGGCGCGCCGTAGGCGTCGAGGTCAAAAAAGGCTATAAATTCCCCGATGATAAATCCGGAAAGACAGCCTTTATAAAAGCGAAAAAGGCGGTCATCCTGACATCGGGAGGTTTTTCCAATGACATCGCCTTGCGTCAGATAGAAGACCCTCGCCTCACAGATAAATTCCAGTCGACGAACCAGCCCGGCGCCACCGGCGAGGCATTGCTCGCCGCGTGCATGGCCGGAGCTATGGATGTCCAGATGGACTGGATCCAACTCGGGCCATGGACAAGCCCTGACGAGAAAGGCTTCGGATATGTCCCGCTCTTCTGCGAAAGGCTTGTCGGGTACGGGCCCATGATAGACCCGGCAAAAGGAAAAAGGTTCTTTAAGGAAACGGGCAACCGCAAGGAAAGGGCGGATGCTATAATCCTTATCGGGCACCCTGTCATCATCATGGGTGATTCTTATTCCGTGAACAAGCAGGTATTTCCCAGGGCCCTCGAAAAGGCAATGGAATCTGGGGCCGTAAAGAAGTTCGATACGCTTGAGGATGTTGCAAAAGCGTACAACATTCCCGTTGCCGCATTCCTCGACGAGATAAAGAAATGGAATGGGTTCGTTGAAAAGAAAAAGGACAGTGATTTCGATTGCATGATATTTCCCGATGCAAAACCCACCACGGTCCCGCCGTTTTACGCGGCCAGGCTCTGGCCAAAGGTCCATCACACCATGGGCGGTCTGGTCATTGACAAGAATGCGCAGGTCTTCGGCTTCGACCTGAAGCCCGTAAAAGGCCTTTATGCGGCCGGGGAGGTCACCGGCGGCGTACACGGTGCCGTCCGCCTGGGCGGCGTGGCAATGGCGGACTGTATTGTCTTCGGCCGCATAGCGGGTAAGAATGCGGCAAAGGAAAATGCGTGGGGTTAAAGGTCCGAGCAGGGAGGTAAAATGCTGCAGAAAAGAAAGTTCCTGGCCTGGATGCTTGTGTTTGCTGCAGTAATGATTTTTGTTGCGATCGCAGTGGCTGCACCAAAAAGGGTCTTAACCGCAAAAGGAGGCGACTGCGCGGCGTGCCACGGACAGGAAAAGGTTTTGTCTCCATCTCATGTCGATACGAAGGATATGACGTACAAAGACTGTTTGGGATGTCATGACAGGGCCGGGCCGCAAAAACTGACCGGAAAGCTGCCGGGCAGCCATGTCCATCAATTAACGGGCATAACCTGCGCAAAATGCCATGGAAAGGGAAAGAAAGAGGAAGCGGTATCCATGGATACATGCGTAACATGTCACAATCCGGACAGGCTTGTCGAAAAGACGGCAAGGGTCAAGCCGGAAAACCCCCACACATCCCCACACTACGGGAATACGCTTGACTGCAATGCCTGCCACCATCAGCACCAGAAGTCGGAAGATTTCTGCGCCCAGTGCCATAAATTCAATTTCAAAGTTCCCTGAGAATATCATCATATGAACAGTGACGCATGAGGCCTCCGGAAGGGGGCCCCTTTTTTCAACCGTCACGTCCTTCCCATTCAAATTTCCTCTTATAAGAGATCCGGTGCCGTCTGCCAGGAAAGATCTTACGTTATCAGCCGGTTATTCCGTCTTTCCATCCAGTATCCTCCGGATGGCCTGGTCGAGTTCACGCTTTGACTGCGGCTTCAGCAGGAACTCCCTGATCCCGGCCTTTTTGGCCTTCTCCGGGGAGATGTCGTCGTTGTACCCCGTGCAGAGGATGATGGGGATATCGCTGCGTGCCTGCAGGAGCCTCCTCGCCAGTTCTACACCGGTCATGTCGGGCATCGTGTAGTCCGTAATGACAAGGTTGAACCTCCAGGGCTCCTTTCTGAAGACCTTGAGCGCCTCGAGGGAGCTCGTCGTGCCCACGACATCGTAGCCCAGCTGGGATAGGCGCTCGTTGTTAAGTTCAACGAGGAGGTCCTCGTCGTCGACGAATAGGATGCATTCCCTTCCCCCGGTCGCTGACGACTCTTCGTCGGCCGCGGCCTCATGCCTTTCTATCCTCGGCAGGTAGATAGAGAAAGAGGAGCCCTTCCCGGGTTCGCTTTCGACCCGTATGAACCCCCCGTGGCTCTTCACGATGCCATGGACCACGGAAAGTCCGAGGCCGGTCCCCTCCCCGTGGGCCTTGGTGGTGAAAAAGGGATCGAATATCCGTTCCACGGTCTCGGGCCCCATGCCGCAGCCGGTGTCGCGCACCGTGAGCGTTGCATAGTCCCCCGGCCTCATGCCGGAGGCCGTCGTACGGCCGTCCTTCCTGACGTGCTCCCTCGCCACGCTGATCTCCAGCACACCGCCTCTCTTTCCCATGGCCTGGATACCGTTCGTGCAGAGGTTCATGAGGACCTGGTGCATCTGCGCGGGGTCCGCCATTACCGTGTCGCCTCCGGATGGCAGCGTCGACCGTATCTGCGTCGTGGCGGGGAGCAGGGGCCTCATCAGCTTAAGCCCCTCCTCCACGATATCACCCAGCGCGACTGGTTTTTGCTCATATTCTGCCTGGCGGCTGAAGGTCAGGATCTGCCTTACGAGGTCACGCCCCCGGTGCGCTCCCTTGAGAGCGAGTTCCAGCCGGCGGTATTCCGGGCTGGCCGGGTCTGTATCGTCCATGACCATTTCGGTGAAACCCATAATACCCGCAAGGATATTGTTGAAGTCGTGGGCGATGCC
>DHQV01000061.1 GCA_002408185.1 Deltaproteobacteria bacterium UBA5329
TGAACGTGGTCGGGCATGACCTCCGCCGCGAGGATCTCCATATCGTTCCGGGCCGCCGTTACCGTGAAGAGTTTTCGCATCTCCGCTTTCACATCTTCCGTCAGGACATTCTTTCTGCATTCAGGTATCCATACCATGTGGCAGTTGATATTGTAGACAGCATAGCGTGTCTTCCGTTCATGCATGTATCAAGCACACATCATGACGCGGGTTTTGTCAAGAGATCAAGCGGCCCGCCCCTTATCCCCTCCCCTGAAGGAGAGGGGCCCTCGCGGCGGGTTTATAGCCGGTCCCCGTGTTATTGTGTATGAGTTATTATATTATAGTAACTACGTCACAATAACTCAAGAGCGTGAGCGTATCGGCACTCAAACTGTTATCAACAGCGACCTATGCGCCTCTTCTTTTTGGTTTGTCCGTTTCGATCAGGTAAACGTCCCCGGGCAAAGATCAACCGCAACATCGCAGCCCAGGGCCCGGGCAAGAGCAGCCATCGTTTTCAGAGTGATGTTCCTGTTGCCGTTCAATAAAGCTTATCGATTGGCAGCGGCTTCACGATGAAGTGGAGCTCCCTGTCCTCGATCCCTTTGTCAGGGATGACATCCTTTGTGTGCCCGCTGGCAAAGAGCACTTTGGCACCAGGATGCATGGCGCGTGCCTCATCGAGACGATGCAGGAAAAGGCAAAAGCGAAGGTCGAGGATGCAGGACCGTTTGCAAACAGGCGATAGACGAGCTGTCGAAAATAGATGCATCCGGGAAGGGGGAGGAACTGATCCAGAAGGCAGCCTCGCCCAGGGCAAGGAGCACAATCTCCGGATAGTCGGGATCGTCAAGGCCGGCAAACTCAAAGAGGCGGCGGGAACAACCTGGAAAAGGCACGGCCGGCATAATACAAGGTTTCCCAGACGAACGGGCTCTACAACGGAGCAATTGCGACCTGCGGAACCACCCGCAAGGCCCTCGAGGGGAGCCCTGCCCTGTTCATCACAAGAAGCACAGCCGCTCCCGTATCGGATAATGCGGCCATGGAATGCCAGACAGTTGTCACTCCTGTGGTTTAGACTACTTCTCGTGAATACTGAAAATACCTTTTCGCCGGGGCGCTAAAGACGTATCTTCGCCGCGCGATAAAGATAGAGAAAGGCTTGACAGGGTCTTTCATCCGAAAAAGGGGGATTTGGTGATGCTTGCAGGATCAGTGGACCTTCTTCCACAAACGGTATTCAAAACAAATGACCATGGCCGGATAACGTATGTTAACCAGGCCGGGTGCGATATTCTCGGTTATTCCCGTGAAGAGCTCGAGCAAATGCGGCTCTTTGACCTCGTTCTGCCTGAAGAAAGACTTGTGGCAATGGATCGTTTCAGAAATAAGATCGCGAGGAAATCGAGGGAGGCTTCAGGCTACACATTAAAATGCAAGAATGGCGCCCTTTTTCCCGCTATCATCCACTCCGCACCCGTCAGGTTGCCGGACGGTACCTCTGGAATGATCGGGATAATGGCTGATGTCACGGTCCAGAAGGAAACGGAGCGGCGCCTCCTCGAAAGCGAGGAACGCTTTCATGCCCTGTTCGAAACGGTCAAAGATGTTGCATTCATCAAAGACAGGGACCTGAGATATACGGATGCCAATCCAGCCACGGCAAAACTCCTTGGGATACCCAGGGAAAAGATAATCGGTTCGACCGACGGGGAGATATTCGATCCATTGACGGCAGGGTCGATGCAGGAAGACGACAGGGCGGTTCTTAACGGTGAGACGTCCGAGACTGAAAGAAGCATCTTCATAAACCGTCGCGATACAATCTTTGAGATCATCAAAACCCCCCTTCGCGACAGGGAAGGCGATATCACCGGCATATGCGGTGTCGCCCGGGACGTGACGGATGCCGTCCTTTACCGTACCGAAGAACCCTGCCGGGCCATCATAGAGAGGATGAATGACGCGGTGGCCATTATTTCCGGCAACAGGCACATCTTCGTCAACCAGCGGTTCCTGGATATGTTCGGCTTCAAGGATGCAGATGAATTAGTCAATGGCATGCCTTATTCCTATGTCCATCCCGATGACCGGGCCGTGATCATGATGCGCAGCTGGAAGAGGCAGCAGGAAGGCAACGGTCCCGAGCAGTACGAGTTCCGGGGCGTCGCGAGGGACGGAAGGATCATTGATATCGAGGCAACTGAGACAGGGATGGTCCTCCAGGGACAGGATGTCGCCCTCATATTCCTTCGCGACATTACCCGGCAAAAACTGGCGGCCCGGCGGGTCGATGCCGAGCGCAGGAGGCTTCTCGACATCATTGAGTTCCTCCCGGAAGCTACGTTTGCCGTTGATAATAGCAAGCGGGTCATCGCCTGGAACCGGGAGATGGAGAAGATAACCGGGGTCCCAAAAGAAGATATTCTCGGGAAAACCAGCTATGCCAAGGCATTCTACGGCTTCGAGAGACCCATGCTCGTCGATCTCATCCAGGATGAAAACACGGATGTGAAGGACCTATATGATTCGCTGAACCGGATGGGATCCGGGGTTTACGCGGAGAATTCCCTGCAGAGGAGTGAAGACCGGGAGCCAAAACATCTTTGGCTTGCCGCATCGCCGGTCTTTGACAGCAACGGCGACAAGGCCGGTGTCATAGAAACGATACGGGACCTGACCGGGCGCAAGTGCCCTGAACACAAGTTCATTCAGCAGAAAATGGAGGCGGCCGGCAATCTTGCGGCAGGCATAGCACACAACTTCAACAACCTACTGTCCGTCATCATGGGTTACAGCGTGCTCCTTAAGACGAAGGTCAATTCGGACCCGGAATTGTTGATGTCATATGCGGACCAGGTCATCACGGCATCAGAGAAGGCGAGTCATTTGACGGCCATCCTTCTTGCCTACGGCCGGAAGCAGACTATGCATATGAGGCCGGTTGGCCTGAAGAACCTGATAGAGGAGATAAAGAACCTTCTCTCGAGGTTACTGGCAGAGGATACGGAGTTCAAGGTGAATCTGCCTGAAAAGGACATCATTGTCCTGGCTGACCGTGTACAGATAGAACAGGTGTTCGTGAACCTTATCTCCAACGCTCGCGATGCCATGTCCAGCAAAGGAAAGGTGACGATCGACCTCAAAACGATCACTATGGACGAGACCTTCATCCGCAAGAACGGTTTCGGGAAGGCGGGGCCATATGCCGTTATCACCTGTGCCGATACAGGCTGCGGGATGGACAAGATAATCCTCGACCACATATACGATCCATTTTATACTACGAAAGGGGCAGGGAAAGGCAACGGCCTCGGTGTGCCCGTGGCCCTCGGGATCATCGAACAGCATGCCGGGTACATCAGGATCGATAGCGAGCCTGATATGGGCACCACATTCTTTATCTATATTCCTGTTATCCAGCGGCCCGAAAAGCCACAAGATGAGGATAAGGAACGGATTGAGCCGGCACACGGGACGGAAACGGTCCTTCTTGCGGAAGATGACGCAGTGCTTCGGGCCCTGATGAAAGATATCTTTTGACATACTCCCGCGACTGAAGTCGTGAGATTATGGGGTCAGACAGCGACCGCCGGCATGGCCGGTCTTACGTCGCCTAATCCAGGGGTCGATGCCCCGACCCTTAATAAATTAATAGCCGCGTTCAGGTCCCTGTCATGCGTCACGCCGCATTGAGGGCACTCCCAGCGCCTGTCTCTCAAGGTGATCGCGCCGTTGACATCACCGCAGGAGGAGCAGGTCTTCGTGCTCGGATAGAACCGGTCGACGAACACGAGGTGTGTTCCGTGTTTCCTCGCCTGGGTCCTGAGCACCTGCACGAAGTTCCCGAACCCCAGGTCCGAGACCTTCCGCCCCCACAGGGATTTCATTCCTTTAAGCATCAGGTCTTCGGGACAGATGACATCATATTCCCTGCAGAGCCGGTTGGCTGTCTCCCGGTGGAAGGCCCCGCGCTGACGCTTCACCGCACGATGCGCGCGTGAGGTTCGGTCCCGCCTTTTTCCTGTTCGTAGAGCCTTTCTTCTTCCGGGAGAGTTCCCGTGAGGCTTCCTTCAATGCTTTGAGGGAACTCTTCAGGGGTTCCGGGCTTGTGATGACGTTTCCGTCGCTCAGCGTGAGGAATGTTTTGAGACCGAAGTCCGCACCCGCCATTTTACCGGTCGCGATGTGGTTCACGGTCTCAGGATCCGTTTCAACCGAGAAGCAGATGTAGATGTCGCCCAGAGTGTCACGCTTGACGGTGAGGGTTTTTATGACACCGTCAATGTCGCGGGACCGGAAGTACCTGCACGCACGGTTCCCGATCCTGCTGTGCAGGGCGATACAGTGGTTCCAGACCGCGGCCGCTACATCGATCTGCCTGTGCAGGTGTCTGCTCCTCTTTGACGCATAGGGTTTGAAGACGAACGCTTTCACTGGCCTTTCTGCTCCTCGATGTATCGCCGGACCGTGGCTTCAGAGATGTGGCCGACCGACTCGCAGTAGTAGCTGCGTGTCCAGAGGGTCGGGACGCGGGTCCTCACGGTCCTGAACTCTCGCCTGAGAATACGGGATGTATGGCCTTTCAGCTGCTGCACGATGAAGTGGGGCGCATGCACGGGAGGCGGCTTGATGAAGAGGTGCACGTGGTCCGGCATGATCTCCATCTGTTCGATGGAGATCCCGAGGTCTGACGCCCTCTCGAGAAGCAGCTGGCGCAGCCGGGTCTCCACGTCGCCCGTCAGCAGGGGACGGCGGTACTTCGGACACCATATGAAGTGGTACCAGATATTGCACACCGCCTTGTTGCTTGTTCTCCATCGCGCTTCCATTATTCTGAATATGGCACATAATTATACCGTTGTTACCTGTATACTTGCTGACCCTGGGCGAATTCATCCCACGGCTGAAGATCGTGGGCTCGTCTTCGCGTGGAGGGTCGTAAAATCATGGCTATCATGTAATCGAAGCGTGACGGTGATGATGCTGTGCGGCTTTTTCTGGAGAATAAAGAGATCGTTGACCTCCTTTCCTGGACGTCGTCATGCCAGGCAGGAACGGAAAAGATGTCTATTACAGCGCCAGGAATGCCAAACCTGACGTCAAGATTCTTTTCTGCAGCGGACACAATGATGGGATCATAACGAACAATGGGTTCGCGGCAACAACGGTGCTGTGCCTGAAGAAACCAGTCGAGCAGCTCTTTTTATGACAGGGTCTCCGGCATCCAGGGGAAGGCTTCTGGAGTTCTCTGACGGCGGCCCAGGAGAAGAGTGTGGCAGGGAAGTCGTCACAAAACGCTTTCGTTGCTTTCCCGGTGGGTTCTGCATCCTTTCCACGTTCCGTCGGAAGGATGCAGGTACAGACTCCCTCCGGTTGGCCGTACGATATTCCACCCGGATCGGGCCCGATAGAGGAACGGGGCCTTAATCCAACGGCCTATTCGTTTATGATTCCGGTTTGTGCGCTCCCTTTCGGGGGCGGGCCAACACTAGGAACTGTTCTTGCTGCCCGCCCTTATGGCTATCACGCACGCTATGAATCCTGCTGCTATCACTGCTAAAACAACTAACGTCGTAGACATTGCGACACCCCCTTTTTTTTGTGAATTACCGGAATATGTCTTTTAACGGTAATTCTCTTCCTGACACCTCATCCGACACAAAGTCCCCGATAAAAAAGCCGCCATCCGAAGATATTGCCTCGGATGGCGGCCCGACCATCCTGACCTGTCGACCCTCCAGAGACATTAAATGTCCCCGGACCCGGTTAACTGTTCAGTTGTCCTTGCTCTAATCTATCTAAATATGACCGTGCGACCACATGTCAACAAAAATTAATATTTGTTCTCAAGTATTCCACGAGCTCGCCCCGGAAGCCTATTTATCGGCGTTCTGTGCTACGCCGACAGGGAATAACCCATGAAACGTCCTACCGATAACCAACTTCACACATGCCCCATGATGAGCTTTGTCCGGTCGCACCCCCGCATGAGATTCTTCTGTCATACGCTGTACCGGGGCTCCTT
>DHQV01000069.1:0-883 GCA_002408185.1 Deltaproteobacteria bacterium UBA5329
ACCACATTCTCGTAGGTCTCGCCGTCGGGCCAGGTGAGGTTCCAGCTCTGACTTTTCCTCTCGGCCTGACCGCCATGCGCCTTCAGGTAGCTCACGGTCATGCGCTCGACCCAATGGGACAAGGGGTGGGTCAACAGCCGCTGGGCTTCGCCAGGTTCCAGGTCCTCGGTCGCGCCGAGCACGGATGCGGTCGTGCGCGCGTCGCGAGCCTGCTCCTGCAGACGGGCGACCATGCTCTCTACGGAATCCTCCACCTTTTCGGGGTTGAGGATCGCCTCGACATACATTTCGTCGAACATGTGACCCGCTTGGGCCGAGTCGAGGACATCGCCGGTCTTGTCGATGCCGAACTCCTCGAAGATGACGGCGAGCTTCTGCTCCAGGACCTCACGGACTCGATGCTCGACCGAGTCCTCGAAGACGAAGTTGACCGCGCGCACCGCATGGGCCTGGCCGATTCGATCCACGCGGCCGATCCGCTGTTCGAGACGCATCGGGTTCCAGGGGATGTCGTAGTTAATCACCACGTGGCAGAACTGGAGGTTCAAGCCCTCCCCACCAGCGTCGGTGGAGATGAGAATGCGGATATCCCCGGCGAATGCCTCCTGGACCCGCTTACGCTCTTCCATGTCCATGGAGCCGTTCAGACAGACGACCGAGAACCCGCGCTCGGTCAGGAACAGACGCAACATCTCTTGGGTGGGAACGAACTCGGTGAAGACCAGCGCCTTGAGCTCCGGGTCGCTCTCCTCGGACTGAAGGCGGTAGAGCCAGTCGAGCAACGCCTCGGCCTTTGCATCCGGGCCGATCTGCTCGCAGCGGGCCGCGGCATCCAAGAGCAACTTGACCTCGGCCCGCTCGTTCTTGAGCGCCTTGAGGCGGG
>DHQV01000069.1:963-26109 GCA_002408185.1 Deltaproteobacteria bacterium UBA5329
GTGCAGCAGGACGTCGATTTGCTCCTGGCCATCCAGATCCGCCCATTCCTCCTCGGACGTGAGCGGGAAGAGGGTCAGTTGCTCCTGGGGTGCGGCGAGCGCCTCGAGCCGCCTTTCAAGCGTAGTTCGGATGGCGCTTGTGCTGGAGACCACCAGACGCTGCATCAGGATCATCAGGAAGCCGATGTAGCTCCGCTTCTCCCGCATGGCCTGGTTGTAGCCTTCGCGGACGTATTCGGTGACCGCCTCGTAGAGGAGTTGCTGATTGCGGTGTCGCTCTTCCCACGACACCGGGCCAAGCTGCGTGCGCCGGTGCTTGAACAGAGGCTTCCCATCGGCATCAATGGCGTGGCGCTTCTCGGTGCGAATGACATGCGGCTGGACCCGCTCTCGGGTGACGCTGCTGACGTCCGGAAACTCCTGGGCATCGATCAGGGAAACCAGCCGGTGAAAGGCGTCGGTCTTGCCCTGGTGCGGGGTGGCCGAAAGCATCAGGAAATAAGGCGCGGCCTCGGCGAGTCCCTGACCAAGCTTGAAGCGGGCCACCTGGTCGGTGCTGCCGCCGAGACGGTGCGCCTCGTCCACAATCACGAGGTCCCATCCGGCGGAGATCAGATCCTCGAACCGCTCGCGGTTGTGCTCGCTCACCTGGGCCGCGGTCCATCCACGGCGCTTGTCCAGGGGCTTTACCGAATCCATCGGCACGACCACCTGGGAGAACATCTGCCAGCCGTTGACGGGGAGAACCTCCATCTCGTGGTTACCTTTCTCGCCGTTTCCCGGGCTCGATACCGGGGCGATCCGTTTCAATGTCTTGATGTCCTCGGGAAGTACGAGTTGGAAGGTTTCCCTGAAGTGGAAGCGCATCTCGCTGACCCACTGGCTCACCAGCCCCTTCGGGGCGATGACCAGCGTTCGCTTGACCAGCCCGCGAAGCTTGAGCTCCCGCATGATGAGCCCTGCCTCGATGGTCTTGCCCAAGCCGACTTCATCCGCCAGGAGATAGCGCACCCGGTCGTTGGCGATGGCGCGGGATAGGGCACGAATCTGGTGCGGAAGCGGGATGACGGAAGACTCGATGGGCGCGAGCAGGACGTCCTGGGTCAGGGCGTCGGCTACCCGCGCGGCAGCAGCAATGTAGGCGATATCATCCGGCGAACCAGTGCCTGCACTCTCCATGGACTTGAGCCGGGAAGCCGGGATGCGGACCACCGAGTCGCGCCCGGGCAGCCAGACGCGGCAGATCGTCTCACCCCAGAGCGTCTGGGCTTCGATGACCTGACAAAGCTGCCCGTGGTCCTTCGACCAACACCATTGGCCATGATGATCTGCTGGCTCGTACATCATAGAATGATCAACTCATCTTTGTCGCCCACGTTCGCAAACTCAATCATTCTATCTGGCAGCCGCCAAAGCATAAGACGAAACCCCGCCCCTTTCTTCGTCAGATGTGTTCTGAAACCAAGTGCTCCATCATCTCTTCTGCGCTGCCGTGTAGCACTACCAGCTTCAAGAAACTCTTCTATCGTGTTCTTTGGCACATCCAGAACGATTCTGGCACATGTTTCAATGAGCAATCTTGCATAGTCGCTTCTACTACCAAATCCCCAATGACGTGCTGACTCAAGAAACCGAGCGCCCAGTTGGAACCGTTCCCTCTGCTGCCTAACGCCGGAAGCTACTATCTCCTCTATACAAAGATTTATTGCATCTATAGCGGCCTCCTCATTCTTTGCATTATCCCACACTTCCCAGACACCGAGCTGTTGAAGGAGCGCGTCATGGCTCGTCGCTACAGGCATTGAAGCAGCTACGACCGCGGGGAATGCAGGCAATGGGTGGCGCTCTTTGTCAATCCATGACCATTCATGCACCTCCGAATTGAGATGTATGTCCGATACATCAGTTTCACTGTCAGAATCACCCATCACTGACGCGATGATCGTTTGGGTACACATTGATGAAGCCATTGCCTGTTGTTTGACTGACACTATCACCAGCATTTCAATAAATGCAGAACGCGTTTTGTTTTTCAGCCTATCGACCATTACAGATGGTTCTACTTGTGTTTTCTTTTCATCAAGCAGCACTGCATTTACGCCGTAAGATTCCTCCAGAGAGGGGGTCCGCTCAACGAGGCTCTGAGCAAGCCGGCATATAGTCTCATGATCCGCAATTTCGCAACTGTGTTTTCGCAACAGCTCACGCAGTCTATGCGGGTAGGGGTACTCACCATCATCCAGAAGAGCTATACGTGCTGAGTCTGAAACCAGCACACATGTATCACGTCGATGCAGCATTTCGCTCCACCCAAGCAAAGCATTGACAAATCCCTCTATCTGATCCAACGAGTGGCATGGATTCGGCAAACACAAAAGATAGGGATCAACAGCAAGCTGGAGAGCATCAGGCATTGGTTTTGTCCTTTTTCTTGAGCACCCGCTTCTTAGACATGGCTGCCCGGAGAATTTCCTCCGACTCGCGCTGGCTTTGATCGAAGAATCCTTCTGGCCAATCCAGGATGGCCCCATATTCGTTCACTTTGACCTCGCGGAAATTGGACGAGCCATCGGTCTTTTCAACAAAGTACATTTTAAGGTTGTTGGTAATGCGGTTGTCATTACCTTCCGCCGCTGCACGATAGCGAACTCTGTTGATGAGATATTCACTATGCGTCTCGATCAAACATTGCTTACCCGACGAGACAACAGAGAGAAAGAAATCGGCCAATCTAGTTTGCACCTTCGGGTGGAGATGGAGTTCTGGCTGCTCGAAAATAAGCGTTGTATCACGGTCAGCAAGCAATGACATCACAAGGATTGGCAGTACTTGGCTTACCCCAACGCCCACGTGTGTAAGATCATGCTCTGGTCCGCCTTCCGACAGAGATACCTTGAGCTCGTGCCCCAACTTTCCTTTGTCCACGCTGCGAGCTTTCTTGGCAACACCAAGATAATTCAGCCAATCGGTGACTGCTGCTTCCAAGGATCGGACCACAGGAGTTGGGTCGAAAGGTGTCTTGTCGAACGTCAGTGAAGGGATATACCGGATGTGCCGTTCGCGATGAAGGTTGAGGACAGCCGCCGTCATTTCGCCCCTAAGACCAATGTCGGTCGGGTCTGCATGAGCCGCCAGTGGATACAAAGGCTTAGGTTCATCACGTAATGGCCCAAGGTACTTCACTGAGTTGGAGAAGAACGTGCTCAGGTAGGCCGATGCATTCATTAGGTCAAGTGGTAGACGATACGAAAATAACTGATACTCCGGCTCACTTTCTTTTCGTTCCGAACATAGCATACTCACAATCGTTTCTTGCAGATCTTCCCATTCGCTCAAATCACGTCTCAAATCACGTCTTTTATTCGGCGGCATTTTCCGCGTACGTTCCCTCCATTCACGGACAGACATACCCACCCCCGCCTCGAAAAGTGCCGGTTGTGCATCAAACAATAAGGGGTACTTATCCCGGAATTTAGTCTCCAGACGAGACATCAGCGAAACGGGAATCACGAGTTCCCGATCCATAAACGACACCCGGCGATATCGCGGCGCATCATCCATTAGGACTGTCTGAATTTGTCGGGCAATCTCCTCAACTATGTTGACCCGGATAAAGAGCCGGTCCGGCAAGAAATGCCGCAAGATACAGCCAACCGGTTCGGCCGTCATAAGTTCTTCGCGTAGTTCCGCCAGCGAGTCTTCATCAAGGATGATGTCGTATTCCATACTATCGCGAGCAATTTCACTGTCCGGCTCTTCTACTTTTAGGTTGGCAATTTTGCCCCTGCCATCCGGACTTCTTGCAACAGTCAACTCGTAACGTCGGTCCGCGTTGTCCTCGTCACGAGCCAGAAGTGACATGGTGAAAAGAAAAAGCCGTGGTTGAAGTTGGTACAGATCGCGCTCGGGACTGCCAGGATTCGTGTCAAAAGCCAGCTTGCAGGAGATTTCCTTGATAGAGTCAGTTTGCAACCCATAACCCATAACTGGGCTGGGGAACCGCATTTTCTCGGCGAGGGCCGCCTGCGCATCCTCGGTAGGATGACACTCCCAGCCGACGGTGATCTGGTCAAACTCTCCCTCATAAGACCGCAGATCATCGAACTGGCCAAGCCGGGTTAGGGTTCCGTTTAACACCACGGACCGGCTGCCCACCTTGTGGGAAAGTGTCTGGCTTACAAGTAATAGCGACTGTAAGACAGTGCTCTTTCCACTACTGTTCGGACCAGCGAATAAGGTAAGCGGTGCTAAGGAAAGTGGCGTTTCCCCGACGATGGACTTGAAATTTGAGACGGTCCATTTTGTTATCATGTATCCTCTCCTTGGCGAGTAATAGCCTGGTCGTACCACATAAGGAGCTTCGGGTCTTCCTGAAGAACATTTTCAGGAATGCGTTCGGCAACTGCAATGATGGTTCTATAGTCCCGATTCTGCCAGCAGTGTTTAAAACCCGCTCTGACAGCCTCCAGCCGGATAATCTTAAATCTCTTACCCTTGGGTATCGGTGCCTTCGGTGCAAGGCCCGGCAAGAAAGTCTCCTCGGTAAGGCGCTTCACTGGTTTGTAGCCAGGAGGAAGGTATTCCCAAAACTCGCGAAGCAACGTCCTCTCTCTCAACTTCTCCAAGTCACCTGCTTTGTTCGGGTCGGGCACATACCAACGGTCCTTCCCCTTAGTCCGCAGGCTGTCATCGTCTTTTGGCAGGTTGCGTAACTCCTTGAAGTTCGTGGATAAATAGCTATGTATCTGGCTCGGAACCTCATTGCTGCCATCATAACACAGAAAGTTCTGTCCGAGGAGTTCAGAAAGCTCTAAGGGCTTTTCGAATTTTTGCCAACCCGCTATTTCTCTCATAAAGTGGGGCTGAAGATCCTGGAAAGTTTGTGGTTTCTGTGTCATTTGCTGTCGGAGCCATTCGATAGCCGTGCTTTCGCCAGTTATAGCTATCTCAAGTTGAAGAACCTCACGCACTGTCAAACGTTTCTTATCATACTCAGCGACCTGATCAGGCAGAAAGTACATGCCGTCTCGAACGGGGAAGCGCTGCTCCAGCCCGACGTAAAACTCTGATGCTGACAAAGGCACCATCACGCTTCGCTGAACATGGAAAGCAACCATACGATCAAAAAGCAGAAAGTTCTGCCGCTCAGCTATGACTTCGGCTATGCCGGCTTTGGAGAAAAAAATAGGAAGCTGGTTGAGGTGGGTACGAACAAAATCCCAAACACCATCCTCGGTGCCGGCTTCCAGCTTGAAACGGTTTTCAAGCCCACCATTAGGCTTGTATGCCGAAATGATAAGATCTTTATTAACTGCTTTGGCGTTAAGTTGTTTCTTGGTTTTCATTCCCTTATCGAGGACGCTGACATCGGCCACGATAAACCCGGCGCGGCCAAGGGCTTCTTGAATAGCTGTCCATACAGCGTTCTTCGAATTGTGAAATTCAACCGTAACCCATCGGCCCGGTTTGAGGATGCGATAGACCTGTTTCAGACAGTCCGTCATCATCTTTGTATAAACGGCCAAATCTTTCTGTTGTTTTCCGCTGACAACGGCATCCTGGCTTGAGTTCGTGAAGACGCGGAGCCAAGCCTCCCACAAGAAATTCAACTCGGCGTAGGGCAAATTGTCGCCGAATGGGGGGTCGATGAAGGCATAATCAATGGTGTTTTCCGGGATCATCACTGAGGTGAGAGACTGTGTTGTTATGGCTATCGAAGAACCACGCTTCGGAATGGCTCCTTCGAATCTCTTAATCTTGCCAGTCAATACATAGGTCGGACTCGGTTCACTCACGGTCGAGCCAATGTAGAGTGTGCCACTGAGGTTCGTGTTTACCTGAGAATAGGCTTTCTTGCGAAACCTATTCCGACGGGTGAAACTCGCCAGAACACTCTGCAAAGTGAACCGCCAGAGCCGCTTCAGTTCCTCTTTTGGCAGGTCATCAGCCATTTGCCAGAGCAGAGAGAACGCGACGAGCTGGCGCGGCAGATGAAAATCGTGCGCCCTGCTAATCCCTTCATGATATCCACGATAAAGATCGCCCCATTCTTCTCCCTCCGGCACGAACATCATCAATTCGGTCGGATAGTCGATGGACTCAATCAGCCCTTCGATCTTCTCAAGGACCGTGAAATCGTCCCTATCGGGTTTCTTGCTCTTCTTCTTTCCCTGGTGCTGATATCGAATCTCCACCGGACGCAACACCTGGCACGTCCGGGTAGCTTTTAGCGCCTTGTCATAATAGGTGGTGATGCGTCTGATGAGATCGCGCTTGGATACCTCTGCGGTGCAATGGGGACAAGCGGGAAGATTGGCCAGTGTTCCTGATTCTTCATCCCACGCTAAGTCCCAAAACTCCAATTCGCCTGCGCAATGGGGACAGGAAAAGACTTCCGACCAGATGGTGAAGTCAATCGGACAAGTTGCGCCTGTCTTGGGATCTTGCGTTTCGTACATCCATCCGTATTCGCAGTTGAATTTATCTAGTAGCGTCTTAGCAAGCCGCGCGAACCCTTTTGAGTCACTTGTCGCGTTGTAACCTGCGGCTATCAATGTCGCAGCGGGTGATAGGTCGTTCAGAACAGGAACCCGGTCCCCACATTGAGAAATCGTCTCCTTATCTTCATTTAAGACACTTCCATCCGCCGTCACCGGATAACCGAGGGATGCGATTGCGCTTTGATCTCCGCAAAGCCGCGCGGCCACTCCTGTCATCCCCGTCCCGGAAAAACCGTCGAAGACCACGTCCCCAGGTTCGGTGTAGTGGAGGATGTACCGCATTATGGCCTTATGCGGGACCTTGGTGTGGTACGAGTGGGCGTTATAGATCGGATCGTTCTTGCCCTCGCTCACATCTGCGGCAAACGGCTCCCGGCTATACGGTTTACCCGGGTTGTAGGGCTTGCTGTAGTGCTTGATAAAGTCCTCAATGAACGGGTTCGGGCACGCAGTATAATATGGTGGGTCGGACAGCGCCAAGATGTCCCCGTCCGAGCCGATGGGAAATCCCTCGATCTTACGGAACTCCGGGTCCTTCAGTCTCTCTCGCAGCCTCTCAAGGAAATATTCCCGGCGCTTCTCATCATTCTCAAACTGCACCCCAAAACACTCGACGGGATCTTGCGGCTTAGCGATAGGGCGCATGTCGAAGCTACCCTGATCGTATGGGTTCTTAGTAGCCATCAGCCACTCCTTACTCCAGTATGATCCGGACTTTGCTGGGCTCCTTGCCCTTGGTGAGTCCGTCCAGGTATTCCTCGAACCGCTTCCTCATCTCCACTGGGGTGGCCGGTGAGCCGCCCGAGAGCAGGGCGTCGCGCAGGTCCGCGATTTTGACCGAGACCTTGGTGAGCCCAGAGAGCACCTCCTGCAAGGCGTGGATGAAATCTTGGTCCAGGTCCTCCGGTAGGGTCCGTTTCTTGATGAAGCCGTCCACCAGCTTGCGCGGCTCAGGCTTGAGCAGGCTCAGGGTCCCCTTGGTGGTCGGGTCTTCGAGGTTGGCAAGCAGCGTTTGGGTCCAGTTCTCGACCAGCTTGTCGAGCTCGCCGTCCAGGGCGTCGAGCATCGTCGCCGCGGGAGCCGCAGGCGGTTCCGCGCCCGGTTTGAAGCTGCAGTGCGGGCAGACCGGCGATGCTTCCAGTTCCTGCTCGGTGAGCGCGAAGCAGCTCTTCAGACCAGCCAAGCGGTTCTGGAAGTCCGACAGGTGCTGGCGCGGCATGAGGTCGATAGTGGAGAGCTTCTGCAGATCCTTGAGCCGCTCGTCGCCCATGAGCTGGGCCTTGCGCCTGTCCTCATTCACGCCGAGACGCGCTTTGGCGTGCATGGAGAGGTAGGCCAGCAGGTATGCCTTCTTGAGGTCGCCGAGCTTGCGCTGGGTCTGCTGGCGGAATGTGGCTGCGCTCCTCTTGGCTGGATCGCCGATCTGGGCGAGGACCTCGTCCCGCACCGTCTTCATCTTGTCGATCCACTCGTGGCCGGTGGACAGTATCGCCTCAGCGGTGGAGAGGTACGAAGCCGTGGACCCGAGGTCGACCACCAACTCCTCAAGCGATTTGATCTCGGCAAGGGAACTGAGCCCGTCCCGATGGGCTGTCACTTCCGAGGCGTCGTGGCGGAAATTCTTGAGCTTGCCGGTCGTCGTGTAGGCTTGCAGGGATTCGAGAAAGGTCTTGGTCTCATCCAATTTGGTATGAGCCTTTTTGACTTCATCATCGGTCAAAAGCCCACGCCCCCAGAAGAACAGCCCGGTCTGAAGGCTCTGCTGCACCAGCACCAGCTTCTCCACAGTGGCGGTAACGGCCTTTTGCAGTTCTTGGACCGGTTCGTCCGTACCCTGGGTGACCAGTTGGGCCATGCCCGGAGTGAGTCCGAGCAGTTCGAAAAGCGCCTTAAGCGCCGGAAGATTCCAATCTTTGGGCCGTTCGATGTGCTTGAACTGGGCCAACTCATCGATGCCGGTACCGGCCAGTTGCGGGAGTCCGGTGGCATCGAACTTTTTGCCTGGGATGGAGAGGACTACCTCGCCGGCATAAACCAACGAGGCCAGCACCACCACGGCCCACTCGGGTTCCAGGCGGAGCGATTGGGGCGCGAGATACTCCACGCCGAGGATGTCCTGGATCAACTCTGAGCGGTTGACCACCTGCCCGTGGCCTTTTATTTTGGCGACCCCGAGGATTTGCTTGGCGTATTTGGAGCGGTACGGGTCTAGTCGCTCGCCGTCGAGCAGTTCCAGCGCGTCGAGCACAGCAGTGGCCTGCTTAGTGTGGCTCTGTCCCGCAATGGCGCGTAGGGCGTCCTGCGCGGCCTGGGCCCGGTTCGCTCCGGTGATCAGCACCGAGAAGAACGGATATTCGGGAGCTTGGTCTTGGAACTTCGTCCCGAGACAGATACCCGCTATGGTGTTCACCAAGTCGCGGAAGTTGATGCGCTCATAGGAGCCGATGCCCGAAAGCTCACGGATGGACTTGCCCTTGGCCCACTCGGTGAGCGACTTGGAGCGTCCCTGATAGGTGACCTCGAAGGCCGTGGTCATGTTCTTTTGGAGCCACTGTACGAGGTGACGCAGGAAGTTCGACACCTTGGATTCGTAGGTGGACTTGGCATGGCCTGAAGCGGTGGAGGCGAGATCCAGCGCCGCTGCGTAATTACTGAGCGCGGTACGGAACTCCTCGTCAGTGTTCGCCAGGCGCAAGAACAGCTCATCGGGTTTCTTCTCGTCCTTGAAGTGAGGTGTATCGAAGGGCTGGATGAAGTAGATGTAGAAATCCCGAGGCGGAACCGCCGTGGATCGTTCATTGGGCGCGCCGAAGAAGAGGTAACCCTGGCGCGCGGCCTTTCGCTCCAGCCATTCGAGCTCGTGCTGCCAGATCTTGTAGCCCGTCACATAGGTCTGGTCGGTGCATTCCATGACCCGGCGAAGCGCTTCGTAGTAGTAACGGTCGAGCTGAGAGGAATCGAGGCTCTCGGCCCGTTTTTCGATCAGAGCATCGAAGTCGTCGTTTTTCTTGAGGTCCAGATAGAATTGGCGGTTGTCCGGGTTGGACGAGATGAACTGGCCGCTTACCGTCTTGTGGATTTCTCGGAGGACCGTCTCCACCTGGGAGAGTAGATCATCGGCCGGATCGCCGCCCAGTTCCTCGATCCCCGGCTGGAAAAGACACAGGCCGTCGCGAAGTTCCTCCGCCGTCGCGCCCAGGGTGGCGTAAATGTCGCCCGTTGTGAGGCGGTGGACTGACAACGCATGGATGAGCTTCAAGGCCATGGGTTTGTAGGCGGGGCGGGTGAAGGCCTGCTGAATTCGGGATTCGAGCACCTGGCTGCAGTCAATGACCGCCTTGATGTCCGGGACGGCGCGGAAAGATGGGTTCTCTCGCAGGGTCGTCCAGTAGTCGTCATAAGCGATAACACCCGGTCGGTCGTCAGGAACGTCCTGGCCCAACAGCTTCTTCATGGCCAAAGACAGGGTCTTGAGCACCTCGCGCTTTTCCACCGCAGTTATGCGTTCAAAGGTATCGATGTAGTCCGGGTGTACAGGGAAGAGGCGGACGAACTCGTCCATGCGCTCGTTCATGCGGCCGTAGAACTTGGCGAAGGGAGTCAGGTACTCTCGGATTTTCACCTGTTGGTCAGCGGTCTTCTTGAGCAGGCGCCCGGCCACCACGAACTTGACGTCTTTACGGGCGATGAGGATTTGCTCGAAGCGATCCTTCACCCGGCGGATACTGTCGGCTACGAAGGAGAAGCGAGGGCTGTCGAAAATGGCTTCCTGGACACCGGCGATGAAGCGGAACCGCAGGTCCTTGCAGACCTCGCCGATCTCGCGCAGGAAGTTGAGATCGAGGATGAGTTCCTGGTCCTTGCGGCTACGTAGGTAATCAAGCAACTCGTCCACCACCAACAGCAGTCCGTGGTCGGGATACTCTTGGTGGAAAGCGGTCATCATCTCTTCGAAAGAGCACTTGTTGTTGGATACTTTGTCTGCGGGCGGAAAGGAGTAAGACACGCCCATCGCGGCCAGGTGCTCCTCCAGTTCGGCCACGAGGATGTCGCGTAAAGACATGGTAGTTGCACCGATCTCAGTTCGGACCACCTTGAAGCGACCGCTGATCTTGCCCATAGCGCTGGCCACGCTCTTGTCGTTCAGATGCTCCGCGAGATCGCCGTTTTCAGCCAGAACCGAGATCACGGACATGAGGTGCGACTTACCGGTGCCATAGTTGCCAACGACCAGCAACCCCTTGTTGTCCATGGGCTGGTCGAACTGAAGCTGAGCAACGACCAGACCGACCAGTTTCTCGGCCATCTCCGTGGAAATCACATAGGTCTGAACAAGGTGCCGGGCAGTAGCGGTCTGGTCGGCGTCCCGTAGTTGCACTACCGACTCAATAGGCTCGAACTGAATCAGGTCTCCGTATCTCATCGCGTCTCTTCCCCTGCCCTTTCGTTCCGTGTCTTCATGCAATAGCCTCCGGGCTCACTACCAGCAGATCTCGTACTGGATATCGTCTATATTCGGGATGGTCCGGTGTTGCATAAACCATATTCTCGCCCTCAGTGCAGCCGCTCCAGGCCACAACCACCGTTTTATTCCGGGAAAGCCCCTGTAGAAGCCGAAGCGGGTCCTGCTTGAGTGAGGCATCGAAGAGCACCTCGACGTTGTCCAGCAAAACCACTTCGGCTGAGGATGCGTCCAAGATCTCTGAGAGGAGACGGGACAACTGCAATGCCCGCTGGCGCTCGGTGAGGTCGAGCATGCGCCGAGAAAGCTCAAGATTGACATTGACCAGCGGAGACGACGTGCGCGTATGAACATCCTGCAGCGCAGCGGTTTTGCCCGCACCGGCTGGTCCAACGAGCACGACTAGGCGGTGGTACAATTCAGAGGCTCCTTCAATCTTCTCGATAATTTCGTCCACAAGCGGTTTGAACATTATGACCTGCCCCCGCCCTGTTGGTTTTGTGGCGCAAGGTTGGCGGTTCTTTCTCGGGGAATCTTCTTCGCGCAATACCTACGCGTGTAGAAAATGCCGTGGTGTTTCATTGAGACCCCCTAAACCCCCTGTGAAGGCTCAGATGCTTATCCTACGCCGAAATGACTGAAGAGCTTTCGTTATATCGTACACAAAATGTTCATGAATTTCATGCTTATTATCATATAAAGAGGTGACAACAGGGTGTCCGCTTCCTTGTCTTTGTTAAGACAAAGCGCTATATCGATGTTGTTATGTATGAAAAAGGGGCAAAAAACACTGCTTATAAGGTTAATGAGACGCCAGAAGCGATGTTTTTGCAGATAGTATTGCCTGCATTATTATGGTAAGCAGCTATCCGGTTCGTCTTCCTGTAAGACCTGATATGATAAGCTTTCACCGAGATTTGGATATACCGGCAGGCAGGTTTCAAAGGGGCTCTTTTAAGGTAATACCCTCATGCATATCCTTACGTGCGTGAGACCGCACGACAGATTTTTACAGAAAGTGGTTGACAAGAGTAACATAGACTTGTTACTATGGGCTATGGAAAATCAAATTCATACCAACTACAAACCGGACCGCAAAGAGACCCTGGGCGCTACACTCATAGGGGAGTTTGTCGAACGAAAGACGGCCTCATATATCGAGCCAGAAAGAAAAGGAACGGCCAAGGGAGACGAGATAGGTTTATCTCAGAGAAAATATGAAGCAAGTTTATGGAATATCACAAGCCTCAAGCTCAGGATATTGGCAATCCTCTTGGGCATTTCCCACGGCCTTCTTCGCAAATGGAGGACGGAAGAGAAATTTAAGAAAATGATCAAACAGCATTGCAGAGAGTTTGCCGAATATTTTTGTAACTTTATAGAAGAACTTGTAGCCAAGGAACTTGAATTCGGGAAAACCGGTAGACCGAGCGATCAGGAATATAACACGTATTTACTTGAGTGTGAACGCAGAGTGGAAAACGGAGATATGTATGGATCCCAATTGTGTGAAAACATCCGTAAGATACTGGAAATCAGAATTGACGGAATAGAAAAGCGTAAAAAGCATGGCGATACAAATCCCGGCGACGAAATCTACATGGATATGGTCGAGCGTGTGCTCACGTGGAGCAAGATTGATCTGGGCTCAAGCATTCCCAGGGTAAATCAAATCCTCGACCGGATAAAGATACAAGAAAGGGAATATGTATTGTCCGTCGCAGAACAGTATATGCCTTTATACAAGCACCAGGACCCTATAGCGTTATTCAAGAAAGTGGTGACAGGCGAACACCTATCTGACGAAGAAAGGCAAGACGCAATTCGGATGCTTGAGATACAGCTTCTGCTATTGAAGCATCATGGTCGTATTTACGCGGTAGTAAAAGAAGAATAAAATTTTTTGATTACATGGGTAACATATAGTAGTTACCGTTGTTAAGGAGAAGTGTTTAATGAATTCGTGTAATGAACCATCAATTGAAGCTGCAAGCCTTAAGCGTACCTTTTTCGAAAAGGATATCTTCGAAACGCTTATCCATCCCGGAGAGGTCGTTGAAATACGCGGCATACAGGGTCGGGGCATATCTGGAAACCATATGGAACTACTGCACGAAAACGAGATCCAATACCGGGAACGAACACCGGAAGCGAGACCGCACAGGGTAAGTTTTATCGAGGACTTGGGAGATGGGAATGATATCGGCTGAAGATATGGAAATGGCACACGGCAAAATTGGCAGGAGCTTACCGACTGCAGCGCCGACAGCGATGACTGAAAAGTTCGACGTGGCCGGATACCTGGGCCACTACGGGATCCCTTACAAAATAAAACAGGCCGGTACATCAACCTTGTATGTACTCGATCGGTGTGTTTTTGACTCGGGGCACGGACTGGGAGAAGCAAATATTGGGCAAACTGCCGATGGTAAGGTCTTCTATCTGTGCTTTCATGACTCATGTCAAGGCCGGACCTGGAAAGACGCAACGGAACAGATCAGCGGGAAGGACAAGCTCGATAGGTTCGTACTGCGTCTCAAACGGCCAGACGATTATGTTCAGATTGACTTGCCGACAAAGTCCGGGGATATTCTACCCTTGCTGTTCAAATGGAATGATATCGCCTCAATGGATATTAAAACTGAATGGTTGCTTGAAAAGCTCATTCCCAAAGGAGCCATCACCCTTTTCTTCTGTCCCGGCGGCGGCGGTAAAACGTGGCTCATGATGCAGGTCGGGAGGGCCGTCGCTGCCGGCGAATTATTTGCGAATCTTCGCACCCTTCAGGTTCCGGTTTACTTCACTGATTTCGAAAATCCTCTATCGGTGGTGAAAAAACGATGTGAGATGATAGGGCCGGCCACGGATTTTTATTACTGGAGCCCGGCGTGTGAGGTGGAACCGCCGAAGCTCGATAGCGAGAACTGGATCCTTTACAAGGAACTCCCACCCGGTCTGTTAATATTCGACACCTTGAGGGCCTCTCACAACGGGGATGAGAATAGTTCCAAGGATATGGCGCTGGTCCTGTCCAGGTTAAAAGAATTGCGCGATATGGGATTTACCATTGTCGTGTTGCACCACACGCCGAAAGGGAATGGCGGAACGTATAAAGGTAGTACCGCCATCTTGGACCTGGCCGATCATATTCTTTCATTGGAACGCCAGGGCAAAAAACAGGATGAAGAGTTTAACACCGATTCTGTTTTCAAATTCGGTTGTCGAATGAAAACCCGATTTGAACCCCATGAGATTTTTCTTTCCTTCGATCCGAAACATGGATTTTCGTCGAAAGAAGATCCCGATATAGCAACGATGATGATGATACAGGACATCCTTATGAAGAAAGGTCCCCGCAACCAGACGGATTTCCTGGGGGTTCTTAAGGACAACCTTGGAATGAATAAGAACGAAGCGCTAAAGCTGCTGAAAAACGGCGCCGGTACCTTCTGGGGGACAGAACGTGGACCCAAGAATTCTATTCAATATTCCAGTTTGCCTTCCAGTTTTCCTGTTGTTCCACCCTATAAAGGGGTGGAAAACAGGAAAACAGAATCTGGCGGTGCTGTTGAGGATGGAAGACACGATGATACGAATAGCACGGAAACCTTTGATACTCAAGAGTTTGCCAGTTTTCCGGAAGGCGACGGGAAAACAGCAAAACAGGATGACGATGCTTTCGTCCATGAGGGCCGATCATGAAATACCCGAAGGGAATTACAATGGGCAACAGATCGCCCCCGGTGAACTGCCTGAAGAGAAGAAAGGCTATTTCGACCATGGGGACACAGTAAGAGCACAAAGACCAATACCAAAAATCAAGGAGATATAACATTGGCCAGACTTCAAATAGTAAAAAAACACGGAAGAAGAGCAAAAGGCAGAACAGAACGCATCAAATACCTGGAGGGCCAGCCCCTTACTCGTGATCAAGCAATAAAGGCTCATTGCTATGACTGCACTGGTTGGTACACCGACGGTGCCCGGGATTGCGGCAGCAAGACCTGTTCCCTGTATGGGTATCACCCTTATAGGAAAGGAGTGAAATGATCCCGTTAAATGTTCCCAGAGGGTCTGTACAGAGCCCGTTGGGAATTTTCCAGATGGGGTCGGTCTATCTACCCTCTTGGGGAAGGAAGGTTCTCTAAACCCCATGAAAACAGTGCTTGAGCCATCCGATATTGAAGCGATAGCAAACCAGGTTTGCGGTGACAGGAACCGGGTAAGGGCAAGATAATCACCAAGCGGACATAATTCAGACATACATCTTTTTAAACGCAGGAATGGCAAGGGTTTACAGGGCAACATTGGATAGTGTATCCAGCGCGGGTATAAGGCAGACATAAAAACAGATGAACAGAGCAGAACAGATAGAGGGGTATAAAAGGGCAAGAAAAAGTCCGAAGGGGCCAAAAAAACGGCTCTATAGTATCCCTGAGGCAGCCTTCTATCTTGGCCGCACCGTCGATGCCTTACGAGAAATGATATGGGCCGGGAAAATTCCTTGTGTCAAAGACGGGCGACGTGTGCTGATTGATATAATGGATATGGATGATTTCATTGAAAGAAATAAGATGCGCTTCACTTATTAAAATCCCGATTGACTAATCCAATGGATTACATTAAAATGGATTTAATGACATCTGATGACCTCAAAAAATGGCGTGAAACATTTGGCTATACCCAGGCTTCACTCGCCAAAGCCTTAGCCGTTATACCCATCACGGTGAGTCGATGGGAAAGAGGGACAAGAGAAATACCATCCTTCCTGCATCTTGCCCTTGAGACGTTGGAACGTAAAGGAGGAGAAAAGGAACCAAGGGACATGAAAACAAAAATGAAAGGAGGAAAAGACCATGGGTAGTATTTTCAAGCAGCGGAACAAAAAGACCGGCTGGGAAAGCGAAAACTACTACATCAAGTACTACCGGCACGGCAAACCCTATGTAGAATGCACAAAGTCCTCTAAGATAGGCGATGCCGAAAGACTTCTGAAACTAAGGGAAGGGCAGATCGTTGAGGGAAAATTTCCGGGTCTGCAGGCTGAAAAGACCAGCTTCGAGGATCTACAGGCAGACCTTATCAGCGACTACCTTATCAACGAGCGAAAATCACTGTTTCGGGTAAAGATCAGTATCGCCCATCTGGAGAGACACTTCAAAAAGATGCGGATAAACGAAATCACGACAACAAACATCACAAGGTACATCGAGGCCAGGAAGAAACAAGGGGCGGCTAATGGCACGATAAACCGCGAATTGTCGGCTCTTAAAAGGATGTTCGCCCTTGGCGCAAAGAGTACTCCACCTAAGGTGCTGCATATTCCACACATACTCAAGCTCAAAGAGAACAACGTTAGAACTGGATACTTTGAATATGAGCAATACGTAAGACTGAGTAACGAGCTTCCGGAATATCTCAAACCTGTTCTAACGATGGGGTATTTCACCGGTATGCGAAAGGGAGAGATACTCTCCTTAACTTGGAAACAGGTTAATATTTTCGAGAAGAAAATCACCCTTGAGGCGGGGACCACAAAAAACGATGAGGCCCGTTATCTATATCTGAGCGGCGAGTTGTACGATAGTATACTGAATCAAAAGAAGATACACGATACAAAATACCCTGAATGCTCGTACGTCTTTTTCAGGAACGGGGAAGAGATAAAGGATTTCCGTGAAGCTTGGAACGGTGCGTGTAAGAGAGCACAGATCGAAGGGAAGCTATTCCATGACTGCAGGCGAACAGCAGTAAGGAATATGGTGCGTACCGGGACACCCGAGAGAGTGGCTATGAAGGTCAGCGGACATAAAACAAGATCTGTATTCGACAGATATAATATTGTGAACGAGGATGATTTACGAACCGCCTGTGAACGGCTCTCCCACGCCTACGAACAAGAGAAGGAAATTCGTGACGGTCATAATCCAGACATAATCGAGCTGAAGAAGCACGGATAAGGAAATGAGAACAAACCGGAAAGCCCTGATAATTCACACAATGCGAGAGAGGGGACTTGAACCCCTATGGTGTAACCCGCTGGATCCTAAGTCCAGTGCGTCTGCCAGTTCCGCCACTCTCGCATGCCTTATTTTATGTGGTTTTCACAACGGTGTCAAACTGACCGGCTTCTTTTATGGCATGTATGTGATATGCACAACCTGGGACCTCGATGCACGATCCCTACTTTTCCGGTATACGTAAGCACCGTCCAAAACCGCATCTATCCTGAAAAGACGCAAAGGCAGGGAAATTTATAGTGTACAAGAGCTGTAAAAAATCCTATAACTTTTAGTTAAAAACTAATTGAAAATAATTCAAAAGCGTATGGCTTTTCATACCGTTACATCGGGAGTGGGGGGAACGTACGTCGGAGCGCTTTAATGGAAGGATCAGATAGGACGAAAAAAGAACTTATGGACGAGATCGGTAAGATGCGGGAGAGGATCGTTGAACTGGAAAGATCGGCGATCGCTAACAAAGGGGCCGAACGGGACATACGGGAAAGCGAAGAAAAGTTCAGGCTCCTATTCGAAAAGTCGACCGATCCTATACTTCTTCTCGATAAGGACGCATATATAGATTGTAATGAAGCTGCCGTGAAGCTCCTGGGTTCTACCGGCAAGGAGCAGGTGATCGGCCTGCGTCCAGCGGATATTTCTCCGGAAAGGCAACCGGATGGCCGTCTCTCGTCAGAGAAGGTACAGGAGTACTTGAGCACTACATACAGGGACGGGGTAGGCCATTTTGAATGGATGATCCGGACGTTTGACGGCAGGAGCGTATTGCTCGAGATCTCGCACACGGTAATCCCGATCGAGGGAAAACAGATCTCGTATAATATATGGAGGGACATCACCGAGAGCAGACGTGCCGAGGAGGCGCTGAAGGAAAGCCGGGAGCTTTTCCGGACCACACTCGCCAGCATAGGCGATGCGGTAATGGTGACCAACACCGAGGGCCGGGTTACATTTCTCAACGCCGAGGCGGAGCGCCTAACAGGCTGGGGCCTGGATGCCTTGGGTAAGCCCCTCTCCTCAGTATTCAGAATCGTGAACGAATACACCCGCGAGCCCGTGGAAAATCCTGTCGACAAGGTCCTCCGCCTGGGGTGTGTGGTGGGCCTCGCCAACCATACGGTCCTCATCTCCCGGAATGGCAGGGAGACCCCCATCGACGACAGCGGTGCGCCGGTACGCAGTTCGGACGGCACGGTGCTCGGTGTGGTGCTCGTTTTCCGGGATTTCAGCGTACAGAAAGAGGCCGAACGCGCCCTGCTGAAGGCCCGCGACGAACTGGAACAGCGCGTGGAGGAGCGCACGGCCGAACTCAAGCGGCAAGCGGAATTGTTGGACCTCGCACACGATGCTATCATCGTGACAGACGTTAAGGGCAAGATCTCCTTCTGGAGTTCCGGGGCCGAGGATACATACGGGTGGACCAAGGAAGACGCCACGGGAAATGCGATACACACGCTTCTTCGGACCAGGTCCGTGAATCCTCTCAAGCACATCATAGAACAGGCCCAGCGTGAAGGCCGCTGGGAGGGAGAACTCGCCCATAGGACGAGGGATGGCAGGCAAATAGTTGTGGCCAGCCGGTGGGCCTTGAGACAAACTGCGCACGGCGGACCAGTGGAGATCATGCAGATCAACAGGGATATCACTGACCGCAAGGAGGCTGCGGAGCAGCTCCGCCAGTCTCAGAAGATGGAGGCGATCGGCACCCTCGCGGGAGGGATTGCCCATGATTTCAACAACATCCTTGCAGCAATCCTGGGATTTGCCGAGCTGGGCCTCGAGGAGGCGCCCAAAGGTTCGTCGCTAGAGCGGAAGCTCCGGTATATTCTGAATTCTTCCATCCGGGGAAGGGGTCTCGTCAAGCAAATCCTTGCATTCAGCCGTAAGGCCAGGTATGAGCGGAAGCTGATCTCCGTGTCTGCGCTTGTAGAAGAAACAGTACTGCTTCTGAGGGCCTCATTGCCCGCTACCGTACAGATCGAGGCAAATACCGCCACCAATTCAATGGTGATCGCGAACCCTACGGAGGTCCAGCAGATCGTGATGAACCTTTGCACCAATGCTGCTCACGCTATGCGGGAAAATGGCGGGAGCCTGAACGTGTCCCTCTCTGAGACGGACATCACGCCGGACTCCATGGCGCGGTTGGACCTTCCTACAGGACGGTATGTCAGACTTGCGGTGAAGGATACGGGAATCGGTATGGACCGGAAGACGATGAAGCGGATATTCGAACCTTTCTTTACCACGAAGCAGGTAGGGGAAGGGACCGGTATGGGCCTTGCCGTGGTCTACGGTATCGTAAAGGACCTCAACGGCGACATTACCGTGGAGAGTGCACCGGGAATAGGCTCCACCTTCCAGGTGTATTTCCCGAAGGCGGGTACGGAAGCCGCATCCGAAGAAATGCCCGTCGATGAGCAGCCCGATAACCGTGAGCATGTCCTCTTTGTCGATGATGAGGACCTCCTGGCCGAACTGGGCAAGGAGATGCTCGAAAAGCTGGGGTACTCGGTAACCGCCCTGACCGACAGCACGGAAGCCCTCAAACACTTCTCCTCCGACCCTTCCCGGTTCGACTTCGTCATTACGGACCAGACTATGCCTCGCATGACCGGCCTCACCCTTGCCCGGGAACTCCTCAAGATCCGGGATGACATCCCGATCATACTCTGTACGGGCCATAGCGACGGGGTCTCATCGGAAGTAGCAAAAGCGCACGGGATCGGGAACTTCCTCTTGAAGCCCGTTGCCCGCCAGGAACTGGCCGATGCGATCCGCAGTGCGCTCGATGCCCGTTCTGAAGGGTGAGTGGTGCAATAGGGGCCTGATGTCCGGGAAGAAGGATCGAGGGGCCTTTCAGGGAATTTCAGCGTTCTCAAGTTCCATCACCTTGGCCAGACGGCGGTGATGGCGCGCCTCGCCTTTGAATTGCGCCCCGAGAAATGTTATCGCCAGGTCTAGCGCGAGTGCATATCCGAGGACGCGGCCGCCAAGACATATCACGTTCATGTTGTCATCTTCCACCCCTTGATGGGCGGAAAAACAATCCGTTATCAATGCAGCCCGGACCCCCGGAACTTTATTGGCGACGATGCAGGCGCCGACCCCGCTTCCGCAGACCGCAATGCCCCGTGCGACCTCGCCTTTTGCCACAGCCCTGGCGAGCGGTATGACATAATCGGGATAGTCATCTTCCCCGGCAAACTGGAAGGCCCCGAAATCCTTGACCCCGTACCCCGTCTTGCCGAGGTCCTTCATCAACCGTGCCTTCAATTCAAATCCGCCGTGGTCCGAAGCCATGCCGATAAGCATCATATTTCCCTCCCCGTTCGCTCCTTATGGTCCCATCAATTTCTGTATAATGCTGACCAGAGGGGCCGGGTAAATACCCAGCCAGACAAGGATGATCGTCAGCACTGCAATAAGAAAGCATCCGGTCCGCGAGGGCCTCTGCCCCGATAGTTTTATCTCGCCGGCCTCGGGCCGGATGAACATGATCGATATGACGCGGATGTAATAAAAGAGCCCGATAACACTGTTTATGGCGAGGACGATCACAAGGAACCACAGGCCGGACGCGACGCCAGCCGCAAAGATATAAAGTTTCCCGATCAGGCCCATCGTGAGCGGCATTCCCGCAAGCGCGAGAAGCATGAGCGCAAAGGCCGCCGTGAGATAGGGCCTCGCGAAAAAAAGGCCGGCGTAGGCATAAAGGTGATCGCCGTCACTGTCCCGGTCCGCCATGAGCGTGACGATCCCGAAAGCGCCGATCGTCATCACGAAATACGCGGCGAGATAAAAGGCGACCGGTGTTATGTGCATACCTCGTACCGAAAGAAAGGCTACCAGGAGATAGCCGAACTGGGCGATAGAGGAATAGGCGAGAAGGCGCTTAACGTTATTCTGGAAAAGAGCGAGGAAATTTCCCATAAACATCGTGGCTGCCGCAATGACACTGAACATGATAAAAAGAGGCCCGCCTTCGGCAATGACACCTCCCGTAAAGAACTTGGTTAGAACGGTAAAGACGGCGCCTTTCGATGCGGTCGCGATAAACGCTGCCACCGGTACAGGCGCTCCCTCGTAGACATCAGGGGCCCACATATGAAAGGGTACGAGGGCGAGCTTGAAACCGATGCCTGCCACAACCATTACGGTCCCGGCAGCCAGGGCCAGGTCGGGGGCGAGGCCGGGCATTCTCATGATCAGGCCGGAAAATTCCATGGTGCCCGACCGGTCATAGATAAGGGCCATCCCGAGAAGGAGAAATGCTGTAGAGACCGAGGACAATACGAGGTATTTAATACCCGCCTCCAGGTGCCTCGGCGTGGTGTAAAGGTAGGCGACAAGGACATAGAGCGACAGGCTCAAAATTTCGAGCCCGAGAAAGAAAGACGCGAAGTGGCTGCTTGCGGCCAGTACCATGGCCCCCAGTGTTGCCGTGAGAAAAAGAACGTAATATTCCCCGAAGCGGGCCGTATGCATCTTGAGGTAGTCGTATGACAGGGCTGCAAGTGCTAGGGATGCGGCGATGATCAGGCCGATAAAGAAGAGGCTGTAACCGTCTATGATAAGAAGGGGCACGATTTGCTGCGCGGGCTGCACTTTAGGAACGATCAGGCAGATCGAAACAAGGGAAAACCCGTAGCCGCACGCCGTTATGATGAAGGTGCCGGCCCTCCCTTGCTCGAGCGCTGTCATAAGCATGACGAGGACCGCGGTAAAGGCTATGATAATGAAGGGCACTATCGAGATAAGGTCATGGCTTCCCATCATATCCTCCTGATAGGCCTTTAGGGGCGGTTTGTGTTTTTAGGTCCACCATACCCTTGTCCGGTGCGCCGATGCTGCGCCGGGTGGGCGTGTGCCACTCTATGGTGGCCTTTAAGGTCTCGAGGCCCTGCCTGGCAGTCCTGATCACGCTCTGCGGGAAAAGGCCGATCCAGATCAGAAGCCCGACCGCCACCACGAGGGGCAGCATTTCCCTGACCGAGAGGTCCGCGATGTCCCCTGTGGTGCGCCGTGGACCGAAAGACACCTGCCAGAGCATCCATAATGCATAGACGGTCGCGAAAATAAAACCTGTAGCGGCAATGGCCGCAGCGGCAATACTCACGGCAAAGCTTCCCAGGAGCACAAGGAACTCTCCCAGGAAATTTCCCAGTCCCGGCAATCCGAGGGCCGCAAGGGCAAAGAAAAGCCACAGCCCGCCCATACGGGGCAGCTCGGCCCACAGCCCGCCCATACGGGAAAGCTCGCGCGTATGGATCCGTTCCTGGAGCGTCCCGGCGAGCATAAACAGGGCCCCGGTCCCTATGCCGTGGCATATGATCTGGATTATCACACCGTGCAAGGCAATGGTATTACATGCCGAGATCCCGAGAAGTACAAAGCCCATGTGGCTCACACTCGTATAGGCGATGAGCCGCTTGAGGTCGGTCTGTGCGAAAGACATCACCGCGCCGTAAAGAATGCCGGCAACGGCGAGTATCATGCCGTATGGGGCAAGCCGGGATGCCGCATCCGGAAAGATCGGGAAGGCGAACCGGATCAACCCGTAAGCCCCGGTTTTAAGTAAAAGGCCGGCGAGAATGACGCTGCCGCCCGTAGGAGCGTGCGTATGTGCCTCCGGGAGCCATGTGTGAAAAGGCACGGCAGGTAATTTGACGAGAAAGGCCGCAAGAAAACCGAAAAGAAGAAGCGTTGCGGTCGTTCCATTCATGTACGTCCCGATAAGTTCCGGATAGTCGAAGGACAGCACTCCCGTCGCATGCTGATGGGTAAAAGCCAGGCCAAGAATGGACACAAGCATGAACAGCCCGCCCGCCTGGGTGAAGATAAAGAACTTGACCGCGGCATAGATCCGGTTTTCATGTCCCCACGACAATATCAGGAAGAACATGGGAACCAGCATAAGTTCCCAGAAAAAGTAGAAAAGAAAGAGGTCGATGGCGAGAAAGACCCCGATGACCCCGACAAGGGTAAGGAGGAGATTGAAATGAAAGAAACCGACACTCTCTTTTATCTCCGTCCACGACGCAATGACGGCCATTGAGCCGAGCAGGGCGGCGAGCATGACGAAAAGCAGGCTCATGCCGTCGGCGGCCAGGTGAAAGCTTATTCCCAACTGCGGGAACCAGGGGGCCTGCGTTTCGAGGAGCCACCTTTGAGGCTTGAGCGCGTAATGGTCTGCCTGGTATCCGGCAAAAAGGACAACTGTAATGACGAGTCCAGCGGTCATACCCGCCAGCGCTGTCCATCGCGCGCCCGCACCGCTTCGAAAACGGGGGGCCAGGCACACAACAGCCGCGATAAGAGGTATGATCAAAACGACTGTAAGTATCATAAGAACATCACGAACCCTATGAACACGACGGCGCCAAAGGCGACCGCCACGGCATACCAGCGCACGTTGCCCGTCTGCGTAGTTCGCACAAAGCCGTACACGGCGCCGCAAAAAAACTCGATAGCGCGGTAGAAAAGATCGAAGATGTCCCCACGGTTAAGCCTTGTGAGGTAAACAAAGGGCCGCACGATCAGGACATCGTATATCAGGTCGAAACCCCATCCCGTGAAGAGGAACCTGTGGAGCACATTTCCCGGTACCCCCGTCGCAAGGCTTTCCACCTGATTGCGCTTTATGATAAAAAGAATATATGCGGCATAAATACCGCCTAATGAACAGATAATGGACACGACAAGAAAGATGATAAACGTGCCGGTCCCGGTGATAGCGGGCGAAGCCTCGGGCAAAACGGGTTTGAGAAAATCGGAAAAAATTGTGACATTGCCGAGGGGTCGCGGTATCTCGATATATCCTCCAACGATCGACAGAATTGTCAGAGCCGTGAGAGATGTTGTTGCCGCCCGGCTTTTTACCCTTTCGACCTCCTGGCCCGCCTCGCCATAGAAGACGATAAAAAGGATTCTGAAACTGTAGATGGATGTGAGAAAGCTGCCGATGAGGCCTGCGATGAACAGGTGCAGCCCGCCGAGGGGGTATATCCATGTCTGGAAGAGGATCAGGTCCTTGCTGAAGAAGCCGCCGGTTACGAAAGGCACGGCCGATAACGATGCTGACCCGATAAGAAATGTCCAGAAAACGAAGGGGAGCTTCCGTTTCATTCCGCCCATGTTGAATATGTCGTGCTCGTTATCGAGGGCCTTGATTACCAGTCCGGCGCATAAAAAAAGAAGGGCCTTGAAAAATGCGTGTGTCATGAAATGAAAGACAGATGCAGCCCATGCACCGACTCCCAGGGCAAGGAACATATACCCTACCTGGCTGATCGTCGAATAGGCGAGGATGCGTTTTATGTCCCTTTGAACGAGCGCGCTCGACCCTGCCACCAGAAGGGTGAAGGCCCCTGTGATCGCAACGGCGGTTTGTACAGCGGGCGCAATGACAAAAAAGGTGTGGCACCGCGCTATGAGGTAGACACCCGCCGTCACCATCGTCGCAGCATGGATAAGCGCGCTCGTGGGCGTGGGGCCTGCCATGGCATCGGGGAGCCATGTCTGGAGCGGCAATTGCGCCGATTTCCCCAATGCTCCCCCAAGGAGGAGCGCAGCCGCGGCGTTCGCCGCGAGGGAACCGATGAGCCACTCCTCCGGCGCATGCGCGGCTGCCTCCTGGATGTTCAACGTGTCGAGGTTGTAATAGATAAGAAAAAGGCCGACAGCGAGAGCGGCATCGCCGATGCGTGTCACGATAAATGCCTTGAGAGCGGCCCGCACGTTCTCTTCCTCTTTGTACCAGAAGCCGATGAGAAGGTAGCTGCAAAGCCCGACCCCTTCCCAGCCGAGATAGAGAAGTAGAAAGTTATCGGCAAGCACCAAGATGAGCATGAACCCGACAAAAAGGTCCATATAGGCGAGAAATCTTCCGAACCCGTCATCCCCGGCCATGAAATATGTCGAATACAGAAGGATCAAAAAACCCACCCAGGTTACGACAAGGACCATCACCACCGAAAGCGGGTCGAGGTACAGGGCGACGGCCGGGTTGAAATTTCCCGTGTGCATCCAGTTCCACAACCTCTCGACGTACACCGACCCTTCGGGCGGGGATGCAATGAACCGCACCGCCACGATGGTCGCCGCCACGGCCGAGGCTGCAACCGTCCCTGCACCGATCAGGGCTTTTAGCCTTTGCGGCAGT
>DHQV01000069.1:26201-51889 GCA_002408185.1 Deltaproteobacteria bacterium UBA5329
GGCCCCGGCAAGAATAAGGAATGCGAAGCCCAAAAAAGGGAAAGCGGGGATCAGCCACAGCATCTCTAACATAGGTTTCTCACCATCTACCCTTTCATCTGTGCCGCACGGCCTGTATCGAGAGTCTTGTGCATACCGTGAAATCTCAAGAGGAGAGCGAGCCCTATCGCCACCTCGGCGGCCGCGACGGCAAGGATAAGGATGAACATGACCTGTCCGTCCGCCGAGGCCCACTTTGCACCTGCCACAATAAAGGCAAACCCTGTGGCATTAAGCATGATCTCCATCGACAGGAGAATAAAGATCAGGTTGCGGCGCATGAGGACTCCGGTGAGGCCGATGGCAAAAATCAGCCCCGCCAGGGCCATCCCATAGTTGAGCGCCTCGGCATCATTCATGGCCATCCTCCTCTTTCCCCGCCGCCGATCCTATCCGGTGCGCCAGGTGGTAGGCCCCGACGAGCCCGGCAAGAAGCGCCATCGATGCCAGTTCGACCGCGAGCGCGTACGGTCCGAAAAGGCTGATGCTTACCTTTTTCGGCCCGACCATGGTCAGTGGATATGTGCCCGCAGGTGTCGACCACAAAACGTAGAAAACCTCGATGACAAGGACAAGGGCGAGCAGGGCCGGGCCGATGAAGGCCCCGATCCTGAAAATGCCCTTCTCCTCGTACCACATACCTTTTACGTTGAGCATCATGACCACGAAGACGAAAAGGACCATGATGGCTCCGGCATAGATGATAACCTCCAGCACCGCCGCGAAAGGCGCGCCCAGCAGAAAGAAAACTAACCCGAGGCCGATAAACGAAACGATAAGGTACAGGAGCGCATGGATCGCATTGCGCTGAAAGATCGCGATTCCTGCCGATACGGCGGCCATGGTGCCTGCAATGAAAAATAATGTGTTCATAAAAACCTCATGGCATAAGGGTCCTCACGTCCACGGGCGGTAATTCCTCATCACCTTCGCCTTTTCCTTTTCCCTTCACAGCCAGCCCCGAAATCCGATAAAAATCATAATCCGGGTATTTTCCCGGTCCATCGATGAGCAGGTCTTCTTTCTCGTACACGAGATTCATCCTCACATATTCACTCATTTCAAAGTCTGTGGTCAGTTGGATGGCCAGGGTGGGGCATGCCTCTTCGCAAAATCCACAAAAGATGCAGCGGGAGAAATTGATCCGGAAAAATTCGGGGTACCGCCTGCCGTATTCGTCTTCGGCGGCCTGAAGCGAGATGCAGCTGACCGGGCATGCAACGGAACACAGATAGCAGGCGACACACCTTTCTTTACCGTCGGGACTGCGGGAAAGGATGATGCGGCCCCTCCACCGGGGAGGGATGCGTCTTTTTTCCTCGGGGTAAAGTACCGTCTCCCGTCTCCTGAAGGTGTGGAGGAGGATAAGCCACAATGTCTTGAGAATGCTCAGCATAGGTTCTCCTAATATCCCGATGCCAGGATGATGCTTCCCGTCACGACTAGATTGAGAATTGCAAGCGGTAGCATGATCTTCCAGCCGAGGGCCATAAGCCGGTCGTAACGGGGCCGCGGCAAGGAAGCTCGTAGGAGAATGAACCCGCAGATGAACACGAAGGTCTTGATGATAAACCAGGCAAGGGGCGGCAATACCGGTCCCAGCCAGCCGCCGAAGAAAAAAGTGGTTATGAGCGACGATATGAGGATCACGTTGAGGTATTCACCCACGAAGAACATTCCGAACTTCAATCCCGAATACTCGGTATGGTATCCTGCGACAAGCTCGTTCTCCGCCTCCGGGAGGTCGAATGGGATCCTGTGCGTGAGGGCGATCCCGGCGATCACGAACACGACAAGCCCGAAGAACTGGGGTATGCAGAACCAGAGCGGCCTCTGCGCCTCGACGATATCGAGGATATTGAAAGAACCGGTGAGCGCCACAACGCCCATCAGGGAAAGTCCCATGAAGACCTCGTAGCTGACCATCTGCGCCGTTGCCCTTAAGGCCCCGAGCAAAGAATATCTGTTTCCGGATGACCAGCCCGCGAGGACGGGACTGTATGCATTGAGAGCTATCATGGATATAAAGAAAAGGAGGTCGATATTCAGACTGGCCACCGATATCCCCGGCGCAAACGAGACGATCGCAAATGCGCTGAGGATCGTCACCATGGTGATCGCGGGCGAGATAACGAAGACGGCCCTATCGGCGAACGGGGGGACCCAGTCCTCCTTGGTGAGCATCTTGATCATATCGGCTATGACCTGCGCGAGCCCGAAAGGGCCCACCCGGTTCGGGCCGTACCTGTCCTGCCACAGGGCCAGAAGTCTGCGTTCCAGCCAGATGAGCCATGCAGAGACGATAAGAAGGATGAGGAGGATAGCGAGCGGCATGATGAAAGAAGACAGGTTCACGGTCATGAGGTCACCTTTGTCACATCGACCCTTCCGCCGGTAATTCCTGCACCTGTCCCGGGCAATCCGGAAGGTACCCCTACGATGCCCTCGGGAAGGCCTGCACGCAGAACAACCGGTCCACGCCAGCGCCCAGCGATCTCGACCTCATCTCCGTTGGACAGGCCGAGGCGACTGGCATCGCGAGGATTGAGCGCCACGTAGGGGCAGGGCGCCCGGCCCGCGACGGACGACGAGAACATGCTCAGCTCTTCGGAACCGAAAATATGGTAAAGCGGCACCGGCACGAGCGATCCTGAAGGCGCTAAAACTTCCGGAATACTTTGTCGGTAAACCGGCTCTTCGCCTGTATTGGGCTCGATAACCATGCATCCCGGATCGCCCCCCACAAGATCGCTTCCCACTTCGGACTGGAACTTATTGAGGGCCTGGACCGAATTCCACCGCGGGGCCCAGAAACGCGGGATGAGCGAGGAAGGAGGCTTGCCGCCATATCCTTCCATGGAGAAAGCGAACGGGGAGTCGGGGTCATCAGGTGGTTTGGGTTCATGGACCGTCGTATCGGCATGAATGGATGTGCGTCCGCTCACCCGGTGCGTCTCGCGGGGGACCTTGAGGCCCTTTATCCGAAAGGCCCCCGGAGGTGCACTGTCGATCACAGGCTGCAATTCTGGGAATTCACCTGCAATGGCGGCGATGATGTCGTCGAGATACCGCCACGATGCACCGCGAAGGGTCCCCCTCACTGTCATTGCGTCACGCATCCACTGCCAGGAGGGCCTTATGTCGCCCTGGGGGGCATATACCTGGAAAAAGCGCTGGGCTCGACCCTCACTGCTCACAAGGGTCCCCGTGGTTTCCGCGAATGTGCCCACAGGCAGGACGAGATCGGCAAGGGATGCCGTGCCATGCATCAGGTGATCGAGAAGGACAACGTGTTTGCATGCATTGAGACATGCTATTATCCGGTCCTTATCCGTTCTGCGAAAGAGGTCGTTCTCCAGGATGACCAACGTGTCGGCGGCGCCCCTCTCCACTGCCGCGAGCGCACTGTCAACAGCCTGGGAGGCCATAAAGGCGAGGCCAAGACTGTTGCATTCTGGGACCGTGAAAGAAAGCCTGGCATTCCTGTTGTTTTTTCTTAGGGCCCAGGCGATATTGGCGGCAGCATCGATGACATATCCGCTTCCTGTGCCAGGGCCCGAGATTATGAGCGGGTCCCGCGCCTGTCCCAATGATCGCGCGATAGTACGGGCAATATCCGTCCTGTCACCGTCCATGCCCGCCACCGACGGGCAGTCCTCGTCGAGGAAATGGGCCACGACAAAACCCAGGCGGGCTATGTCGTCGGGTGTACCCTTAAATACCAGTTCGGCACTTTCGTCGAGCCAGGTATCATGGGCCGTGATCAGGAAGAAAGGCCCCTTAACTTGCTGGGCCGCCTCGCGGGCCGCCCTGTCCTCCCAGCGGGGGATATGAAGCGCATCCGCGCGCGCCATCGGCGCGTTCCGGCATGCCTGGAGGATATTGAGAGCAAGTATGGGGGCCGTATTCGTCACATCTTCTCCCAGGACGAGGACTGCATCGCAGGTTGCGACCTTGCCGAGAGGTATCGCAGGCACAGGACCGATCTTCATAATGTCTATCTGCCGCTGGATAAGGGCAAGCTCGGTATCCGCCATGCCCGCAAAAAAATGTTCGGGACCGACGAGGGCCCGCAGGGCAAAATTCGCCTCCAGTGATGCCCTGGGCGAACCTACACCCACAACGCGACCTTTGCGTGACAGGATATCGGCAAAAAGCGCGCGGGCCTCCTCGCTTCTCAATGGTTTGTGATGTTCTCCCCGCCCGTCCCTGCGCAATGGCTGCCGAACCCTTGAGGGGCTGTTCACGAATTCGTAGCCGTAGCGCCCGCGATCGCACAGGAAATACCCGTTGACGCTGCCATTGAAGCGATTACGTATGCGCCGCAATTCACCGCCTCTCTCGCCGGGGATGATGTTGCACCCGAGGCCACAGTGAACACAAACGGACGGCGCGGTTTGCAGGTCCCACTTGCGGACGAAATGCCTCTTCCCCGTCTTGTCGGTGAATACGCCGGTGGGGCATATCTCGACAAGGTTGCCGGCAAAGATGTTCTGAAGTACCCCGTCTTCGTGGCGCCCGAAATAGACGCTGTCGTGGATCCCAAAGACATCGAGATCGCGGCCGTGGGCATAGTCACGGTAAAAGCGCACGCAGCGGTAGCACTGGATGCACCGGTTCATCTCGTGATTGACAAAGGGGCCCAGGTCCTGGTTCCGGTAGGTCCTTTTCCTGAACCGGGTCCTCCTGTACGTATGGCCCGTCATTACGGTCATATCCTGGAGATGACACTCACCGCCTTCATCGCACACAGGGCAATCATGGGGATGGTTGAGCATCAACCACTCTATGTTCCGGGCCCGGAATTTTCTCACATCAGGGTCTTCGATAGATACGATCATTCCGTCCGTCACCGGCGTCATGCAGGACATGGCGATCCTGCCGCGTGTGTCCTTCTCGTCCCTGTAGAGCTTGACCGCGCACTGGCGGCATGCGCCGACGGATTCGAGCGCCGGGTGCCAGCAAAAATAGGGCACGTTGAAGCCCAAAGAGAGACAGGCCCGGAGCAGGCTTTGTCCGGCCGTGACCGAATAAGCATTACCGTCGATATGGATCGATGCCGTTGTCATTTGTACGGGCAGCGCCCCTCCTCGATATGCTGTTCAAAATCCGCCCTGAAGAACTTGAGTGCGCTTTGCAGCGGCTCCATGGCCCCCGGCGCATGAACACAGAAAGTGTTCCCCGGGCGCAGGAGCCTGGTGTGTTCCTCGAGTATCTCTATATCTTCGTGATGTCCCTGGCCGTTCTCGATCGCCCGGAGCATCTTTTCTACCCAGGGCAGGCCTTCCCGGCACGGCGTGCACCATCCGCACGACTCACGCGAGAAGAACCGTTCGAGGTTATGGACCATGCCGACGGGGCAGGTCTTATCGTCGAGAATGATCATGGTGCCCGTCCCGAGGCGGCTGCCTGCCTTCTGGACAGAGTCGTAATCCATCGCGGTATCCAGGTGCTCTTCCAGCAGGAAATCGGTGGATGCACCGCCCGGTATGATGCCCTTGAGCTTGAGGCCTTCCTTAATTCCGCCTGCGTGGTCGTACAGGAGTTCCCGCATTGTAATGCCCATGGGGAGTTCCCATGCGCCGGGGTTTTTCACTTTGCCGCTCACGGCGTACATCTTCGTGCCGCCATCTGCGCTCAGGCTTAAAGCCCTGTACCAGTCGGCCCCGTTCCTGATTATGTGGGGAACGTTCGACAGGGTCTCCGCATTATTGACGACCGCCGGCCGGCCCCACAGTCCGCATACCTGGGGAAAAGGCGGCCTTCCCCTCGGTATGGCCCGTTTTCCCTCGATCGAATTGAGTAGTGCTGTCTCCTCTCCGCAGATATACCGCCCCGCGCTGATATGGAGATATATGTCGAGACTGTATCCCGAATTGAGGATGTTATGTCCCAGATACCCCGCCCCGTATGCCTCTTCGATCGCACGTTTCAGCCTTTGTGCGGACCGTCCGTATGCCCATCGCAGAAAGATGTAGCCCCGGTCCGACTGCGTGGCATACCCTGCGATAATAAGGCCCTCGACAAGCTGATGGGGGTTCCCCTCCATGAGGATCCTGTCCTTGAACGCACCCGGCTCCATTTCGTCCGAATTGGAAATGACATACCGGTGCGGGGCGGAACCGTCGTCGGGCGGCACGGCGCTCCATTTCATCCCGGTGGGAAACCCCGCGCCTCCCCTGCCACGAAGGTTGGATGCCGTGACCTCCTCGATCACATCATGGGGAGACATGTCCCTGAGTGCTTTGCCCAGGCCTTCGTAGCCGCCGGACATTTCATATTCCTTTATGCCGAGCGGCTCGCCGTCACTGCGCATCGCTCGGGTTAGGGGTTTTTTCCTGCTTCTTTCCTGCGTACTCATCACCTGTGCTCCTTCAGTATCTCGTCTATCTTTTCCTTGCTGAGGTCACCATAAAGAGTGCTGTCGATCATGATCGCCGGTGCATGGTCGCAGGCCCCTATGCAGCTTACGGGCAGGAGTGTGAACGAGCCGTCTTCGGTCGTCTCTCCCCAATTGATACCGAGGCGCTGCTTCAGGTGTTCGAAGATGCTCTCGTGGCCCATGACCCAGCAGGTCACGCCGTCACAGACATAGATCACATGTCTGCCGACGGGCTTTCGAAAAATGAATGAGTAGAAAGTGGCGAGACTGTCGAGCTCATGCGGTGTCATGTTGAGGAAGGCGGCGATATCGCATAAGGTCTCGTCGGAAATATAGCCGCGCCTACCCTGCACGATCCTCAGCGCCTCCATGGCAATGGACGGCGCGTCCTCCGCACCCTCGAGTTCTTTCAATATCTCCATTCTCTCGTCTTCGCTCAACATCTGTCTCCTCCGTACTGTCGCCATTTCAGCGGTCAACATCGGCGAGCACGTAATCGATGCTGCCGAGTATCGCGATGAGGTCCGAAAGCATGAGCCCCCTGGTCAGGAAAGGCACCACCTGCAAATGCGGGAAAGACGGCGTCCGGATCCGTGTCCGGTATGACATCGCGCCGCCGTCGCTTATCAGGTAATACGTATTGTTCCCTTTTGCGCCCTCGGTCCCGAATGCCGCCTCCCCGGCCGGTATCACCGGCCCCCAGCTCACGCTCAGGAAGTGGTGGATCAGGGTTTCGATATCACACAGAATCCTGTCCTTGCGCGGCGGAGTTGCCAGGGGATGGTCCGACTTGTATGGGCCGTCCGGCATATGCTTCAAGCACTGTTCGATGATCTTGAGGCTCTGGCGCATCTCCTCGACGCGGATAACGGCGCGGCTGTAACAATCGCCATCGGGCATGGTGGGTACGTCGAATGCGAATTGATCGTATCCCGAGTACGGGCGCTTCTTCCTGAGGTCCCACTCGAGGCCGCAGGCCCTCAGGTTCGGGCCAGTCACTCCCCTGTCGATAGCCTCATCCACGGTCAGGACCCCGACGCCCCTCGTGCGGCCCTTGAAAATGCGGTTCTTCAAGACGAGGCCATCGTATTCCTTGAGCCGGCGGGGCATAGAGGAAATGAAGTCCCGCACCAACCCATCCCACCCTTTCGGAAGGTCTTGCGCCACGCCTCCTATTCGGAACCATTCGGGGTGCATGCGCCCTCCGCAGATCGCCTCGATGATATGGAAGACACGCTCCCTGTCGTTGAACATGAAGAACACCGGTGACATGGTCCCTACGTCCTGCGAGAACGTGCCGTAATAGACAAGGTGATTGGAGATCCTGAAAAGCTCGGCGACCATGATGCGGATCACCTTCGCCCTGTCGGGCACTTCGATCCCGGCCAGTGTCTCCACCGCAAGAACATACGGGAAATTGTTCAATGGCCCCGCAAGATAGTCGACGCGGTCCGTGTAGGGGATATAGGTGTGCCACGACTGGCGCTCACCCATTTTTTCGGCGCCGCGATGATGAAAGCCGATCTCAGGGGTGGCGTTTACGATCTGTTCGCCGTCGAGTTCCAGGATCATCCTCAAGAGACCGTGAGTGCCCGGATGATGGGGCCCCATATTGAGGAGCATCACATCTTTGACACCGTCGGGGCTATAGCGCAGTGCGTCTTCTTCCCTTTTGGCCTTATCGTCGGGCAGGGAAAACGGTCCCATATCGGTCGCCCTGGCCGGGTGGTCCTTGCGGAGCGGATGGCCTGTCCACGTGAGTGGCAGAAGGATGCGCCGCAGCTCCGGGTGCCCGTCAAAGTGGATCCCGAACATGTCCCAGACTTCGCGCTCATACCAGTTGGCCGCCTGCCAGATGTCAGTGATGCTCCCCGCCCGTGGGCTCTCACCTGTCAGGGGGACCTTTATCCGAACGTCGCTGTTTCTCTCGTGGGAAAGGAGATGGTAGACGAGTGTGAAAGTTGAGTCCGGCTGGCCCTGCCTCATCTCCCTGAAGCGCTCGTCAATGGCGGTAAGATCGTAGAGCATCCGGTACGGACCGGCCGTTTCGTGCTTTAAGTATTTGAGGACATCCTTTACCCGGTCATTTGCCACCCAAACGGTGGGAATGCCGTCCCGGGCAGGTTGTTGCGCCATGATGCCATCACCGAAACGGTCGCGTATCTCCTGCACAACATCCTTCCTTTCTGATATGTCAGCGGTATTCATAGCGCCTCGTCAGGGGATGGCATCATGGTTGCCTTTTGTCTGAGTGGCCTTTTCAGGTCCCGCATCGATGGTTTTTCAATCCCGGTCACTTCCTGGGGACCGGCGGCCCATGACAGGGGGCGCACCTGTGAGGCGATCATCCTTTGGAGGAGTAAAAGGCCCTCCATGAAGGCATCCGGGCTCGGGGGGCAACCGGGCACGTACACATCGACGGGCAATATCTTGTCGACGCCCTGGACCACGCTGTAAATGTCATACATGCCGCCCGAGTTTGCGCATGATCCCATCGATATCACCCAGCGCGGCTCCATCATCTGATCGTAAAGCCTCCTGATCGCGGGCGCTACCTTGATGAACACGGTGCCTGCAATGATCATCAGGTCCGCTTCACGGGGGGATGCACGGATGACCTCGGCGCCGAAGCGCGCTATGTCGTATCGGCTCGTAAGGCTAACCGCCATCTCGACGTAACAGCACGAAAGACCGAAATTGAATGGCCATATCGAGTTCTTCCTGCCCCAAGCAACCAAGTCCTCGAGCCGGGAAAGGACGATGTTTTTGCCGACGGCCTCGTCCATGGAGCCCGCTGTCGTAATGCCGGGCGAGAGACCTTGCCGCAGTGACTTTTTCATGGCACGCTCTTTTCAAGTCCTGGTTAACGCGGACTTGCGTTTTTCATCCGTCCAATCGAGCGCCCCCCGCTTCCACAGGTACGCAAGTGCGATCATGAGAACGAAGACAAACACTAGGAAAGCGATATAGCCGGGCAGCCCCAGTTCCCTGACTGAAAGCGCCCAGGCGAACATGAATAGTGCCTCGGCATCGAAGATGACGAAAAACATGGCAACGAGATAGTATTTTACGTGAAAGCGCAACTGAGGGACGGCTGTAAGGGGCATTCCGGATTCGTACGGCTCACCCGCCACACGACCCTCATGTCTTTCGCCGAGAAAGAATGACACAGTTATCATCGCCGCAACGATGGCCACCACGCAGCAAAAAAAGAAGAGTAGAGGCCAAAAACAATACACTTCAAGACCCAAGATCACCTCACAGTTTCTCAAAGCCGCTGTCGTTCACGACGAACCATGCCCGATCCTTCGCCCTATTCCATGAAAGACGCTAATGCACCTCGCTGGTACCGTCAACCCGCGATACCCTGTGCCGTACGTAATCCTGCCACCATCGCGTGTCCAAGCACCGCCGTCCTATCCGTGCCCTTGAAACTTCACAAGCACCGCCTTAGGTTCATTTGAGCAAGACGAGCCATTATTCGAGCTCACGATATGGAGGTTTGATTGGTGGAACCTCGTCATTCCATCAGACGGCATATACGGGACAGGTGCTCTCTGCCCCGCAACATCGATCGTGAAAACACCGCGTTTTCATTCAATGACCTTCAGGAGAATTACCATGAATGACAGACCGGCCAGGGAATACCTGGAAAAGCTGGCTAAACTGATCCGGTACTACATCCTTGCATCGACGACCAGGGCGGGTTCCGGCCATCCCACCTCATCGCTGTCGGCCACGGACCTGATGACCGGGCTTCTCTTCGGCGGGACGTTCCGGTTCGACGCTCCCCATCCGGCTAACCCGAACAACGACCGGATCATCTTTTCGAAAGGCCATGCCTCTCCTTTGTTTTACGCGATGTGGGCCGCTGCCGGACAGGTATCCTTCGACGAGCTCATGACCTTGAGGCAATTCGGAAGCCGCCTCGAGGGCCATCCGGTCGTGGCCTTCCCGTACACGGAGGCGTCGACAGGCTCCCTTGGGCAGGGACTTGCAATAGGCTTGGGGATGGCCCTCAATGGAAAATACCTCGACAAGCTGCCGTACCGCACCTATGTGCTCTTAGGAGACAGCGAAATGACCGAAGGGTCACAGTGGGAGACCATCCAGCTCGCGGCGCATTACAAGCTCAATAACCTTATCGGGATTATCGATGTGAACCGCCTGGGCCAGCGGGGGGAGACCATGTACGGACATAACCTCAAGGCTTACGAGGAGCGCATCGCGCCGTTCGGCTGGGAGACCATGTGCATCGACGGTCACAACCTGGATGAGATCGTCGATGCGTATGAAAAAGCCCGGTCCCTGGTGGACAAGCCCGTTATGATAATCGCCAGGACCATCAAGGGCAAAGGTGTCTCCTTCCTCGAGGATAAGGACGGCTGGCATGGCAAGGCGATCAGTGAAGAACAGTTCGAACAGGCGATGCAGGAGATGGGGGCCGTTGACAGATCTCTCGCCGGAAAGATAGGGCCCCCGGATGATGTGAAGCCCGAGGCGGTCCATGCGCGGAACATCGCTGAGCCTGATTATGCGGTCGAAACCCCTGTGGCAACCCGAAGGGCTTATGGCAATGCCCTCAAAAGGATCGCAGACGGATTTCCCAATATCGTGGCACTCGACGGGGAGGTCAGCAATTCCACATACTCGGAGATCTTTCAGGAGGCGTATCCCGAGCGATTCTTCGAGATGTACATAGCGGAGCAGAATATGATGGGTGCGGCCGCGGGTCTTGCAGCCCGCGGAAAGATTCCGTTCGTTTCTACCTTTGCGGCATTTCTAACGCGATGCTTCGACCAGATCAGGATGAATCAGTATTCGAAAAGCAATGTCAAGATCTCGGGTTCGCACGCCGGTGTATCCATAGGACAGGACGGCCCTTCCCAGATGGGCCTTGAAGATATCGCCATGTTCCGGACCCTGCTCGACGGTGTTGTCCTGTATCCCAGTGATGCCGTGTCTACCGAGAGGCTCATCGAGCAGGCCGCGGCGCATAAAGGGGTTGTCTATATCCGCACGACCAGGATGAATGTGCCCATCCTTTATAAGATGGACGACGAGTTTACCATAGGCGGAAGCAAAGTCCTACGCATACACAACAAAGACCGTGTCACGATCGTTGCGGCCGGGGTCGCAGTCTTCGAGGCCCTCGCCGCATACGAGGCGCTGAAAGAAGAAGGCATCATGGTCCGGGTTATAGACCTGTACAGCATCAAGCCCATAGATGTTGTAACCCTGCGCGAGGTGGCACAGGCGACGGGGACGATCATTACCGTAGAGGACCATTATGCTGAAGGCGGCCTGGGAGAAGCGGTCAAGAGCGCGACAGACGATACCGTGTCCGTTCACATCCTTGCGGTGCGAAAGGTGCCGGTGAGCGGCAAACCGCAGGAATTGCTCGATCATGAAGAAATTTCCCGGGGTGCTATCATCCGGAAAGTAAAGGAGGTTATATGAGACCCGCCGGACTTGAAACAAAGATCTTCATCGATGGAGGTAACCCGGAAGAGACCAGGGAGATCATAGGCCTCCTCGGTTTTCTCGACGGACAGACAACGAACCCGACACTCTTGTCGAAAAACCCCGAAGCGCGGGAAAGACTGGGCGAGGGCGAGAGATTTTGCCCGTCGGAGCTCCTCACGTTCTATAAAAAAGTGGTTCAGGAGTTGTCGGTGATGATGCCCAAAGGCTCTATATCCGTCGAGGTATATGCGGTACCGTCAACGCAGGCGAAGGACATGCTCGAGCAGGGAAAAGAGATGTTCTCGTGGATACCGAACGCCCACGTAAAGTTCCCGACGTCGCATGAAGGGCTCACAGCGGCAAGCCAGGCCCTGAAGGAAAGCCTCCGGATAAACATGACGCTCTGTTTCTCGCAAAGCCAGGCCGCCGCGGTCTATGCCGCGACGAGAGGGGCAAAACAGGGCGATGTCTATGTCTCCCCGTTTATCGGCCGCCTCGATGACAGGGGTGAGAACGGGATGGATGTCGTTGCCAATATCCTGAAAATGTACCGTTCGGGCGACGGGCACGTGGAGGTCCTGACTGCCAGCGTTCGTTCGTACGATCATCTTATGTATGCACTCAAGCTCGGCTCGGACATTATTACGGCTCCGTATGCCATCCTCAAGGAATGGGGGCAGAAAGGCCTTCCCCTGCCAGCCGAAGATTACGTTTATAATGCGCGGGACCTGGAACCCATCCCCTACCAGGAGATCGATCTTGGGAAACTGTGGCAGAATTACGATATCACCCATGACCTTACGGCGAAAGGAATGGAAAAATTCTCTTCGGACTGGGATTCGCTCATAACGGGATAAAGAGGTCAAAGGCATGGAAACAAAGGACCAGCAGGACGAGATCTACGGCCGCTTTCTTCAGGTATGCGACATCCCCCGGGAATCGGTGCATGTAAAACCGTTTACGATGGTCATCTTCGGGGGTGCCGGGGACCTGACGCGGCGGAAGCTCCTCCCGTCACTTTTCCAGCTTTACACAAAGAAAGAACTGCCGAAGGATTTTTCCATACTCGTTTTTGACAGGCTAGACATGGGTTTCGATGAGTATTGCGACATGATGCAGAAGTCGTTTGAAACCTTGAGGCACGAGGTCCCCGACGAAAGGGAATGGGGGCGTTTTTTGCGTCATATTCACTATTTTTCGGGACTTTTCGAGGAAGATACCACGTACAGAAGACTTGGCGAAGAGGTAAAGGGAACGCATAGCCAGGGGCCGGAAGGTGAAAGGCAGATCGTGTACTACATGGCCGTACCGCCCGATGCCGCGCCGCTCATCGTCGGGAAGCTGAAAGAACACAGTCTTTGCAAATATTTGCGCAGCATCCGGATCGTCATGGAGAAGCCCTTTGGGCGCGATCACGATTCGGCGGCGGAGCTGAACAGGGTCCTTACCGATGCCTTTGACGAACGCCAGATATACAGGATCGACCATTACCTTGCCAGGGATCCGGTCCAGAATATTATCTTCTTCCATTTTTCCAACACGATCTTCGAAGAAATATGGAGCCGTCACTTTGTCGATAATGTGCAGATAACCGTTGCAGAGGACATAGGCATCGGGCACAGGGGCATTTTTTACGAGCACGCCGGTGTGGTGCGCGACATTGTGCAAAATCATATGATGCAGCTTCTCGGGCTCATCGCGATGGACCCCCCCAGCGGCTTCGATGCCAATTTTATCCGGGACGAGAAGCTCAAGGTCATGCGCTCCATCCGGCCGATGGACGAATCGTACATCGACAATTGCACGGTAAAAGGCCAGTACGGGCCCGGCATCGTCGATGGGGTGCCTGTGCCGGGTTACAGGCAAGAGGCGGACGTATCGCTCGAGTCCGATCAGGCTACCTTCTTTGCGGCAAAACTATATATCGATAATCTGCGGTGGGCGGGCGTACCCTTTTTTATAAGGACCGGCAAGCGAATGCCGACGCTGGTGACGGAGATCTGCATCGAGCTGAAACGACTTCCCTTGAGGCTTTTTGGCCGAACATGCGACGCGCTCAACCCGAACGTCGTGAGATTGACAATACAGCCGGACGAAAAGATCTCGCTGGGTTTCGGCGTGAAATACCCATTTTCCACCAACCAGATATATTACGTAAATATGGTTTTCAGCTATGCCGCCACCTTCAAGGTTGAACTCCGCAAGCCTTATGAACGGCTTCTCGTGGATATCCTGAAGGGCGATCTCACACTTTTCGTGCGGGAGGACGAGATCGAGGCAATGTGGAGGGTCGTCGATCCCATTATCAGGAGGTGGGAATCACAGAAACCACCCGATCTCCCGAACTACCGGGCAGGAACGTGGGGGCCGCCTGCCGCCGTAGCGCTCCTCGAGAGGGAAGGCCGCAAGTGGAATACTGCATGACCGGGACCGTCCTGAATAGCACGGAAGATAGGGCGTATGACCGGAACGCCGTCGGCCCCAGGGAGCCCGGATCTCACAGGGAAGGGCAGATATGAAGATAGTCCCCGCCATCCTTGCCGAAGACCTGGACAGTTTTGTGGAGCGTGTGCGCCAGGCGGAGCGGTTTTCAGATTATATCCAGATAGACATCACGGACGGTAAATTTGTGGATACCCGGAGCATGGACCCGGGCCTTATAGATACCATAGACCTGACCATCCCCTTCGAAGTGCATCTTATGGTGCAGCAACCACTGCTGTCTCTCAGAGCCATTCAGAGCCCTTCCCTGAAGAAAGCCATATTTCACGCAGAGGCGCCTGGAGATCCCTTGAAATTTATCAAAGAGGCGAGCGGAAGGGGACTTGCGACGGGGCTTGCCATAAAACCTGAAACTTCTCTCGACAGTATTGCGAAACTGGTTCCCTATGTCGACGGTCTGTTATTTCTCACCGTTGACCCGGGACGTTACGGCAGCCCGTTCAAACCCGAGGTGATGAAAAAACTGATGTCAGCCCGACAGAGATTTCCGGATACCACGATCGGGGCCGACGGGGGTGTCTCGCTCGAGAATCTCCGGGCCTTTTACGATGCCGGCGTCGATTACGTCTGCATAGGCAGCAGGATATTCCTCGAGGGGAAGCCGGAGGAGAAATATAGACGGTTTAATGGATACAATACTCGGCTGTCGAGGTCGAAATGATGCGCTTTTTACCCTTGATCACAGTTCCTCAAAACAAGGAGTGTCATAGCCATGGATGAAGCCCCTGAAAAACTTTCAGTATGGTGGAAACGATCGGTCCTGCTTATAGTGGCCGTTTGCTTCGTGGTCCTGATATGGGTCGCTATTACATCGTATACCAACGAGCCCCCGATCCCCGAAAAGGTAATTGACAGCTCCGGACATGTTATCTTCACGAACGAGACCATCCTTGCCGGACAGGAGGTTTTTCTCAAAAATGGGCTGATGCAAAACGGCAGCATTTGGGGCCATGGCGCTTACCTCGGGCCGGATTTTTCGGCTGAATATCTCCACACGCTTTCAGTCGATGCCGCCGATGGCATATCCCGTCAGAGATACGGACGCGGCATATCTGAGCTTCGAGACGATGAGCGCACCATCATCACCGCACTCACGGCCCGGCTGCTCAAGGAAAACCGCTATGATGCAAAGACGGGAAGGCTCCTGTTCACACCGGAGGAGGCATTTTCCTATCAGAACCAGAAAGTGAAATGGAAGAATTACTTTACGGAAAAACGTGTGAACAGAGGCCTCTCGCACGAGGCCATATCGGACTTGAGCGAGATTGAGAAGCTCACCGCATTTTTCGCATGGACCGCCTGGGCATCCATCGCCAACCGGCCCGGAAAGGATTACTCGTATACGAACAATTTTCCCTACGAACCGATGGCAGGCAACAGGCCGACCGCCCAGACCATCCTGTGGAGCGCACTGAGCCTCATTACCCTGCTCGCGGGGACGGCGGCGGTCCTTTTTTCTTTTGGAAAGTTCGGATATCTTGGCTGGAAGGGCAGAAAAGAACATATACATCCCCGGATGCTTCCCGGCGTACCGAGCGAAACGCAGCTGGCCACCATAAAATACTTCGCGGTCGCCGCACTGCTCTTTTTCGTGCAGGTGAACGTCGGCGCTGCGACGGCCCATTTCCGTGCCGATCCGTCGAGCTTTTACCATCTGGACCTGTCTGTCCTCTTCCCGAGCAACCTGACCAGGACATGGCACATCCAACTCGCTATCCTGTGGGTCACGACGGCATGGATCGCAGGAGGCCTTTTTCTCGCGTCATCCCTAGGATCGGGCACACCGGGAAGGCAAAAACTGGGCGTCGACCTCCTTTTCTGGGCGCTTGTGATCGTCGTTTTCGGCAGCCTCCTGGGCGAAATGGCCGGGATCCGCCAATTGCTCGGCCGGGCCTGGTTCTGGTTCGGGCACCAGGGCTGGGAATACCTTGACCTGGGCCGGGGATGGCAGGTGGTCCTCGTAGTGGGCCTCGTTTTCTGGATAATCCTGATCATCAGGGAGGCGGCGGGATCGTTGAAAGACCCCGTAAATAAGGAGATCACCACGGCATTCCTTGTCACGACGGCGGCGATCCCTCTTTTTTACCTGCCTGCCTTTTTCTTTACCGGCAAGAGCAATTTCACGGTCGTCGACAACTGGCGTTTCTGGATCATACACCTGTGGGTGGAAGGCTTTTTCGAATTGTCTGCCACAACGATGGTCGCCGTCCTGTTTTACAGGCTTGACATGATCACCCGCCAGACGGCTCTGAGGATCATCTACCTCGATGCGATCCTTTTTCTTGGAGCCGGCATCGTAGGAACGGGACATCACTGGTACTGGACCGGGCAAACGAACTTCAGCCTCGCACTTTCCGCGATGTTCTCGGCGGGGGAGGTCGTCCCGCTTACCCTTCTTACCCTCGATGCATGGGATTTTATAAAATTGGGCCGGGGGAGGTGTGACGTCTGTGGCAAAGAGATCCTGATACCGCATCGCTGGACCTTCTATTTCCTGATGTCGGTCGGTTTCTGGAATTTCGTGGGGGCGGGAATATTCGGTTTTCTCATCAACCTCCCTATCGTAAGCTACTTTGAGGTAGGCACGGTGCTGACACCGAATCATGCGCACTCGGCCTTTATGGGCGTCTTCGGTATGCTCGGGGTCTCGTTCATCGTTTTTGCGCTAAGGCAGGTATCGACAGACGTGCAATGGGCACGTATCGAAAAATATATCAAGGTCTCATTCTTCGGTTTGAACATTGGCCTCGCCCTCATGGTCCTCATGAACCTCTTTCCCGAAGGTGTGATCCAGTTTCTCGATGTCCTGAACAACGGCTACTGGCATGCACGAAGCGCGGCATTCCAGGAGCAGCCCCTGATCCATTTCCTCGAATGGTTCCGGATGCCTGCGGATCTGATCTTCATTTTCCTAGGAGTCTTGCCGCTCACAATTGCCGCAGTGATCGCCTATGCCGGTATCCGTAACGCAAGGAGTAGATTGATGGGCGCCGGGGGGTGAGTCTTTGCGTGCTGCGCAGGAAAAGCCGCTGTCAAGGCTTGCCTTCCGGAATATACCCCTGTTTCGCCAGCGCGTCCAGGAGGAGATAGAAGTATATCAGGCCCGAATATGGCCTCCATTTTTGTGTGACCCGCTGGACGTCTTCATAGGACAGGGGCCTGTCGATCTTGAGCCAGGTCCGCAGCTTGTTTCTTCCTCCTACATCATCACCGGGGAACCCGGACAGGTCCCCGAGTCCGCGCAGGAGTATGTACTCAGCAGTCCAGCGGCCCACTCCTTTGAGACGGGTGAGACGCTCGATGGCCTCCTGCCTGTTCAAGGCTGCGAACCCTTCGAGGTCGAGTTCACCCGTTGTGATCGCATCGGCAAGCTCAAGGAGAAACCGGGCCTTTTTGGTGCTGAAGCCCAATCCACGCAGGTCCGAGACGCTCAGCTTGAGACAATCCTGCGGCCGGGGAAAAGTATGGCGCAGGCCCCGGGCGGTTTCCAGGGATGGGGCACATGCTTGAGAGAGGCGATTCAGTATCAGGATCCCCACGTTGAGAGATAACTGCTGACAGGCGATGCCGTTGACCGCAGCTTCAAAGGCCGTAGGGAACCGGGGCGGCTTGAGTCCCGGGAACGTGTCCACGAGCCTGCACAGATCCGGGTCCTGTCCGGCAAGAATATAAAAACCGGACAGGTCGAGACGCATCCCGAACATCTTCACTATTGTCGCCGTCACATGTGATCGGTCTATCGCGATCGGACCCTGCACGCGCACTCTAACGCGAGGTTTTTCAATCGTCCCTTCCTGGGAAAGGGAGACCTCAAAGGGGGTCTCTCCCGCGGACAGGACCCGGCTGTACGTTCCCTTATCGAAATGGTCCGTTCTGTTGTCCAGGCGTCGTCGCAAGGCCCAGACTGTCAAGCCAAGGCTAAATGGAGGAACAGGATCGAGCGAGAAGGTGAACGAAAGCATTTAGGTATACATATAAGTCGTTTTTGGGCGAAATCAAGACGGGTTTACGTCAGACTCTTGAACGGCGTCATGGGTGATTGATATACATCGCGTTTTTGTGACATAATAGAAACGTTCGCCAGGGGGATGCAGGGTAAACCAGGAAAGGATAGGAAGGCCAGCATGAAATTGCGGATAATCCTTGTCGGGGCCATAGATCCCGAAATTGTCGCAATATTGAAACGGGGTATCGAAGATATGTTCCCGTCAGACGTACGGTTGGGCGATGGCCTTCGGCCGTCGATCGAGGCGTACGATGCCGACCGCGGCCAATATTCGGCTGAAGTGATACTGAATGACCTGGCTCAACTCGAGATCGAAGACCAGGAACATATCCTGGGCCTTGCCGATTGCGACCTTTATATCCCCGAACTGACCTTCGTCTTCGGGGCCGCACTCGGAACGGCGGCCCTTGTCTCGGTTACGCGTTTGAGACAGGAGTTCTACAGTCTTCAAGCCGACGGGGATCTGTTGACCAGGCGAATACTCACGGAAGCCGTGCACGAGATCGGTCATACATACGGAATGAGGCATTGCTTCGACCCGGGATGTGTCATGTTCTTTTCCCGCAACATAGCCGATACAGACAGGAAAGGCTTTAACCTGTGCGATAGCTGTGAAGAGACGCTATCACGCCTGTCAAAGCCCCTCCTGGAAATTTCCGAGGATGATCCCAGGTTGCGCCCGTCCCTGAATATTATGCTCTAGAGAGTCGGGTCACATCACTGGGACCTTTTCCCACGTATTCCTGTCGAATGGTTCCGTGCTTCCTGAAGGCTCCTTTGCCCCATCTTCGTATATATATTTCTGGAATCGTTCGACGATTTTCATCGCATCTAGTATTTTTGTATATTCAAGGCGGGTAAGTGTGGATGGATGAATCCACCCTGCATCCACGTATTGGCTGCGTTCATTCTGCATCAATAAACGGTCCATAAAGAATTCGTAGGCCCTCGCCAGTGCACTCTCCAGTTCCGGCGATATCACGCGCCCCACCCTGAGGAGAAAGATGCACTTCAGCGTGTCGTTCTCCACGATGCCTTTCGATACTGCGAGGGCCCATACGGAGGCAACGAGCGGATCGATGCCATGGGTCCTTATATTGAAACGGCCGGCATAGGGACCTTTGTCCTCGACACGGAAAGACCCCAGCAAGCCGAGCGCTGTAGGCATGTACATCGCCCACCGTAAGGTATCGGAGACAGATCTTCCGAGGCGTATTATTGCCTTTTCCGGGTATTCCGAAATCGTATTTTCGGCCTCGTCGACATCCGTTAACAACAGGCCGGCTGTTTTCAGTGCGATCTCCATACGTACCTTCCTTATGTGCGTACTGTCTGGTATTTTTTCCTGAGCATAAGGGAACTGAAAGTGCCTATAGCAGAGACGACGGCGCATAGTAGGAATGCATTGGTGAAGGACCCGGTGAGATCCTTTATCCAGCCGCCGACAGCGGGGCCGAAAGCCTGGCCGATGCCAAAGAAGAGCGTGATAAAGCCGAGCGCCGCTGGCGCAAGCTTGCCGCCGACCGCATCGCCGGCCGCCGCGGCCATGATAACTGGAACTGCAAATGCAGTGATGCCGAACAGTGATGCCGAAACGTAAAAACCAACGCTGCCCTTGGAGAAAACAATGATAAAATAAGCCGTCGTAAGCGTCATGTAGGCTAGGAACGAGCCATAGCGCCGTCCGACGAAATCAGAGATCCCACCCCAGAAGACACCGCAGAAGATGCTGACGAAACCGAGGAACGCGAATATCTGGCCTGCCCGGGCGGCACCGATGCCGACTTCCTTGCCGAGATAGGCGACTATGAACGTAAGGTAGATGATGTACGAGAATCCATACATCATGTAGACGGTGCCGAGTTTCCAGAGCTCCGAATTTCCGACGACGTTCTTAAAGGCGGTGAACATGTTGGGCTGGGGTTCTTTCCTGGACTCTTCTTCGCCGCCGTCCATAATGGGTGCGCCGTACAGAGCGAGCCCTTTTTCACGCGGATGGTCACGGAGCAGAAAATAACAGGCAAGGGAAAGGACTGATGCGATCCCACCCATGAGGAACCATGCGTATCTCCATCCCTGAATCCCGTACTTTGTGAGAAAGAACGGAAGAATGATGCCCGAGAGGGAAAGGCCCATCCCCACTCCCATCGTAACGATCCCCGTGGCGAGCCCTCTTTTCTTGGTGGCGAACCATGCGGCGGGCAGAGCCATGATCGGGACAAACGCTCCTCCGTTCCCAAGGCCTGTGATGAGCCGGGTTGCAAAGGCGTATATGAAGGAATTGGTAAATCCCGTGAGAAATATACTGACGCCCAGAATGACAAGGGATACGAAAACGACCCTCCTCACACCAAAGCGGGCTGCCAGGAATCCTCCCACGATCGAAAGCGACATGTAGCCGATAAAATTTCCCGTTCCTATGAGACCAAGCTGAGTATAGCTAAAATGAAGGCCGTCTCTCATGGCAGGAAGTAAAACGGAATACGACATCCTGCCGAAGCCGTGGGCAAGCAAAACAACCAAGGTTCCCGTACATGCAATTATCCATGCGTAATGCATAATAACCCCCTGTTTCTTAGTAAGTTTTTCGCCTTTACCGATGGCCGCCTGTCCTAGAAGGTTCCCTACGGCCGTGCCATACCCAATTTGGCTTTCGGCAAAAGTATTCTTTTCAGAATACTTCAAAAACAGGCAAGATATTCCAATAGAAAAATTATAGACGACTAATAGCATATACTGGCATCTATATGATAGAAACTAATAGTATACTGATAGAGCAGGGGCCGAAACAACGGACTTGATTTCGCGATACGGCACTGGGTGAAAACGCTGTAAATATATGCTGGATAAAGGATTGACGGCTAGCCGTCGAATGAGGAAATAAGATAGGCGCTCAAGTTCACCTTCATATTATTCAGGCCGAGTTTATTTCTCAATTTTTGCCTGTGAAGATTGATGGCGCTTTCCGATACGCCGAGCAGCTGGGCGATCTCTTTGGCTGTCTTTCCTTCCCGTATAAGGTGGGCAACCCTGAGCTCGGTGGGGGTGAAATAGACATCGATCGATGTCATTTTCCGGGCAAAAGGCGAAATAATATTTCTCAGGTTGGCTTCAAGTACATTGAGATAAGACTTTTGCTGCGGGTCCAGCTTGTGCCGCTTCAATTTATCCACATAAGGCAGTATAAGCTCCCGTACGTTCTGCAGAACGAGTTCTTCGAGTTCCTCCCTATCCTTTTCCCTCTGCTTTAAAAGGACCCTGAGGGCTGCGTTGACATCTTCCAGGTCCTTGGATTTTTTTCTCGCCTCTTCCTCGAACTGTTTGCGGACGGTGATGTCGCGGATGATGCATTGGATGAGGTGCTCGCCCCCGAGATCGATGCCGTTAAGGCTCACTTCCGCATCAAAAAAAGTGCCCTCTGAACGATAGTAGCGCCATTCGAAAAACTGAAAGTTACCGGCCAGTGCCGCTTTTATCTTTCCTGCTGCGACATCGGTGGAATCGCTTCCATCGCTTTGCGACCGGGGAGAGAACATGAACGGCTTTTGCCCGATCATATTTTTTCTCGTGCGGCCGAACATTTCCCAGGCCTTTGTATTGCAGTCGATGCAGTAATCGTCTTTCATGAGCAGGATAGCGTCGTTCGATGATTCGAAAAGGATCTTGTATTTCAGTTCTTCCCTTTTCAGCGCCTTTTCGGCCTCTTTTCGCTGCGAGATATCCCGGACGAATCCCCACATCTGCAGGGGATTGCCCTCTTCATCGCGGTCGAGATGGGTCCTGACCTCGATGGGAAACACCGTCCCGTCCTTCTTGATGTATTCCTTTTCGAATACGTCGGAGTATCCCCTGCTCAGCACCTGGCTTTCTATCACCTTGTCTTGTCGGGCGTGCCATTTCCGTGGTGTGATGTCAGGGTACTTAAGGTCCAGCAACTCCTCCCGGGTATATCCCGACATTGCGCAAAACGCAGGGTTTATATCGATGAATTGCTTGTCCATGCCGACGAGGGTAAACCCGTCCGGCAGGTTTTCGAATAGTCCCCGGTATTTTTTCTCCGACATTTCAAGGGCATCACGAAACGCCTTGCGGTCACTGACATCGATGAGGGTGCCTATGATGGCAGACCTTCCCCTGTATGTTGTCTGTGCACTGTATACCTCGACGTTCTTTATATCACCGTTTCTCGCAACAAGCCGGAACTCGGCATACGTGCAATCTGTCTCACCCGACAGGCGGCGGCGCATGTTCTCGTCCACTATAGGCCAGTCTTCAGGGAAAACAATATCTCGTGGCCCGATCTTGCCGGCCATTTGCTCCACAGTATAACCGGCTATCCTGGCGAACCTTCCGTTCACGTAAGGGAACACATCGTCCTGTATCAGGTAAATTCCCACCGTCGCCTTTTCTGCCAGGTCACGGAATTTGCTTTCCGATTCGAATAGCTGTGCCTCCCTTTCAGCCGCATCGTACTCCAGCCTCCTCGCATACACCGAATTATCGGTTTCCTGAAGAACCTGTCGATAATCGCTGTATGTCTGGAGCAGGTAGCTCAAGGAGGCGTTCAGGCGGTCTATTGCCGGGATAGCGGTTTCATGTTTGAGGCTGGTGACCAAAAGCGGCATGACGATCGAACGGAACATCTCTAAACTCTTATAAAAATCTGAGGCTGGCCGCCGTGACCGGAAGCCGGCTTTTGCCAGTTCGCGAATAATAGCATCGATCGCCTGAACATCATCATCGATAATTAATTCGAAACAGGCATCGACTAACTGTTCGACGGTATAAGGAGAGCTTTCATCAGGCGGGGCAGAAAAAGCTTTATTCGTTCCCGACTGAAGCCTGCTACTCCATTCCCGGGCGATGATGTCCCTGTTTTCTTTCAGAACCTTACTGATGTGTGTAGTGACCATAGCTCGATCTATTCGCCACGGTGACGAACTTTTACATTCTACGATACTTGAAAATGGGGAACGTAAGTCTCGATCGTCTGCGGCAACCCGGTTGTTTTAAATAATACTGCGGCAATATTGTCCTGTATAACAGCCCGCTATTGCAAGATAAAAATGTATCGTGACGAAAATACAAAAGATCTTCCCTAATAATTTTAATATATTGGTCCCGCCGGGCGTACACTCCGGCAAGGCATTTCTTTGACCGGACATTATTATAGCGAGAAGCAAAGACACATTGCTGGCCATCGGCCGGGACGGTTGCTGCATGTTTATAGTTGTGTTATCTCTATAATGGAGGATTTCAGCACCTGGCATGCCGGGTCTTTGGAGGGAACGCATGTATCATCCTGATCGTAACAAAAAAATGATGTCCGGATCTTTGGCCTTGTTCATTGCCGTCATACTGAGCACATTGTGGGCAGCACCAGTGGCAGCCGTCAACCCGTTAACGAGCACCGAATACGACCCCGTTCTTATCGGCGAGCAAAGCGAGATCGAGATCGGGAAGAACACCGATCGCCAGATCCGACAAAAATACGGGGTATCCAGGGATGCCAACGTCAACCAGCGCATCAATGCGATCGGCCAGAGGCTCGCCGCCAATTCCGGGAGAAGGATAAACTACACCTTTACGGTCCTCGACGATGAAATGGTCAACGCGTTCGCCGCGCCCGGAGGATACGCCTATATCACGACAGGTTTATTGAAAAGGCTCAAGAACGATAGCGAGATAGCCGCGGTGCTCAGCCACGAGATCGGGCACGTGGTCGAAAAACATTCGTTAAAGGCCGTGCAGCGCCAGATGCTTGCCCAGTTTGGCCTTCAAATAATGGCATCCCTGCTCGGTGACGGGGGTTTTTCCCAGGGCCTGCTTTTGAAGGCTTCCGAGATCAGCGCCTCCCTTCTTCTCCTCAAAAACTCGCGGGTGAACGAACTACAGGCAGATGTCGAAGGTGTGCGGATAATGGGTTTGTCGGGCTATGATCCTCAAGCCATGGTAGATGTTCAGAGGATGTTCCTTGCTGAGGCACAGGGAAAAACCGGCCTTGCCATTCTCTCCACGCACCCGCCTTCACAGGAAAGGATCGATATGATAGAGAAAGCGATCAAAGATCCCAACTTCCGCCGGCAATGACGATCATTGAAAACAGCAAGGAGTAAGGAGATAAAAGCATTGCACCTGTCGGCAATCGGCTCTCCTTACTCCTTGCTGTTTGCTGCTTCCTGCTTTCAATGTCCTCCCCCGGTAAGGACGTCCGGAGCCGACATTGTGTCGACGGTCGCTCCCTTGGGCAGATTGAACACCGCGTCAACTGGTGGGCCTTTCTTTATGTTCTTGTATTCCACGCTCCATTTTCCATTCAGGTTCGCTACCTTGACGGGGAAGCGCAGGTCGGTCGCCAGCCACTGATGATATGTATATGTATTTTTTCCCTGTTTTACGGAAACTTCATACTTTTTGACCGAGTATCCATCGATCTTCTCGGAGCCAATCTCTTTCCTGGCAATCTCGCCCGGTATTTTTTCCGTGGTCCAGAGGTTTACGGCCGGTGTAAGCTTCCCTTCAACATAGGTGTTTTCCGCGCCGTTTATCTGCCAGAATATGCCCTTATCACCCCTGACGATGGTATACATCGGGGTATTACCTTTTTCCGCCCTTATTTTGTTTCCGTTGACATATAATTTTCCTTTGCTCGTTACTTTCCCTTCTTTTGTGATCATGTCCGCTGTAAGGTTCGCTGCTGACGCATACGAAAGCATTACGATCGTGAATAGAAACATGATTCCCGCCACCACCAAGCATCTTTTCATTACAACCCTCCTTAAAAATTTGTGTGTATTGGATGAGACCCCCGGGTCCGTTCGCCCTATTTGCACTGTCCTATAGATCCTATGGCGCACATTTTACCGTTGACCCACGTGGCCTGGTCGAAATACGCATTTGTAAAATTTGTTTTCGTGACATTTGCCCCTTTGAAGTTGGCATCATTGAAATTTGCCCCTGTGCAATTTGCCCCGGACAGATTCGTTCCTGTCAGGTTGGCGCTTTGCATGACGGTGTTTGTCAGATCTGCACCCGAAAGGTCCGTTCCCGACAGGTCTGCGTAGGTCAGGTCGAGATTGCTGAGTTTCGCCCCCGACAGGTCGCATTTCTTACATTTATTGTTTTTCTTCAGTGACTGGAGCTGTTTTTCATCCAAACCGTAGGATAGTGTCGAGGCTGCAAGAAAACATATCGCAACAATTAATCCGACCATGGTCCAAGTTCTTTTTTTCATGATTTTTCCTCCCTTGTTTTGTGGATTCCCCAACTAAAAAAGCCGCTCCCGGAAAACCT
>DHQV01000085.1:0-10672 GCA_002408185.1 Deltaproteobacteria bacterium UBA5329
AGAATGACGATGACGTGTCGCGAAGGACGTGCAATATAGATGTGTCGACGTATCCTGTTTCATCCCGCAATCCACGACGTGATAACGGAGGGCTGATGCTCTTCGTAGGTAGAAGAAAGCATTCTTTTCCCTTGGGACGCCTCGACCCGATTTCCCCAAGGAACCTCCCCGCACCCTTGCTTACGTCAACCTCTCATACAAAGCAACATCCCAAATTTTTTATGATACTCATCCTGCCATTCCCAGGTCATTTCTGTGGCCTTAATTTCCTAAGAGCTTTTGCACACTGGTGCCAGTTGGAGATGACCTCTTCCTCGTTTCTGCCCCCGACTTTTAACCTTACGACAGGCTCATCGTAATAAGGTATCCCATATCTACTGCATCTCCGCGCCGACTGGCGGACAGACAGGAGGGTCTGATCGGGTTGATAATCCCAGGGCAATACCCCTTGCACTTTTTTACGCCTGTAGGGAGGTTCCTTGCCCTGTCGGGATAGCGGCCAGTCGACGTCCCACCCAAGAAACGGGATCGCGTCACGGACCATAAAGTTGTAATGAATCATTATGCCAGGGATACGGGGACCACAAACAACCTTGAGCGCATCCTGAAACGAGTCCCTGCGATACTCCTTGAAAATGGAGACATGCAGACAGGCGCACTCGGACAGAGCGAAACCCACATCGAGCTCTACGGGAAGATACAGCCAGTTTTCGGGTTGGAGGGAACGAGCGCATACTGATCGTGGATGACGAGGACACGCTGGTCGAGCTGAATCAGCAGAGGTTAACGAGGCTCGGTTACGACGTCGTTGCAACCACGAGCAGCAAGGAGGCGCTGCACATCTTCCGGGAGGGGCCCGATGGGTTCGATCTCGTCATTACGGACCAGACAATGCCGAATATGACAGGAATGGACCTCGCTACGGAGATTCTGAAAATAAGACCCGATATCCCGATCATTCTCTGCACGGGTCACAGCGATGCCGTCTCACCGGATAGCATACAAAAAGCCGGGATCAAGGCCTTGCTCATGAAACCTTTTGACAAGCGGGGAATTGCTGAGGCAGTACGCCGGGCCCTGGACCCAAACGGGAAATAATGACGGGTGCGGCGTAAGAACCCCTTATCGCCCTCATTCTCGGATAAAGTATACAATCTCCGGCACAAACGATATGATGAGCTTCGCTCCGTAATTCGTGTTTTCATAATCCGCCGAAGATATCGAGTTGTAGATGCAGTTTTACAAATCCCCAACTTACCTGCAGAAACGCCTCGGCAATGTCTTCCTGCTGTATCTTCCTAACTATCCCCAAAGACCGCCGATAAGGAGGGAATTATGGATATTGATGAAGTATTACAGGCAGGAATAAATAGAGATGGGATTGCTGCAATTGCAATCCTGGACAGCTCTATTATACTTAAAGTATGAGCATCAAGGTCAGGATGAACGGACCGTTGGGTCGGCTTTTTGGCTTCCTGGGAAGGGTCGTGCGCGGTTTCATGCATAATAAGGGACTGCTCTTGTCCGGCGCCCTTGCCTATTACACCCTGCTGTCAATTGTTCCTATGTCGATCCTTTTGCTGACCGGGCTGTCCCATTTTATGGCAAAGGAAGATTTGATCAGCACTTTGTCCACGTACACAGGGATGGTGATACCGGGCTACTCGGCAATTTTGACCGAACAAGTACAGGTATTCCTTGAGCATCGTCAAGCGGTCGGCATCATCGGATTCCTTGCTATGCTGTTTTTCAGCTCCATGGCTTTTGGCGTGCTTCAAAGCGCCCTGTCGGCCATATTTTCTCGTTCTGTGAGGATCAACCCGCGCAATTTCCTCATATCCGCTGTCATTCCTTACGTGTATGTCTTTTCGATCGGACTGGGCATAGTGGTGGTTTCGGTTATCACGGGGGCTTTGGATACACTTGAAGAAAGGCACCTGATCCTGTTTGGATGGAGTGTGAGCCTTAAGGCTACATCGAAGGTCGCGCTGTATATGCTGGGAATAACCAGCGAGGTGGTCCTGCTCTCGTCCATATACCTTCTTATGCCTGCGGTGCGCACCACGTTTCGCCACGCGCTCATCGGGGGCGTAACCGCAACGATCTTATGGGAGATCATCCGCCACGCACTCATCTGGTATTACTCCGTCCTGTCGCTGGTAAACATAATTTACGGTTCCTTCGCGACAGCGGTAGTCGCCCTCCTCATTACGGAGGCCGCGTCATTGATCGTCCTGTTAGGCGCTCAAGTTATCGCAGAACTTGAGCGCACAGATCGCTCGAAGGGCTGAGGAGATCGAGGGGTCTTAAACGGTGCCGTCCCGACAAGGAAAAGATAATGAAGATACTTTTTGTATATCCCAAATACCCTGATACCTTCTGGAGTTTCAAGTATGCCTTGACTTTTATATCGAAAAGGGCACTTCACCCGCCGCTGGGCCTATTGACCGTGGCCGCGATGCTCCCGGGCGAGTGGAAAAAAGAACTCATTGACATGAATGTCTCTCGTCTTAAGGATGAGCACCTTCTATGGGCGGATTATGTCTTTATCGGGGCGATGGCAGTCCAAAAGGAATCGGTGCAAGAGGTCATTAAACGGTGCAAAAGGGCGGGTGTCAAAATCGTGGCCGGAGGCCCTCTCTTTACCGCAACGCCGGAAGAATACCCCGACGTGAATCACCTGATACTCAATGAAGCAGAGTATACCCTCAGCCCCTTCCTCAAGGACCTTGCCGAAGGTAAAGCCAAACACGTGTACTCATCACGGGCCTTCCCCGATCTCGATAAGACACCTGCCCCCCTCTGGGAGCTCGTTAAAATGAGCAGGTATCATTCGATGAGTCTCCAATATTCTCGGGGCTGCCCATTCAGCTGTGAATTCTGTGACATTACTACGCTCTACGGGCGCAAAACCCGCAGCAAAACAACTGAGCAGGTGATAAATGAGCTTGATGCCCTTTACGGGGCAGGATGGAGAGGCAGCGTTTTCTTTGTCGACGATAACTTCATAGGCAACAAAAGGAAGTTAAGGGAACAGGTGCTGCCTGCCATGATAGAATGGATGAAAAAAAGAAGGTACCCCTTCGATCTGGCGACCGAGGCATCAATTGATCTTGTGGATGATGAAGAATTAATCAGGCAGATGGTACGCGCGGGGTTCGAGGGCGTGTTCGTCGGCATTGAAACACCTGATGATGTATCCCTCAAGGAGTGCAACAAGCTTCAGAACAGGAACCGCGATCTCCTTGCAGCGGTGAAACGGATCCAGCAGCTGGGCCTGCGTGTTCGAGGCGGTTTCATCGTAGGGTTTGACAACGATTCCCCCGAAACGTTCGAAAGGCAGATCAGGTTCATCCAGGAAAGCAGGATCGTCACCGCCATGGTGGGAATGCTCAATGCGCCAAGGGGCAGCCGACTTTACGAAAGGCTTCAGAAGGAAGGCAGATTAAGGAAGGATGTTTCCGGCGATAATACAGACTTCTCCACGAATATTATTCCAAGGATGGGTTACGAGAGGCTCGTAGCGGGATACAAAGAGGTGCTGAGCGGCATCTACTCACCGAGCGCCTACTATGAGCGCGTCAAGGCATTTCTCAGGGAATATGAACCTGTGGAAAGGAAAAAACGAAGTCTGCATCTCAGGTGCATCCGCTATAATATCCGTTACCTTGACGCACCTTTCAAGACCCTGGTGAAATTGGGAATAATTGACAAGGCCCGGCGCTACTACTGGAAACTGGTTATCTGGTCTTTATTCACGCGTCCGCGTCTCTTGCCCATGGCAATGACCTATATGGTATACGGGTTCCACTTCCGGAAAGTTTTCAATCTTAAGGTTAGAAATGATTCTGCGGCCTTAAACACTCGAATGCGCCCAGCGGATATGGGGAAATAAGAAAGCTCTCGACTTGATGAAAACTACTGGACATGGCGTAGCGAAATCTTACTGTGGGACGCTACCCGGAAAGCGCCGTCGAACTTTGGCCGCAATTTGACGATCCGTCATCTTATCAGCTGTTTCAACACCTACGATGAGCCCACCAAGGCCGTTTCTTTCGAGACGCTCTTTGAGTTCGCCCTTAGCCTCACCTGGACCAAATATTAGAATAGATCCTGCATCGTGAATCGAAGCAATTACCGCGTCGTAGTAAATATTGAGATGTCCCTTGAACGCTCTTTGGCGGCTGTCCTGTTCGGGTACCTGGTGCGGTTCATAAGGACCCTTAAGGGGGGAATCACCAGAACGGCGCGGCTGTTTTTCAACCCTCGATATTATCACCTTTATCTCTTCCCCTTCTTCCGTGACAGTCACGATAGTAGCCTTCCTATGGTCAATCCACAAACCCACTTTCGTTTTCATCGATTGCTCCTTTGCATAAATTGTGCACCACAACGATTAAGTCATAAATATATTATAAGGCTCATGCACGGCTTATGGGGCTGAGGAGAAAAAATACCTCATGATACAGGGTTTGGCCTGATTGATTGGATGACAATCGCTAAGCAGCGTCCTGTCTTAAAAACATAAATATTCTGTTTACCAGCCCGTAGGTCAAAAAGATGACACTCTCGCGCACAAAAACAGGTACAAGATAATTGTCGGTTCCACGACAGACATCAGAGACCATCTGCCCTATCTTTAATAAAGAGGTAATAAATGCCTTGAGTGCTTGCTTTGTGCTCATGGATATAATTGATCCCCAGTTTCTTTTGGTAGGTCAGGGCAGCCCGCTGTTTCTACCGTCTGGAGGTGCGAGATGACCAACAAGATGAAAGTGTTCTTCCTTATCACAACCACTCTTTCCGTCATATTCGTTGTACTGGGTACGCCGTTTGCACATGATATTTTCGGCTGGCTGTTCTCAGCGGTCGCCCACACGCTGGGCCTGCATGAGGCGTCTGAATCTGCAGCTCTGGTGGCATTGCTGATCCCTGCTCTGTATCTCGCCTCAAGGTAGGGAAAACACTCATAACGTGGACCTGGCTGTTGCCAGGGGAGGACAAGCAGGCACTTTAAGGCGCGGCACGGGCAAACATGAGAGTTTTTTTCGAAATCATTGTGCAATAGGAGCACGGGGCATTTTATGCTGGAATCCAATGTTTGCAAGCTAAAACCAGGAGGAGAGAGATGAAGAAGGCTGTTTTGTTGTCACTGTTGGTGGTTTTGGATTAGCCCTGTTCTCGGGCTGTGTCTCCATGCAAAGATGGCCCGATCAAGAAAGGAGCGCGGAGAACAAAATGGTTGTAATTCAGGAGAAAATCGGCGAAGGGCTGAAAACCGGTGCGCTTACCCCCGATCAGTCCCAGGCGTTCCTGACGACGCTGAAGGGTATTCGAACTGACTTTACGGCACTGAGAGACAGAATGGTTTACCGGGAAGAGTGGGATGCCCTTTCTGCAAGGCTTGATACGCTTGGAAATGAGATCGACAGGGCGATGGGCCGGCCCGCAAGAATGGAACGACCGGGAAGCGGGGACAGGATCGTCGCACTCCAACGAAGGATCGATGATGGAAGGATCAGCGGTCGTCTCCCCGTGACAGAAGGTCGAGAATTCCAATCCAGGGTGGATTCCATCCGGAGTGATTATCTACGGATGACTGATGGAGGCAGGTACGCCACGAACGAAGAGAGGGCGGACATTTCTCGCAGGCTCGATTCGCTGGAAATTGATCTCAATCGATTCCGGTAGAATTCTTGAGAAAAACCGAAAAGGGCCTGTCCGTCAAAGCCGTTAAGGACGTAAACGGCGTGAAAAGCCTGAGGGACCTTCCGGCCCCCGGGTAAGAAAGGAGTAGGATGACATGTTATGGACGATCGCTGCAATACTGATAATTCTTTGGCTGCTGGGGTTGGTGACCAGTTACACGATGGGAGGACTCGTTCACATCCTGCTGGTTATCGCCATTATTGTTATCGTAGTTGGTTTTATCCGGAGGCGGTGAGCGTAATTTAAAGCCAGGGAAGGGGGGTTCGAGGAGACCAGAGACCATAATTGCGATCATGCGGACCGCGCCGAATGGTGAAACACGTATTGAATGAGCTGGTTTAGGGGAAAGAGTCGAGAAAAAGACACAAATAGTTGTAAAGGAGATACCCAATGGGAAATGAAAAAAGTTGCTCCGGGATTTGCTGTATGCTGTCATTCTTGATCGGTGCCATGGTAGGAGGAGGCATTGCTCTCCTGACAGCCCCGAAATCGGGAAAGAGGACTAGAGAACAACTTGGGAGGACGGCAAGGGACGTGAAAGAGAAAGCTGAGGGTTACTACAATGAGATGAAGGACAGAGCGGCCGAAGCAACAGAGAAAGCCCAGGACTATTACGAAAAGGCAAAACAAACGGTGGAATCTGCGGTGGACACAGTAAAAAAGACTTAGAGTCAGCTCATACGGATTGGGCTTGGGCACGTTTAATAATGCGTCACAAACAGGCCACCTGAAGGGGAAGGATTACTATGATCTTGTGCAAATTACCTATAGCTGCGAAAAAGTACTGTCATCGAACTTCCTCATCCATGAAGAAGAATTTGCCGGGGTTCATAAGACCCTTCGGATCCAGGAGATGCTTGATGTCCCACATGAGTGCAAGACTCTCCCCATGTTCCTGTAAGAGAAAGGTGCGCTTTCCTATACCCACGCCGTGCTCTCCCGTGCAGGTTCCTTCGAATTCAAGGGCCTTCAGCACTATGTGCCTGTTGGCTTCCTCGACGCGGGACCAACGGTCCCTGTTGGCGGGATCATCCATCACCACTACGTGCACGTTCCCATCCCCGGCGTGGCCGAAGACATACGCCGCGAGGTCCTTTACCTGTTCTTTCGCAAAGCCTACCATGTCGCTGTAACGGGAAAGGGGCACTGCGACGTCCATACTGAGGGACAGCAGGCTGGGGTGGTTCCTTCTGATCGACTCGTGGGCGAGGTGGCGTATTTCCCAGAGCCGTGCCCTCTCGGTCTGGCCGATCCCTTTATCGAGAAAGAGTGCCTTATTGTCCCGGCAGATTTCCTCCACGTAGGCCATCTCCTCCTTGAGCCCGTTTTCGCTGAAACCGTGGAACTCCATGAGCAATGTGGGCTGCTCGTTAAGTGACAGGCCCTGGTCCCGGTTAAGGATTTTTACAACCTCCTCGTCGAGGAATTCCATAGCTGCAGGAGAGAGACCTGAGTTCATTACCTGGAAAACCGTGTTTGTCGCATCGAATATGGTGGGGAAGACGGCCCTTACAGCCATGAAATTTACGGGTAACCCTACGAGTCTGAGCGTAGCCTCTGTGACAATACCCAATGTCCCCTCGGACCCGACAAAGAGGGAACACAGATGATATCCGGATGAGCTTTTTCTCGCCCTGGTACCGGTCTTTATGATACGACCGCCCGGCAGGACAACGACGACCCTCATTACATAGTCTTTTGTCGAACCATATTTTACAGTCCTGATCCCGCTTGCATTGTTGCCGATCATCCCACCTATCGTTGCTGCAGCCCCGGGGTCAGGTGGGAAAAAGAGACCATGGTTGCTTATCGCCTTGTTCAGATCCTTGTACACGACACCGGCCTCTACATCTACCTGAAAATCGGGTGGGCGCACATCGAGTACCCTGTTCATTTCCTGGAAATCGATCACGATTCCCCTGTGCACTGGTATAGGGTTACCTTCCAGGCTGGTTCCCACGCCCCAGGGGGTAATAGGTATATCTCTCTCGTAGGCCCATGCGACAACTTTACTCACTTCTTCAGTGCTGCGGGGTAAGACAACAACATCCGGCAGCACGTGGGCGTGAAAAGACTCGTCGTGGGAATGAAGCTCCCGTACAGAAGAGCCCGCGGAAACCTGTGTATCGCCGAGCATCGACTTAAGGTGCTCAACATCGGAAGGCAATAACCCTTTCTGCATGAGAGTATTTTCGTATTCTCCAGGCATGATGTCATTAAGAAGGCGTTACTGATCTTTTTGTGCCGTCACCCTTGAATGAGCGACTGTCACCTATTCTATGTGTGATTTAGCTGTTTTGAGAGCAAGGTCCCTGTCCTTGGTAAATAACCTCCATTCCATTTCTGACGAGTGGATACCGGCCTTCTTATCCTGACCTCTGCTGTAATACCAGTGTCCAAAGCGTTCGACGGTAGAAAACGGATGATTGCCTGTGCAGAGGGTTTCGCAGGGATGAATCTCCTCAAAAAAAATTGTTTCCTCGGGTCTTTCGTCATAAGCCAGGTCACCCGGTAGTTCAATTTGAGAAACATCAAAGCCTTCGGCTTCCTTTGCATCCAACCAGTCTGATATTTTCACGGATCCCTTTCTCCTTTCATGTCAGTTGATGTTTAACGCTCCATTCAGCCAGACCACGTGATAACCGGGCACCGTGCTCGGGTTGATTCCCACGGGTGTGCCCGCGGGGGAATCCATTTGGACTGCTGCTCGATGGTCATAAGGTTCTTTACACTCTTTACGCCACCCTTTTTCCTCTTTTACCCCTTAGGGGTAAACTTAACCCTGCTTTTCTTTTTCGTACGCCTCTTTACCGGCCTCCACAACTTTGGTGATAATATTGCTTTCTTTTTCTACAAAATCTTTTCCTTTTTCAAAATAACTCGTTGCCATGTTCTTAACCTGATCAATATAGTCTTCCGCCTTCTCTTTTGCTTCTTCGGCAAGCTCTTTTATCATCTTCCGGGTTTCTTTTCCGGTTTTCCGCGCTGTAAGCATTACAACTCCGGCTCCTATCAGGCCCCCCACAAAAAATGAAAGAAGAATGCTTCCTGTGCCAAATCCACTGTCTTGCTGATTCATAGATCACCTCCGTCTGCTGTACCAGTAACCGCCGCCGCCGCCGAACAATAATACTAATACGACGATGATAATGATGAGCGTTGTCGTATCCATGGTAATTCCGCTTTTACTTTATTGAGCACATATGACAGTTTAAGATCCTTCACTTCCCCAGGATCTTCTTGGCCTTACCGACCTTTTCCTGCACTTTGCCGGCTATTTTTTCGGCTTTGCCTTCGGCCTCCAGTTTGGGATTATTGGTCATTTCCCCGGCCATTTCCTTGACCTTGCCCTTTGTTTTGTGGAACGCTCCTTCCGCCTTGTCCCTGGTACTCGATTTCATGACATTCCTCCTCGCTGCTTTCTTTGAATATATAATGCAGAGACTCTCTCCTGTCTGTCGCAGGAACCAACAATGTTCTTGTAGCGCGTTCACACACGAGGGTGTCGTTGTTTTTGCTACATGGATTTAAAATCCATAGATCCTGCGAGAAACCATCACAGCAACTTGTTAGAAGCGGGGATACTTATCCTTGTTTGGTCTTGCACGGCGTTGCAATCTTCACGAAGATGCCATATGTTCGAAAGAAGGCTAATGTGAATGACTCAAAAGGCTCTGATGTGAATGTATGAATGTACCTGTAGCCAAATCGAAATCCCAAGGAGGAAAATTAGAGACAGGGCGGAAGTACAGTATTCTATAGGGAGGTAGGTTTGAAAACAACCAGTGAAGATGTGTTTAGGGTAAATATAACGTCACCAAGTGGTACTTCACCCACTGTTCAGATTTTTGTACATGAATATGGTACTAAAGAGCCTGATAGAATTGCCAGCCAAACGGTAGAGGCAACAAAGGATAAAAGTAAAGACGAAATAGCCAAAGAAATAGGTCTGGAGATTATTAAAAATTCTAAGGTATTAAAAGCATGGTTCAAAGAAAATAAAAAATAGAGTTACTCGGGCGTGCGATCAGGAATGGCGCCGGTTCATTATTCGGGACATAATCTTCATTCGGCCGTTTTCAGCCATATCCTTAAGACCTCGGCAACACTCCATGCCTGGGCTACACATCCATGGGGATGAAAAGGCGGGTCACCGTCAAAAACCTCCGCGATGGTCCCTACGCACTTTTCGTTCAAATGGGAGAGGAAGCTCTCAACAAAGTGATGTGCTTCTTTCTTTTGATCGGGATAAACCTTCAGCCAGGCATCTACGAAGGGACCGATCAGCCATGCCCAGACAGTGCCCTGATGATATGCGGCATCCCGTGAACGCAGGTCGCCATAATAGCGCGACTTATAATCGGAATGGCCGGGGTCAAGCGATCTCAAGCCAAACGGTGTCAGAAGCCGATCGCGCACTTTCGTCACCACTGCCTGCCATCGGCTCCCATCGAGTATCGGATGATGCAGAGAAATTGAGAACAGTTGATTGGGGCGGCATGCCGGATCATCGCCGTGCTCTCCATCTATTACATCATAAAGGTAACCGCCTTTATCATACCAGAACCGCTCGTTGAACGATGTATATGCCTTATCGATCCACTGATTGAGGTATGCTGCTTCATGCTCACCCTCCTCGTCGGTTATCCATGAGTGGAGCAGCTTCAGCGCATTATACCAGAGTGCGTTTATCTCGACTGCCTTGCCCCTTCGCGGCGTTACGACCCAATCGCCGACCTTTGCATCCATCCAGGTCAACTGGTAACCTTCTTTTCCCTGATTGAGGAGGCCATCGGCATGGTCAACCCTGATATTGAACCGCGTCCCGTGCAGATGATCTTTGATGATGGTTTTCAGCTTCGGCAGAAAGAGTTTCAATGTACCGCGGTCACCCGTACACGACAGGTATCTGTCAATAGCATGAAAAAACCAGAGTGTCGCATCCGCCGTATGATACAGCCCT
>DHQV01000085.1:10773-29586 GCA_002408185.1 Deltaproteobacteria bacterium UBA5329
ATCCGCCGTATGATACAGCCCTTTATTCTGTCCTTCGGGAAACATGTTGGGAATGAGCCCGTCGCGCAGGTAATAGAGAAAAGCCCGGAGTATCGCCGATGCGTCGCTCGTCCTGCCCGTAACCAATGTCAGTCCCTCAAGACTGATCATCGTATCCCTGCCCCAATCTGTGAACCAGTGATACCCGGCGATCACCGTCCGCATTTCAAAACCGGCAGCCCGTGCACGTGTTTCGTCCTGTGCCCTTCCTGCCGGAGCAATTATAAATTGGTCCGCCGAAAGCACAAGTTCTGCCGCTGGCCCCGATCGCGCCTTGGGTATGGCTGATTCAACCAGAAGGCGGCGTCTTTCTTTTTCTGCGATCAATGCCTCTTCCGGTGCGAGGGCGAACAAGACTTCCCACGGTTCCGTAGAGGCTACCAGTGTTGCCTTCTCACCCGCGGATAAAGAAATCTTAAAATAGCCGGGAGTCCATAATCCGCCGGCGGATTCATATCCTCTATATTCTTCCGCACGATAGAGCATCTGCTCTATCCGGTTGCCGTCAACGACAAATGACCCCCTGCCCCCGTAAAGATGGAGACGCAGGACCGGTTCCGATCCATCCCCCGAAAGTTCATAGCAGTCTTCCATGATCTTTACCGCATATCTTCCTTTAAACGGTGCATTAACAGGGGCATCGTGGGAACGAAAATGCACGGCGGGGCGAAGCCTTAGTTCAAAATTGCAGGCTCCCGTGAGGCACCGGTACATGATAAAGCTGGTGTTTTGATGATGCGGAAGAATTATACGTTTTTCAAGCTCGATCTCACTGGTTTTATATATCCAGACAGGCAATCCCTGCTCGAGCCGGAATTCTGCAATACACCCTATATTGTCGGAAGAATGATCAAAGGGGTCGTCCGCAGCAAGCTTAATGCTCGATCCATCCTCCATTACAACGTTCTCGATCAGGTGGTTCAGCATTACCATCCTTCCGAGGGGCGAAGGCAGGGCCGCAACAAGAAGTGCGTGATACCGTCGTGTCATCATTCCCACAACAGTGCCTGATGCATAACCGCCGAGGCCATTCGTCACGAGCCATTCCCGAGAACGCTCCGCTTCACGCTCGGAAGTCAGGTCCTTGTCTGTTACCGTCCTTATTAACTCACTCATGCCGGCCCCACAATATCGTTCGTATTTACGGGGTGAAAAGCCAATGCGCACTTTGAGGGAATAACGAATTCTTTCGAGGTATCGATGATCCGGGTACCCAGCCCTCCGTATCGGTAATCTTCGCTGCTCCACATAAGCTCCCATTTTCCCCATATCGGCGGTGCCAGCAGGGGTTCCGGCATCGAGTTCAAACGGAGGTCCGATCCCAGGTTTACTATTACAAGACGATCATTTCCCTCGATACCGAAGTAACGCAAAACAAATGCATTTCCCGAGAGAACAGCACCATCCATCCCCCGTTGCCTTTGCAGGCTGAACACAGGGTCATCTTTCCTTAATTTCAGAAGATCTTTATAAAGACCGTACACGTGGCCATGACCCAAGCGTTCGTTGAGATCGAGTTTGGAGCGGGTAAAGGAACCAACACCCGTATCAGACATAAATACCGAATTAGTTCCAGCCAGACTCGGGAATTGTGCCAGGAATTCGAGCCGTCCCCTTCGCACCAATTCTTCGAGATCATGCCGCAGGTCAACGAAATACAAAAATGGGCTGGAAGCTGCAAATTCCTGTCCCTGAAAGATCATCGGTGTTCCCGGGGCAAGGAGCATAAGGGCAGTAATGGCCCTGAAAATACCCGGATCGGTCAGGTACATGGTCCGGTCCCCGGAGTATGAATTGGCGATCTGATCGTGATTTTCAATGAACAAAATAAATGCTGATGGCTGAAGCGCAAAGGCTGGGACCCCGCGGCATTTTTTCTGCCAGGAGTAATACTGCCCCTGATAGAGAAAGCCGTATTTCAAAAGGGATATGAATTCCTGGGACGAACCGAGATAATCCGTATAATACGCCTCACGCCTTCCGGTCATGGCGACCATCGCACAATGATGAAAATCGTCATTCCAAAGGGCATCGAGACCATATCCACCTTCTTCAGGCACCATCGCCATTGTTGCATCCTGAGATTCATTCTCCCCAATCATATACACTTTTCTTCGGCCGGCGGTCTCGCGGGCACATTGAACCATCTCTTGAATTATCGAACGGGGGGAAGCATCGAAAATGGATTGGGTCGCGTCGAGGCGCAATCCGTCCAGATGGTATTCATCTATCCAGTACCGAACATTGGTAAGATAAAACTCCCTGACCGGTCCGGACCCCGGGCCGTCAAAATTGATTGGCTTGCCCCAATCGCTCTCGTATCGGTCGCTAAGGTAAGAATCGGAAAAAAGGGGAAGATAATTGCCGTCCGGGCCAAGGTGATTGTATACCACGTCGAGAATCACGCCGAGCCCGGCCTCATGCGCCCTGTTGATAAAAGACTTGAAATCATCGGGCGATCCATAAAAATGATAGGGGGCGAAAAGATTGACCCCGTCATAACCCCATCCAAAATGTCCCGGAAATTCTGCGACCGGCATGAGTTCTATGGCCGTTATGCCGAACGAAGCCAGCTCCTCCAGCTCCCGTGATGCAGCCTGCCATGTTCCCTCCTGCGTGAATGTGCCGATATGCATTTCATAGAGGACCTGACCCCTGGCATCTATTCCGTGCCATGAACCGTCCGTCCATTGAAACAGATCAGGATCCACAACTTGAGACGGGCCATGCGGGCCGTAAGGCTGGAAGCGGGACGCGGGGTCGGGACAGAGCTTTTCTTCCCCGTCAAGCCTGAAGCGATAGAGGCTTCCCTCCTGTGCCGATTTGATGCATCCGCTGAAATAACCGTCATCATTTTCTTTCGCAAGATCAAAAATCAGAGAGTCTATATTCTCACCGGGCCTCGGCTCAATTATCAGCTCGACAGAGGTCCTTTTCGGGGCCCATACCCTGAAAGAAACCCCGTCTTCTCTCGTTACTTCTGAACCTATGGGAAATTTACGTGCTTTCATTTGCGCCCGACCACCCTCCATTCACATCGGGGCAGAAACGTCCCGCCTCGGGCCTGCCGTGATCACGGCCACAATACGGGTTCAATATTAGCTCCACAGCTCACTGCGGGTAACACGCACGGACCGGCAAAGACGAATGATCGATGCCTCCAGCAGTCTTAAGAACTTAGGGAGGGAGCGTTCCTTTGTCAACGACGCGTTCAATATCCGGGCAGCTGTAATGGTTTTGAAAAAGGAAACACGGAGGCTTACTTATACACAACTATACGAAATATTAAGGGATATTTTGGAGGCGGCATCCGGATTTGAACCGGAGAATAACGGTTTTGCAGCTGACCAGCAGCCACATGACAAGAACAATACTCTTAATAATTACGTTAAGATAGCTACGTTCATAACATGACATAGCTGACGACATTTCGAGCTATTTGATCAGGTTCGGTTAGAAAAAAAATTAGAAGAATTGGGCTGGTGTGCCGTGTTCATAAGGCTTTTGAATTACATCGTGGCGAAAGCATGTCGTGTCCTAGGTTACTGCTTCCTTCCTGAAATCTATGACGAACGAATCTGAGAAATACACAAGTGTACGATTGGTAATAGCCAGCTTTACTATTGTAATTCCCCCTTGAAAACCATGGATTCCGCGCTGGAGCAAACAAAGCCCGGTCTTTGATTGCTCACAGAGATAACACTTAAGCGAAACTTGACAGCCAGAAAAAGTGTGTTACTATAATTATCTAAAGGGCGGGTAGCCCAGGCAACGAGTAGGTGAAGGGACATATCTGAGTCGAAGGAGATTGGAACCCCCAAACCCCTCTTCGAACCTCTTCACACGAAAGTGGAAAAACAGGTCTCAAATGCGCGTGAACCTGTTAATAGCTTGGCTAATCCACCCCCTTTTTTTGTATAGAGCTCATATGGCGCCCATAGGGGCAGTTCTCATTGGTATAGAGAAGGATATGAGATCGGGATCGAGTGGAAGATCCCGGCCGGAATAAAAAAGTTCCCGATAGCCGAGATCCTCGACAAATGTAAGGAGAACAAGGATGCCGAAAGGAAAAGTTAAACGGTTTAATGATTTAACGGGATTTGGTTTTATCGGTCAGGAGGGTGGCGAGGACGTATTCGTACATCATTCTGCAATCCGGGGAGGAGGTTATAAATCGTTGGCTGAGGGTGATCGTGTCAGTTTCGATCTTGTTAAGGGCCCTAAGGGCCCTGCCGCTGAGAATGTCCGCAAGCTGTAAAACCTAAACTTCATTTTGCGTTTAAAGGCCTCCCATAGCGGGGAGCTTTTATTGACTCCACCCAAGACGTGGCAGTATTACTTCCCACTTTCGATTCGTAATTGAAACGATTGGAGCTAAAAGGTTTTATACAAGACTTGTAGCGGAAGCCCTGGCCTGCCCCTTCCTGTGCTTGCCATTGTTGTGAATCAGGATATTTCACAAGCTCGGGAATTCAAGAGGCTTGCCAAGATTCATGATCAGACTTGTGTTTATATGCGAATGGAGGTTGTTTATGAGCAAGGATAAAACATATTCGGACGAACAGGAAGCAATGTCGGAGATCGCTTATTGCCGGGCTGCAAGGTGTATTCGTAACGATGGTGGCGGTGTATGCCGTCTAGCTCAGCTCAACGAAAAGATTAGCATCGACGACGATGGCCGCTGCATATATTTCTGCGGTTAACTTTACAACATAATAGCTTTAGGCAATCTGTTAGTTCGATATGATTATTGGATTCATTTCTGATGCTTATATCATCTGTCGTACGCGCTATCAAGAGTGGCGGTATAGGGACCTGTTTCAAGCGCATTTCTGAAGATCCTTTCCGTTCGAACTGTAAACCTTCCCGCTAAAGCCACGCTAAAACCTTTAGGGTGAAAACAGCAGGTAATAATATCGTAGGCTTACAATACGGTATGCGGTTTCGATTCCCATGCACTTCCGCCATTTCTTTATTGCCAATAGCTTACAACCTATCTACACATTGAAGCCCAGGAGGCCCACCAGGACCTTTCCCTGTCCTTGTAGTAAAAAAGATGACGCGAATTCGTGTTATAGCAGAAAAGCCGATGTCCCTTAGGGAGTTGGGGGATAGCTACCACATTTCACGGGAACGGGTGAGGCAGGTAGAAACCAAAATAATAAAGAGATTCAAGGCACATCTCTAGGGAAGCCTTGCAGACTTTGGGCTGCAAAATATCACTGTCAATATGGGGCTGCGACACACGGGAAGTGTGACCAATGTCCTGGTGGTTGCAACGAGCAGCTCACAGACCACACACCGACAACCTATCCATATTTCTTTATCACTTTGTGATACCAAGGAACCTATCGTAACCTCTTGAGAATAAGGGGTGAAAAGGAGGAACACGCGTGAGGCACAGGATTTTGGTCGTCGACGATGACGAGGTGGTATCCCACATGATTGGTCAGATGCTTCGTTACATAGGCTATCTGTCCGTCGTGTGCAGAAAACCCAATGATGCACTTACGCTCTTTTCGAGAGCTTCAGAAAGATTCAGTGCAGTGATCGTGGATGAGATAATGCCCGGATTGAGGGGAACCGAGCTGACCCCGAAGCTCCTCCAGATAAAAGATGATATCCCCATAATCCTGATGACCGGTCATGGCGACATGATCTCTCTGGAGAAGATCAGGAAGAGTGGTGTTCGAGCCACGCTGATGAAGCCCGTGCTAATGGGATGGCTTCAAGAAACTCTCTCCAGACTATTGAGGCGGGGAAAGCATCCTCAGGAATGTGTGTGATGAAGGATGATCCGATGAATCCGAGGTGACCGAAACCGGAGACGACCAGGAAGCCATTGACCCCTATATAGAGGCCCTTCTGTTTTTGGCCGGGGAAATCCATTTTAAGGGAGACGTAGTGTAAAAAAACTAGACGGGTTGCATTGCAAAGGGCATAAATCGTCAAATGTCGCATTGTTCTATTACAAACTGTAATCATTCACAAATCGAGAATTATCAAGTGCTTTCCGGTTTTTCTTGTGTCGGCAGGAGTCGGAGGAATTCGATCACAATCCGACCACCTCGGGTATAAAATAGACATAAAGAACCTGAAAAAAGAATTCTTTTCCGGATCACCCCCCCTACACCCCCAAAAGCCGGCGGGACCTCCCACCCGACCAAATACCTCGAACGTAGATACCTAATTGTCGGATCTGTTCATATAACAGGGCTTATGCTTTTTGTCATCTATCACTCCATATCCTGCATTGTTCCCAGTCATCAGGGAAACCCATAAGGTCCATAGGTATTTCAGGATAATTTTGGAACAGTTCCGTGAGCCGTCCCCTCCAATTACTGGTTAGTGCCACCTTTTTTCGAATAAATTCAAGGATGGTCAGAACTGCAAATAGACGATTATTGCGTACCTCAACTGGCAAATGCCACTCGGGATGTTTATTTCTGCGGGGTACTTTGGGTTTTAGCCCCAATTCCCTTGAGACCCCCTGCCTCCGCATGAAGGCTCAGATGCTTATCCTACGCTGAAATGACTGTGAGCTTTCACTCGTATCCTACAAAATTAGTGCATAAAAATCATCTTTATTATAATAAATCAGGGTGACAACACGGTGTCACTATTCTGTTTTTCCAATACAAAAACTCAAAAAAAACCCGAAAAAAGTCGCATTTTAATGTGAATTTAATGCCACAAATAATAATAAAGTAATAAATTAGCCAAGAGGATTGTCGACAATAGGAATATGCAATTACTTTGTGAAAAACTTTATCTGGCAAGGTCTTAAGCGGTATTCCTATATATGAAAAGTGGTATTTAGATGAGCTATTTTGATGTAATTTGTTTACAATTAATTCTCTACGCGCGCGAGGAACGGTTTTTTTGTGGGTATCAGCGAGCACGCAACAATATATCGCTCTAGATTAATGCAGTGATATAGTGAGACATTTAGCGGTAACCTTCGCCATGGAAAAGGAAATGGAAAAGAAGCTCGACGCCGGTGTCGTCAACCGAATCAGAATGAAATTCATGCTCCGGTCAGATGGTGAGAAGCATATCCGGGAGTATCTCCACGCTGTTGAGGAGTTAACGAGCGACGATAGCCTACCCCTTGAAGACAAATTGAAAAGACTGATAGCTCCTCTCCGGGATATGCTCCACGATGATAGTCCTAAGTTTGACAGTCACGTTCGAGTGATCGATCAAGACCATATAGACCTGAAGAACGAGATCGACACAGAAAACTTGCACTACGACTATGAAAAATACGACATTCAAGACCCAATAAACACCGGGACCCAGTGGTTGCTAGATACCGGTGCTCCGGCCATATCGCTGAGCGTCAAATACTCAGATTACCTATCTTTTTGCGGGGACATAGAACCGGTCACCGAAACGGAATTCGAGACTATATATAAAAGTGCGATAATTGAGACTACGATTGATGAGAGAAAGTGGAAACGCGTTCCGGACGCATTGATGTGCCTTCCCGAGAGAATGACACTCAAGGAGGTTCATGATCTCTGGCTCCCAACACTGACGGAGAAGACCGTAACAGTACGGGATCTTCTGCAGCAGATTCTTGTCGTTTACACCATAAAAAGAGCCCAAAACGGCCATGAACCATCTGCCCGCAAACTTTTCTCGCTTTTTGAAAACCAGGTTAAGTTCGAGCGCAGAGAGGATCTCATAGTCTTAAACAAGAGCACCGTTAGAAATATAAAACTATTGATTAGTAGTACGCTTCACGCTGACCTCGAGAACGTCGATTTTTACGACCAAGATATCATTCAAACAGCCCGCGGGTACCTCTGGCATATCTTGACCGGTTTTAATCCTACGCAAATTATCGATGGCATCGTGAAGGAAAATGAAAACCACCCGGTGCCTGCCAAAATGAAGAAGTTTTATCTCAGGTATTTCGGGGAAGAAGTTCCGAAAAGACTTCTCGAGACAACACGTGAACTATCCAGGTACGAGGTGATCTTTTCCCTGTGTGAGAGAATGATACGACAAATAGAGAGCCGCTCCGAGAAGATACCTGATGCAAGTGAGAGATTGCAGAATTTGGAGAATCTGAAGCGCCAGGTCGAGTGGACAATAAATGACCTGGGGATCACCGTGGATACCCTTCTCAATCCCTATCACCCCATAATGGAGGGGTACTGGCTGGATGGGAAGGAGAATGCTCACATATTCAACAGCTATTGCTACAGGCCCAACAAAAAGGGAAATCTCACGGTGTGGCTCTTCGGGCCCGAAGGTAGTCCTGAATATGGCAAAGTACACCAGTTGGTCCGCGATGAGTTTTACAGAGAAGTGGATGAACACTTGGCGACGGAACATATCAACGCTTCGGAACTTGACCGATCGGAAAGTGGGGAGACGGGAGGTGAAGATATAATTCAAGGACTACCGTCTAATGATGACATGACAGACGTTATGCAGGCTTTGGAGCATAGAGATCTGGCCGCTCGGGCCCTTGACTACCTTAAACGCGAGGAGTTCTCCGACAGAGATATTAAAATATTTTTTGATCGAATTCTTCATGACGCCAGCGCTGACGATCTTGAACGCGCACACGGGGTTGGCGCCAGGCAGCAACAAAAAATCGTCAAAAAGATCGGAACTGCTTTAAAGAAAGCATTCGACCCCCATTAGCAAAAACTTACTTTTTCTTAAAAATTAAATTTCTTTCAAAAAAATTCTATTTTCCAGTTCGCCTTATTCCTTTTCCTTTCCATTTATCAAAATAGCGGTCAAGAAAACCGCAAGTGAAATTTTGAGGAGGACCGGAAATGGAAAAGAAGTCTTTATTCGAACAAATTCCCCGATCAACTGGCGAGCAACCCTCCCCGCATACCGCAAGGAGAACCATGGGTATAATGGACATTTACGTTAGCGCATTTTTGCTTTATCGAGGATTGCAGCCAACCGTTGAATTACGTGGCAACAAAGCAGTATTTGTCTTTGAAACATTACCGGGAGTGTACGATCTGCTCGATCAATTCAACAGCAATGCCTCGGTCGACGTCGCCGACTATGCAACTGCGGTGAAGACCTTAAGGGGCAAGATGCTTTCTGCAAAAGAGGGCATAAACGGACATGGAAAGGGTGGTGGTCATGGATACCCAAGATCATAATCTCAGCCAATTCCTTAACGGTCACAGCGCCCACGATCCAAAGGTAAAACTTGCCCTCGACGATGTCAGGAAGAGCGGACTGTCTTCGGATGTACTGCAGAAAGCCTGCATAAAACTTTTTAGCGATGGGCCCGATGTGCTCAGTCGGCGCCTGAACCTCTCTTTGCCGAAAGGAAATCAGATTCTGTCAAACGCCGCGCTCATGGAAATTCCCTACCATGATGCCGAGGGAAATACCATCAAATACGAGTACCGGCTTCACCCTAAGGTAGATGACCATAAGTATCTCCATCCGCTCGGTTCATCACACACCCCCTATATACTGCCGGAGGTTTGGGCTGTAAAAGACAAGGCAAATAAGCCTCTCTGGATCACTGAAGGGGCCAAGAAGGCCCTGAAACTTGTTCAGCACGGGGAATCCTGCATAGCTATCTCCGGGGTATGGGGTTTCAGGGCAGGGAAGGATGATGAGACAGGCAGTCTCCTGTGCAAGGAACTGGACTCGTTCGCCTGGAAGGGCAGAACAGTCTACCTGGCCTTCGACACGGACCTCTGGACGAATCCGTTGGTACGAAAGGCACTCTTTGAACTCGCCTTACACCTGATAGCTCGCGGAGCCCTCGTCTACATCTGTATGTGGAAAGGGGCAAAGGAAATCGACGATTATCTTGCCGGTAAAACCGACCCTGCGAAAGAAATATCAGAAATCAAGGACAAGGCTAAGTCAATCGCCCCTTTTGTTACTCCGGAACACCGTGACGATATTCTCTACGCCCTCTCCAGGACCGTCCGTACTATGGATGAACTAACCCGTGAGGGCATCATCACTGCCATTGCGAAAAAACTGAATATCCGGCCGAGGTCGTTGTACAGGGAGCTCACCAAGGAGATCGTCAAAGAGGATCCGGATTTCACTAAGGAGGAAAAGAAAGAAGCAATCGGGCTTCTCAAATCGCCAAGTCTCATCAAGCTTTTTCTCCAGGTATGTCACACACGGTATGTCGGCAGGGACAAGATTTTGATCCTCGTGAAGCTTGCCACCCTGACCCGACATCTTCAAAGAGGTCTCTCAGTTGTGTTGCTGGGAACGTCTTCGGTGGGTAAGTCGGAGCTTGTCGACACGGTCCTCAAAACCTGTGATCCTACACGGGTGGAGAACTTCTCCCGCACATCGGCTCAATATCTGCTGTACCGAAAGGAACCCATCGATCACAAGATAATCACCTTTTTCGAGTTTAACGGAACCGATTCTTCTTCGGCTATCATAAGAACCGCTTTGACCGAAGGCGAACTGCATCTCGGCACTGTCCAGAAGGACGCGTCCGGTTCCCTGTGTGCCACGGAGATAAGGAAGCAGACCGAAGGGCTTGTCATCCTATCCACCTATACCGGATCTCGGATAGACGGCGAGCTTGCTACCCGGGTGCTCCTCCAGGAGATTACTCACGACGAAACCCTTGCGCGGGAGGTTTACCGACGTAAGGCCGAGCGTACCGAGGATAATTCGGATGCCTTCCGGGTATGGAAGGTCGCTGATGCCCTCATCGAGGCAAGACCGGTGGTCATCCCGTATCTCAGGAGGCTTGCCGATCTGTTTCCAACCCGAGAAGAGAGGTTCCACCGGGACTACGATAAATCGCTCATGCTCATCAAGGCATCCGCGCTTCTTCATCAATATCAGCGCGAAGAGACTGAGGATGGGGCCGTGGTCGCCAATGAGGATGATTATCTGTTGGTCCATTCTCTTGGGGACGCTTTCGCGCAGTCATTGTTATCTGTCAGCGAGCCGGTCGTTAAAATGCTCGAGGTCGCCCTGACAATGGGTAAGCCGACAAGATTGGAACTTCGGGAAAAATTGGCCGTGTCGGAGGCAACGATTAAGAGGTACATAAGCCAGGCGAAACGGGAGGAACTGATTGAAACCGAAGGGCGGGGAGAAAAACAGACCATAACAGTCCTCGATGTCCCCCTGGGCTTCACCGTGCTGCCGACCCCGGAAGATGTATTCGCTAAAACGGAAGAGCCAGTGAGCCAAACACTGCAACCCATTGCAAATACGAGCGATACAGTGGATCACCCCTCTCTGAACCACCATGAGCTAAATGAGCCGACGCATAAAGGAAATGGCTCAAACGGATCAAATGGTTCAAACGGCACTGAGCTAGAGGAAAACCTTTCCAGAAGCGCTTCTACACCGAACAGCTCAATGGCTCAGGAAAATGATGACGTTTTCGTCTCCGAGGACGACTGTGCCGACTTTTCTAATATAAGAATTGAGGGGATGTGACGGTGTTACTGAAGGTCATAAAGGTATTCACATCCAGGAAAAGGACGTATCAGATCGGAGAACACATCAGGGTATCCGAGGGGCAGATTCTCGTCGACCGAGGGTATGCCCGGGCTCTCACAAAGGCGGAGGTCGGGATCATCCTCGAAGAATATGTGAAAAGCGCAGAAAGACTGCTCACCAAGGAGTTGCCAGAGAAGGAGTTTTCTCCGAAAGCTGCACCCAAAGGAATCGATCAGGGGGTGTTGTTTTGAGCAGGCAGATAAGGATGCGTAGCACTCATTCTCAAGAACTTTCTGACGGTACTATGAACAAATATATTCATCCGAGGGTTTGTGCGCTGCAAGAGTGCAGGAAAGAGTTCGTTCCAAAAAGACGCTGGCAGAAATTCTGCTGTCGCGGATGCAAGGACCGGTATTGGGCACAGTTAAGAAGAGAAGTAATGAAAGTAGTGCGGGATAGCCATGAAAATCCAGCTTGAGTCCGAAGATATCCACGCAATAGCTGAGACGGTCGTGGAACTATTAGTTCCTAGACTAAGTGCCGTCAAACAAGTGGAAGAAATCTTTGACAAGAGAACACTGGCTGAATATCTCCATGTCGAGGTGTCCTGGATAGATAAGAACCTGTTTGCTATCCCCCATTTCAAGGTTGGTAAGTATGTACGGTTCCGGCAAACACACATCGACAAATGGATCGAGGCAAACAAAGTGACGCTTTCCCCACACATGAAAATGGTAAGATGACCACTTGATTGGTAATCAAGAATATAAAAATTATTACGATGAGAAATCAACTAGTTACGATGTACTGTGAAGTGAATTGTGAACATCAAAATACTTGACAATAACTAACTCAGTTAGTTATAAAGAATATAGCGCATGACGAACTGGACACCGGAAAACATAAAAGCCCTCAGGAAGCAGTACAAACTCTCCAAAAGACAATTGGGAGAGCTGACCGGTGTGTCAACGAACTATGTGTACTATCTGGAGAAGGGGGTGAGGAACCCGTCAAGAACACTGTGTTTGTTGTTGGATCGTATTGTGAAAGAACTGGAACAAAACGAAAAAGAAAAAGGAGGTGGAAGGCATGGCTAAGCGAATGCGAGGTATTTACAAACGCGGCAATATCTGGTGGTGTTGTTACAAAACCTTAAGCGGACGCATGGTCAGGGAGAGTACGGGCCACACGGTCTATGACAATGCCGTCGAGTACCTTGCTAAACAGAAAGCGGATGTGAAAGCCGGTATCGCACCGGAGTTAAAGAAGATTGCCAACTATACCTTCGGGCAACTCGTACAAGACTACAAGGCATGGGCGGAACGGCAAAGGTCTTTCAAAAGCAAGATCTTCCTCATAAACCAACTGGAAGAGGACTTCAAGGATATACCCCTGCGATATTTCACCACGATGATGCTCGAAAAGTACCAGACCGATCGGATGAAGCATGGAAGACGGAAGACGAAGAAGGGTAAAGAAATCATTGAAACAGGGAATAAACCGGCCACCATCAACAGGCTCGTCGCAACTGTCAAGCATATGTTCACCAAGGCCGTTGAGTGGGACATGGTTGAGGAAGAGATCGCAAAGCGTGTGAGGAAGGTCAGGCTCCTTGAGGAGAACAACCGGCGATTGCGCTATTTGTCCCAGGATGAATGCCAGTCGCTCATTGACGCCTGCGAGGGTCACCTAAGGCCAATCGTGGTGGCGGCGCTCAACACCGGCATGAGAAAAGGCGAAGTCCTGGGATTGAAGTGGGACAACGTAGACCTGAAACATGGGTTTATCCTCTTGGATAAAACGAAAAACGGCGACCGCCGAGAACTGCCTATCAATGATACGTTGAGATCGACATTGGCGGGGCTAACCCTAAGACTCGACGTCAAGCATGTGTTCTATGATTCTAAGACCGGCAAGCCCTATCAGGACATCAAGCGTTCTTTTACCTCAGCGCTGAAGCGGGCTGGGATAAAAGATTTTCATTTCCATGATCTAAGACATACCTTTGCGAGCCATTTGGTAATGGCCGGGGTCGATATCACTACGGTAAAAGAGTTGTTGGGACACAAGACTCTCACGATGACCCGGAGATACGCTCATTTGGCACCGTCGCATAAGGTCAACGCGGTAGGAATTTTGGACAGGACACTTAACAAAAACTCTACTTCACATTTACTTCACAAAATAAAAGGTCACGAGAATGTTTCCGCCTCGTAACCTCTTGAATTTACTGGTGGAGCTGAAGGGGATCGAACCCTCGACCTCTTGACTGCCAGTCAAGCACTCTCCCAGCTGAGCTACAGCCCCTTAAGGTTAGTGTTATAACAGCCCGGAATTAAATTGTCAATGTTTTGCTTGATGCCTGATTGTTGCAAATACAGGCGAAAATTATTAGGATGTGGAGAAGCCATTCCTGCCCGGAGGTGAAGTATGAAACTAATATCTTATGTGATGGGAGCGATCTTATTCTGCGTTCTGTCATCGGCCGCTTATGGCCAGAGCGCTTCATCTGCCACCCTGATAAAACTGCCCGGGCCGAAATATGACGGGGCGGTCTCTATCGAAAGGGCGCTTAAAGAGAGGCGTTCTGTGAGGATTTACAAGGATGCTCCCCTTTCCCTGAGCGATGTATCGCAGATTCTCTGGGCGGCGCAGGGAATAACCGAGCCGAGCCGGGGCTTGAGGACGGCGCCGTCGGCACGCGCCCAATATTTTCTTGCCATCTATTTGTTCGCGGAGAACGTGACCGGGTTAAAGCAGGGAATGTACCGCTATGCTCCTGCCGGCCATGCGCTTGAGGCTGTCGCCGATTCGGAGATGAAGGGAAAGTTATATCAGGCGGCAGGGCAGGGCCCGATACAGAAAGCACCAGCGGCGCTCGTAATAACGGGTGCGAAGGACAGGGCAAGGAACGAGAACTGGATGTACCTCGAGGCGGGCCATGCTGCGCAAAATGTGTTCCTCGAGGGGGTATCGCTCGGGATCGGCACTGTTGCCATGGCGGGGTTCGATGCGGATGCGGCGGGCAAGGCGATCGGTTTGCCGGCAGGTGAGAAGGTCCTTTATATAATGCCGATCGGCAAGAAATAGATTATAATGTAGTCCCGGCTGGCATTAGTCGAAGTGAACGGAATATTTATGAGGAGATGAAAATGTTCCTTTATCTTGTGCGCCATGGCGAGGCGAGACAGGAGAGTGAAGACTCCGAGCGCGGTCTTACCGATGACGGAATGAAAAGCGCGCGGAGGATGGGGGAGTTCCTTTCATTCATGGGCACCGAACTCGATACCGTTATCCACAGTACGAAAAAAAGGGCCCGGGAGACTGCACAGGCTATATCCGAATCCTTGAGGCCCAAAAAAGAGATGCGGGAAGAAAACGGTCTCGCCCCGAATGATGACCCTGCGGTCTGGGCCGCCAGGATCAATGCGATGGAGGAAGACACCGCGATCGTAGGCCATCTTCCCTTTCTCGACAGGTTGCTCGGGCTTCTCGTGATGGGGGACGCCGGCAGGAGGATCATCGATTTCAAGCCAGTGGGAACGGTCTGCCTGAAACCTGCAGACAACGGCAGGTGGCTTATCACGTGGGTGATCAACCCCGAGGTTATCTGATGAACTGGCTTGTCGCATCCCTTTTCTTTTGCGCCGGGGTTGTCCTCGGCGGTTTCATCTTCTCCCTTATAATCACGGTTCGCGCGCGATCGCGGCAGATCGGGCTCGAAACCAGGGCGGGCTCCGCCGAAGCAATTGCGAATGAACTGAGACAGCAATGTCAGCAGGGTCAGGATGAACTGGAGCGGTGCCGGAAAGAGCTTATTGCCGAACGGGAATCGAAGGTACAGGCTGTGACGCAGTGTGAAGCCGCGGACAGGCGTCTCAAGGAGGAAATGGAAAATTTCGAGACGATCCGGAAGGAGTTAAGCGAGACGTTCAAGGCGCTGTCCCACGATGCCCTTGCGCGGAACACGGACCAGTTCAAAGTGTACGCCGACGATTTCATGAAGCTGGCCGAGGAAAAGATCAAATCTCAGAGCACGGAAGGCAAGAAGGAGCTCGAAGGCAAGAAGGAGCTTATCGACAAAAATATAGAGGCTATCGGCAAGACGCTGCAGGAAGTCCAGAGGCGAGTCGAAGAGGTCGGGAAAATAAGCGGTGAGAAGATAACCGAGGTCAGTACGCTTATCCGCAAGCATGAGGACGTCACGGCAAAACTCAAGGATACGACGGAACACCTCGGGCGGGCACTGGCGAGTTCAAAGAAGCGTGGTGAATGGGGTGAGCGGATGGCCGAGGATATCATCCGCCTTGTCGGGATGGTGGAGGGCATCAATTATATCAAGCAAAAGACGCTCGAGAACGCATCAGGCAGGCCTGACTACACATTTTTCCTGCCGAATAACCTGCGCGTCAACATGGACGTGAAGTTCCCGCTCGATAATTTCACGCGTTACCTCGACGCCGAGAACGATAACGACAGGAAGAGGTACCGCGAAGAACTTCTCCGGAATACAAAGATCATGATCCGACAGGTGACATCCCGCGAGTACATCAATCCTGTCGAAAATACGGTAGATTACGTTATCATGTTCATCCCCAATGAACAGGTCTATAGCTTCATTCAGGAGTCCGACATGACGATCATGGACGAGGCGCTCAGGCAGAAAGTGATCCTGTGCTCGCCGTTTACTCTGTATGCGGTCCTCGCTGTGATCCGCCAGACGATCGAGAATTTCAATCTGGAGAGGACAGCCTCAGAGATATTAAAGCTCCTGGCGGAATTCTCGAAGCAGTGGAAGACGTACAAGGAAAAATTCAAGGTGATGGGCGACCGGATAGATGCGGCGAAAAAGGAATATGATATTCTCGTGACGACACGGACAAATATGCTCGAGAGGCCGCTCAAGAAGATCGACGAATTAAGTATGTCCGAAGCGATCGCGATCGAGGCGGGAGGCCTCACGCAGGATGAACCCTGAGCGATCGAGCAGGGTAGGAGGTTGCGCCGAAAGGGAGGATCGAATGGAAGAAGAGAACCGTTTGCGTATTGTCTTGAAACAGCTGATCGAGAACAATGAATATCTCGCCGAGAATTACCGCAAGTGGGCCCGTGTTGCCGCGACGGGTGGCCTTGACAGTGTGTCCAAAGATATAGACGAGGCAGGTCAGCTGGTCCAGATCGCAACCCAGAAACTGCGGTCCGCCTTAAGTTCTATCGAGCCGATATGACCACCGGATCGCGTTTTTGCACCCCGGTCCGTGTTCTGAAATTACCCTGGAAAACGCCAAATTCGATATAGCCTGAACTGCCTGCAAGGCAGACGATCTCCCCCTCGTAATAGCTCCGACTCAGTGACGTAAAAGACAACTCGTCGATGGTGATCGTGTACTGTCTGTCCTGGACAAAGGATGCGAACTGCTCGCGGTTTATGTTTGTTATCGCGTTGCCGAAATGATCGAACCGCACGATATCACCCGTCATCGTATTTTCCGTTATAACCGGGTGAATATCGTGAAGCACGACAGGGCCCGTTATTCTTGTTCCGAGAAGTTCAGGCGCAAGCCCGCGGGACAGCCATGCCGCTGCAGGGCTGAATATATCGCGTCCGTGAAATGTTGGGCTTATAGCTTCACGCATATACTCCGGGTTCTCTATCATCCGGACCTCGGACGCCCGGTCGGCAATGAATGAAAATATGCCGTTATCCGGCCCGACAAAGAAATGCCCGTTGCGGGACACAGCCACGGGGCGGCGCGAACTGCCAACCGTGGGATCGACGACGACAACATGGACGGTGCCGGCAGGGAAATAGCCCCAGTAATCCTGCACGATAAATGCGGCCTCACGTATGTCCTGTGCTTCGACCTGGTGGGTGATGTCGACGACCTGTGCTGTCGGATCCACTGCTAAGATAACGCCCTTCATGATCCCCGCATAGGGGTCTTGAGTCCCGAAGTCGGTGCAAAGGGTGATCACGCCCACAATCGCCTCGCTGGTTAGAAGAGCATGCCGATATATTTCTTGAAGGGCTTCTGGATAATGCCTTTTTCCGTTATGAACCCGGTTATGTTGCGTGAAGGCGTAACATCGAAAGCAAAATAGCGGGCCCTGGCGTCCTTTACGGTCAGAAGCTTGTCGTCGAGGTATTTCACCTCGTGTGCGCTTCGTTCCTCGATTGGGATCTCCTTGCCCGAATGGATCGACGCGTCAAAGGTCGACACCGGCGCCGCAATGTAGAACGGGATCTTGAAAGCCTTTGCCGCGAGCGAGATCATGAAGGTTCCTATCTTGTTGGCAGTGTCGCCGTTCAGTGCGATCCTGTCAGCACCCGTGATGACCTTCGTGACGACCTTATTGGAGCATAACAGCCCGGCATGGTTCTCGGGTACGAGCTCCACGGGTATGTCGTCCTGCATGAGTTCCCAGACGGTAAGACGCGAACCCTGCATGTAGGGTCGTGTTTCCGTGGCGATGACCTTTATTTTCTTGCCCGTCTCATGGGCCGCGCGTATGACCCCGAGCGCTGTTCCGTATCCTCCGGTCGCAAGTGCGCCGGCGTTGCAGTGTGTCAGTATCGTGTCGCCATTCTGGATAAGTTCAGCACCATAAAGGGAAAGCATCCGGTTGTTTTCGATGTCTTCAACATGGATCGCGAGCGCCTCGCCAAGCAGGTCCTCGACAAGGTCGGTATCACCTGCATACCTGTGGAAGGCATCCTTCATCTTTCCGAGGGCCCAAAACAGGTTTACCGCAGTGGGACGCGTGTCCCCGAGTTTTTTAGCTATGCGTTCAACGTCGACTGCTGCGATGGACTTGTTCGCTTTTTTGCGTTCCTTAACGCCAAGCACCATACCATAGGCCGCCACAATGCCCAGCAGCGGGGCCCCGCGGACCGTCATGTTGTTGATGGCTGTTATGACGTCGGCCAGGGCAGAGCATTTGACATATGTCTTCTTGAACGGAAGGGTCCTCTGGTCGAGAAGATAAAGGATACCGTTCTTCCAGTAGATGTGGTCTGTCATTTTAAACCTCCGTAAGGCGTAAGGCGTGATGGCGTAAGGCGTTGAACGCACGTCTTCAAACCCGGCATTTCGTCAAAAGGCTATCTGAACTTATTTTACGTTATTTCGACAAAAGTTGGTATTTTATCTCTAGCAAAATATTAAATATTCGTCATTCAGGCGCCAAGCGCCGGGATGACGGCAGGGGTTAAACGCCTTACACCTGACGGTTTCATTCCTTCAATTTCTTCAAGAGTATCTCATTCAGTAATGCTGGGTTCGCTTTTCCTTTGGTTTCCTTCATCGCTTGGCCAACGAAAAATCCGAGGAGTTTTTCCTT
>DHQV01000085.1:29641-54768 GCA_002408185.1 Deltaproteobacteria bacterium UBA5329
CCGAGGAGTTTTTCCTTTCCGGACTTGAAGTCAGCGACCTCTTTGGGTGACCTGGCGAGTATAGCCTCAATGATCTTTTCGATCGCGCCTTCGTCAGATATCTGAAGGAGTCCTTTGTCCTTTACATACTGCGCCGGAGAAACTCCCGTACGGTAGATCTCGGGGAATATTTCTTTGCCGATCTTGTTGCTTATTGTGCCGTTCTTTATGAGCGTGAGGAGCTCGGCGAGTTCGGAAGGCTTGACAGGCGAATCCTTCGGGGAAACATTTCCGTCCTTCAATTCCCTGAGCAATTCCGTCATTATAAAATTGCTGACCGTCTTCGGCTCGGGGAAAAGTTTGAGAACATCTTCGAAATAACGGGCGAGTTCCCTGTCGGACGTGAGGATCTCTACATCGTAGCGGGGCAGGCCGTATTCTGTCATAAAACGGTCCATCTTTTCGAGCGGCAGTTCGGGCACGGTGCTCTTCACACTGTCGACCCACGCATCATCGATCATGACGGGAAGGAGGTCCGGCTCCGGGAAATACCGGTAGTCATGCGCCTCCTCCTTGCCGCGCATAGAGTAGGTCACACCCTCTTCGGCGTTGAACAGCCGCGTCTCCTGAACGACGCTCCCACCTTTTTTGATAAGGGCGATCTGGCGTTCGATCTCGTAATCTAGGGATCTCTCGATGTATCGAAAGGAGTTCAGGTTCTTGAGCTCCGTCCTGGTGCCGAAGGTCTCGTCTCCCTTCTTGCGCACCGATACGTTGGCATCGCACCGGAAACTGCCTTCCTCCATGTTGCCGTCGCATATTTCAAGGTACATGAGGATATCTCGCAGGGACTTGAGATATGCGGTAGCTTCCGCGGGAGTCCTCAGGTCCGGTTCGCTGACTATCTCGAGGAGCGGGGTGCTCGACCGGTTATAATCGACCATGCTGTAGCTGCTCGTGTCGATCGTTCTTTCGTGAACGAGTTTACCGGCGTCCTCTTCCATGTGTATCCGCAGGATCCGTATGCGCTTTATCTGCCCGTCGACGATGATGTCGAGCCAGCCGTTATTGCAGATGGGTTCTTCGTACTGCGATATCTGGTATCCTTTCGGAAGGTCGGGATAAAAATAGTTCTTTCGTGCAAAGACGCTTTTCCGGCTTATCGAGCAATGAAGCGCGAGTCCAAGCTTGATCGCAAATTCGACCACTTTCTTATTGAGTACCGGCAGCGCCCCGGGGAGTCCCATGCACGTCGGGCACGTATGACTGTTGGGCTCGGCCCCGAATTCCGTCGAGCAGCCGCAGAATATCTTGCTTTGTGCCAAAAGATGTGCATGGACCTCTAGGCCCATCACGCCTTCATAATCCCCATAATCCACGATACACCTCGTTAATATGCATAAATTGCTGAAGAAACATGGAAACTATACACCAGTTGGACGTACCATTTCAATAAACGGCATCAAGCTTACGAGGAATATATTCCAATGATTTACCTGATGTGATACAAAATTAGCACGGTCAAAACCAATCCGGGAGAAAACATATGGATCCAAAAGTGGTCAATATTGTAAAGAAAACGGAATTTACATTCAAAAAATTCGTGAAGTGGATCGTTATTATCATCTTTCTGGTTATTATTGTTGTTATTGTCAATCCATTTGTGATCGTCGGTCCGGGTGAACGCGGAATCGTGCTGACATTCGGCGCGGTTCAAAAGACAGTACTCGGTGAAGGGCTCCACTTCCGGGTCCCCATCATGCAGAAGATCATCAAGATAGATGTCCGGGTCCATAAATCCCAAACCGATGCCGAATCGGTGTCAAAAGACCTTCAGGACACCCATTCCACAATAGCCGTCAACTATCATATCATCCCGGAGATGGCAAACTGGGTATACCAGAACCTCGGCATACAGTATAAGGAGCGCATCATTGACCCGGCGGTCCAGGAAGTGGTCAAGGCGATAACGGCCAGGTACACGGCGGTGGAGCTCATTACCCAGCGCGAACGTGTCCGGTCCGAGATCAAGGAACTCCTAAAAAGTCGTCTCATAGGGTACAACATCAATGTCGACGATTTTTCGATCGTCAATTTCAGGTTTTCGCAGCAGTTCACGCAGGCGATCGAGTCGAAGCAGACCGCCGAGCAGTTTGCATTGAAAGCCCAGAGGGACCTCGAGCGCATCAAGATCGAAGCGGAGCAGAAGGTGACGCAGGCAAAGGCGGAAGCGGAGGCACTTCGCCTGCAGAAGGCAAATATCACGCCGGAGCTCGTGAAGCTCAGGCAAATAGAGGCGTCAATGAAGGCCATAGACAAATGGGACGGCCACATGCCTAAGGTTACAGGCGGTTCGGTGCCTTTTATTGATGTGAAGAGCTTTGAAAAGGAAAAGTAAAAAGAAGAAAAAGAATAAACCTGGCGGGTTCTTCCGGTTCATCATATCGATGTGTGCGCTGGGCATCTTGATTGTATCGGGTTTCGGCACATTCTACCTCGTTTATCCCGACGTGTCGAAACTCAAGAAACAAAATCCGGGCAAAACGTCCTTTATGGAGTATCGTGAAAACGAGTACAGCACAAAGGGCAAGAAAATAAAGATCGAGCAAAAATGGGTGCCCTTAGGGTCCATATCACCGTACCTCATGAAGGCAGTTCTCATTGCAGAGGATGACAAGTTCTGGAGGCACCATGGATTTGACAAAGAGGCGATCCAGAAGGCTTTCGAGAAGAACCTCGAATCAGGGAAGTTCAAGCTGGGCGGAAGCACGATAAGCCAGCAGCTCACGAAAAATCTTTATTTAACACCCGCCAAGAACCCCGTCCGCAAGATCAAAGAGGCCATAATCACCTGGAGGCTCGAGAGGGCGCTGACAAAGCGGCGGATACTGGAACTATACCTCAATGTTGTTGAATGGGGTGAGGGCGTGTTTGGTGCCGAGGTAGCAGCCCGCAGGCATTTTGGAAAGCCGGCGGCGGCGCTCACGGCCGAAGAAGCGGCCAAACTGGCGGCTGTGCTTCCCAACCCGAGGCGCTACCGGGTGGACGGTACATCGAAGTATGTCGAGAGGCGGGCAAAGGTCATTTACAGCATTATGGCAAAACGTGGCATCGTGGTCCCTGAATATGAAGAGGTAGTAGCAGCCCCGCCCGAGGAGATCACCGAAGCGTCTGCCACATCCACGACTGAAAAGGAAAATTTACCGCCCGCTAAAGAAACTCCCGTGTCGTATCAAGAAGAACCGAAGTAATTATCGGGCTTTCATTCCTATAACCTTTAGCCGTTTGCCTTTCGCCGGTGTTTCCTACATCGGCACGTCATCTTCCGGTACGAAATCATCTTCGTTTTGTGATCGTGAGGAACCGAAACTTTTGCGTTCTTCCTGCGAATAACCCTGGTTCTGAACCTGACCCTGACCGGTGGGGAACATTTTCATATCGGAAGCGACGATCTCATACACCCTTCTTTTGATCCCGTCTTTTCCATCATATTCGCGAGACTGTATCCTGCCCTCAATGTAAACGAGGGATCCCTTTCTCAGGTATTCTCCGGCAATTTCCGCAAGCTTGCGCCACGCAACTATGTTGTGCCATTCCGTACGTTCCTGTCTCACGCCGGACCGATCTTTGTATCTTTCAGACGTGGCCATTGTAAATGATGCGACGGGTGTACCATCGGTGGTATACCGTAGCTCAGGGTCCCTGCCGAGGCGGCCTACGAGCAATACTTTATTAAGATTGGACATTTTTTATCCCCCTTGGATTTTTCACGGAAAAATAACTGAACAATCGTATAGTATGAAAAGATAAAAGTCAATGACGCGTTATATCGTTTAAATATCAGCATATTTCGAGTCTGTTAAGCAGTCTTTCCTTTGAGACAGGTCCCAGAATGAAATCCCAGGGGAAGATCTCGTCGGGCGAACGTTCGCGCAGGGCGTAGAAATTCAGGTTAAGCGAGCTTTCCCGGACGATCCTGTTCAGGTTTTCACCGTGTGCCAGGCGGACAATTATGTCCGATCCTCTCCGGTCTCCGCGGGACAGGACAGCTTGCATGAAGCTGAACTTTACCGAATCGTGTGTGAATACCGTGTTGTCTATTTTCCTGAAAGCGGTCCTCAGACGGGTGATCTTGTCCTTGAGTTCGCCCATGTCTGCCATGGGGATCCATTGAAAAGGGGTTGCCGCTTTAGGGACAAGGGGGCTTACATGGACCGTGATATTTCCGAGAGACCCCCGCGGTGCCCCGTGTTTTATCATGACATGGCGAATCTTTTTGACAAGTTCCGGTATTACGTCAACCTCATTGAGGTTTTCGCCCGGGATACCGATCATAAAGTACAGTTTGAGATTAAAAGACTTCAATTTCATTATTGCGTCGATGCGGGAAAGTATCTCGTCATCGGTAATTTTTTTGCCAAGAAATGCCCTCAAGGATTCCGTGCCTGCTTCGATACCGAATGTAAGTGTCCGGACATCGTCCTTGATGAGTTCAATAAGCTCTATGGGGACCTCGTCGAGGCGAAGTGACGGCAGGTGCACCCCGATACCCCGCTTGCGAAGGCTCTCAACAATTTCGACAATGTGCGGGTGAAACGATATCCCTCCTCCAATAATACCTGCGTCTTTTATATCGAAGGTCGTCGTCCGTATATCTTCGGAACGGAACGTGTAAAGGTTGCCGAGCAGGCAGAAGGAGCACCGGGACGGGCAGCCCCGTGTTCCTTCGATGAGGGCCATATTGCCAAATTCCGTGTCGGGCGAAATGATCGCGGATGTGCCAAGGGTGTCCCCGGAATAATGTTCGATGGTCACCGAAAAACCAGATGGGTCAAAGGCTCCTATCTGCCCGTCTTCCCGGTATCTTATGGAGAGGGAAGCCGGGTTATACACAAAGTGAAGGGCTTCAAGCTCAATGATGATCTTTTTCCTGTCGAGGCCCCTCAAGGCCGTGAAGCGGTCCATGAATTGAGGCAGGGTGGCCTCGATATCGCCCAGCACCATGAGATCGAAAAATGCCGAAACAGGTTCGGGATTGGCCATCACACAGATCCCGCCGGCAACTATCAGGGGAGAACGGTCGTCACGGTCCTTCGAGAAAACGGGCAGGGAAGACCGCTCTAATATTTTGACAACGTTGGGATAATCGAGTTCGAAGGAAAGAGTGAAAAAAACTACGGCAAATGATGAAAGAGGCCGCGAGCTTTCAACAGACACAAGCGGCATCCCGTCTTCGTAAAAGAACCTCTCGCACACAACATCATCGCGCTCGTTGAAAGCCCTGTAGAGGATGTGAAGAGCAAGGTTCGACATGCCGACATGGTATGAATTAGGAAAGACGACCGCAACAGGAATTCTCCCACCCCATTTCTTGCGGACCGCGCCCTGTTCGCGGGCCAGATGTTCCTTCCAGCCGGCATTGCTCCTGTTCTTGTCTTTTTGTGACATATGTAACTACAATACCATAAATCACCGAAAGGGTGGTAGGCACGCATCCCGGGTGTACCGATAGACTGCACAGTATGAGAAGAAACGTTCTTCAAGGGAGGACCGCCAAGGGCTGACGGAGGGATGGGGCTTTGACCCAAAACGAGGTGGGAGGGCGGCGGGACGAGAGTTTTCGCCGCCCTCCAGGTTCAGGAGGTTAGTGCAGATTGAGGTCGAAGCCATGCCCTATGCGTACTTTCTCCAACCCAGGGCTGCCGGTGTCGGGAGGCACGGTCCGCGGCCTGGGGCTGCTATTTCCATGACATTAATCTGCCTGCTTCCTTAAGAATGTCGGGATATCATACCGATCATCGTCAATGTCGATGGCCTCGCTTTTATGCCGGATTTCCTTGTAATCGACCTTGTAATCGATCGCTACTTTCTTTCTCATAAAGGAGGGGACATTTTCTTCGTCGAAAAGTTTCCCTTTCAGGAAAGGCTCGACCTTGTCGTCGTCGATGGCCGCCGGTTCTTCAAAACCGGTTGCTATAACGGTAATTCTGATCGTATCCTGCATTGAGGGATCGTAAACGAGGCCCCAGATGATCTTTGCGTCTTCATGGGCCTGTTCCTGTATCAGTGTCGAAGCTTCGCTGACCTCCATCAGCGTCATGTCCGTGTTGCCGGTGACGTTGATAAGGACTCCGCGTGCACCGTGGATGGAGATATCTTCAAGAAGCGGGCTTGAGATCGCTTTTTGCGCCGCATCACGGGCCCTCGATTCGCCCTGTGCCTCGCCGATACCCATGATGGCCATTCCCCGTTCGCTCATGATCGTCTTGACGTCGGCAAAGTCGACGACGACATGGCCGGACCCGACGATGAGATCGGAGATCGAACGCACCGCATTGAGAAGGACCTCGTCGGCCTTCAGAAAGGCTTCCATGATCGTCATGTGCTTTCCGCCGATCGAAAGGAGCCTCTGGTTAGGTATCGTGATAAGCGAGTCGACCCGCGACTTGAGCTGAGTGACCCCGTTCTCTGACTGCGCCATCCTGTCTTTTCCTTCGAATGCGAATGGTTTTGTCGTGATCGCCACCGTGAGCGCCCCGACCTCCCTCGCGATCTCGGCGATGACAGGTGACGCCCCCGTGCCCGTTCCCCCGCCGAGCCCGCAGGTGATAAAGACCATGTGGGCGCCTTTCAAATGGTCCTTTATCTTGTCGACATCTTCAAGCGCGGCCTTTTTGCCCACCTCGGGATTCGCGCCCGCACCGAGCCCTTCGGTCAGCTTTGTCCCGATCTGGATCTTGACCGGCGCCTTGCATGTGGTTAAGGATTTGATATCGGTATTGACGGCGATGAAATCAACCCCCCTAATACCTGCCTCGACCATGTTGTTGAGTGCGTTGCACCCTCCTCCGCCTACCCCCACGACGATCAATTTTGCTGAAAAACCGTTGCTCTCGTCCATGTAAAACATTCCACCCACCTCGCACCTCCTAGAAGATTTCTTTGAACCAATCTCTCATTTTCGTAAGCAGACGCTGGTTGCTGAACAGCCGTTTCATCGAGCGTGCAGCGTCAAAGCCGCGTTTTTTTCCTCGACCTTCCTTGAAACCAAAAAGCAAAAGCCCGACAGCCGTAGCATATGCGGGGTTGTTCACAACATCTATGAGGCCTCCCACACCGATAGGGTCGCCTTTACGGCCGGGAAGATTGAATATGTTCTCTGCCATCTCGGGCAGTCCATCGAGATTTGAACAGCCTCCCGTCAGGACGACGCCCGATGCCAGGAGCTTTTCAAGTCCTGATTTCTTGATCTCTTCGTATATAAGCGAGCACACTTCTTCCACCCTGGGCTCTATGATATCTGCCAGGGTTTTGCGCTGAAGGGTCCGCGGCTTTCTTCCGCCGACACTCGGCACCTCGATCGTTTCGTTCTGGCCGACGAGGCCGGCCATGGCGCAGCCGTATTTTTTCTTGATCTTTTCCGCGTCATCGATCGGTGTGCGCAGCCCTATCGCTATGTCGTTCGTAATATTGTTTCCGCCAAAAGGCAGGACTGATGTATATTTTATCGCCCCGTTCGCATACACGGCGATATCGCTTGTACCGCCGCCGATGTCGACTACGGCCACGCCGATCTCCTTTTCTTCCGGCGTGAGGACCGCTTCCGCGGATGCAAGCTGGCAGAGTATCACATCGTCTACATTAAGCCCCGCGAGTTTGCAGCACTTGATGATATTCTGGGCGGAGGAGATGCTCCCCGTAACGATATGCACTTTTACTTCCAGCCGGACCCCCGTTATCCCGACCGGGTCGCGTATACCATCCTGATCGTCTACGATAAATTCCTGTGGGATGACATGGATCAATTCACGGTCGGCGGGTATGGCTACCGCCTTGGCCGCGTCAATAGCCCGATCTATATCATCGGGACGGACCTCACGGTCCTTGACAGCGACAACGCCGTTGCTGTTGAAGCTCTTTATGTGCGCTCCACCGATCCCGGCGAGACACGAGTCGATCTTTATACCGGCCATCAATTCTGCTTCTTCAACAGCTTTTTTGATAGAGTTCACAGTGCTGTCCATGTTCACAACGACGCCTTTGCGCAGACCGGTTGAAGGGTGTGATCCGATGCCGATTATGTTGACCTGATCCTCCGACGCCTTGCCCACGACAACACAGATCTTCGTCGTTCCTATATCGAGCCCCACAAGGAGCTGTTCCTCTTCCTTCACCCGCCTCACCCCTTCTTTTCCTGAATTATCGCGCCTTTTTCAAAGCGCGCGTCAATACATTTTATGATGAGACCGCGCTTTCCTGCGTCCCTGAGCACGGCCATGGCCCGTTTCAACCGGGTCTTGTGGTCTTCTTTCCCGAGGATGATCTCGATGCCATCATTGAACCCGTACATCGTAAGATTTCCGTTGTTGTAAGATATCTCGGAAAGCTGTCCATTTTTGATTATACCTTCCGAGATAAAACTGTTCGTTTCATGAAAGACGCTTTCCGCATCCGATTTTTCACGAGTGTTTATGAGATAGAGCCCCTTGACGTCATCTTTTCCCAGAAAACGGTAAGCTTCGCCATTCTCGTCGAGCACCAGTATCGAGCCGTCATGTGTGACCCACAGTGCGGATGGTCTCTTTTCCTTTACATCGATAACAAGGGAGAATGGGTAAACCCTTTTCACGCTGACCTCTTTGACGAACGGATGCGCTCTCAGCGTTTCGCGGACCTTCCCCACATCGACCTTGAAGATGTTTTGGGTGAGGTACGGCTGGATCTTGGCCATGGTTTCTTTGTCCCCGAGCTGGCTCAAACCGTTCACCTTTACATTCTGCAGGAAAAAGAGCGGTTCTTCCCGGGAGAACAGGTAGGCGATCGACAGCATCGAGAGCATACAGACCGGTCCGAGAAACAGTATGTAAAGAAACCTCTTCATATCTTGAGCGAAACTCCCTGGAGTATCTCCTCGATCAGTTCGTCAAAAGTCCTTCCCTCACAGGCCCAGGCCTTCGGGACAAGCGACGTCTCTGTCATACCGGGCGAGGTGTTGATATCGATCACGTAGGGGACGTCTTCCCTGACAATCATATCGATGCGCACACATCCCGTCAGGTCGAACCGGCGGCTGACATCGAGGGCAACGGCCTGCGCTTTCTTTGTCATCGTCCTGGATATCCGGGCGGGAACGATATACTCGGTCATTCCCTTCGTATATTTGGCTTCGAAGTCATAGAAACCGGAGTGCGGCCTTACCTCGATAACGGGCAGCGCCCTTCCGTTGATCACGGCTACCGTGATCTCCTGCCCCGCAATAAACTCCTCTAAGACCAATTTTCTGTCATACTTGAGCGCAAGATCCATCGCCGCCGGGAGGTCCTCCTTCTTGTGGACGAGAGATATGCCAATCGTTGATCCTTCATTCGCAGGTTTCACGACAAAGGGCGGTTTGAGCCTTATCTTGTCGCCGGCGGTAGCTATTACGTAGTCCGGAGTGGGGATGTTCGCAGCTTGGAGGATGAATTTCATTACGGCCTTGTCCATCGCCGTGGACGACCCGAGGACACCCGGGCCTGTATACGGTATGCCCATTATCTCGAGAAGTCCCTGGACGGTGCCGTCTTCTCCCCATCTGCCGTGCAGCACGATGAAGGCGGCACCGATACTCTCTCTCTGGAGAGTGTCGACGAGATGATCTCGAGCATCAATCGCAATAGCCTTGTATCCCAAACGCAGGAGACTATCAAGCACGGCCTTACCGCTTTTTAGCGATATTTCCCTCTCGGATGACCTGCCGCCGAGCAGTACACCGATCTTCATTTTTCCCAGTGCCTCTTTATCCATTGAACCCCCAGAGTTCCACCTCTTCTTCGAGCGCAACACCGAGCTTCGAGAGGACCTCATCCTTTATCTTTTTGATAAGGGCCGCAATGTCCCGTGCTTTGGCGTGCCCCATGTTGACAATAAAATTGGTATGCTTGTCCGAAACACATGCATCGCCGATACGGTACCCCCGAAGGCCGGCCTTTTCCACGAACCACCATGCCGATTGTCCGTTCACCGCCTTGAATACGGAACCGGCGGACGGGTATTCCATGGGGTGGCGCTGCTTTCTTTCCCGGTAAACGTAGTCCATATCTGCTTGAAGCTGGTCCTTATCGGCGTGCTTCAGGCTAAATCGTCCGGCAAGGACACATTCGGATGTCTTTACAATGGATGCGCGATATCCGAAATCACCTCGCTCCGTTTGTTTTTCTACGATCTCACCCCGCTCGTTCAGAATATCGATACCGGTCAGCGTATCGGATATTGACTGGCCGAAACTTCCTGCGTTCATCCTGATGCCGCCCCCCACACTCCCGGGTATCCAATACAATTTTTCAAGGCCGCCGAAGCCTCTTTTGGCGCATTCACCAATGAACCTCTTGAGGGGAAAACCCCCTCCAACTTCGGCGATGGCGCCATCTTTCGTTTTCGTGAAATGGAGCCTGCTCATCCGTGCTATCCGTATGAGCGCGTCGTCGATGCCATTATCACTCACGATAATGTTCGTTCCGTTACCAAGGAAACGATACGGAGTGCCGGAATCCTGCAACCGTGACACCATTGCCAGAAGGTCTGTCCTGTCTGCCGGGTACAAAAGCAGCTTTGCCGGTCCGCCGATCCGCATCGAGGTGTACCGTTTCATGGGCACGTCTTTCAATATCGCTCCTTTTATTTCTTTCCAGTCCACGCTTTTCTCAATTTCTCATCGATCTTATACAGGTCCCCTGCACCGAGCGTGATCACGACATCCCCGGGTTTTGCATTTTCCAGGATTTTCCTGGCGACATCATCTCGTGTCGGGGCGAATATCACATTCTTATGCCCGCTTGCGCGTATCCTTTCAGCAAGGCTCGATCCGTTGATGCCTTCAATGGGGTCTTCCGACGCCGCATAGATCTCGGTCACGACGAGGACATCGGCCTCGTTGAAAGAGCTGGCAAAATCGTCCATGAGACCCCGGGTCCGCGTGTAGCGGTGCGGCTGAAATGCAACTATGATCCGGCCCTTCCACATCTTCCGCACGGCGGAGAGGGTGGCTTTGACCTCTGTCGGGTGATGTCCGTAATCGTCTATCAGCTTGATGTCGCCGTCGTATTTAATTTCCAGCCTCCGATGGATGCCCGAAAAACTTTTCAGTGCTTCCTGGATGGTATGGAAAGGTATGTCGAGCTCTATGGCCACGCCGCAGGCGGCAAGCGCATTGACGACATTGTGTGTCCCGGCGAGGTTGAGCTCGATCTCTCCCAGATCGTAACCTTTATAGATGACCTTGAATTTTGTGACGAACCCCTCATACGAGATACTGTCGGCCCTGAGGTCGGCCTGTTTTGAAAGGCCGTAGGTCATATATCGGCGCTTCAGCGAAGGTATAAGGCTCTGAATATTGGCGTTGTCTATGCAGAGGATATTAAGGCCGTAGAACGGCACCTTGTTCAGGAACGCAAGGAATGCGGCCTTTATCTCGTTTATATCCTTGTAAAAATCGAGGTGTTCGAGATCGATGTTCGTTGTAACGGCAATTGTGGGGAAAAGAAGCAGGAAAGTGCCGTCGCTTTCGTCCGCTTCTGCCACGAGAAATTTGCTGTCACCGAGTTTCGCGTTACTCCCGAGACTGTTGAGCCTCCCTCCTATGACGCACGTCGGGTCGAGTCCCGCGTGGCCAAGGATCGAAGAAACGAGGGATGTCGTCGTGGTTTTTCCATGCGCACCTGCAACCGCGATAGAATATTTCATCCGCATCAGTTCGGCCAGCATCTCGGCCCGCTGAATAACAGGGATAAAAAGCTCCCGGGCCTTCTTCACCTCGGGATTGTTGGGCCTTACGGCCGAAGAGACAACGACGACATCCGAGTCGATGATATTTTCTTCCCGATGGCCCTTAAAAATGACAGCCCCGAGGGATGTGAGCCGTTCTGTTATATCGGTTCGGCGAACATCGGAGCCGGTCACTTTAAAACCGAGGTTTATCAGGACCTCTGCGATTCCGCTCATTCCAATGCCGCCTATGCCCACAAAATGGACGCGTTCGATCTTATGAAAGACCATGTTCTATTCCTCCGATGATACGTAATGCGGCATCGTCCACGAATATCCTGCCCAGGTTCTTGCCCATTTGCCTTATAAGCTCTCTATTTTTCATGAGCTGTCGGATCAGGCCGAACAGCCTTTCGCCCGTGGCTTCGTCGTTATTTACCAGGTGGCACCCGCCCTGTCTTTCCACATATGCCGCATTCTGCCATTGATGGTTGCCGGCTGAATATGGATACGGTATCAGTATTGCCGCCTTGCGGAAAAAGGCGAGTTCGAAGATGGTTGTGGCCCCCGCCCGCGAAATAACGACGTCGGACAGGGCATAATATCGTTCCATCTCGTTTGTGAACGCAAAAACCTCATGGGCCACACTAGTCTTTGCATATGCTTCTTGTACCCGGTTGAGGTCGTCCGCGCCGGTTTGGTGATAGATGGCAACGTTTTTATACTCCTCGAGGTGAGGCAAAAGCGATATAACGGCATCGTTGATGCTTCTTGCGCCTCGGGAGCCCCCGAAGACAAAGATGCCGAACGATGCCTGATCTTTGATACCTTCGATCCTTTTCAGTTTCTGGCGCAGCGGGTTACCGCTGTGGACCGTCCTGCCCGGCGCCATCTTTTCAGCCGTCTCGTCGAAGCTCACGAAGACGGTCCGGGTTATCCGGGATAAAAGCTTGTTCGCGAGTCCCGGCTCGACATTCTGTTCGTGAATGAAGCAGGGCATGCCGAGCATTTTCCCTGCGAGAATAACGGGTACTGAAGTAAATCCGCCCATCCCGAGTATAGCATCGGGTCTTTCCATTTTCAGGACCTTGAGGCACATTAATATACCTTTTATGATCCTCAGGATAGTCACCGCCTTATGGACCATGGAACGGCCCAGAAATTGATGGGCTTCGATGAGGTGAAGCTTGAAGCCGGCTCCGGGAATGATCGATTTTTCAAGACCGTAAGGCGTCCCTATAAAGACGGCGCTGTTACCGGCATTTTGAGCTGTGAGGGATTCTGCGACGGCTATTCCCGGAAAGATATGCCCCCCTGTTCCGCCGGCGCTTATCACGAGCTTCATGGCCTCCCCCCTTCCGTTTTCATCATTGTTCCCGCGAGCGGGGCGATGATGGCGAGAAAAAGGATTGGTTGGTACAACAGGCCTGCCGAAAATTTCATCCCGATAACCAGGAAAATGTCCACTGCAACATAGAGGAAACCAAAAAACGGCAGCATGCTGGAAAAGGTGTTCTTCTTTACTATCGTGGCAAAGCTTATGGCGAGAAGGGCAAAGGACGTTCCCAGGAGCATGTACTTATTGATGTCTGAAAGGCCGGTGAGCCCGCTTCCCAGGATCGCCGTTTTCTGCCGGTATATCATGAAGCAGGCTATGAGCGTATAAGCCGCGATAAAAGCGATGATACGATACCTGCCCAGAATGAAGAGGAAACAGATAAGGGCGAGCGCGTACGAGATCAGGTATATGAGACTTCCCGAGACATAGAGATTGAAGCCTGACGAGAAGAAAAGGATGGAAAGCGCGGTGAGTTCCTTGAAAAAATCCTGCTTTTTGTTCTCGATGTCTATTAGGTAGAATGCGAGGCCGTAAAATGATACAAAGACCACTGCCATCCGTGCGATCTCGGGGATAACGACATGCGGGTAAAAGAAGAACAGAACTGTTATGATGAAGGTAATAATAATAAGGGGATACTTCATCCCCTCTATCGCGCGCTGGGGAAGGCGGGAGATGCCAAAGCCTGCGGCGGCCCCGGCAAGTATGATCAACACTCTGGCCAGCGTGAACTCACGGAAAAAGCTGTACACGAGGATAAGGGACAATATGGCGATACACATCTTTTTCACAGCGATTCCACTATCCTCCTGAATGTATTTCCCCGGTCCTTATAACTCGTGAACATGTCAAAGCTGCTGCACATAGGCGACAAAAGTACCACATCACCGGCGGATGACTTGGAAAAGGCCGTATACACGGCCGATGTCATATCGTTTTCCTCGTATGTCGGGATGACATCGAAGAGCTCTTGGGCGATCCTGTCCTTTGCCTCTCCGATAAGGATAACGGCCTTTAAGCGTGCGCTCATCTCGCGTATCGCTTTATAACTACCACCCTTGTCCTTGCCGCCGGCGATCAGGATGACGTTCTTGTCGAACCCTTCCATGGCCCTTTTTGTGGCGTCCACATTCGTTGCCTTCGAATCGTTGTAAAAAGAGACATCCCGGACCGTTCGCACGAACTCGACCCGGTGAGGGAGCCCCCGGAATGTTCTTAAGGCGCCTTCGATGATGTTATCGTCTATTCCGTGGATGCGGGCCGTAAGGATAGCGGCGAGGATATTCTCGGTATTATGGACTCCCACAAGCGGCGATATGCCACGCCGGAACGAGGATTCTTTCCCGTCGATGCGCACATACATCGTTCCTTCTTTCGCGAAGGCCCCTTCCGGGATCTCATCCGTCGTCGAGAATGTGAGTATGCGTGGGGAGCCTTTCATCGCGACCTCGAGGCCGTGCCTGATGACCGCATGGTCCGCGTTTGTCTGTTTGTCGAAGATGCGGTATTTGGCCGCCCTGTAGTCGTCGTAGCTGCGATAACGGTCAAGATGGTCTTCGGTAATATTGAGAAGCAGGGCGGTTGACGGTTTAAAGTTCTCTATCGTCTCAAGCTGAAAACTGCTTACCTCTACAATGACAGCCGGGGCTTTCTTCCCGTCCGTAACATAATTGATCAGAGGGTTGCCGATATTTCCGCCGACGAAAACAGTCCCTGAAAAAGCCTTGTTAAATATTTCTCCGACCAGGCTTGTCGTCGTAGTCTTGCCGTTCGTTCCCGTTATCGCTATGACCGGTTCGCCTATAAAAGAAGAGGCCAGTTCCATCTCGCCTGTCACCCTGACACCGGCCTTCCGGGCCGCCTGAATGACTGGCAGTTGTGTATCTACGCCCGGGCTGAGGACGATCAATGGATACGCAGTAAAGTCGGCTTCACGGTGTGGTCCGAAATGACCGGTGTATGCTGTCCCCTTAAGCGATGCGAGGGTGGAGGCGAGGTCTTTTTCGCTCTTTTCGTCGGCAATGCCGATCGTTTTCCCGAGCCGGGAAAGGTGCCGGGCAACGGCTATTCCCGAAGTGCCCAGCCCGACGATGAGTATGCGATCAGGTATTTCCATTTTACCTCAATTTCAGAGTGCTCATGGCAAGTAGCCCAAGGATCACCGAAATGATCCAGAATCGGACAACAATCTTTTCCTCGTTCCATCCTTTAAGCTCGAAGTGATGATGAATGGGCGCCATCTTGAAAACTCTCTTTCGCCGGAGCTTGAAAGAATAGATCTGGATGATGACAGATAACGTTTCGAGGACGAATATCCCGCCCGCGATAACGAGAAGGAATTCCTGTTTGATGATAACAGCGATGGTGGCGAGTGCGGCGCCGAGCGAGAGCGACCCCGTGTCACCCATAAAGAGTTCTGCCGGGTGGGCATTATACCAGAGGAACCCTATGCCGGCCCCGAGCATGGCGCCGCACAGGACGGTGAGCTCTCCGGCGCCTTTTACGAAAAATATCTGAAGGTATTGTGAGAAGATCGCATTTCCCACAAGATAGCAGAATATCATGAAGGTCGTGCACACAGTGAGGACCGGGCCGATCGCAAGGCCGTCAAGCCCGTCTGTCAGGTTCACGGCGTTCGAGGTCCCTGCGATCATGAATATACACAGTGCGATATAAAAGATCCCGAGGTCAGGAAGCAGGTTCTTGAAGAAGGGTACGGTAAGCTGCGTGTTGAACCCGTACTTGAAGAAGATCATTGCGCCGATGGAGGCGGCGAATAACAGTTGCAGCGACAGCTTCGTCCGGCCGGTTATACCTTTCCCGTTTATCCCGCGGAGCTTTTGCACATCATCCATGAACCCGATCATCCCGAACGACAGGAGGGAAAAGATGACGACCCATATGTAGTAATTGGAGAGTTCCGCCCACAGGAGCGTCGGTATCACGGTCGCAATGAGGATAACGAACCCGCCCATGGTCGGAGTTTCCTTTTTTGTCTCGTGACGGTCGGGGACATCTTCGCGTTTTCCGCTGCGTATCTTCCATTCGTGGAATCTCCGGATAACATAGGGCGTAAGGATGAAACTGATGATAAGGGCCGACAGTATCGCAAGGACGGTCCTGAACGTTATATAGCGAAAAACGTTGAATGCGGTGATCTTCGTATGCAGCTGGTAGAGTGCGTAATACAGCATTACTTCAGGGCCTCCACTATTTCCTCCATCTTAAATGCCCGTGATCCTTTGACCAGGACCGTATCGCCTGCATTGAGGTGTAACCTCAGGTAATCGATGAGCTCGCCTTTATCATTAAAATGTACAGCCCGCGTATTACCGAGCTCCGAGAACGTGTCCGCGGTTTCTTCACCAAAGAGGACTATGAGCCCGATATCTTTTAGATCCTTAAGGAACTTGCCCATTTCCCTGTGGTACAGTGTGCTGTCCTTTCCAAGTTCTTTCATTCCGCCCAGCACCACCACTTTCTTTCCGTTTGACGGGAGATCGCTTAAGGTCCGTATAGCCCATTCCATCGATGAAGGGTTGGCATTGTATGTATCATCTATTATGATAAACCCGTGAGAGCTTTCAATGGGTTGCAGGCGCTTGTCATATGAACTGAATTCATCGATCGCCCTGGCGATCGATGAATGGTCGACGCCCATGACGGATGCTATGGTCGCCGCGGCAAGCAAATTGTAAAGGTTGTGTCGGCCGAGCAGGGAGGTCCGTGCTTCTATCGTACCGACCGGGGATATTATGGATATAACGTAACCTTCCCAACCGAGGTCGCGTATCACACGCAGGTGGTAGTATGCGTCATTTTCAATAGCGAATGTGATCGAGGCGTGGCCTGTGTGGCGATACCGTACCGCAAGCCCCGGGTCGTCGATATTGACGAGGATCTTCCCGTGCGGCCTCGTGTATCGGAAAAGGTCGAGTTTCTCTTCGAGGATGCCGTCGAGAGATTCAAGGCCTTCAAGATGCGACGGGTTGACGTTAGTAATAAGGGAAATATCGGGATCGGTGACCACGGCGAGCTTTTTGATCTCACCGGGCGTATTTGTGCCCAACTCCAGTATGCACGCATCGGGTTCACCCGTTATTGCCAGAATGCTTGAAGGTACGCCGATGAGATTGTTCAGGTTTTTCTCGTTATAATGAACACGAAATTTTTTCTTCAGCATGGCGGCGAGAATCTCTTTCGTCGTCGTCTTGCCGTTGCTTCCCGTTATGGAGATGAATGCCCCGGAAAGGCTTTCCCTTTTGAACCGGGCTATGTCGAGAAGGGCCTGGTTTGTGTCTTCAACGAGGATGACCGTCCCCGGGGCATCCGCAAGGGCGACCGGGTAGTCGTTCCTGCACAGGGTCCCTCCGCGGGACATTTTCAGTGCCTGTTCGATGAATGAATGGCCGTCGAAGGACTTCCCGACGATGGGGATAAACAGTTCGCCTTGTCCGATCGTGCGGGAATCTGTGGAAATGCCCGTAAAAACCTCCCTCTCCTTTTTCAGCACCGTGCCCTTTACCGCAGTGATGATATCCTCAAGTCGCCACATGAAAATACTCCTCGACTACTTCACGGTCACTGAAATGCAGGATGCTGTCACCTACGATTTGATAGTCTTCATGGCCTTTGCCAGCCACGAGCACAACATCGTCGGGCCGTGCAGTACGGATGCTCTCGAAGATAGCCTCCCTCCGGTCTTCGATGATCCTGTATCTTTTTCCTACGACTCCCCGTGCGATTTCGGCAATGATCTGTTTCGGGTTTTCATTGCGCGGATTGTCCGACGTAATAATGATCTCGTCCGCAAGACGGGAAGACAGCGCCCCCATGATGGGCCTCTTCGCGGCATCCCTGTTCCCTCCACATCCGAAAACGATGATAAGCCTTCCCTTCTTGAGGCGTCCAAGAATTGAAAGCACATTCTTGATAGCGTCCGGGGTATGTGCATAGTCCACGAAGACCGAGATTCCCCTGTCGTTGGGTACTCGTTCCAATCTTCCCGGCACGCCGTTTAAACGCTCTATACCCTCTTTGATAGCGTGGTGCGATATGCCCGTCGCATAGCCTGACAGTGCTGCAGCAAGAATGTTGGAGGCATTGAACATGCCAATTAAAGGTGAGACGATGGGGATCTTTCTCCCCGGCAGGTTTATGGTGAGGGTCAGGCCGTCGATGCTTTCGGAGTATTCCGAAAGGCAGGCATCGGCAAATCCACGCGTACTGTAAGAGAGCATTGTTACAGGCGCGGCAATAACGAAATCCCTTATCGAGGGATCGTCAATATTCATAATGGCATATCTTTTCTTCTTTTTGCTTCGTGCGAGGTGATCTTCGAAAAGGAGTCTTTTAGATGCCCCGTAATCCTCGAAAGTGCCATGATAATCCAGGTGGTCATGGGTGAGATTTGTAAATATCGCTACGTCAAAATCGATCCCTTCGACTCGTGCCTGATGAAGTGCATGGGACGAGACCTCCATGATAACGTTGCTCACGCCGGCATTGACCATGTCGTTCAAGAGACTGTTTATTTCACTCGCCCCAGGTGTTGTGTTGGCCGCTTTAAACGTATTCCCGGCATAGCGGTACGAGATCGTGCCGATCACCCCGGGCTCTTTGCCGGCGGACCGGACAATGGACTCGACAAGGTAGGTTGTTGTTGTCTTGCCGTTTGTTCCGGTGATGCCCGTGATATGGGCCTTGCGCGCGGGATGATGATAGAAGTTCGACGCAGCCTGTCCGAGGGCTTTCATGACATCTCCGACATAGACGACGCATCCAAAGGGCTCTGTGGTGATCTCGCCATCGGTAACTACAGCGCTGGCACCGCGCTTGAAAGCATCTTCTGTATATGCGCCGCTAACCTGTGTCACGAAAAAGAGATGGCCTTCCGAGACATTGCGAGAATCTTTCGTAATTCCTGTTATTTCAAGGGAAGTATTTCCACGGATGCTTATCGTATCCATTCCCTTTATTATATTGCCGAGTTTCACTTTTGGAATGACCTCCCGTAGAGAATACACCGGGTCTCTTTTTCAACTTTTTCCTGAGGTTTGGGAAACTGGTCGACCACGATACCAGAACCGTAAATTTTTACCTGGGCCTTCGGCGAGATCCTGTCCAGGGCCGCCTTCATGGAGAGTCCCGAAAGGTCCGGCATCAAGAATGCAAGACTGCCATCCAGGTTCTGCAGGTTTTTTTCATTCCGGACAGCATTGATCTGGAACCCGTTATTTGTTCTTGAGACTTCAAAACCGCCAGAGGCATAAGGCATGAGGGGAGCGAAGCCTTCACCGACATACGTGTTGTACATACTAATAAGCAATTTCCGGTCAATACTGTAACCGATTCCCGTGATAGTATCAACACATAGGGATTTATCAGGAATTTGCACTCCCTGCCTGTGCAAAAAGACCTCGACATTCTTTTTTCCGATGATTCTGGAGATCGTCTTGAGGCCCTCCTTATCCTTATCTTTCAATATATCGAGTGGCTTTTTCAGGTAGACTGACGAGGTGCCATCATCATTTTTATGTATAACGACCATTCCGTCTTTTTCTATGAAGCCTTCCTTTATGGCAAAGGCAATGACGGGGACCGCGATCAGGAATGAGGGCTCTATGTCTGTATTGCTGTCTGTGACAAGGGTTTTCTTCTGAGGTACGGGCGCCGATTCAGACCGCGCCGTGGCAACGCTGAGGCTCCGGGGAGTTTTGCCGGACACCGGTTCGTATGTTCTCTTCATCGAGAACCGGTCTTGAACATTGAACGCAATCCCTGCGTACATAACTCCGATAAGTGTGCATACAATAAAGGCTTTCCTGATCGCCGGTTTGTTCATTTCAAAACGAGAACCTCTTCCTCCCTTGGTTTCGTGAGCCCAAGCCTTTCTTTGGCTTTTAAGGCGAGAAGCCGTGACCGGGTTATGCCTGCCATATCGGACGCTAATTTCTCGTGTGTTTCCCGCAATTGGCGTTCCAGCATGAGGGTCTCGATGAGGTCCTGCCGGGCACGATTGTGAGCGCTTACGAGGAGATAGCTGGCAACGAAGACAAACAGGACCATAAATCCGAGAAAAAGAATGGGTTGAAAACTGTCAAAAAGCTTGTCGTCCGATGTATCTATGTATATCTTTCTCGGTCTGTGCATCATAAAGCACCCCCATTAATTTTTCTGTGCGATACGCAGTTTGGCGCTGCGTGAGCGCGGATTTGACCGGACCTCGTCAATCCCTGGCCTGATAGGTTTACGGGTTAGCACTGTTAATGCCTCTTCATTGCGAAAACGTTCTTTAACGATCCTGTCCTCCAGGGAGTGGAACGTTATTATGCCTATCCTCGATCCGGACGACAGGAGTTCAATAGCGCCGTCCATTCCTTTCACAAGGCTCCGAAGCTCGTCATTGACAGCGATCCTCAGGGCCTGAAAGGTTTTTGTAGCAGGGTGGATCTTGCCCGTTCTTTTTTTGACCGAGGCTATGATCTCGGCCAACTGGCGCCCTGTCCGGATCCGGTCCTTTTTCCGGTGTTCGAAAATGGCCTTCGCTATCCTGCGTGACTGCCATTCTTCGCCGTATTCATAGAGGATCCGTGCAATCACATCCTGGCGGTAGGAGTTGACGATATCGTATGCGGTAAGGTCCTGTCTTCTGTCCATCCTCATATCGAGTTCCTCGTCATCGTTAAAACTGAACCCCCTGCCGCTTGCCAGTTGATAACTCGAGATACCGAGATCAAAAAGGGCTCCTTCAATAGATTTCACCCCCACACTTTGGAGCAATTCCTTCATATCTCCGAAGTTGCCTCTCAGTAAAGTCACCCGGTCGCTGTATGCCGCGAGTGCCTCGCGCGCCCGGTCTAAAGCTTCCTGATCTCTATCAATGCCAATTAAATGTAATTTTCTGTTTCTTCCCAGCAAACCGAGAGAATGTCCCGCTGCGCCGACTGTTGCATCGACGAATGTTCCGCTCTCGGTGCTGATCAGGTTGTTTAGTACTTCCTGGAAAAGAACTGAGATATGCTCCCGGCCGCTCAAAGACCGAGTTCCGATACTATATCAGCTATCTGATCAGGATCGGCAGTGGCTATCCGCACCAGTTCTTCCCATTTTTCTTTTGCCCAGACTTCTATTTTTTTTCCAACGCCGACTATAACGACGTTCTTCTGGATCTGTGCATCCGTTTTGAGTGCCTGGGGGATAAGTACCCTTCCCAGCTTGTCAAAGGCGCACTCGGTCGCACCGGCAAAAAAATAGCGCAGGAATGCCCGCTGCTCTTTACTCTTGGGCCCGGAGGCGGAGATGTTGTTCTGGATTTGGAGCCATTCCTGGTAGGGATAAGCCGCAATGCATCCGTCGAGAATAGTGAGAATGAGCCGGGAGTCGGCGCTTAAGGAAAGGGCTTCCCTAAATTTGGCCGGGATGCTCACCCTGCTCTTGTCATCGATCGAATATTCGTACCGTCCTATGAACAATCTCCCACCTTTTTACACCATTTACCACTTGTAGTCAGTTATACTGGCAAGGCAATATCTTGTCAAGGATTTTTTCCTCATTTCATCGACATTCCGGGCTGCGCTGCGCCACGCAGTTTGACCCTTAAAACTCCGTTATCATCGCATACCCCGTTGAGAGAGATGCTGACATAAATCTGTTGATAATTTATGCTGTGTCGGGTAGTCTTTTACTCCATCCCACATAACCGGAGTTGCAATGAAAGTTAAAGCACCAATTACGAGGGAAGGCTACGAAGCATTAAAGAAAGAACATGAGACTATGTTGGGCGTGAAAAGACCGCAGATCCTGAAGGCGATCGAGGAAGCGCGGGAACATGGAGACCTGTCTGAAAATGCCGAGTATGATGCTGCCCGGGAAGAATTCCAGTTCCTTCAGCAAAGGGTCGCCGAGATAGAGGAGCAGCTGAGGAATTCAGAAATTGTCGACAAAAAAACGTTTAACGGGGAAACAGTAGAATTCGGGTGTACAGTCCACCTTGTAAACCTCGATACGGACGAGGAATCCCTGTACCGGATAGTCGGCCCCTATGAATCCGACATCAAGAGAAATACCATATCGATCACGTCCCCCCTCGGACGGGCGCTCATGGGGAAATGCGTCGGCGATGAAGTGAACTTCAATGCTCCGGGGGGAAAGCGGACGTACGAGATAGTCAGGGTGGATTGATTAGATCGTAAGTAGTCAGTCGTAAGGTGTTAATAAAAGAAGGACCGGCATCCCACGTCCGACATAGCTTATTAATATTTTTGAAGAAAGGGAAAACAAAGACACCGGATTCCGGCAAGCCGGAATGATGGTAATTGTAACTGGATTGGGATTACGACTGACGATCTTAGATCCCGAAAGTCACCTGCATCACTTCCTCGAGGCTCGTGATGCCTTTCTCGACCTTCCTGAGGCCTGATTCGTAGAGTGTCTTCATACCCAGTTCCCGCGCCCGCTGGCGCAAATCGCGGTATGAGACATTTTGTGTGACGAGCGACTTGAGTTCTTCCGAGGTGGTCATTACCTCCGCGACAAGGGTCCTGCCGCGGTATCCCGTATTGTTGCATGCAGGGCACCCCCTGGGGCGGTAAATGACATCGGCATTGAACGTCGCCATGCCGAGGTCTTTCTTCTGAGGGGCATAGGCTTCCTTGCATTCCGGGCATAATTTCCTTACGAGTCTTTGGCCGACGACGGCAAGGAGGGTCGGCGCCAGGAGATACGACTCGACACCGATGTCGAAAAGCCGTGTGACAGCGGACGGTGCATCGTTAGTATGAAGCGTGGACAGTACTAAATGCCCGGTGAGCGCCGATCTCACACAGATCTCCGCCGTTTCGAGGTCTCTGACCTCGCCGACCAGCATGATGTCGGGATCCTGCCGGAGAAAGCTCCGCAAAGATGAAGCAAATGTGAGACCGATCTCCGGTTTTACCTGCACCTGGTTAATTCCCACAAGCCTGTACTCAACGGGATCTTCGACAGTAACGATATTCTTCTCTGTCGATTTTATTTCCTGCAGGATCGCATAGAGCGTCGTGGACTTCCCGCTTCCTGTCGGCCCTGTCAGGAAGACGAGGCCATAGGGGCTGTAAATGGCTTTTTTCAGCTTCTCGAGATCGTCGTCTTCAAAGCCCATTTGGGCAAGGTCAAATACTACCCCCGTCCGGTCGAGGATCCGCAGCACGACCTTTTCCCCGTATATGGTGGGTATGACCGATATCCTGAGATCTACCGTACGGTCGTGGATCTTTACCATGAACGTCCCGTCCTGGGGAAGGCGCTTTTCGGCTATGTCGAGGCGCGACAGGATCTTGATCCTCGATACAATAGGCAGGTGCATATGCTTCGGCGGAGGCGTCATTTCGTAAAGCTTTCCGTCAACGCGGTACCTTAGCGAAATGTGGTCTTCAAAAGGCTCCAGATGAATGTCCGACGCACGCTTGTCAATTGCCTGCCAGAGCATAAGGTCAACCAGTTTCACGACGGGCGCCGCCTTTGCACGCGCGAGGATGCCTTCAATGCCTGTCGATTCGTCCGCCGCCAGCGGGGGTTGCAGTTCGATGCTGTTTATTGCGTGTCCCTGATGATGGTATTTACGGGAGACGGCGCTCGTATCGTAAAATCCCTCGATAGCCCGCAGGATGTCCGACCGGGTAGCGGCAACCGGCTTGACTTGGCAACCGGTTATCTTTTTCAATTCGTCGATGAGCATGACATCGAGAGGGTTGAACATTATGCAGGTGAAGATACCGTCCTTCCGGGAGAGCGGAAAGATAAAATTCCTCAAGGCGAATTGTTTGGGTATGAGCTTTTTCAGCTCCTGGTCCCCGGCAGGCTGCAGGGGGTCATTCAGTGACGACAGGAGCGGAATGTCAAACTCCTCAGACAGGGAGAAGGCGACATCATCTTCTGCTATCAATCCTTTCGTGACGAGGACCTCACTGAGATACCCGCCGCTTGCCTGCTGTATCTCGAGGGCTTTGTTAAGCTGTTCCTGCGAGATCAGCCTCTGGTCGAGAAGAAATGCAGCAAGCCTGTCATCCGGTGAATCGTTGGCGATCTTTGTCATGGAGGTATTTTATAACAGGCAACAGACAACAGGCAATAGGCAGTGGGAAATAATTCCCTGTTTCCCCTCGCCCATCTCCCGTCGCCCATCGCCGGTATTTATGCTATACTTCCGGAATCATGCCACGTACCATCGCGGGGTTTATCTGTTGTGCAATACTTTTTTCTCTGATGACGGGATGCGGGATCGCATGCACTATCTGGGCCTCCGCCGGCGATAGCGTTGCGGAGAAGGGGACCATCGTCGGAAAGAACAGAGATAATTCACCATCCCTGCATACGAGACTCGCGCTTGTTTTCCCGGTGAAGGGCTTCCGTTTTCTCGGCATCCTCGATATCGAGGCCGACGGTTATGTCGTGGCGGCCGTGAATGAAAAAGGCCTTGTTGTCGTTAACGCTTCTGCCAACAGCGTACGGCGCAGCGAGCGGCATGTTGCGGTCGAGGATGTGACACGGAGGATCCTCGAGAATTTCGATTCCGTGGATTCATTGGATAAGCAGAGGGATTTTTTGCGGAAGACCCATCCGGCAATATACATCGTTGCCGACCAGGAGAAGATAATGTCCGTCGAAGTGGCCCCGCGGGGGAATGTGGCGATCACCGTGAAGGACAACGGATCATTCGCCTTCACCAATCACTATACATCCGAGGGTCTCGCTGATGCCAATGAAAAGATCAGCCATGAAAGCCTGGCCCGCTTCAAAAGAATTAACCAGCTGCTGGGCGGGTTGCCCGGGGCTCACACTCTCGACGATTTTATCTCCCTGAGCCGGGACCGTAATTCGGGAGGGCCGGGAGCAATGATGAGGGTCTCCAGGAAGGGTTCGAAGATCCGCACCCTGGCCACATGGATAATAAGATTGGAACCCGGGTCGGCGCCGACAGTATACGTACAGATATTTAACGAGGGAAGGAAGCCCGAGACATTCGCGGCACGACTGGACGAGAGATTTTGGAACCCTGAAAAGAGACAACAAACAGTGAGGAGCAAGG
>DHQV01000085.1:54907-63080 GCA_002408185.1 Deltaproteobacteria bacterium UBA5329
CCTTGCTCCTCACTGTTTGTTGTTATTCCCCGTGCTCGCAGCCTGATCGCTCTTGTTGAACTTGCTCTTGAAATAATCGACGACTTGGCTCGTAAAGCCCGCTTTTGAAGGGTCACTCTCGGATGACGCACCCGGTTTTGCGTGCTTTTCAAGGCTTACATCCTCGGCGACACCGGATTCTTCTTTGAGAAGCCTGTCGATCTTTTGCCAGTCGACCTTATCTGATACTCCCCGCGCATCGATCAGCTTTGCCGTGTAATTCTTCATCGATTTATGTTTTCTGTAGATGTCCGTGCGTATCTCGACAAAGGTCCGGCCGTCATCGGTCCGGGCGATCTTAACGGGTTCGTAGATAATTTCCCCTTGCATGTTGACCTCGACCAGGGGGAACAGTTGCTCGATGTGTTCGCGCAGCATCCGGATGCACCCGTGGCTCATGTAACGGTAAACGCTTCCCGGCCAGATCGTTTCATGGATCAGGACAGCTGGCAACGACGTCTTTATTGCGTATTTTCCCAAGGGGTTCTTGGGCCCGGGCGGGACGGTCTCCTCTACGTTCTTGCCTTTCAAAGCATATTCTATCTGGATGGATTCCGGCACGTACCACGTAGGGTCTTTCCGCTTGCTTACGATTCGGAACTTGCCTTCCGGGGTTTTCCAGTCGCTGTATTCATTCTTGTAGCTCGCGCCCAACCCGACAGGAAGTGCCATGAGCTGCTTATCACGGAAAAAATACAGGGTCCGGTCCGGGATATTCACGATAATGCCGGTGTCTACGACACGGGGAACTATTTTTCTGGTGTTAAACTTAAGGATGGCGCCTTCGACCAGTGGGTCTTTTTCATTGAGCCCGTTTATCCGGGCAATGGTTTTCCAGTAAACCCCGTATTTGGCACCGACCCGGTACAGATTTTCCCCTTTGCCAACGGTGTGCGTGACATCACCGCCTATGATCATGTCTGCCGAGACATACTGAGCGAAAAGGATACACACAAGAAACAGCGCTGTTTTAATCAATGATTTCATACGAATGACAGGAGCAAATTCTATTATACATCCACAGCGATTCACAACATAAAAAAATAAAAAATGAAGCCTGCACCCCATTTTCTCTTGAAACGCCTCGAGGTCCGTGCGTTAATTTAAGATGGCATCTGCACTTCCCGAAAATCCCGGGGATTTCTTCATGCTCGGCATCATTCACCGTGACGTGCGCAACCCGGAGTCCCTCCGTAAATGGCTGGAAAAATTGAGGCCGGATGTGATCACGTGTGAAATATCCCGGTATTCCCTTGATTTCCGACGAGCTACCGAGGAAATGTACCGCAAAAGACTGGATGATATATGTGCCTCGCTCTCTCCTCAATGGTCCGGCCCTGCCGATCCCCGCCTTGAAGATCTCTATTCTTTTATCGGCATTCCCGCGGAATTCATAATGGCCGATGAGTATTGCAGACGGAATAACTCCGATCTTTACCCTGTCGACATGGACCTTTTTTCATTCTTGAAGCTGCGCAAGATCGACGAACTGATCGACAGCCAGAACATTCAAAAAAGCCTTACTGATAGCCACGCAGGGTCCGGTACTGCAGAACAGGTCCTGGCGGACCTCTATTTTCATAAAGGTGTGACAGCCTTTTCGTACGACGAAGAAATGGCTATGCGGGATAGCTTTATGTGTCACAAGATCGGAATACTGAGGAGGCGTTATCAAAGCCAGCGATTTGTCCATATCGCCGGCTGGCAGCACCTGGAAGACCCTCTGTCCCTTTATGAGCCATTTCAACCTGTGAAGATATTCCTCTATGATTAAGCTCTTCGTATTTGACCTCGGGAATGTCATCCTTCCCTTTGAACATCGTCAGATAGCCGAGAAGCTTTACGAGACGTCCCTGGTCAAAGACCGCTGCACACCCGACGATATCTTCCGGTTCCTGTTCAACCATCAAAAAGGATTTATAAATGATTACGAGACAGGCCGGATGTCTACGAAGGAATTTATCGAGAAGGTCATGCACAAATATAAACTTGAGTTGAAACCGGAAGAGTTCAGAGACATCTGGAACCATATCTTTGAAGAAGACCGGGCAGTCAGACAGATCATACTTTACCTGAAGAGCAAGGGTTACCCGATCTTCCTGTTAAGCAATACGAATGAGTTACATTTTTCATATATAATGGAAAGATATCCCATAATTCACTATTTCGATGAATGGATATTATCATTTGAGGTTGGAGCAAAGAAACCCCACGAAAAAATATACGATGTGATATTCGAAAAGAGGTCCCTCGAGCGGCATGAGGTACTCTACATCGATGATATCCCGGAATACGTGAATGCGGCCGCCGGTTACGGCATACCCGGCATAGTGTTCACGGAGGCGTCGGATATCTGGAAGGTAATCAACGAGAATTGCGTATGAAAGGCCGGTAATCGCGATCCGGGTTCTGCGTTTAAGAAAAATCCTTTTTTAACTTGGAACGTAGAACATAGAACGTAGGCCAATCCAGAAGGAGGAGTCATTCTTCAATTTCCCGAAATAGATCCCGTTATGTTCAGAATAGGCCCTTTTGCCATGAGATGGTACGGGCTGATGTATATCCTTGGGTTCTTCGCATCATATAGTCTTACGGTCTATCAACTGCGCAAAGGTCACTCAAAGCCTGGGATAACGAAAGAGGCTATAGACGACCTTTTCTTCTACCTTATCGTAGGTCTCATCGTCGGTGCGAGGCTCGGTTATGCCATATTCTATAACCTGGGCTTCTATATCGAAAACCCTCTCGAAGTATTCATGGTTTGGCATGGGGGTATGTCTTTCCATGGAGGGCTCGCAGGGGCCTTCATTGCGGGGGTTGTCGTTATTGTCAGAAAGAGGCTTCCCTTTCGCGCTACGGCGGACCTTATCATCCCGACAGCGCCGATCGGCATCTGCCTAGGGAGGCTCGGTAATTTCATAAATGGTGAGTTGTTCGGCAGACCGGCTTCTGTCCCATGGGCGATGATATTCCCTCAAGGGGGGGCTATACCCCGGCACCCGTCACAATTATACGAGGCATTCTTTGAAGGCCTCCTTCTCTTTGTTATTCTCTGGTTCTATAAAGACAAAAAGAAGAGGAATGGTGATGTCTTTGCGATGTTCCTCATTCTGTACGGACTGTTCAGGACATTTTGCGAGTTCTTTAGATTGCCGGACACCCAGCTCGGATATGTCCTCGGTCCTTTGAGCATGGGTCAGGTCCTGAGCCTCATCATGGTTGCAATCGGGCTGTTCTTGAAACTCTATTTGTTTCCTCTTTTGGACCGTAAGTCGTCGGTCGCAAGGTGTTAAAACATCCTGTGCATCCGGGATGAGATGTCTTTAACTACTTACGATTTACAATACGACCCCTAAAGGAGTTCCACCATCCCCGTATCTATATCGTAATACGCAGGTACGACGGCTATCTTACCTTCATGGACCATTTTTCCAAGCATTGGGCCAGAAGACGCAATGATCCCTGCAGCAAGCCTGGCATTTTCCCTTATTGCATTGTCGATAAGGTCACCGGACTTTCCTTTTGCATGGGCAATAGCAGGTTGGATCATATCCGTTATGCTTCCAATATGTGCATGGGCTTCGCCGCCCTTGGCCGCGGCGGTTACTGCACCGCACTTTGAATGGCCGAGAACGACCACGAGACGGACCCCGAGGTGATCGACCGCATATTCGACGCTTCCCAGAGCGGTGTCATGGACGACATTTCCCGCCAGTCTGACCACAAAAAGGTCCCCGATCCCTTGGTCAAAGAGTATCTCGGGAGGAATACGGGAATCGGAGCATCCGACAATGACGGCAAACGGTTTTTGGCCTCCCTTTACCTCATCCCGGCGCTCCTTGCCCTGATTGGGATGCGTCGCTTTCATTGCGGCAAATCGCTTGTTGCCCTCGATAAGTGTCTGAAGCGTTTGGTTAATTGCCGAATCGCTGATCATGGCGGGGTCTCCCTTCATTTTTATATTTTGTTTATAATAATTCATCTTCTCCTGTTCGGCAATGTTAAACCCAGCGTTATCCTTGGCCGATTGAGTCACAAGTATTGTGAAAAGATTAACAAAATTTTATTGACATCGTTTACCCTGCCTGTTTAAAATAGACTGTTCAATAAGCTAAATACGGGTAGCTTAAGCTGAATACGAATAGCTTCATTCCAAAATCAATAAGGAGGTTGTGTTATGGCAGACGTAACAGATGAAACCAGACTGTATCCCCCATCAAAGGAATTCGTCGATCAGGCCTATGTAAAGAGTCGCGACGAATATGAAAAAATGTGGAAACAGTCGATTCAGGATCCCGAAACTTTCTGGGGTGGGATCGCGAAAGAACTTCAGTGGTTCAAACCCTGGCTTAAGGTCAACAGGGAAGATTTTGCCAAGGGCGAAGTGGAATGGTTTGTTGGCGGCAAGACAAATATCGCCTACAACTCACTCGATGCCCAGGTTGAGAAGGGCAAAGGAGACAAAGTTGCCATCCTTTTCCAGGGCGAGCCGGAAGATGATGTCGTTAAGCTGACCTACAAAGAAATGCTCTCCATGGTATCCAAGTTTGGGAACGTCCTGAAGAAGAAAGGCGTCCGCAAGGGTGACAGGGTTGCCATTTATCTTCCGATGATCTGGCAGCTTCCCGTCGTCATGCTCGCCTGCGCAAGGATCGGCGCGGTCCATACGATCGTTTTCGGCGGTTTCTCCGCTGAGGCGCTCCGCGACAGGATCCTCGATGCCGGTGCAAAGATGCTCATCACCACGAACGGCTACTGGCGTTCAGGCAAGACCGTGAGCTCCAAGGCCAACGCCGATACAGCCTGCGATCTGTGCCTCGCGCAGGGCCACACTGTCGACAAGGTCGTCGTTGTCAAGAGGCTTGACAATTTCGACGTCCCGATGAAAGACGGCCGTGACACATGGTTTGAGGAAGAACTGGCGGCAGCAGACATCACCGACAACTGCCCCGCAGAGATGATGGACGCCGAAGATCCTCTGTTCATCCTCTACACCTCCGGTTCAACCGGCAAGCCGAAGGGTGTTCTCCACACCGTCGGCGGCTACATGGTCTTTGCGTATTCAACATTCAAATATATCTTCGACTACAAAGATAAAGACGTTTTCTTCTGCACCGCTGACATCGGCTGGGTAACAGGTCATACGTACATCGTCTATGGACCGATGTGCAACGGCGCAACCTCGATCGTATTTGAATCGGTCCCGACTTTCCCGAATCCCGATAGGTTCTGGCAGATCGTCGAGAAATTCAAAGTCAGCATCTTCTACACCGCCCCGACAGCTATCCGCGCCCTCATGAAAGAAGGCGAAAAGTGGCCCCAGGGCAGAGACCTGTCCTCATTGAGGCTTCTAGGTTCGGTCGGCGAGCCGATCAACCCGGAAGCATGGCTCTGGTATCACAAATATATCGGCGCAGAAAAATGCCCGATCGCAGATACCTGGTGGCAGACAGAGACAGGCGGCATCCTCATCACCTCACTTCCTGGCGCATGGCCGGGAAAACCGGGCTATGCAACCCTTCCGTTCTTTGGCGTTGACGCCCGCGCACTCCAGTCACGTTCGGATGCATCCAAACCCGCAGAAGATGCACCGACGAACGAGCAGGGCGAACTCTGCATCGGCAGGTCATGGCCTGGCATGATGAGAGGCGTTTTCGGCGAGCCTGAAAGATTCTTCAACACATACTTTGTCCAGCAGCCGGGATTCTACTTCTCCGGCGACGGCGCATTGCGGGATGAGAATGGCTACTTCAGGCTTATGGGACGTATTGACGACGTCGTCAACGTATCCGGCCACAGGATGGGTACCGCAGAAGTTGAAGCAGCTCTCAACTCCTACAATGTAGCAGTGGCGGAATCAGCCGTTGTCGGCTTCCCGCACGAAGTCAAGGGTGAAGACCTCTATGCCTACATTATTCTGAAAACAGGCGTCGAGGGAACCGATGCTCTCAAGAAAGAACTCGTTGCCCACGTCAGAAAAGAGATCGGCCCCATCGCATCACCGGGCAAGATCCAGTTTGTTCCCGGTCTGCCGAAGACCCGTTCCGGCAAGATCATGAGAAGGATCTTGAGGAAAGTCGCCTCCGGCGAGATTGATCAGCTTGGCGATACCACGACACTTGCCGATCCGTCAGTTGTCGACGAGATCGTAAAGGGCCGTCAGTAAGATCAGGGTTTTAAAGGATAATTCGAGCCCCCGGGGATCCCGGGGGCTCTTTTTTGGAATATGCCCACGGAAAACAACGCGTTATACCGGCTCAGCACGACCGATGAGTACCACAGGCAGGACCTCAAGTCGCTCGGCTGGGAGCTTACGGTCTGCAACTCCTTGCACCCCGTCGATAGCCCCATACGGAAGGTACTCAAGAAAAATGCGCCCTACGGGGAACTTCTTTATGATTTTCTCGGTGCCCATATTTCTGTCGCACGTATTGCAAGGGTCCTCGAGATCGGCGGCGGGTACGGTTACCTGATGAAAGACCTGCTGAAGATGAACCCGGGGTTTCGCGCCTCCATGCTCGACATTTCACCGCCCCTCCTGAAAAAACAGGAAGAAGCGTTGACCGGCAATGACGCGGTGTATTACCTCAATAATGCCCTCGAGATGGAGGAAATCTTTTACAAGGGCTTTCAACTTGTCATATTTAACGAGAATTTGGGTGATTTCCCAACACTGGCGGATGTCGACCCCGTTATCCTGGATGACAACACAGCGCGATCCGATGAAATAGCCGTCATGGTCCGCCACTTTTTCACTATGTACGACCTCGAAAAACCATCTTCCCGCTTCAACCTGAATATCGGCGCGATGCAGATGCTCGAGAAGGTTTGTGGTGCGGGGGTACCGTACATATTCATCGGCGAGCACAGCTGTGAATGGAAAATGCCGCCCGACATAAAGGCGTATTTCGACTCTTCCGCCACCGGGAATCCGAGAAGGATCCGGCTCAAAGGTCACGACGAATATACGATAAAGTTCTCTTATCTGCAGGCGATAGCGGACCGCCTGGGATACCGGACACGACGGGGCCCCTTTGCCGACTACATCGTGCCCGAGATGAACGATCATTTGCGATGGGTCCTGTCATCCAGGGGCCTCTACAGCGATTCAGAGGAGATCATCTGTCAGTTCATCGGCGACCTGTACGAATACGAATACCTCATATTGACGAGACAATAAAAAAAAGAGGCATGTTCCCATGCCTCTCGCTATCTGCAGTATTTAAAACCTATTTCTTCGGCGCCCTGACAAGAATGAGGGCTACGATGCAGCCGAGGATCGCCATGCCTGCCGTCGGATAGAATGCTATCGTGTAGCTTCCGAACGCATCTTTCGCACTTCCGGAAATGATGCCGCCAATGATCGCACCGAGGCCGTAGGCACTGAATACGACGCCGTATTTCTGGGCATAACCTTCCAGCCCGAAAAATGACGCCGTGCTTGCGGGGCCGATCGCGAGCCATCCGCCGAGGCAAAGCCAGAAGATACAGAACGAAACCGCGTACAGGCCGATGGAGCCCTCGCCGGCTGCAAGCATCATCGCGGATGCCACGAATATGAGAATAAAAGAAAGGACAGCCGCCCACCGCGGGGTTATCTTGTCCGTGAGCGCGCCGAAGATGGGACGGCCGATGCCGTTGAAGATTGCAAAGACCATGACGAGGGTTGCTGCCGTTGCCTTGTCGAGGCCTATGACTTCCCTGCCGACTGCTGCGGAAATACCTATCGCCATGAGCCCGGCCGTTGCACCGAGGATGTAGCAGATCCACAGCCCGTAAAAGCTTCCCGTCTTCAGCATACCGCTGGCCGTATAATTTGCAGTACCGACAACACCGGGGGCTGCAGCGGGAGGATTCCAACCTGCCGGCTTATATCCTGCAGGGGGGAACTTCATCGGAAGGGCAAGGATTATCGTAATAAAAAAGAACGCGATACCCATGATCCCGAACGTCCCCAGCGGCCCAACCTTGTTAATGAGGGCGGAGGCTATCGGGGCGGTGGCCATAGCTGACCCCCCGAAACCGGCAAGAGACAGGCCGACAGCCAATCCTTTCTTGTCCGGAAACCAACGGGTTGCAACGGAAACCGGGCCGCCGTAAACAATACCGACACCGGCGCCGCCGATGACACCAT
>DHQV01000085.1:63162-63955 GCA_002408185.1 Deltaproteobacteria bacterium UBA5329
GCCGATGACACCATACGCTCCGATGACCCACCAGAAACCAATGTTTCCGGCAAAGTAAGTAAGCATCCATCCAATACCAACGAGCGCTCCGCCTACCATCATAACCTTGCGGGGCCCGACCTTATCGATGAATTTACCCGCTACAAACGTAAAAAGGGCGAACATGGCGAGGAAGATCATGTACGGCAGACCGCCCTGGGTGGCGCTTACCTTGAACATCTCTTCCAGGGGTTTCTTGAAAACACTGTACGCATAAACCGCGCCAAGACAAAAGTTGACCACAATGCCCAGAACGACGTACAGCCATCTCCCGGCCTCCGCCGACATACCGAATACCTTCGTATTATCCGACATACACCTTCCTCCCCTATATGGTAATGAAATCTTTGAATCGCCTCGAAAATGAATATCCAGAAAATTATTATACTAAAGTCAATGATGTCAAGACATTTCTGTAACTTACATCACAAACGTCAACAACAATGTACCATACATACATAATGGGACCAGATATTGTGAAAAAAAATATTTAGCTTTTTTATTACATAATATCCGTGACTTACAAATATTAGGTACTCGTTGGACCATTTAAAAACATTTTTTTGCAATTTTTTGGAAGACCGCGAAGTACCGGATGCACTATTTTTTCTTTGGGGCATGCCAAAAAAGACTTGACATTAAAAGAGGTAATCGGCTAATATAGCAAACGTTTTTGCGCCAACTATGACCTATATCCCTTGATGATAAGGGATTATTTTTTTGGAGGTATTAATGCCTACTATTAACCAATTAG
>DHQV01000085.1:64034-64239 GCA_002408185.1 Deltaproteobacteria bacterium UBA5329
ACCAATTAGTAAGGCTTGGGAGAGAAGCCGTCAAAAAGAAGAGCTCGTCTCCCGCCTTGACAAACTGCCCTCAGAAGCGAGGAGTTTGCGTAAGGGTCTATACAACGACACCGAAAAAACCTAACTCGGCATTACGTAAAGTAGCCCGTGTAAGGCTTACAAACAGTGTCGAAGTAACGACATATATCCCCGGTATCGGCCACAA
>DHQV01000085.1:64341-64925 GCA_002408185.1 Deltaproteobacteria bacterium UBA5329
TCAGGGGCGGCAGGGTAAAAGACTTGCCGGGTGTCAGGTATCACATAATCAGAGGCTCGCTCGACGCCAGTGGCGTTGCAAACAGGAAGAAGAGCCGGTCCAAGTATGGGGCAAAGAAACCGAAACAGTAAGAGCAAGGGAGCATAAGAAATGCCACGCAAAGGACACATATCAAAACGGGAAAAAATGCCCGATCCGAAGTACAACGACATGATGGTGCAGAGACTGATCAACTGCGTCATGCTCGATGGCAAGAAAAGCACAGCATCGAGGATCGTGTACGGGGCGATAGATCTCATCGAAGAAAGAGTCAAAGAAGAAGGTCTCAAGGTTTTCCACAAGGCCCTCGACAACATCAAGCCTGAGATCGAGGTCAAGGCGAGACGTGTCGGTGGTGCTACCTACCAGGTACCTGTAGAGGTCAGGCTCAATAGAAAGCTCTCCCTTGGCATTCGGTGGCTTATTCGCTATTCGCGGGCACGTTCAGAAAAAACAATGATGGAGAGGCTTGCGGGCGAATTGGTCGATGCTTACAACAACAGGGGAAGCGCGGTCAAGAAGAGAGAAGATACGCATAAGATGGC
>DHQV01000085.1:65087-65215 GCA_002408185.1 Deltaproteobacteria bacterium UBA5329
GGGATCATGGCGCACATCGATGCAGGGAAGACGACTGCAACGGAAAGGATCCTCTTCTATACTGGCGCCAACAACAGGATAGGCGAAGTTGATGATGGCGCTGCGACGATGGACTGGATGGAGCAGGA
>DHQV01000062.1 GCA_002408185.1 Deltaproteobacteria bacterium UBA5329
AAAGAGGGCCCCTCCTGAAGGCATAATTCAACGTGTAAAGGATAACTAAAGATGGCCACCAACTCCTCTATAGCTATGAAAAGTCTCCAATCCTGTCATGCAGAAGTATGCTGTAGAGGGTGGCCTCAAATGCAAGCACCACAGTACCGTTTGCTTATCCCAATACCCGCTCCCCCATATCCCAAATCAATTGTCCTACAACTCCACTATGGGGGGAGCGACTCTGACAATCTTCACCAACCCGACCCCCGCGTGAATTTGTCGGCCGAAGGAATGTCCTGGGAAGCAAACCGCGGGGCAACCTTTAGAATTGAGCATCACATTAAGTAAAGGGAGGTAATATGAAGAAATCAGCCATATTTATTGTTGCCGGTCTTACGTCTGCGTGGCAGCGAAGCAACCATGTCTCCCTTAACGGAACATAAAAAAGATAGGGCGAGATCATGTTTGGCTTCGGGTGGTTCGAAAGTGTCGTCGTTTTTGGTCTTTTCGGGATCCTGGATTTGATCATTGCCATACCGGTATTGATCATAATTCTGGTACTTGTTCTTGTCAAGAAGAAGCACAGGAATGGAAACGAATGTCCCGAAAAGAACGGCAGTGCGGGGCAACTTTAAAATCGTTGTCGGTGACATCTGTCCGGTTCTTCCTCGTGTCACTCGTCCTTATTGAAATAAATCATTTGTGCGCAGCAGGCGGCCAGGGATACACTGCCGAAACGGATGATAATTACTTCCTTGCGGCAAAAAGGGCATTTTACCCTGATCCCTATGATATCGCCCGCTTTTTTAATATAAACCCATATCATCAGATCCTCATATACTTGAGCCCCATGGCTAATACCGAGATCTCTCTATCTATCTCCTTGGCACAGTCGAGATATCCTTCCGGATCGTCAAACCAGGGATCTTTTATATCCCAAACTAGCAATTTGCATGATACCGAAGGCAAGCTTTTTACGATCTTCGATGACATGGCCACTACGCAATCAATAGCGCTGAGGTCTACGGTCACTATGCTGCGCGGTATATGACCGGATACGTCGATATCAAAGTGTGTACGCAGTGTTTCGATGGCCATAGCCGGATCGCCGGGCCCATCAGGATTCACCCCGGCCGATGATACCTCCGCCAAACCCTTCAACTTGTTCCGTGCTATCGCTTCAGCCATTACACTGCGACAAGCATTTCCATAAGAGACGAAAAGCATGCGGACCATAATGTACCCTCCCTGGTCGAATAAAAAATATCCATGAGAACTATCACTTGCTTTTACCCATGCATTTATCAGGCCATGTCGAGCCAGTCAAAACGAGGTTCTTTTGACAAGTCCCTATATTTGTGTTAATAGGAGGCATATGGATGTGATCCACCGTTCTTAAGAATAGAAACAAACAATTCGACTTTTAAAAACCCCCTTTTAGAATACAACCGAAACTTCAAATAAATTGACGTAATTTCTTCTGGCTGGCCAGTGGGTAGAACAACCAACTAACTTCAAAGCGAGGTGGAACATGATGGCATTAAAAGATGACGGCACAATGGTTCGGGTCACCAGGTTAGTGGAACCCGTAGACGACGGGCGCCATACACAGGTATCCTATTATTGCGGCGAACGGAAGGTAGCCCAGGAACTCTATGATACTGACGGGAATGTCATCCAGACATCAGGCGTTATTCCGGACGGTACGGTAAAGGAATATTACCCTGACGGCATCTTAAAGGAAGCCTCGTTGTTCCAGGACGGACGAGCCAACGGCAGGAGCATGGCCTACTACCCTGACGGGAAGATCTTCGAAAACAGCAATTACAGGAACGGGCTTTTGCATGGCTGGTCCAGGACGTATCGGCGGGACGGGACCTTGTGGATACAATTGAATTTCCACGAAGGAAGGCTTCACGGGGGATTAACCAGCTATCACAACAATGGCCTGGCCGAGATCCGGGCGGAATACTGGAACGGGGAATTGAACGGCCATTTTGTCATATACGACAAGGCTGGTAATTTACGGAAAGAAGGGATGTTCAACATGGGGAAGGCAAATGGCGAGCATCTGTCCTATTATCCAACCGGTGGGCTTGCGCGATGCGAGACATACAGGGATGGGAAGCTTGTCTCCTGCGAAGAGTTCATGGAAGATGGTACGTTAATTGCATCATCAAATAATAACAGTTACGACGACAGGAGGTGCCCACATGGCGAAGAGCAAGATCTTCATAACTCGGCATGACCTGGAAAGACTTCGAACGATCATCGATGTACACGGCGGGCCGGAGGCCCCGTATCTTGAAAAACTCAAGAAGGAGCTTCGCAGGGCTGTAGTAAAGGAACCGAACAAGATCCCGGGCGATGTCGTTACCATGAACTCCATCGTCCGGATAAAGGATGTAAAGACTGGCGAGGAACACTCATTCATCTTGGTATTCCCCTCCAAGGCAGGTGTGGCCGGAAAGGCCGTGTCGATCCTCGCGCCTATGGGCATCGCCCTTATAGGGTACAGGGAAGGGGATGTATTGGAATGGGAACTGCCTACGGGCAAGGTGAACATACAGATCGACGAGATCATCTACCAACCCGAAAGGCTGGGCAATTACGACCTGTAAAGACCGATGGAGGTATAAAAATGGCTATCACTGTATTTATGGTTCGCGTCCCGGAAGCCGAGAATATGGTCGACCCCCTCCGGAAACATTATGATTCCAGGGCCGTCGCCGGTGCGCCTGCCCATATCGTTATCCTTTCACCGTTCAAGGCTCCCGAACTGATAACCGATGGTACCATACAAAAGGCAAGTAAGGTCTTCTCGTCATTTCATCCATTCATATTTTTTCTAAATGATATTGGCAGATGGCCGGAGACCACGTTTCTCCTGGCACGTCCTGCCCACTACTTCACCGATATGACAAACGCGATATGCGAAGAATTCCCTGCTTACCGGCCCTATTCGGGGATGTACGATGAGGTAATTCCGCACCTGACAATAGCGGACAAGAATGCGGAGAACGCCGATATCGCAGAATACGGTGTCAGGAGGGTCCTGGAACGTCACGGGCCGATCGAAGCAAAATGCACCGCCGTGGACCTTATGGAGAATTCTTCCGGGGCTTGGAAAACCATGCACACATTCAGTCTGGCGGAAGAGACCAATAGCTGAGAAACATTCTCACGCGCTATCTCAAGCAAGGAAGGGAAAAATTGACCAGCCATATTTGAAGGCAGGGGTCTGCTCCCGGCACAATATCAAACGAGGGGAATTTCAATGAAAAAAAGCAGCGAAATTAAAAAACGATTCAAGAAACTTCTCAGGCCGCACATTGATAAGTTATTTTTCCCGCACGGGGTATACGGACAGATCGTGTACTACCTTGAAAAGCAAGGTTATTACGGCCCCCATACTATTCCTGCGTATATAGTCCCGCTTCGCTTCAGCGCGGACGCCGTTGCGAAGCTCAACGAGAATTCGGAAAAACATAATATTTCCACAAGTGCTACCCGTAAACGCGACATTGACAAACTCACAGAAGGGATAGATCTCGTGTATAACAAACGATGGTACCTTGAACGGGCGATATTTGTCGATATGGCGAGCTCAGGGTGCGAGCCTGATACACTCTATGTCGATAAAGATTTTAATAACGGGCAATATAAAAAATTCTTTGATTTTCTGGAAGAAAAAATCCGCGCCAAACATTTCCGGGACCCCTGGGAAGATCTTGCTGCGCCTGATATGAAGTTCTGGTGCTACATGTTCACCAATGCGGTCCAACAACCCTAAGCAGTTAAAAACACATCGGAATATAGCCTTAAACGAAGAAAGTATCTGACACGGTCAGAAATATCGGTCATATATAGGCATTGCGGAACATATTATTCAAAGGCGGTAAATGTTATGGAAAATTTGGGCAATCAAATTCTACGGAGCGAAATAGCCTGTGAGGGCTTTTCACGAAACACTTTTCTGAAATATTTTCTCTTCCTTGTTGCAATGACGGCCTTGTTCGGGATCATGCTGGTCAACACAGGCGGCAAGCACCTGAATGAGATACTCGTCCTGGCCTTTGCCTTGATCCTTCCCATCTCCTTTTGGGCAGTGGCGCAGCGCTTGAAGAATATCAGGATCCACCGGATGTGGTGCATCCTGATATTGGTGCCCGTGATCAATTTATTCGTTGTGTCGGGATGCCTCATATGTCCGGAACGATACTGGGAAACGAAGAAGCTGGACTCAACGGGAAAGATCACGGCAGGTATAATTGTGGTTCTGACTATCGTATTGCTCGTTGTCGGCATAACGAGCCTGGCAAGAGGTTAAATTATGTACCGCGAAGAAAATCTAACGCTCCGTAAAGCTAGTGAACAATATCTATTCCTCAAGAATGCAGATCAGAAGATGACAACCGTCATCGAACCGGTCATGAGGAGCATAATAAAAGAATTGCATTCCCGCGGACAGGAAGCTGTCATCAGCAAGGAATGCCAGAGCATAAGCGAAAGCGGGACTTTGCAGTATCGACATATTACCCTGATATTATCGGCCGATAACAAAAAACCTGCTTACAACTTTTCGCCTTATCCGGCCATTGGCTTTGTAGCGGACAGCCTTAATGAAACAATATTGGTCCGGGAGAAAAAGGTTACTACAACCGGTAAGAAAGAAAACATCACCGGAGAGTATCGCATAGACGAGATCACGGCTTATCTGGTTGAAAAGTATATCAAGAATTTCCTGCCCAAGGTCTTGAAAAAGGTTTGATAAATGTCTGATAAAGCCGATCCAAAAGGATAGAACCAGATGATAAACATTTTTTTAGCATCAGTTATGGGAACGGTTTTGCATCTTAAGAGAAGATGTTTTGCGTGCAGGAGAGAACAGGTGATAAAGCCCAGCGAAAGGCATAAGACGGTCAAATGCAAATTCTGTGGTGCGAATATACAGCCATCAAAGAACTAAAACCACTCATGATCGTTCGACTTAAATCATAATCCATCACAAGAACGGTAAAGACAATTTCAACATTTTTGTAGGGATTGGAGCGTACAGGTAACGAACCGGCATATCGGTTTCCGTTCTTAGCCTCATTTAAACGCGCAATGTCCACTTACAAAGTATGCCGGCACGAAGAAGCTGAATAGATGCCTGTTTATTTTCTTTGCTCAAAGGCATCAGCGTTGCAACATCACCTTCAGCCGTGGTAGTTTAAAATTTGGTGGTTTCGTCAAAAAAGCGGTATTGCTCTATACCGGGAAGGTAAAAACCAAACGAGGTTGCCCGCGGGCCCGGCCCATAACTTGGAACACAGGATTTTCTCGTTCTATGGATCTTGAAAGCTTTATCGTATCTGCAGTCATTCTTCTCATGGTAGCTTCCGTGATGGTCGTGCTTTTCAAGCATCTGGGCCTGGGATCGATCGCCGGGCTTCTCGTGGCAGGCATCATCGTCGGCCCTCATACGCCCGGCCCTTACATTACAAGCCATGTGGAGGGTGTTCGAAGCTTTACCGAACTTGGCGTGGTCCTGCTGCTTTTCGTCATTGGGCTTGAAATGAGGCCCTCGCGACTGTGGGCTTTACGGCGAGAGATCTTCGGGCTCGGTTCCCTCCAGATCTTGTTCACAGTACTCGCGATCACCGGTTATAGCGTGTTCTTCACCGATTCCCCGTGGAGAGCGTCTCTGGTCCTTGGCCTGAGCATGGCCGTATCGTCTACCGCATTGGTTATGCAGATATTGCAGGAAAAAGGCGAAATTGCCAGTCCTCATGGCCGGGCGACTTTCGGAGTCCTTCTCATGCAAGACCTTGCGGTAGTTCCCATGCTGACCCTCATACCGGTGCTCGCAGGGCAGGGAACGGTCTCCGCAAACATCCCTGGGTGGAAACAGTTTGGGTTTATCCTGGGTGCTTTTTTTGCAGTGTGGGCTTTCGGCAAGTATGTGGTGCCCTTTGCATTGGAAAAACTGGCGCGGCAGCGGAACAAGGAAGGCCTATTGATGGTGACGATACTGGCGGTCCTGCTTGCCGCATGGGCCACGCATCGGGCAGGACTTTCGCTTGCGCTCGGCGCCTTCATGGTGGGTATGTCACTGTCAGGCTCCCGGTACAGCATGCAGATCGAAGCCTATGTCGAGCCGTACAAGGGGGTCCTCTTAAGCCTTTTCTTTGTTGCCGTAGGAATGTCTATCGACATCACGGCCGTCTCGGCGAACCTGCATGATTTCATCAAGTATGCCGTGATCGTCCTCTTTGCCAAGGTCGGTGTAATGTTCATGCTTTGCCTTTTCTTCGGCATGAACCGGGGTCTTGCTGTAAATGTGTCCTTTCTCCTTGCCCAGGGCGGGGAATTCGGCTTCGTTCTCCTGGCGTCAGCGCGGGCTCTGGCAGTCATCGATGACAAGATTTTCCTCACGGGCATCGGGCTCATATCGGTCAGCATGCTTTTCACACCGGCGATGGCAAAACTGGGTGATCTTATAGCAGGCCGTTTTTCTCGCAGGACCAGAGAGAAAGAGGACATTTTCCTCACGGACCAGGGCGAAGCGAGGGGAAGGGTGATCATAGGTGGATACGGTCGTGCCGGCCACGTCGTTGCGATACTCCTGAATGCCAGCAGGGTTCCCTTCATCGTTTTCGATAACGATCCGGCACGCGTAGCACGCGGGAAAGAGGACAGTCTTCCTGTTCTTTACGGAGACATCGCCAACCCCGAGCTGCTCGTAAAGGCCCGCGTAGAAGAGGCGGCCCTTGTTGTCATTGCGGTGGATCGCGAACAGACGGCCCTCGAGGCCATCTCCCACGTAAAGAATTTTTGCCCCGGAGTACCCGTTATTGCAAGGGCCAGAGACCTTGAAGCGAGCGGCAGGTTGATGGCTGCGGGAGCGACGGTCGCTCTGCCCGAGGCTGTAGAGAGCAGCCTTCGTCTGGCCGACGATACCCTTCGGATGATTGGCGTGCCGGTGGACAACATTGATCTCTTGCTAGCCAATGCCCGAAGAAAGAATTATGAACTGGTCGATTCCGCTGAATGAGAAACATGGGTGCATTGACGGATATCTATACATTTCTTCCGGTGAAACCCGGACCTGTAGCGATAGAGATGCACCGATCTTTTAGGATTCTTATTATGCTGTCGTGAATGGTACCGACGGGTAAGGATACCACCACCCGTATGTCTCCTGGTTCGAATTCTTCTCGCAGACGGTGCAGTACCATTCTCTTGAACCATTTGCAATTCTGAATAAGAGCAGCGTATTGTGAAAAACACAGCGGTACCCGGCGGTCGGCATGAACATCATGGCTGTTTCCTCGCTGCCCTTGATTATCCGCGCTCGGCGCGTATCCCTTTTACCAAATTGATGTTCTCTTCGTTTAAGCGCTCGACCCTGTAGGGCTCGTTATTGACAGCAGCATCGGGCCTGGTTATTAAAGACTGTTTGATTATAGATCTTTCAGGAAGATATGATACCTGGATCGCTTCGCCCGGTTCAACCTCCACGATCGTGACAAAAGCGTTCCCGCTCAGCCGGCAGAGTTTGTCCAGGTCATTCAATACCGGTGTTATCATCGTTCTGAATATCCTTTTTTTTTCGTTCATCTCCGCCTCCTTGTTCCTTGTATTTCCGGCAGATCTTCAATACCCTGCTGGATCCTGTCTCGCTCGGCCATAGCCGTTTCCCGGACAACGTGGTACGTGGTTCTTTTCGTCAAACTTTTCCGAGCATTTCCGCGTTCCTGAATTCCAGGTATTCCTCATTGATAAGGGGATAATCCCATGTTCCGCCCCTGTGGATTATATTTCCGCCGAACCCTGTCTTGAAACGGTGCATGCCGAAGAACGGGTGCTCGGGATTGGCATAAGGCGCAACCGCTCCCATATCGTAGATCAGACAGCCTTTTTCACGTGCCAGGCGGATTCCGGTCCATTGGACTGCGTAAGGCGCCATCATGTTCCGGTTTTGATTCGACGATGCACCGAACAGATACGTTGCCATCTGTCCCGAGATCGTGATGATCGCGCCTGCGAGGACCTCCTTTTGATGCTTCGCCAGGAGAAAATGAACTTCAGACGAGTCCGGGCTCGACGCAAGGGCAGTGTACAGCGCGGAGAAATGATTGTAAGTGCACGTGTCGAACCTGTTGCGTTCCGAGGTCTGGCAATACAGGTCATAAAATGCGGGGAGCTCGTCGATGCCGCAAAAGGCCACATCCACACCTTTTCTTCTGGCAAGGCGAATATTGTACCGGACCTTCGATTTCATGTTGGCCAGGATCTCTTCTTCGGACTGTGTAAGGTCAATGACAAGGGCATCGGCCACCGTAATATCCACAGGCGCCTTTCGGAGGTTCCACGAGCGTGTACCGTAATTCATGCGGACTTCCTGTAGTCTCGGTTCGGGCCTGATCGACCCGTCGGAGTACAATGCGGGCTCTTTGCCGTTACCCGCGTATTGCGACGGCCAGGGAAGATCATAGCGTATGAAAGCCAGATCCTTTCCGATATACTTCAAGAGTGCTTCTGATAAATTCTCAAGGAACGGGCCGTATTCCTCCGGTTGCGGGCCATTCTCTGGTCCTTGCTGTACGTAGGCTGCGCTGACGCCCTTTCCGAGATGTCTGGCGAGGATAAGGATATCGCCTTTTGCACCCGGATATTCGATATTGAAGGCAAATGTTTTCCAGCCTAGTTGCAGTTTTACCTCACTCCAGAACGGGGTCTGGAAGAGAATATCGGTCGGATAGAGCGACCATGCATCTTTCGGCTCAACCTTCGTGATGTTTGCTTCCATTGTGAGCGGTCCTCCTGTATGGTACATGGAACCGGGAAGAAAGGAGGTCTTCCTTACCGGCAAATGGGCCGCACTGCTGTCCTTCCTAACGGATAAGACGACCGCAACCCGTCTTTACTTATGCAAACCCGGGGCCAATGGGAAATGGCATAGAAATGGCAACATGCGATTATGTTATATTATAATAGATCCTTAAAAACCGAGGTCATTCATGGCATCCAACGGGCTCAAGCTTAAATTAATCACTGAAATTCTCCTGGTGTCATCTTCACCGCTCATGCTTTTTGTCCTGGCTGCATCCATAGTTCAGAAAGACGCATACCGGCTCGCGCTTGCATCCGTGTTCCTGTTTTTGGGGATACTGGCTGGCTGTATGGCCACGAGCAGGGTAATCGTGCTCCTCCAGAGGTCCTACGACCGTGAGAAGGAACTCGAGATGCAGATAATCCAGAAGGACAAACTCGCCGCTATCGGCCTTTTGACGGCCGGCATCGCGCATGAGCTCAACACGCCGCTTGCGAGTGCTCTTCTCAACACGCAGATGCTAAAGGAGGATACCAAGAAAACATGGCCCGACCAGACCCCGGTCCTCGATTCCATCGAAGAAGAGATCAAGAGGGCAGGCTCCGTTGTCCGCAACCTCCTCGAGTTTTCACGGCAGACCCAGGTCCAGTCCACGGTAACGGACGTAAACGGCGTGTTGACGAAGCTCCTCGATATATCCGCCAAGCTTTGTTCAGAAAAGGGCATTCACGTCCACAGGAACCTCGTT
>DHQV01000096.1:0-2477 GCA_002408185.1 Deltaproteobacteria bacterium UBA5329
CCTGGTTGTGATAACCTAAAACTGACCCACCTAAAGGGCAAATGATCACGCAAAAATGACCCACCCCCAGAACGATCTCTGGTAAGTTTGGTCTTAAAGAAAAGACCGACTTGACCGGAGGGAAAGGGTGATAACGATGGATCAGTACGAGTACATCAGGACGGCGCACCGGGTATACGGTAAAAGCATCCGGCAGATACAGAAGGAGACCGGCCATTCCCGGGTGACGATCAGGAAGGTCCTTCAAGGCGAGTTTACCGAGTGCAGGCAAAAATCGGTAAAGTCATACCCCGTTCTCGAGAAGCACAGGGAGACGATAGAGGTTTGGCTGAAGGAAGACCGTGAGAACCCGAAAAAACAGCGCCACACCGCCCGCAGGATCTACACGCGCCTCGTCGAAGAGGAAGGATACGCAGGGAGCGAGGTGACCGTGCGCCGGTACGTGCGCCAGGTAAAGGCGAAGGAAGGGATGGAACTGCCGGGCGTTTATCTTGTCCTCGAACCTGAGTGCGGACAGGAGGCTTAAGGCCGACTGGGGACGCGCCATTGCGATAATGCAGGGGGCAAGGATACCCTTCCACTTCTTCTGCATGCGCTCGAAGTTCTCCGCTAAGCCTTTTATCCGCGCCTACCCCTGCGAGAAACAGCAGGCGTTCTTCGACGCCCATGTTCATGCCTTTAACTTCTTCGGCGGCGTCTTCCCCGCCATCGTGTATGACAACCTGACGAGCGCCGTTCAGAAGGTCCTTATGGGGCGTGCCCGTATCGAGCAGGAGGGCTTCCGCAAGCTCAAGGCCTACTATAACTTCGATGCCCGCTTCTGTAACCCGGCTGCAGCCCACGAGAAGGGCGGGACGGAAGGAATGATCGGGTATATACGGCGCAATTACCTTGTCCCCATTCCCGTTGTGGAGAGCTTCGAGGAGCTCAACGAGAAACTTCTGAATGCCTGCCTTCGCCACGGTACCCACCGTACGCAAGGCCGCACGGAAAGCGTCGATAATCTCTTTGAAAGAGAAAAGGCACATCTCATTCCTCTGCCCGCCGTGCCGATTGGCAACGTGTATGTCTCGGAGACCAGGGTCAATAAATACGCCACGGTGATCGTCGATAAGAACCACTACTCGGTGCCGGTATCCCACGTACGGTTAAAGGTCCGGGTCGAGCTCACGATAGACCGGGTCGACATATTTTATGACGGCAGGAGAATAGCAAGCCACGCACGGCTCTTCGGCAACAACAAGTGGCAGCTCGATCCCCAGCATTATCTCGAACTCATACGCCGCAAACCCGGTGCCTTCGATAGCGCGCTCGTCATCCGCCGGTGGCGGAAAGAGTGGCCGGCGTGCCTCGAGAGGCTTCTTGCGAGGTTCAAAGAGAGGCAGGGAGACACACCGGGAATAAAAGATTTTATATCTGTTCTCATGCTTTACAGGGACCATCCTCCCGAAGATATCGAGGCGGTGGTGGAGCTTGCCCTTGAGAACTCGGTCTCAACGAGCGACGGGATTAAGCACATACTCATATACTCGGGACCGGAAGAGCAGTTTGTCCCTCTTCAAGGCTGGCCGGCAACAATGATACCCGACGTGGCCGATTACGCGCAGCTGGGGGTGGTCCGATGAGGCCGGCGACAGAAGCGCTTCTTACGGACCATCTGCGGCAGCTCAAATTGACCGCCATTTTGCGATGCTATGCAGCCCTTGCACGCCAGGCACGGGAGAACGGATCGGAATACGAGGACTTCCTTGCGTCGCTGATAGAATCCGAGATTGATGCCCGTGCGGACAACCGGTTAAAGAGGCGGATAAGGGACGCCCGCTTCCCGCTCATGAAAACGATGGAAAGCTTTGACTTTGACGCCGCCATAAATCTTGACCGGCGGCTTATGCGGGAGCTCACCGAAGGAACATATATCGGGGAGAGAAGGAACATTATCTTTGTCGGGAAGACGGGTACGGGTAAGACACATCTGGCGACGGCCTTAGGTCTCGAGGCCTGCCGCCAGGGGGTTCGGACCCGGTTCGTGACCGGGGCGGGGCTTGCCAACGAGCTCATCGAGGCCCGCAGTGAACGTGCCGTCGGCAGGATGATCCAGAAGATGTCACGGTTCGGCCTCCTCATTCTCGACGAGCTTGGATACGTTCCCTTCTCCCGGGAGGGATCCCAGCTGCTCTTCCAGCTTCTGGCGGAAAGGTACGAGAGGGCCTCCGTGATCATAACGACGAACCTCGGGTTTGCCGACTGGACCCAGCTGTTTGGGGAACCGACCCTGACGGCGGCGCTTCTCGACCGGCTGACCCACAAGGCCCACATCGTTATGTGTAATTGGGACAGCTACAGGCTGAAGGAGAGTCTGAAGAAGAAACCTCCGGCAAAAAGGGACAAGGAATGAAGGGTATATATTTTTTTAACTAAAACAGGGGTGGGTCATTTTTGCGTGATCACAGTGGGTCACTTTTAGGTTGTCATTACCA
>DHQV01000096.1:2588-4579 GCA_002408185.1 Deltaproteobacteria bacterium UBA5329
GAAGGAGAGGGGTCTTCGCGGCGAAGTTATAAAGACATTGCGGCAGTATGGCAAGCTGTTACTAACGGATATTCCGACTGGATTGCCGAAAGAATATTGAAGTTTGATCTGACCGAGGATTCCTTAAGAGAAGAAATAGGTAAGTTTCCTATTAATATTAAAGAAAAAGCTTTCGGAACGATATTAAAAAATAGAACATACCACGGCGGAATACTTGCCAACGGCGCCGGTTTTCTAAAATATGGCGAAAATGGAAAAGGAATTAGATCACGGTGGTATCCGGCAACATTAGCAAAGAGATTCAGGAGCTTAAATCTCATTAGCAAACGAATTCAATTTGAGAATGCTGACGGAATGTTGATTATGGAAAAATATTTGGAGAGGAATGATGTCGTTTTCTTTATCGATCCTCCATATACGGCCGGAGGCAAAAAGGCAGGAAGAAGGCTTTATAACCATTTCGAGCTTGATCATGAAAAACTTTTCGAGCTTTGCAGCATGATCAAGGGCGATTTTCTAATGACATACGATAATGCTGAAGAAGTCAAAGCAATGGCCGAAAAACACAATTTCGATATTTGCTTAATTCCAATGAAAAACACCCACCACGCCGAAATGAAAGAATTGGTGATAGGTAAAGATTTATCGAGTATTAATTAAAATTCTCCATGCGAACCGACACGTCTCTCATTAAATACCTTGCGGAAAATATAGGCCCGGAGGCAGCTGCCGCGTACAACCGCCTCCCTCTCTTTATAATGCCTGACGACGCCCATGAGTTCATGAGCCATGAGAAAGATCTCCTCAATCTTGGCCCGGAGGTATTGCCGTATCCCTTTGATGACTTTTTGATCGATTTTCCCTTCGGGACATCCGCCCTGGCAACCGCTCTCAAGACCCTGTCGATGGAACCCCCGCCGAGGGAACGCGGGCGTTTATGGGTGCGCGTGAGGTCCTGGGACAGCATCTTCCGCGACGGCGACCCGGCGACAACCGTTGACCGGGATCAGATCGATTGCCTGAAAACCCTGAGCCCGGGTCTTTTCCTTGAGGGATGGGAAGAAAAGACGAACTGGGCAGGCGGGCTGCCGCCCTATCCGGATTATTCGGTGATCGGCGTCGAATCTCGCCTTTACCGTGATTTCAAGAATTATCTCCATCTTTATCCCAACGATCAGTGTCGGCCCAGAGCGGGCCAGGCGAGGCTGTTCGGCGGTGATGGCGGCTGGTGCAACATTGCCCGGTGCGTCTATCCCGGGACGCGGGCCCACATGATTTGTCATGGATCGGAGATCCTCCAGAGCACGATGTGCCGGCTCGTCATCATCTCGCTTATCTATCTTGCCCAGGGCCTCGGCGGCGCTACGACGCGGATCTCATGGACCCCTCGCAATGCCAGGGAGGAAAAGACGGAGCGCCTGAAGCCATGGGTATCGCCGCAACGTGAAAGCTACATTATCATTGATCCCGTCCATGCACGGGAATACGGCCACCCGTCAGGAGAGGCCGTAAGCGGGCCCGGGCGCCATGCGTCACCGGTCCCCCATGCACGCCGGGGACACCCTCGGAGACTTGCAGGCAACCGGATCACGTGGGTCAGGCCCACCTGGGTGGGCGCCAGGGAATGGCAGCATCAGGGACGCGTGTATAAGATCCTGATGAACGAGGGTTGAACTTCAGGAATGGTCGATGAAGACCGCGAACACACCAGGAAACCAAGGCAAAAAGCTGATCCAAAACATTCCCGCATGCGGGCGCGAGACCGAGATTGGCGCATTGTGTCAGCATGGCCGGATTGGTCTCTCACCATCTTCCCGGCGCCATCGGGGTCTGGCACCATTTCTCGAAGTAGATATCCGGTTTGTTCTCGCGGTACCATTCAAGGACCCTCTCACGCGTGCCGGTGAACTCATCGGGCAGGGCAATGATCTCCTCAAATACGGCCTTGGGGCTGTGTTCGATAAAAAGTTGACACTCCCGTCCCCTGAAGG
>DHQV01000087.1:0-11131 GCA_002408185.1 Deltaproteobacteria bacterium UBA5329
GATGGTTGGAGTCGCGCTTTCATTCTGTCATTCCGGCTAAAGCCGGAATGACAGAATGGTGAATTATTGTATTGCCGTTACAGCTTACGACTCACGACTGACGACTTACGATCTGGCAAGGCGCCGCTTCACTATCCTCCAGCTCTCCATCGCCAAAAAGCTCTCGTCCATGTTGTCGACCATCCGGACGAACTTGTCGAACGGGGCTGCGAAGGTGAGGGTATTTGCGGCCACGCATGGGCGGGCGGAGATATCGAACATGCCGAGGACACATCGCGGCCTTGCGGATCTGTTTTCAAGGTACGGGTATGTGACTATGGTGGAGCATCCGGCACCAAACGGTGAAAACACTCCATTCGGCTCCCCCTCGTCGTAGTTCGCAAGGGTAAATAATCCCGAGATCACATCGGGCGTGCCGAAGAAGATGACAGCATCTGGATTTTCATCTTCATTGATCATATCCCATGGTTTGAATATTATGAACGGGGCTGGAGCCTCGAATTTCGGCGATGTTTTCATTGTTTCAGTCACGAACTCCGGGGATTTCTTATATCTCTCGCCTTCCATCTCTCTTGGTATTCCGTAAGAAAGGAAATACTCGAAATTCGGCCGGAGGACCTCGCTGAAGCCCAGGTATCTTTTACCGCCCTCACATCCCAGGGAGCTGACATCGAAAGCCAGGGAGCGCCCTTTTGCCGCCCGTGCGATATCAGCTATGACGCATCGGTGTTCCGTGACATCTTTCGGGCCCTTTACCCTTGAGGCATCTTTTTCGTTATCGCTATAGAAGAACACTATCGGTAAAGAAATACCGGGAAAGTAGGTTCCCCATCTTTCCATAAATCTTTCCTTCAATTTGTTGTCCATGGCATCTCCTTTTTCAAGATCTTCCACATAGATTAACTTTATCACATTCACGAGGGTCCCGGACCAACTAAATACCATAAGAGTGTGAGGTTTCCGGGCCCTCTGAACTTCCTTGACAATACACACCCACTTATCTAATATGTGTCATACGTCTCCAAAAACGGTCCAGGAAGAAAGAAGAATAAATATAAAGGAGTGCCGTATGTCGCAGGTTTATAAAGGTGTTCAGTTTATTCCAGGACAGGATGAATTTATACCGGATTCTCATGTGTACGTTATCGGTAAGCCCGAATCCGGGGACCTGTCCCTTGTCGATGCCGGGCTTACGGGGAAAGGGTCTTACAAGGTGAATTCCATAAAAAAGCTCGGGATCCGGCCGGAAGATATCAAGAGGATCATTATGACCCACACCCATCTCGACCATATCGGATGCCTTGCGGAACTTCAACGGGATTTTCCCGCTGCCGAACTATGGGTACACAAACTCGAGGCCGATCTTCTGGAAAAGGGCGATGACAGGGCCGTCTACGGCATGGAGATGTTCAAGGGTATGTGCCAGACGCAGTTCGGGCTCGACGTCAACGCATTCAAGTTCAAAGTCGACCGCAAATTGGAAGGCTCGGAGACATTGGAGATCGGGGACATGATATGGGATGTCGTATTTATCCCCGGCCATTCGATGGGCGGGATAGCGCTCTATGAACCAGTCGCGAAGATCCTTATTCCCGGGGATGTCGTGTACGCTGATTATGCAATAGGCAGGTTCGATCTTTATGGCGCGAATGCCGCACAGCTGAAGGATTCCCTCGATAAGCTCGCGAAGCTTGACGTGGATATCCTTCTTCCCGGCCACAACCAGATCATGAAAGGCGTGCCTGCAGACTACATAAGGAAGACGACGAAAATGTGGGAACCATATCTGGTCTAACGACAGTCTCATGTTTCAGGCAAAGACCATACAGGGGGTTTCAGGTTTCAAGTTAAGGCGACGGATTGGGATAGTTGGGTGGGACCTCAAAAAAGAGTAGATTGACCCGGACGTTAGTGAAACGGGTATGTTTTACGGTATTGCTCATATTCATAATTATTTTGTCGCGGTCCGTCGTACACGCGCAGAGGGCATTCAAAGAGGTCTCTTTTATTCCGCAATGGAGTCCGCAGGCGCAGTTTGCGGGTTATTACGTCGCTTATGAGAAGGGGATCTATAAGAAGCATGGCCTCAATGTCAGGATCATAGAGGGAGGGGCGCATAAACCGGCTTCCGAGGTCCTTGAAAAGGGCGATGCCGACGTTGCGAGCATGTGGCTTTCAACTGCCATTCAGAAGCGTTCCCGTAAGACCAGGCTCGTCAACATCGCCCAGGTCGTTCAACGTCTTCCTTGATGCTTGTTGCAAAAAAACGCGCGGCATCAGAAAACCCGAGGACCTGAACGGGAAAAAGGTCGGTTTATGGGGAGCAGATTTTCGCATTCAGCCGTAGGCCTTTTTCAAAAAACATAACATAGCGGTCACGGTCGTACCGCAATCATATTCCGTAAATCTTTTTCTTCGTGACGGCGTAGACGCAGCTTCAGCCATGTGGTACAACGAATATCACACCATTCTCAACACCGGGATCAATGCAGACGAACTTACCACCTTTTTATACAGCGATCACGGACCCTTTCCGGGTGCTGGGAAAGACCGGTTTCGGATATCGTTTCGTGTGTCAGCGATGCCATTGTCGAGTTCTGCCAGGAGGCCCCGCAGTATGACGATATAACCATAATGGCCGTGCAATATAATGGAAATAAATAGAACTATTCCAATGTCAAAAATTCTTGCAATTTACAGACAAGACGTTACAATAATGGATCTTATTAAAAAGATGGAGCTTTAATGCGTGTATATTTCTGGGGAACCCGGGGTTCGCTGCCCGCATCCATAACGGCCGAAACGGTCCGGAAGAAGATCGTGCGTGCGCTCAACGCGGCAAAAGGCCGCACCTTCGAAGATGACGGCGAGATCGAGAACTTCATAGATAACGAACTTCCTTTTACGGTAAGCAAGACGTACGGCAGCAACACCGCATGCATCGAGATAAAGAACGGGGACGAATATATGATCTGCGATGCTGGCACGGGCCTGCGTGATCTCGGCAATCATCATATGAAGTTGATAGAACAGGGCCTTCAGCCAAGGAGCGGGTCCATATTCCATATTTTTATGTCACATTTTCACTGGGACCATATCCAGGGGTTCCCGTTCTTCACCCCGGCCTATATACCCGGTAATCAGATAAGGATATACGGGTATCACAAGAAATTAAAAAATGTTTTTGCAAAACAGCAAAGCCAGCCCTATTTCCCCGTTCCCCTTACGGCCATGAATGCCGACATACAGTTCGTTACGCTGGACCTGGGCAAGACAGCCGCGATAGGCGGTTTTGAGATATCAGGGATCGAGCAGAAGCATCCCGGCGTCTCTTACGGGTTTAGATTTCAAAAGGACGGCAAGAGCGTCGTTTACTCTTCGGATGCGGAGCACAAGACCAAATCTGAAAGTCCCGCACGTGACGAAAGCTATCCCTTTCTTAAATTCTTCAAAGGGGTCGACCTGCTTATTTTCGATGCCCAGTATGATTGGAACGAAGCGGTGCTTTCAAAGGAGGACTGGGGGCATTCGAGTTATGTTGCGGCCGTGGAACTCTCGGTAAAGGCAAAGGTCAAACGCCTGTGTCTTTTCCATAACGAGCCGACATATACCGACGACAAGCTCGATGCGCTGCTTGAAGATACGAAAAATTACCTGAGCGTCTATAATAACCGCAAACCGCATCCCCTCGTCATCGATCTCGCATATGACGGCCAGGAGATAGAGGTGTAATGGTGGTGGGGGGATCGCTATAATTCAACGAAATAGTTTTCCCATGCATCCCCGATCCCCTCGATGCTCATTTCCGGGGCATGCCGAAAATACCGCGATTGATCGACGATATGCTCGAGCAGGTCGCGCGGATGGTTGGCACACGGCTGAACGCCGAGCTTGCCATAATATTCGTCTTTCAGGAACTGAAAGACTTCCTCTTTGAACGCAATATTTTTTGTCCCGCAGATCTGCCTGAAAATTGTCTCGAATTGAGGTTCCGATGGAAAATCGACCTTGATCTTGTACCGTATCCTTCTCAGAAACGCTTCATCTACAAGGTCCCTGGGTTCGAGATTGGTCGCAAATATTACCAGTTGATCGAAGGGGATCTCAAATTTCATCCCCGTGTGAAGGGTCATGAAATCGATACGCCTCTCAAGCGGGATTATCCACCTGTTCAACAACGCCTTCGGATCGATCTGCTGCCTTCCGAAATCGTCAATGATAAAAAGGCCGTTATTGGCTTTTATCTGGAGTGGGGCTACGTAAAATTTCGAGACAGTGTTGAACTCGAGATCGAGTGTTTTCAGCGTCAGTTCGCCCCCGACTATTATTACCGGGCGTTTGATAAGGAGCCATCTTTCATCGCAAGCGTCTGCCGTTTCCTGGTCTGCCGGAAAGTGGGTGAACGGGTCGTAAACGCTTATCAATTGTCCTCCGACGTAGATCGTGTGAGGAATGTAGATAGTTTCAGGAAGGACATTGCCAATGGCTTCGGCGATAGAGGTTTTTCCATTACCGGGAGGACCGTAAAGAAATATCGCACGGCCTGATGTCATGGCAGGACCTAAGCGTCTTAAAAGCTGCGGATCGATCACGAGATGCGAAAATGCCTTCGCGAGTGCGGCCTGGTGCACAACGGCATTCCCTATTGTTTGGGAACGCGTTCTTTTACGATAATCCTCGAGGGTTACCGGAGCGGGCCCTGCGTAGCTGCACATTTCGAGAAGCTCTGCGCCCCTGTTCTCTCCGGGTCCGGAGATACCAAACCTGTAGGAAAACCGTGCAAATTCCGACGCTCCTTTAACTTCGACGAATTTTTCCCGCTGCAGTATTTCCACGACAGAGTCGACAATTGACATGGGGAGCTTCATTCTTTCACAGAGATCGGCCAGTTTGAATTCCCTGAGGAAGAGAATGTGCTTAAGCGCAAGATCGGCCAGGAAGGAAGGATCGAGGCCGGTATCCTGGATGCTCTTCGGGGTAGGGGGCTTTGCCTGGAAAAAGGCTGAAAGCTGGTCCTCGGTCAGATAACCCAGGGCAATGAGGTTGTCACCGACCCTTCCCCCATCGCTATTTTGCCTGAGGAGCGCCTGCTCAAGCTGTTCTTTGGTGATAATTTCTTCCTCTATGAGCTTTTTGCCTATACGCTGTTCCTGGTCAACCCTTTTTTCTCGAATCTCGTCGGACATGGAGGTCCCCCTTCTTTTCCTTTTTTCGGTCTACAACTCTATTTATTTGTTGAAGTTCGCCTGAAGTGAATACATTAACCAACGCCTGTTTGTCAGTGACAGCGGTCGCATTGGAACCTATTCAACCAGTTTGCGTCCCCCCAGGTAGCTATGCCTGTAGAAATTATCACCGAGCGAGTCTATCCGGACCCCGCCGTTTTTGCGTGCGGAAGAATGAATGAACTTGTCATCTTCCAAAAATATACCGACGTGGGAGGGGTCCCTGTTACGTCCTCGTCCGAAAAAGATCAGGTCCCCCGTCGAGAGATCACCCCGGTCTATATCCTTTCCCGTCGTATACTGCTGCCTTGCCGTCCTTGGCAGCTTCACCCCGAACTTCCCGTACACATTTTTTACGAAACCTGAACAATCGATCCCTGAGGGATTGTTGCCGCCGTACCTATACGGGGACCCCAAGTAGCTCTTCGCATAATCGATCAATTCTTTCTTGCCGCTGCCGTCCGGGGGAGGGTGGAGGGTGCCGTCGACCTTTGTTTTCCGGGAAACGGTCAACTCTTTGCGTGTGCTTGGATCTATCTCCCGCTCGGAACGCCGGACCCAGTTGCGTTCATAACCTGTTTTCGGAACATCGGGCGTAAGAATGACCATAGTCTGTTCGCTCGAATGGACCATAAGCTCTGCGGCAGATGTTAAACTGGATAAAGATAAGCAGATCACTAATAATGTCAGCATATTTATTACCGACATTAACCCTTCCTCCCGTGCACGGAACCAGTCGATCCAGGACACATCGACCTTGAGCCGCATCAGCCCGCAACAACCGATTAAGCCATTGTCGACCAGGCCCTTTGCCCTCTGAACTGCTGTTGTTTTATTGTATCACACTAAAGATTTTTTTCGACAATTTCCTGTTGCTCATGATCGGGCCAGATAATCCAGGGACAACGCCCCCCGTTAGAGGGACTGTGCCGCAATTACCCCACCATCGTCATTCCGCCGGCTTGTTAGAGACTGTGTGATAATCATTCTCTTTCCGCCGTGAGCGTGCAAAGCGCCGGGATGACGATTGGGGGGGGAGACGCTGGGTCCCGTGCACCCAGGGGTACCAGGGCGGGATTGCGGTTGGTGGTAGATTCCGGCATTGTGTGCGTATTCGGGCAGGAGTAAGACAATTGCGGCACAGCCTCGGAGCAAGAGACGAATACAACGCTGAGCGCCCACCTGTTTTAAGGTATTATGCGATCTTCAAAGAACCGCTTTTTCGTTCATCGGCATGTGCGGCAATGTTCCGTTGCCTGAGTATGTCTATGAGATCGATCATCATGAAAATGAGATCATTCCCGGCATTAATGTCGATGCGATGGTGTGTGACGTCGTCCTTTATGTTCTTGATGAATACTTCACGCTGATCTATGGCCGCTATTATCTTTCCATTCTGCATCAAATTGTGCACTTTTCTGAAAGAGTTCATGCAGGAATTCTCGATCGTCTTCGGAAGGGACAGATTGAGTACTGCGCTGGTCAGGATTTCGGCAAGTTCCCCCGATGTCGGAAAGAGATTCCAGCCGCCGACGTTGAGTTGATCGTAAAAATCATTTCCCGCCGCGACGACCGTGCCGTCGGATTTGAGGCCTATGATATTGTTGTTGCCTACGGCCACCTGGACGATGTTTGTCCAATTTCGCAGATCTGATTCACACCAGGGGTATCCCACTGTTACGACGGTCCCATCCCGTTTGAGGCCAACGATAGCGAAGTTCCTCGAGGCAACTTGCGTTATGTCTCGCCACAACAGGATATCCGAGGCCCAGGGGTGTTTTCCCGCTACCACGACCGTCCCGTGAGACTCGAGACCTATGGTGTCCACATCGCCTGCGGCCACCTGCACGATATTTGTCCAGGAACCTACATCTAACTGGCCCTGCCCGTTATACCCTGTCGCGACGACCGTCCCGTTCAGCTTGAGGCCCACCGTGTTGTTGCTGGCGGCGATCTGCACGATGTCCGTCCAGACGCAAACATCCAGCTGACCGGAGATATTGTACCCTGTCGCGACGACCGTCCCGTCCGATCTGAGCCCCACGGTGTGGTACCCGCCTGCCGTCACCTGTGTGATGTCCTTCCAGGGACTCACATCGAGCTGGCCCTGCCCGTTGTACCCTGTCGCGACGACCGTCCCGTCCGATCTGAGCCCCACGGTGTGGTACCCGTCTGCCGTCACCTGTATGATATTTTTCCAGGAGCCGACGTCTAGCTGGCCGCACGTATTTGCACCTGTCGCGACGACCGTCCCGTCCGATCTGAGCCCCACGGTGTGGCAGGTACCCGCGGCCACCTGGAGACCTGGAAAAAGAGCGCGGTTCCCTCCCAGGGTAATGGAGTGATGGGAAGGTACAAGGCACAACATTATAACATATCGTACAAAAATTGGATCCCTGGTGTCTGTCGATCAAGCAATGATTAAAGGTGTACTGTTTTATGAGATAATTCCTGTAATCACATTTCGCTACAAAAATTGAGGGGTAGTTTAAAACTGATGGGCTGATGGCCCATTAGCGGATCATGACCTTTTCATAGTAATGGTGAGAATGTTTCTGTTCTCTTTTCGGGTGTAGGACACGCCGTCGGTCATCTCCTTGATAAGAAATATCCCGAGGCCGCCTATGGGACGGCTATCGATATCGGCGGCGGTATCCGGCGTGTCTTTTGCGAGCGGGTCAAACTCCGGCCCGCCGTCGATTATGTCTATCGTGAAGTCATCCTTGTTTTTGAGGCCGCACTCTACGGTTATCAGGCTGTCCGGTGCAATAGATGAATGCTTGACAATATTGACGATCGCCTCTTCGAGCGCCAGCTCCATGGCCCCGATCTTATGTTCGCCAAGACCGGACCTTGCGGCGCATTTGGTCACCGTTTCTATGAATAAGGGCAAAGATCGAAGTTCTGCCGGAAGCTGGATACGGCAAAACCGGTTGTCTTTTCCCGTCATCCCTGAAGAGCTGCGATCGCTTCTGCTTCCGATGGAAAGATCTTGAAGATCGATTTGAACCCCGAGATCTGAAAAACCTCGTCGACCGGGCCCTGAAGACCGGTAAACAGTATCTGGCCCGACAGCGTCTTGAGTTTTTTTGCCGACGAGAGTATGCTTCGCAACCCGGCACTGCTGATATAGCCGAGGCCTGAAAGATCGATAAGAAGAATTCGTTCACCCGCCGTGATCAGTCCATCAAGATTGCCCTCAAATTCCGGTGCGGTAATGGCGTCGATCCTGCCCGAAACCGAAACTATTGTTATATTTTTTTCTTTGCGGGTACTTATGTCCATATATTCCTCATGGTCTTATTCCATATATACGGCGTTTACTTTCCCCTGGCCCCGTCCTTGACCGGGGCGGCGGGGGACCGGGCACTGTTATCGAGTGCGGCCCGGGCTTTTTTCAACCCATGGTTGGCGGCTTCATAATAGCTTGGCTTCAGATCGATCGCTTTTTCGAAATACTCGATCGACTTCCGGAAGTCTTTAGCTTCCAGGTACATTTTCCCCATATTGTTGCATGCGGTCGCCTCGTCGCCACCTTTCCTGAACGTCTCGTACGCTTCATCTATGAGGCCCAGCTTGAAAAGTGCGAACCCGAGACCGGTGTATATATTTGCACTGGGCCCATTCTGATCTATAGCCTTCAGAAGGACCGCCGCGGATTGTTTGTAATCTCCCGCCATGTAGAGCGATCTCCCGAGTTTCTCATGCAGTCCGGCTGCGTTGGGATTGATCGCGAGGGCCTTCTCGTATTCATCTCTCGACAGTGTGTACATTCTTTGCCGGTCGTAGACCGTGCCGAGGAGTGCATGGGCCTGCCACAGGCTGCTGTCGTTATTGATCAGCGATTCAAGGACCTTCCGGGCCTCTGTGAGCCGGTTAAGATTCATGAGGGCCGTTGCCTTTCCCTGCATCGAACCCGGGTCCCCGGGAGATTTTTCAAGAATAATATCGAATTCGTCCAGCGCCTTTAACCACATCTGCTGTTTCAATAAAACATATGCCAGTTTTTGCCTGACCTGGGCCCGGTTTGGATCTGCCTTCAATGCCTTCTCATACTCCACCTGCGCCAAAGGCATTTTTCCCATCCTGAGATAGCTGTCCCCCATTTCCTCAAATCCCTCGGGATCGCTGGCAGCCGGTTTTTTTTGAACATCAGGGGCCTCGATGGCCTCGCGTTTTGCCTGCTGTTTTTCAACGAGCCTCTGGTACTGCCTGTCCATTTCCATGTTGCGGCCCGTCCCGCATGCCGACAGGAAACAAAAAACAATGACCATTGCCGCAATCAACACATTGCGTGAATATTTCTGTATGTTGGCCGCGCGAGGTTTGATCAGAACCATGCCTGCCTGCCTGCAAGGATGCTGGACCTTGTCGTATCTTCCGCCATGCCCGTTTTTACGATTTCCAATACGTACCTGTTTGACCGGTCGGCAGACTGTTCGGCCGTTCTTTTCCTATCGGCCTGACTTAGTTTGAGAAAATCAGGTTTCAAATGGGCGACTTTCAGGTCGACGGCCCTTTTCTTTGCACGTTTCTCGGTTTTTATCGTTTTTATCGTTCGTGCCACCCGTTCCGCAAAACGATTCTTCGCCGTCGCGCGTGTGATATCTTCAGATGCGATCGCGCCGGGGGCCTCGGCGATCTGCATCCTGTCCTTTTCCAGGTTGCTCACCTGGTCCTCTATCTTTTCCAGTGCGGACGCGATCATCTCGGGCTTGTTTGTTTTTTCGACCTGCAGAGTGGCGAGGTGAGTCTCGCCAAGGGCGACATATGCCATCGCCAGGTTGTTCAGCATACGCCTGTCGTTATTGTTGACAGTGATCCCTTCGAGGAGTACATCGACGGCAGATTCATAATCGCCTTCAAGGATGTACGAGTACCCGAGATTGTTATAGGCGTGACGGTCGGCCGGTGCGATTCTCAGCGCGTCCCGATATGCCTCGCGGGCCTTTTCGAACTCTTTGAGATTGTCATACGCGATGCCCAGGCCGTTATATGCGAAGACATGATTGGGATCGATGGCTATCGTTTTCGTAAATTCCTCGATCGCTTCGCCATGCCGCCCCCGTTCCTGGTAATAAACCCCGAGGCGATAATGGGAGTCGGGATTGCCCCTGGCCGGCCGTGCCCGGGACATAAAGGCGGACGCCTGTGCGGCCTGTTCTTCCTGTGTCGGGGCTTGATAACGAGGTTCCCAGAATTTCAAGTAAGCCAGAAAATTTCTTGCCGAAGAACACCCTGTGATGCCGGCAAGGATCGCGACACAAAGAAATATACGAACGGTCAATTTCAAGCTTGTCTTGGTCATATGTCTTTCACCTCCGGTTGTTGTTTTCCCCTCAACACGCGATCGTCGGGGGCCTACCCCTTCCACAACCTGAATGCTCGAATTAGGGCCGGTCCCAGGAGTACGAGAAACAGGGAAGGGAATATCAAGAGGATCGTCGGAAAGAGGAGCTTTACTGCCAGGGTTGCAGCCAGTTGCTCCACCTTTTGGGCCCTTCGCGTCCTCATGGAGTCCGCCTGGACCCGCATGGCCTGGGCAACATTCGTGCCGAACTTCTCGGTCTGGATGAGGAGGGTTACAAAGCTCTGCACGTCCTCTGAATCCGTTCTCATGGCAAGATTTCTAAGGGCGTCGCGCCGTAATTTGCCAGCCCTTAGTTCAAGCATGAGGATCTTCAGTTCTTCACTCAGGGCCGGGTGCCTCAACTTCATTTCCTCGCCGACGCGGTTGATGGTAGAGTCGAGACCCATGCCGGCCTCGGTGCATATGACCATGAGATCGAGGGCGTCGGGAAACCCGCGGGTGATCTGGTCTTTGCGGCTGTTGATCCTTATCTTCAGCCAGATCTCGGGCAGATAGAACCCGGCCAGCGCAAGGACCACAATGAGCAGCATGAACA
>DHQV01000087.1:11227-30768 GCA_002408185.1 Deltaproteobacteria bacterium UBA5329
CCACAATGAGCAGCATGAACATAGTAGGGCGCATTCTCGTGAAGACTGAAAACTTGAAAAACGCGAAAAGGACCGGAAGGAGGATTGTCAGGAGAACTTTTGAGCCATAAAACATCATGACAATATTTTTGAACCTGCCCAGGCCCGCATGGAGCAACCGCCGCCTGAGCTGCGAGACCTCTTCCTCGCCTTTTGGTTTTGCGAGGGGCCCCAGACCCCTGGTGAGCCTTACAAAAACCTGGCGCGCCCTGTCTTTGAGGGTCAGGTTCGGGGTTTCTCTTTTGTCGTGGCCCTCTTCTTCTATTTTTCGCAGAACGTCGCGATGCCTCTTCAGGTATGATGCATACTGGATTATGCCGAGGACGACTATAAGGGTAATCCCGAATATAAGGACCGGTATAAAATAGGTTAGTGTTGTCACGTGCCCCCCTCACACCCTTATGTTGATGATCTTTCTTATGATCGCCACACCGAGGCCCATCATGCACAGCGCAATGATGATGAACACCTTGCCGGCGGCATCCTGCACCAGGTCCTGCAGATATTTGGGATTCAGGATGGTCAGGGCAAAAACCACCACAAATGGCAGTGCGATGAGTATGATGGCCGAGAGCTTCCCCTCGGCGCTCAAAGCCTTTATCTTGCCCAAAAGCTTGAATCTCTCACGCATGAGATGGGCTATGCTTTGGAGTATGTCGGCAAGATTGCCCCCGCTTTCCCGCTGTATGATCACCGAAATGGTGAAAAACTTCAGGTCGGGCACGTCAACGCGCGTCGTCATGTTCTTGAGGGCCTGATCGACGGACGCGCCGAAGTTGATCTCTTTCAGGACTTGCATGAACTCGACTCCGATGGGTTCATCGAATTCCTGTGCAACCATCTGGAGGCCCCCCGAGAACGCATGCCCCGCCCTGAGCGAACGGGCCATGAGGTCGAGGGCGTCAGGAAGCTGTTTTTCGAACTTTGCGGCGCGTTGGCGTATTTTCAAGAGAAGGTAGAGAAAAGGTGTTGCGGCCACACCAAGGGCAAACAGGATGGGAATGAGATATCCGCGGGTCAATATGAAAAGGATCAGATAAGACGAGAGGGCCAAAATACAGGATATGAGCAGGAATGTCCCGAGATTCAGCGGCGAACGCGCCTTTACGACAAGGTCGTCAAACCGCTGTACCATGGAGATCTTTGCGAGCAGATCGTTGAAACGGGGAATATCGCTGAAAACGCGCCGTTTCTTTATATCGCCCGTCTGTTGTTGCGGTCCAGTCGCAGTGGCGGTGAAAGTCTCGAGCCTTTTATCGAAAGCCCGTGATGCGGGGTCCCATTTCGGCCGGAGGATCAGCAATATTCCCTGGACAATACATGCGGCCGCCACAAAAAATCCAACCCCCAGTATCCATTCCATGTGCTTCTCCTCTCAAAGTTCCAGCATTACGGATCTCGTGAACATCTCTACCGGGACCTTGATGCCATTCGCCTTGAACCTCTCCACGAACCGCGGGAGCACCCCTGCTGTTCTGAAGCGGCCTTTCACCTTGCCGTCGTTCCCGACCCCGGTCTGTTCAAAACTGAAGATCTCCTGTGTCGTGATTATGTTTCCCTCCATACCCACGATCTCCTGGAGCGCAACGACCTTTCGTGTGCCGTCGAGGAGCCGCTGGAGATGAAAGATCACATCGATGGCAGAGGCGATATACTGCCTGACCGCCTCATGGGGAATGTTGAGGCCGGACATGGCGACGAGCGTTTCGAGACGGAGCAGGGCATCGCGGGGCGCGTTCGCGTGCACCGTGGTGAGGGACCCGTCATGGCCCGTGTTCATGGCCTGCAGCATGTCGAGCACCTCGGCGCCCCTTACCTCACCAACGATGATCCGGTCGGGTCTCATTCGGAGGCTGTTTCGCACCAGGTCCCTTTGGGTCACTTCGCCTTTTCCCTCGATGTTGGGCGGCTTTGTCTCGAGACGCACCACGTGATCCTGTTTGAGTTGCAGTTCTGCTGAATCCTCGATGGTTACGATGCGTTCATTCGCTGGGATAAACCGGGAAAACACGTTCAAAAGGGTCGTTTTCCCCGTGCCGGTACCGCCCGAGATAAGCACGTTGAGCCTCGCCCGGACGATCCCCTCTATGAGTTCGCCGATTTCGGGCGTCAAAGTCTTCAGCGTAACGAGATCGTGGAGCTCGAGCGGATCTGCCGCGAAGCGCCGGATGGACAGGCTTGGCCCGTCAATTGCCAGGGGCGGGACGATCGCGTTCACGCGGGAGCCGTCCGGCAGACGCGCGTCTACCATGGGGCTCGATTCGTCGATCCGCCGACCGACGGCGGAGACTATGCGGTCGATTATCTTCTTGAGATGGGCATCATCCTTGAAGCGCACCATGGTGAGGTAAAGTTTACCGTACCGTTCCACGTACACCTGTTTGTACGAATTGACAAGGATATCCGTAACGGTGGGGTCACGCATCAGGGGCTCGATTGGTCCCAGTCCCAGGACCTCGTCCTGTACTTCGTTGCAGAGGGCCTCTCTTTCGTCATAATTTATGGGAGTCTTGAAGCCGTCTTCGGCAAGGATGGCTTCTATCACTGCGCGTATCTCCTGCTTCAGCCTGTCTTTGCTTACTGTCTCTACGAGGGAGAGATCAAGAATATCGAGAAGACGATCATGAACCTTTGTCCTCAGTTCATGGTATGCGTCGCTCATAACAAAGTCGTCTTTGTGGACCGCGTAGAATTCCATTGTAAGCTCCTTCCTTTATAATTGCTCCGCAACAGGTGATGCGGACGTGACTATCCTTGCGTTACGAGAAGATCCCAAACAAACCTCTGCGTTTCATGCCCTCTTCAGGGACCTGCTGCCGCTCGAAAAATGCCGCTATTTCGGAGATGCGCCTGTTTATGTCCGAACCCGGGGCGATCTCTTGAAGCGTTTTACCCATGTTTATGGCGTCCATGGTATTCTGGAAATCATTGGGAACGGTCCAGGCGATCTTTTTTTTCGTTGTCTGTTCCGCGTTCTCTACAGATATGTTCCCCGACCGCTTACCGACCCGATTGGCGATGATGAATACTCGGTCGTCAGAGGGGTAGCCGAGCCTCAAAAAGGTGTCTCTCAGCCTTTTTATGTTTACGAGGCAAGGGAGATTGAGAAGGGTGACCACGACCACCCTGTCGGCAAGTTTCATGATGGCCTTGCACAACTCACCGAGGTCCTGTCCGCCGTCGATGACCACGTAATCGAACATTGTTCTCATGAGCTTCAGCAATTTCGTGATGATATCGGGGCCCGACGCGAAGCTCTCTATTATGCTGGTAGGAGAGGGCAGGACGTAAAGACCGGAGGGATGCTTGTAGAGGGTCCCCATGAGAAAGTTGCTGTCGAGGCGGGTAATGTTCCGGGCGATCTCCGCCCAGTCGAACTGGGGCGACTCCATGTTGAGAAAGATTGGTATGTCTCCAAAGAGGAGGTTCATGTCCATGAGGGCAACGGTCTTCCCCGTTTTCGGATTGCACAGGGCCCTGGCGAGATTCACCGCGATCGTTGTCGTTCCGACCCCGCCTTTGGTGCCGATAATATGCATGATCATACCTTCTTTGGAAGGTGTGCTGCTCACGGTAATGTTTCCAGTAGACCCGACGGTCTGAAGTTTGATAAGCGCCTTTTGAACATCATCGAGGTTGAGCGGCAGCTGGAAAAATTCCCTGGGCCCAATTTTAAGGGCCTGGATCAGGATATTGGGGTCGGTCGCGCCCGATACCAGGAAGAGATGGTTCGCCTTACCCGACGACATTGTTTCCCTGATGAAATTGAACTGTCCCTCCGTGTCCTTGTCCGTGACCTCGAAGATCAAGAGATCGTGAGGGGCCATGTTTTCGGTTGTCAGGGTGTAACCGTCAGTGGCAGAGACGAGTTTCTCCAGTTGGGCAAGGGATGCCGGGTCTTGTATTTTCAGAAGCACCGTTTTTATCGTCATGGTCTTTCCCGTATTTCCTTAATTTCTTAATTGCATTATTTTAGCGTGTCCCTCCCCCGGATACGCCCAGTAAAACGGAAGGTGGGGGCGGCGCGGGTTTTTCGAAGCTTTTTATGTATGTCTCGACGACTTTTTGCGCTGCCTCGCCGTCCAATTCGGCGACCGGTTCAAGATCCTTTTCGGCATCGGGGTTGAGGACCTGGTTGAACTTCGCGAGCTTGTACGAGGTGCCGTAATCCATCTCGACCCTGCCTGTCGTACTGCATCCGGCCAGGAAGATGGCCATTAACACAATGGAGAATATACAGATAATCGTTTTCATCGGGTCGCCCTCCTTATCTATTGCCCGGGTGTGGCATGTCCAAATTCGCCTTCAAGTTTTCCGCGTGACGGTTGGGGCGGTTGCACTACATTCCCCGGCCGCTTGCTTCCCCCTTGCCCGTCCATGGTCCCTAATAGGTAGAACTCGAAATCGTTGGGCTCTACCCATGAGTCCGTCGGCAATGTCTGTTTATTGAGGTCCACGGGTTTTACCAGGTGCGGCGTCACGATGACCACCAGCTCGGTATCGCGCCTTTGAAAGGAACTGCTCCGGAAAAGAGCGCCAAGAATGGGTATGTCTCCGAGAACGGGGAATTTACTGATGGTCTCACGGGCTTCTTCCTTGAGGAGGCCGGCAATGGCAAAACTCTGGCCATCAGCGAGTTCGACAGTAGTAGCCACCCGCCGGGTATTGATGCTCGGGATAACATAATTCTGAAGGGTAACGGTGGTCGTAAAGTCGAGCTCGGATACCTCGGGGGCCACCTGCATGCTGATCTTGCGGTTGCTGAGGACAACAGGTGTGAAAACGAGCCCTACACCGAACGGCTTGTACTCTATCGTTATATTAGCTGTATTTCCGAAACTGCTGCTTTGCGGGACGGGAACTGGAAATTCACCTCCGGCAAGGAACCTTGCCTCTTTCCCGCTTAGCGTGATAAGGGTCGGTTCGGCAAGTATCTTGATGAGCCCTTCCTCTTTCAGGGCGTCCAGCAATAAATTCCAGGTCACATCCCCTCGGATATACTGGGCGATGACACTTCCCACACTGGTGGTCGCCTGGCTTGGAAAATTGCTCAGAAAGGCGATATTCCCTTCGCGACCTCCCCTGCCTATGGCAGCAAAATTAATGCCGAGTTCCCTGCCTAGCGTCCTCGACATCTCGGAGACCTTGATCTCCAGCATGACCTGGTGCACGCCCCCGACCTCCATGATGTTGATGAGCCGCGACTTGCCCTCCTTGTCACCCGGCACGTAGGGCCTCGCGATCTCGACGACCTGCGCGGCGACTGCCGCGCTCGATACCGATCCGGAAAGCGTGAGATAATTGCCGGAAGAGGTAACAAGGATACCTTTTTCGCCGGGGAACATCCTGTGAATAGTTTCCTTGAGGCCATTGACATCCGGCGTTACTTCAATATCCAGTATCCCCGCTATGGTGTCCCCGGGGCCCCAGAGCGTGAGACTCGTGGTGCCCGGAGCCTTTGCGTTGAGATATATCTGGCGCGGCGAAAGGATCGTCGCCTCGACTATGGCAGGCTGGGCGACCGCTACGCGTTTCAGCACTTCCCGGCTTTCAATGGTTAGCGATTTTCCCGCGGTGAGGTTTATTTTTTCAGATGCCGTGCTTGTCATTTTCGAACGGATAGGGCCCGCGGCGGATGAAATGACGGGATAACACATGAGCAAAAAAATGCAGGCAAGAATTGATATGCAATATAGCCCTGTAATAAACCTTGTTTTTAACATATCCCTTGGTTCCCCCTTAATCGAATTTTACATTCGTGACCTTGCTGCCTTGGATAAGCTCGACGGAGAAAGATCTCCTTCCGGAAGCGGAAGGAGTCGACGTTCCCGCGCTTTTCTTGACTGCCGAACTCGCCGGCGTCGAGCTGTGAGAAGCGAGAAGGACGGGAATGGTCGTGCCTTTCGTCATGACCTCGGCGCTATCGCTGTAATTGCGCAGGGCAAGCTGCAGCTTGCCCTCTGTTGAAGCAAGGGCCAGTTTTTCCCCTTCCTGGGGGCTTACCTCGAGGGTTATCACATCGACAGCAGAGGGTTTCTCCTGTTTTCCCGTCTTTTCCACCTCCACTCCCGTGGCAAGGACCGGCACGTTCTCGAGGACCGTTTTTGTTATGGCTCCCTTATTTTCGCCGGCTTCGCGGAGGGTAACGAGAACATCTACCCTGTTCCCGGGAAAGATGAAACCCGACACACCGACCACTTTATCGACCTTGACCGCCATGGCGCGCTTGTTGGGCTGCACGATCGCCGCCATGCCTCCGCTTTTCATCGATGTGGAAGCGAGGCTGGACTCGAAAATAGGTTCGTTTGCCTTGACGGGGAGAACGAGGACCCTGCCCTCCAGTGAGGCTGCACTCGTGAAGTATCCGGCAGGGAGGCTCTTTTTTAGATAGGGTGCCGTTTTTATCATGGACTTATCCAGTACGGTGCCCCAGGCCATGTCGATGGCGGCGATGGCAACGTCGACGGTATCCTGCTGCTGCATCTGTTTCTGTGCCTTGCTTTTCAGCATGTTGTAGCTGACGATGCTCACTATAAGGGCGATCAATATCCCTATACCAAGAATTATTACCGGTGTTTTCTTCATAGACGCCGCTCCGTTCTAAAGTCGTTTGCGTTCCACGTATATCTTAGTTCAAACTGCATCATGGTGTCCATGCTACGTTGCAATGATTAGCGTAAAATTGTCAGATGATCCTTTGCACCAGCACTGCCAGTGTCCCAATCCCGATCGCCACACCATACCTCAGGGGGGTTGCCTTTTCGTTCCCCCCGGCGGGTATATGTACAAGGCGCCCAGTCAACAGGAGGCCTTTCGCCATTGCTCCCAAACGGCCGAGTGCCTTCCGGTTGTTCTTTTGAACGACAAGAAGCGTGACCGCATAAATACCGCCAGCTATAGCCGTGAAGAGGGCCGCCAACAGGACGTCCCTGGGGCCGAGGAAGGCACCCACGGCTGCCATGAGCTTGACATCGCCCGCACCCATGCCTCCTAAGAGGTACAAAACCAGAAAAATGAAAAACCCGATCAGCAGGCCGAATGCGCTCGACAGGAGCCCCGGAACCCCCGCCATCCACACGTGGCAGACAAGCGCCACCGCCATGGCCGGGAACGTAAGCCAGTTGGGTATGCGGCCGGACCTGATGTCGTATGTCACAGCGACGCCAAGAACGAGTACGGCGATCCAAAATATGATATCCATATATACACCCCAATTCGGCTATCATCAACATGCGGTCAGAGATCTTGAAGAGATCGACACGTTCAGAAAGGTTCCTGCCTCCCGTCGCATGATCCCCGCCAGATATTTTCTCACCGTTGATCGTTCCTCCGATGCATTGGCACAAGAGTTCAATCCTGGCCCAAGCCTGAAGCTTGGGCCAGGCCCTCCGCACTCTGCGCTCCAGGCACGGGACTTACGGAGTAGTAAGTTGACCAGCTATGTGGTTAAATATGGTCTTCAGATTGCTTCCGACTGCTGTTATGGCAACAATAATTGCCACAGCGATAAGAGCCGCAATGAGGCCATATTCGATAGCTGTTACCCCGTCCTCATCCTTCAAAAACCTTTTCAGTCTTTCCATTTTGTTAACCTCCTCTATTGAATTTTGATCCCACCCGGGATCTTGATGCCTAATTCCTAGCAATACATGTGCCAAAGGGGGTAGAATAATTCATCGATAATAGATTAATATCTAAATGATCTATGCTGCACACAAATCGATAAACTTTGTAAGAAGTTATAAACATTAATTTGAATTTTTTTACAATATGCCTGAATAAGTTCGATCTGTACTGCGATCTGATATGATGGAAGAATATCACGATTTCGGGTTGGCGGCAAATAAAAGTCTCAAAAAGCGGGACAATACGTCCCAAAAAGTGGGACAAAATGGGGCAGATCGTGGCTTTTTTGAACGGGCCATTCTTCCCGGATCTACGAACGTCAAATTCAGAATTTTCCTGGTTTTGGCGGCAATCCGGCCATATAGGGCCATTCACCTCGTAAATAAAAGCTTTCTTCATTTATCTCCCTTTTTAACCATATCTGGAACAAGTATATAGAACATGAAAAATCCTTGCAAGATGTAGAATTAATTTACAGGTAAACTGATATGGCGGGGCACAAGGGAAGATAGTACACGATAGTATAGGAACATTTTCCGTATCGGGTGATCGTCATGTTTCGGTCGATCGGGAGTGGTCCCGCGTCAGGTCGTTACAGCTGCATCAGAGAATAATTTCTCTGTCACCCCGGGGCTGTGCTACAATATTTTCCACGGTTAGAACGGGGAGCAATTAAGGAGCGTCGATAAGAGAGGAAAGAACATGATCAGCCCGCAGTGCGGCGGCCAATTGAAAGGGAGGTTTATGCAATGAACGATTCGTGCGATTCAAACAATAACGTCACACCCATCGTGCCCATGACCGTGGAAGAAACCCAACTGGACTTCAATTTTCTGGCAGATCTGGCACTGAAGACGGTGTATACGGATGCGAACTGTTCCACAGCCCGTGCAGCGGAGAAGCTCTGCCTGTCAGTGCCCGTTACGCAATCACTGCTTCAGCACCTCTATAAAGAGAAGCTGATCGAGATCCGCGGCCAGGTCAATTACATGAACTATCAATATGCCATGCTTGACCGCGGGTGGCAGAGGGCAAACAGGCTCCTGGACGTCAATGGCTACATCGGGCCGGCCCCTGTTTCCTTGCAATCGTATAGAGACATGGTGGCACGTCAGGGTTGTGACCGGGAACCAATATCGCCTGGATTTGTGAAAAACGCCCTGTCCGATCTCGTCTTGCCCGAGATCACGATGCAAACCGCCGGTTTGGTGGCGAATTCCCGGCGCAGCCTTTTTATGTTTGGCGAACCAGGGAATGGAAAGACCTCCATTGCCGTTGCGCTTCACTCCGCCCAGCCTGGAGAGGTCTGGATCCCGTATGCGATCGAGGTTGACAACCAGATAATAAAAGTCTTCGACCAGCACAATCACGTGCGGGTAGAAGAGGACGGCAGTAATGGTTATGATAGACGCTGGATCAAGATCGAGCGCCCCCTGGTCGTTGTCGGCGGGGAGATGACGATCGAGACCATGGACCTGATATACAGCCGCACGGTTCGGTATTATGAGGCGCCATTCCAGATGAAGGCCAATGGAGGGACACTGATCATTGACGATTTCGGCCGGCAGCGGGTCGATCCAGCGGACCTCCTGAACCGCTGGATCGTTCCTTTGGAGCGCGGCACGGATTACCTGACCCTCCACACGGGTAAAAAAATAGAGATCCCCTTTGAGCCTCTGCTTATTTTTGCCACGAACCTGGATCTCGAGGGCCTCGTGGACGAGGCGTTTTTGCGCCGTATGGGGTACCGGCTCTATATAGCCCCGCCTACCCGTGAACAGTACGGCTCGATCTTTCAGAAAGTCGTAAAAGATAATGGACTCGTGTATGATCCGAAGCTGCTCGAGTTCCTTTTACAGCGTTATGAAGAAAAAAAACGTCCCCTGAGGTGTTGCGAACCCCGGGACCTCATTTATCGCGTAATCGATATCTGCCGGTATGCCGGTCAGCCTCCCGAGCTCTCCAGAGATTTGCTCGAGCTTGCATGGATAAATTACTTCGGAAGAGATAAGGACCCGATATAATCAAATAAATTGTCAGAGCAAGGGAGACAGCTAACCCAATTGTACTAAAATTGTCTATTCCGATTAAGCTTGTCATCGGGGAAAGGCCATCAGGGTAGATTGTAAAGACAACCAGTCCAGTATATCGATATTCAAACGTGACCAATCATCATTTTTGCACGATAACAGGCGTTAAAATGCCTGTAAAACAATTCTACATCTTGCATTACTATCCCGGGTTCAATATATTGATTATATATACGCTTCGTGACCGTATGAGTGCCAGTCACGCGGTCAGGGTAAAAGAGATCTAAAGGTGAATGGTCAAAGGCATTATGAATGGACAGGCATCTGACTGATAGGTGAACCGCTAATGAAAAAAAGGAATGACAATTTGAATAAGTCCAGTAAGGATCTCCCTTCAACGTTAATGACAATTGTGTTGCCAAACATAGGTTTCAGTGATATTTTTGTGAAAAGAATATACTGTTCGATTTCATAAAGGGAGGAAAATCAATTGAGAAAAATTCTCAAGTCGAATCGTGGCGTGGCCGCTGTCGAGATGGCCCTGGTTACACCTCTCCTTCTTGTACTGCTTTTTGGTATTATTGAGTTCGGTGCGGTCTTGTATAATAAAGCCGTGATCACGAACGCCAGTCGTGAAGGAGCCCGTTTCGCAGCGGGATTTTACACAAACCCGGCGAATGCCACTTCGCAGCGCCCTACATGCGACCAAATTATAAATTACGTGACGAGTTACGTGCATAAACATTTCCTCAATTTCAAGAGCCCGAACCCACAAGCTATTACGGTCAGCTGTCCAAGTTTGCCCACTAATGAATACGCGGGACACATCGACACGGTCAGAATTAAGTATACTTATGATTTTTTGGTCCTTGGACCTTTGGTCGCCCTTGCGACTCGCTCTGGATCCACACCGGCGTGGTCGACCCTGACCTTGTCATCACAGACTACAATGCGGGACGAGAACCAGGAATCATAAGCTGGCCCTTGAAGCACACTGCCTGCAAGGCGGAGCGAAGATCCAACGGGATGATGACAGGAAGAGCTACATGAAGGTCCATGTTTAATATATATCCAGCGTAGCATGGGGAGGCAATAAAATGGGCAAGAAAATGTCTCGAACGAAGCAAATATTAACCGGAACTCGTGGAGCGGTGGCAATTATTGTAGCCGTTGTTACGATGTTTGTGCTTCTTGGTTTTGCCGCGTTTGCTATCGACTTCGGATATGCATACGTTGTCAAGAACGAGCTTCAAAACGCAGCCGACGCCGCAGCCCTTGCGGGGGCCTCCGTACTGTTCAGTGATAACGGACGTTGCCTTGCAGCCGGCAGCCCGTATAGTTGTTGCAGCGGTTCCAAAACCGGTTCTTGCGATCCGGGTGTGATCGATGTAGCTAATGTAACCACAACTGCCCAGGAAGTGGCAGCAAGGAACAAGAGCGGTGGCGCACCGGTTCCTGTCCCAACTGTAGAGATTGGGCACTATGCGTTTGCTGCTTCCCCTGCTTCCCCAGGGGACTTTACTCCCACGACCACGTACACCCAGATCATCGACTGGGTAACCCGGGACTTCAGCGATCTGAATGGCGATACCGCCTTTATCAATGCTGTCAAGGTTACGGTGTCGCGAACCGACGTTCCCCGCTTTTTTTCACGGATTTGGAGCTCTGCCCCCCTTGCACTCACCGTTCAGGCAACGGCCTACGTGGGGTTCGCAGGAAGTTTGGAGCCGGGCGCGGCTGATCAGCCCATAGCCATCTGCAAACAATCTATAACGGATAAAGACGGGAAGTATACCGCCTGCAACACGGGCAGGATGTCGAACAGTGGAAGCGATGCCGACACACACAACACCTCCGCATGGACCAACTTTACTCAGCCCTGTGAAACTGCAAATAAACACACAGTTGAATCTCTAATATGCGCAACAGGCAATCCCAAGCCGATCAGGTTCGGGTCCGGTATAGGTTCTACTGGTGGTACAGTTAACGTTATTTTGAAGAGCCTGCGTGATAATTGTTTCAAACCAAGAACCCGGACCCAACCATTGAACGCGACACTACCGGTGGTTGACTGTCCCAAAAACAACCCGGACGTTTGTTCTAAAGTTGTTGGGGTTGTGAATGTTGACATTGTCTGGATATCGGAAAAAGATGCTGATACGGAAAAGAAGTTTGCAGACGAGGACTTCCCTCCCTCCCAGATGGGAAGTTGGACCTGTCCCAGCGGGTATACCCGGGTACAATGCTGGGATCATTTCGTTGATCATTTCAAACTCAAAAATGTCGATGACCTTACGGCCACGTATGCCCAGAAATCCATTTATTTTGTTCCCACCTGCACACCGCATGAGCCCACGGGTGGGACCGGCGGGGAAAATTACGGTGTCCTGGCCCGTTTTCCTGTTCTGGTGAACGCACGATGACCGGATGGTAGAAAGCGCATGGGATAGTATCAATTAATTCTTCGAGAAAAAGATTAAATACGCGATCTTTTGATTGATACAACATCGTCAACGAGAAAGACATCGGGAATGTGCTTGTGAACTTACAAATAGCCATCATGGGAGTTGGGGTATTGATAAACTGTTACAAAGGAGATTTTAGCTATACCGGCTAACGTTTCACGAAAAGAACGCTGCCAACATCGCTATATACTAATTTCCATTTGATATTGCTACTGATTTTTTTGATCAAGGTGGTACGTGCAGCTATAAGTATCATGTCCGGGGGGTAGTCGTTAAGGAATATGTCGTAGCTTTGCCCCCCACGGATGAAATCAAAATATTTTGTGACCACGATAACCGGGTAAACTGTTTCATAGCGGCCATCCAGTGCTACCTTGCACTTTGGATAGAGATTCCACATAATGTATTCACCCCATCCAAATTCGGTCAGTAGATTACCCTCAAGTCCTTTGCCATTTATGTAATCGACTGCCCCAACGGGGTAGTACAATTCCGGACCTGAAAAAGATTTAGGTTCTGCTGGAACATACAATGTAAAAGGAGACTTCTGTATAAATTTTACAGCAATCAGTAAGGTCAAGAGCATCGTGATAATGATAATGGCGGCCGTCCATTTTCTGCGGTACACAACACTAAACCCTACCTTCGATTGCAAGTCTTCAATGTAAAGGTTAAACAAGCAAGGTACATATACTGCCATGAGCAAATAAAAAAATACCAGATGCCGTATATGCTTGATCCCGAGATAGAGAGTTACAGCTAATGCAAGAAGGGCGGTGATATCTCTCCATCGATTTCTTATCGCCAGAAATACCACCAGCACAAGCGTAGCGAGAGGATTCATGATCTCTTGCCAGGAGATATTGCCGGAAATATAGGCGTTTATTATAGAAGCCCATTCCCATATTTCAGGCCGAGGCATCGATACGGCCCTATAAAGATACGCCCAGTACTGAAAACCGTAGGGATTTACGAGGGTGACAACCGTCGAGAACACAAGCGCATACATAAACGGAAGAAAAGGACGACGCGATATCGCCTCCCCGACAGCGTATACGCCTATAAGGCCCAATCCCGCCAAAAATCCTCCGTGCAAATTGCACCAGAGAACCTGAATAAAAGTGAGGACAAGTAGATATCGCCATTCCTGTTTGATTCTTGCCCGTTCGAGCAGAAAAATATAAACAGCGAAAAAAAGATACGTAAAAACCTGCGCACGGACAGGGGCGTAACCGAAGAAAAGCCAACCTTGCAGTGCCATGATGATCAAAAGTCCTGAAGTTAGCGGATTGGCTCCACGAAGTCTGGCAGTGAGGTATACAAACCAGCAAGTTGCGCTGCCGGCCAGATATTTGATAACTTGGAGTCCTGCGCTGCCCGTGAACTTATACACCGGGTAGAAGATTACGCCGGTCAGCCATTCATGGTAGACCCAGGGATCCAATGTTGGAACATAAGAAAAGACATCCCTATACGGAAAATGACCGCTTGTCCAAAACTGTCTTCCAAATGCCAGATAACCCCACAGATCGACATCTGCCGTTGTGGTAGCCAAACGATTCAATATTATGAAAAACAAAAAGGAGAAAAACGCGAAACCGAGTAATCGGCTGTTCGCTCTGGCGGTGGGCCTGCTCGCGCTTTCGTTTTTGGTTTCGTCTAGTTGCATTATGGATCCCTACCTTGAAACGATGTTATTCATTTTAATTAACAATTTAATTTTATATCACCACGCACCACCTCCAGAGTTAGCCTGGTTAGGCTTTCTCCTGTATTGAGCTGGCAACTATTTGCCTAACTGTTATCAAGCTTTCCATAATCTTGATTTGATTACAAGACGAAATATCCACATCTTCTGGTCAAGTTGTGGAAAAAGAAGATAGTCTGCTTCCTTGAATTTCGCTCGATCGAAGTAAAAAAGTTGTAGTACTGGATCACCTGAGCGATTGCGGCTTTTCTTACAGCAGATTTTGCACTTGGAGAATGACTCAAAAATGGGTATGCTTCCCGGATGGAAGCTTTCAACATCGCTCGGTGGTCACGTGTAGGGGCGAGTCGTTGATGATGCCGCGAACGGCTTTTTCCTACCTCCTCGAGGTTATGGAGTTACAACCTGAATTCCCGGCCTCGTTACAATAGGCCGGGAATTCAGGTGAGAAGGGTGGCGTGGAGGGCCTGGTCGGTTATGTGAAACGTAACTTCCTCGTTCCCGTGCCTGTCGTCGAGAGCTTCGAGGGACTCAACGAACACCTCCTTGGAGCGTGCCTTCGTCACGGCGATCATCGCACGCATGGCCGTACCGACAAGATCAATTCGCTGTTTGAGAGGGAAAAAGAGCACCTTATCCCTCTTCCCGCCGTGCCGCTTGTTAATATTGCCCTTCTTGAAACAAGGGTCAACAAGTACTCTACCGTCGTTGCCGACAGGAACCGCTACTTCGTGCCTTCCTCCTATGTCCGTCTCAAGGTCCGCGTCGAATTATCCGTCGATCGGGTCGATATCTTCTATGACGGCAAAAAGATAGCAGGCCATGAGAGGCTCTTCGGCAACAACAAGTGGCAGCTCGATCCCCGGCATTGCCTGTAATTAATCCGACGCAAGCCCGGCGCCTTCGACAGCGCCCTTGCGATCCGCTCATGGCATCCTGCGTGGCCGGCATGCCTCGAGAAGCTCCTTGCGAGGTTCAAGGAGAGGCACGGTGAGACCCCGGGGATAAAGGACTTTATCTCGGTCCTTATGCTCTACAGGGATTACCCTCCCGAAGACATCGAGGCCGTGGTGGACTTGCGCTTGAGAACCATGTCCTGACAGGCGACGGGATAATGCACATGCTCGTCTACTCGGGACCGGAAGAGAACTTTGAGCCCCTTCAGGGCTGGCCGGCAACGCCGGTACCTGATCTCGCCCGGCATGCCTCGCTGGGGGCGATATGATGAAACCGGCGACCGAGGCACTTCTTGCGGAATACCTGAAACAGCTTAAACTGACCGCTATCCTGAGGTCTTATGCCGCCCGTTCCCGCGAGGCCCGGAAGGCAGGCTCTGATTACGAGGACTTTTTGCTGTCCCTTATAGAATCGGAGCTCGAGGCAAGGGCCGACAACCGGCTGAAGAGGAGGATTAGGGACGCGCGGTTCCCGATCATGAAGACCCTGGAAGGCTTCAACTTCGATGAAGCCGAAGGCCTCGATAGAAGGCTCATACGAGAGATGGCGGAGGGAACCTGCATTCAGGAAAAGAGGAACATCATCTTCGTCGGGAACACAGGCACCGGGAAAACGCACCTTGCAACGGCACTGGGGCTCGAGGCCTGCCGGAAGGGGATCAGAACCCGGGTTTTGACCGGAGCGGGGCTTGCCAATGAGCTCATCGAGGCCCGCAATGAACGTGCCGTCGGCAGGATAATCCAGAAGATGTCGCGGTTCGGTCTTCTTATCCTCGACGAACTCGGGTATATTCCCTTCTCCCGGGAGGGGTCCCAGCTTCTCTTCCAGCTCCTGACGGAGAGATATGAAAGGGCCTCTGTGATCATAACATCAAACCTCGGGTTTGCCGACTGGACACAGATGTTCGGGGATCCGACATTAACGGCAGCGCTTCTCGACCGGCTGACGCACAAGGCCCACATTGTTATGTGCACATGGGAAGGTTACAGGCTAAAGGAGAGTTTGCGAAGACAGGCCCAGGCAAAACGGGAAAAGGAATGAACCGGCTATATTTTTTTAGCTGAAACAGGGGTGGGCCATTTTTGCGTGATCACAGTGGGTCACTTTTAGGTTGTCATTACCACCCCCTGGTACAACACCGAACATTATCATTCGGGATTGGGTTTATTAACACCGGAAGATGTCCATTATGGAAGGGCATCCAAAATCATAGAAGGTCGTACTGACGTGCTGCGGGCTGCGTATGAAAAACATCCGGAACGGTTCAATGGGAGGATACCAAAACCCATGGTTGTACCGCAGGAAGCATGGATCAACAAACCGTCATTAAAAAGCGAGGAGCTGCTACACTAAATGTTTTGCAAAAGTGTCTCATTTTCATTGACATGTTCCGATCACCTTGCGTGTAAGTTTATTTTACATCTTGCAGAAATGTCCCTGGTTAAATATATTAACTGTAGGTACTATTTTGGGAGGAAACATATCGTTCAGTGACAGAGAAGCCGAACTCTCGGAGTAGTAAGTTAAGAAGAGGGGGATGTAAGATGGAAAGGACCAAAAAGTTTTTCAAAGATGAAGGCGGGGTAACGGCTATTGAATATGCCTTGGTGGCATCCCTAATTGCCATGGCCATTGTTACGTCCGTGGCCTTCCTAGGATCTAATTTGGGTAGACTATACAACGACGTGGCAACAAAAGTTGTCGCCACTTTACGTTTATAATCTGCGTTGGTCAAAAACGCAAAATCTATGCAGTAAATTACATAATGTCAAAGTCTACCTTCGCCGGTTACCACACTATCCCAAATTCTAGCAATTGCTTCCGCAAGTACATTCCGAGTTTGGCATTTAATTGGAAATAAACAAATGGTAATTTTTGGGGCATCTCTCACCATTTTTTGTTACTCAAAAACATGATATAGGACAGCGGGGGTTGACTAACAATCAAGCTGAGTCGGTATGTTGGCATGAATATAAATAGAGCGATGAGTTCTGCATCTGGCTTACGAAATCAAAAGTTCGCCATTGTCATGCTTAGCTGTACGGTTTTTTTTGGCGCTACGCTTCTTTTCATTATGGAACCTCTTGTCGGTCGAATGTTAACACCCTATTTTGGCGGTACGGCTCATGTCTGGCTACTTTGTCTGATGTTTTTCCAGGCAATGCTATTCCTGGGATATCTGTATACTCATCTTCTCGTTCGTAAATTAGGGGCGTGGCATTTCCTTTTCCTGCTCCTCCCCTTGGTTAATCTGCCTCTTCGAACTGGCGGAAACGCTGATCCAAATGCGCCGGTTCTTGCCGTTCTTTCAACTTTAATTTTACATGTGGCCCTTCCATTCATCGCACTCTCAACGACGGCAGTCGTCATGCAAACATGGTTGGCCAATTCTACGGTGGGACAAAATAAGGAACCATACCCACTCTATGCGGCTTCAAATGCCGGTTCACTGCTCGCGCTTCTCGGTTATGCTTTTCTGATCGAGCCTCTGTCGGGATTAAAGCTGCAAAGTTTTGTATGGTCAGGAGGATACCTCGCCTATATCTTGCTTGTCCTGGCGGTCTGGTTCCGGTTGCGCCCCGGAAGACAGTCTACGAATAATTCGGGACACGGTAATGAAAATATTGTGAACCAACGGCCAAACCTTACTGTTTATTCTCAATGGTTATTATTGAGTGCGCTTCCTTCCGCTTTTCTCTTGGCGATCACCAACTACATCTCGCTTGAAGTCGGTTCTTTTCCCTTTGTATGGGTCATTCCTCTATCCCTGTATCTTGGGAGCTTCATCCTGGCTTTTCGCGCCCGTCGAGGAGGGGTTCCTCGATTTTTGGGGATTTTCTGGCCTGAGGTTTTATTATTGGCCGCCTCTATATATCTGCTGTCATCAGCCCATATGTTGGTGTTTATTGGGAACCTGTCTATTTTTTTTATTATATGCATCATTGCCCACGGAAGGTTGTACGAATTGCGTCCACCCACGCGTTACCTGACCGATTTCTATCTCGTTCTGGCGCTTGGGGGCTGGATAGGGGGTATATTTGTGAGTCTCGTTGCTCCTTTCATATTTCGCGGATTATTCGAATACCCGATTTTATTATTACTGTTGGGCGTCATTTTTTGGTGGGTTCGCCACGACTTTTTCATTGCTTTTTGGCATCGAGCTACGCGCTTAGTTGCCTGGAGCCGCATGCTCTTCCTGGGGGCGGTGGTTGGCTTTATACTTCTCGGATCATGGGCGGCGATGACTGCGCCGATAAAATTCCAGCATCGGAACTTCTATGGGACCTACCGGATCATCGACACTCCGCCCGTAAGAAAGTTAGTTCATGGGAAAACACTACACGGCTCTCAATTGCTTGATCTTTCATCCAGATTGACCCCAATATCCTATTATTATGAAGGTGGACCCATATCTGAAGTTTATGGATTAGTTCCTTCACCTCGCCACATGGCGGTAATTGGACTGGGAGCGGGGGTGATAAGCGCATATGCCAGACGGGATGACAGTTTGACATTCTATGAAATAGACCCTGATAATGAAAAAATTGCGCGCAAGTGGTTTACATATCTGAATGAAAGTAAGACCAATGTGAAGGTGGTGGTGGGGGATGGTCGTATCTCGATGATGAACGGAAAAAACGAAGTTAAATACGATCTAATACTTGTGGATGCGTTCACGGGAGACGGGATCCCGACCCACCTGTTAACCAAAGAAGCCATTTTTGTATATCTCGATCAACTGAGTGAAACTGGCATATTACTTTTTCACGTCTCTAATAGATATTACGATTTGCGACCCGTCCTGAAATCCACGATTACTTCACTTGGCGTGCCCGGCGTGATGAATGTCAGGATCATGCAAAAACAGGGAGACCGATATTCGATTCAGGGTCAATGTGTGGCGGTATCCATTGATCCTGAGCGACTTCAACCATTAATTAACCGCGGATGGTTACCCTTTGGAAAAGGAGATGGTCTAAGGGATATGAAGCCTTGGACTGACGATTGCATTAATATTCTTGCACCTCTGGCAAAAGCCACGCGATCAAAATGGCTGATGAAGTTTTAATTTCACAAAAATAACCGGTGTCTGGGAAATTGAGAATTATGCGATAAACGGACGATAATCTATATAAGCCACGCCTGCTATATTCTTCTATTTGTGAAGCCTTGGAATGGCACAAAAAGCTTTTTCTGTTCAGAGTTTATAACGATCTGCGCGTATTTTTCAAATTTCATTTTTTTTGAAAACCGTTGCTATATACTGGAAAAATGAAGTCTTATTAAGCTTACCCCCAAAACCTGGACAGTCCCCCAAGGTGGACAATCTCTCCCTTGCTGAGGTGGAATATCTCAGGAAGGAGGAAAGGAATGAATGACGGATCATCGGAAGCGGTACGACGGAACATTCAAGGCGAAGGTGGTACTCGAATCCCTGAGGAACGAGAAGACCATCGCCGAACTGGCAAGCGACTATGGTGTTGTCGAGGGCCATGGTATATCCCCACTTTAGGGCCCCTGGGGCCAAGGTAATTCCCCAGTAGCGGGGCCAAGGTAATTCCCCACTTTTTGTCATGAAGAGGTAGATAAAAACACGTCATCAGAGATGGTCAAGTTCTTTCAGACAACTCCAGGGTTTTTTAAGTGGTTTGGCCGCTTTAAGTTTCATACCGCCTCTTTCGCCTCCGGCAGGGCCCTCTGTGCCAATATAAGTGA
>DHQV01000019.1:0-21601 GCA_002408185.1 Deltaproteobacteria bacterium UBA5329
GGAATTCCCAACTATTAATGGAGTATCCTGTGAAAGATAAATGCCTGCCGCAGTTGCGTCCGCCGTTGCATAGCCGCCCTCGGCAGTTGCCGCTGCATCTGCAGATGCCCCTGTAGCGATGAGGCCTGAGTTCTCGAGGCTCGCGACTCCGCTTGCATATATCGCGCTTATGTCTTCAGAAACCGCTTCGGCACGGTTCGCTCCCGTTGCGGAAGCGGATGAAACTGCGCTGATCGTGCCGGAGTTCCTGATATTGCTGGATCCTCCCGAAGCGGAGAAAAGTGCGTCAAGTGTCCTGTACTCCTCACGATCGCCGGATCCTCCCATATAGATACCGTCCGTGCGGGAGGAGAATGCATAGGCGTCTCCCGCAGCGGAATTTGCCGTTGCGATGCTCTGCGCGCTGATGGTACCGCTGTTCGTTACACTCCCCATATCATTTATGTAGATGCCATACGTACCCGCTGAATGAGCATTGGCAACGCCCGATCCCGTAATGGCTGTCGCCGAAGAAAGGGCAGCCATAGTACCTGTATTGTCGACCGCAGTTACACCGTAATCATTGAGAAGGCCATGCGTGTCATAGGAATACGCTTCGGCAGTTCCCGACATCGAGCTTGCGTATGCCGTGGAACTTGCTACAATGGTCCCGGAGTTGTTGAGGGCCATGGGATCGTCCGAGTAGACACCGGCCGTATAGTCGATGTAGGCATACCCGTAATCCGAACCGGCATTTGCGGTGGCCGAGGAGATGGCGGAAATGGTACCGGAGTTGTTTACCGGTCCGCCGTAGTACATGTACGCGCCCGACGTATAATATATTTGGGCGTTTGCGTAGGTAGCTCCGCGTGCAGATGCAGTGGCGGCTGCCGATATGGTCCCGGTATTTGACAGGGCGGCGTAGTCGTCGACATAGACGCCGTGCGTGTCATAAACATAGGAGTAAGCGCTTCCCGCAGCCGACGCCGAGTTCGCCGCCGAAAGGGCGGAAATGGTGCCGGAGTTCGCGACCTGCCCGCCGTAATACATGTAAAGGCCGTACGTGTACTCAGAGTAGGCATTGGCGTAATCCGTGCCACCGGTCGCACTGGCAGACGAGACAGCGGAGATGGCACCCGCATTGGTGATAAAGGCATAGTCATCGGCATAAATACCGTACGTGTCGTATGCCTCTGCCTCGGCGTAACCCGAAGTTGAAGCTGCGGTCACCGAGGTGCTTGCCGCGATGGTGCCGGAGTTGTCGACGGGCCCGCCATAAGATAAGTAAGCACCGTAGGAGCCATCTCCATAGGCATAGGCCGTCGCACCCGCCGCCGATGCGGTCGTGGCAGCGGAAACAATCCCGGTGCTGGAAAGGGACCCGGGATAATCGTAATAGATCCCGTATGTGTCGTACGTCTGCGCATACGCGTAGCCATCGACCGAGGTTGCACGTGCGGAGGAATAAGCGGCGATCGTGCCGGAGTTGGTCACGTACGCGCCCTCGCAAGCGTATATTCCATATGTGTAATCTGTATAAGCGTAGACGGGCCCCTGCGCATTTGCCGTTGCATACCCCGCGGCAGCGATCGTGCCGGAGTTGGTCAAAGGATAGGGATAACCGTCCGAAAAAAGTCCGTAGGTATCATACGTATAAGCATAAGCATAGGTCAAGCCGGTTGCCGTTGTCGCGGCGGTACCCGTGATCGCGCCGGAATTGGTGATCTGCGCAGGGGTATCGACGTAGGCGCCATATGTATAGTAAGTGCTGGCATATGCGTTGCCCTGCTGGGAATTTGCCGTAGCAGTCGCCGCTGCACTCATGGTCCCCGAATTCGTCATCGAGGCGACTTGGCCTACATATGCGCCGTAGGTATTGTAAACATAAGCCTGTGACTCACCCGCCTGGGAAGCGGCCTTTGCCGATGCCGTTGCCTGCATCGCACCCGAATTGCCCAGTGACCCGGCATTACCGACGTAAACGCCATACGCACCGCCATTATAGGCATAAGCGTAGACATTCCCGGTTGCCGTTGCAGACCCGGTAGCGTTTATGGTGCCCGAGTTTGCCAGACTGCTCATTTGACCGGCATATACACCATACAGACTATAATAACCCGAATAGGCATAAGCCGAGTCTCCCGTTGACGCCGCTGCAGCCAGAACGGAAATATTTCCCAGGTTGCTGAACGCCCCGTAATTTTGCTGAACGCCATATACATAATTTGTATAGGCGTATGAGTCGGCTGTCGATGACGTTGCCGTCGCACTTACGGTGCCCGCGTTGGTGAAGCTCCCGCTGTCGAGGTACGCCCCATAGGCGCCGGCCCATGAGTCCCCCGTCGGGTTGACAGCCGTGCTCGTTGCCGAAATATTTCCCGAATTGGTTATAATGCCGTTACCTTCGACGTAAACGCCGGTAGCATATATAGTCTCACCTGTATCAGTAACCGCTGTTGCCGAGATCGAACCCGTATTCGTGATCCTACTGTTATCGGCGGTATATATTCCCGTAGCAGAGTACTGATCGTTGTACGTTGGCGACTCGGTGACCGTATCGGCTCTGGCTGATACAGCGCCATTCACGGTGACTGTGGAGCCGTCGCCAAGGTCAACGCCGTATGCGCCGCCCGCAAGGACGCCGCCCGTCTCGAGGGTTAAATTCCAGCCGTCACCGCCATAGACGGCCGGTGATGCGTTGTCCGTTCCTCCTGCCCCGAAGACATTCACTGTACCCGCAGTGGAAGCCTTCTTCGCCCCTGAAATATACAGGGCGTCAAGGTCCACGCCGTCAACCGACGGAGTCGGTATGATGACGTCTGCGTGCACAAGAACGGAGGAACCCTGAAGAGCGAGAAGAAATGCCAGAAACAAGCAGAAGCCAAGGTAAATCTTCTTCATGGTATCTCCTTTTAAAATTTAGTTAAACTTTGTTTAAGTTTTCGATGAAAATATCGGTTAGTAATAATTGCATTGTCAATTACAACATGGATTTGCCGGTTTCCCGGCACAAATCCAGCCCAGGTAGGCCGTTTCACCTCCTTCGCAGATATAGTCAACGCCGCTACAAAAAACACCATATATTCTGAAACCCGTGGTTAGATTAAAGATGAAATGTGACCCCAGCCTGATATTAATTACAATGTAAAAGGTTACCAGTCAAGACATAAATTAAGGAAATTTAATTGATTTTGGCGGGCGGCAGCCGAGCTCCGTGCGCCGGTCTTCATGATGCCCCGGCTGCCGTTATTTGGCCGAAAGAAATAGAATATTTATTTGTTGATCGACGTAAGTTCGATCTCAAAGATCAGTGCCTGATTCGGCCCGATGCCCGGCCCCCCGATCCTTTCCCCGTAAGCGAGTTGAGGGGGAATGAAGACCTGCCATTTGGAGCCGACCGGCATAAGCTTCAGGGCTTCCTTCAGGCCGGGGATGAGCGCGGACACCTTGAGAGTCCCGGACCCCTTGCCCTGCGCGCTGTTGTTGAACTCTCTCCCGTCTATGAGAGTGCCGCGGGAGTTTACCTTGACGGTGTCGGCATCGGTTGGTTTCGCGCCTTTTCCCTGTTTGAGCACCTTGTACTGCAGGCCGCTCGCAAGGGTCACCACGCCCGTTTTCTTCTTATTCTGCTCGAGAAAGGCTTCACTTTCCTTCTTGTTCTTCTCGGCCTCTTTTTTCATGGCTTCAGCAACTCTCACCCGGACCTCTTCACGGTGCTCCTTCATCGTCGCCTGCAGTTCTTCCTCGCTTATGGCGAATTTCTTCCCCTCGTAAGCGTCTTTGAGGCCTGCGGCCATCGCATCGGGATTGAGGTCAACCCCCAGGGCTTTCAAATTCCTGGCCGCCTCGACGCCGAGACCATAACTCACCTTATCCTTTTTCGACACGGGAGGCCCGGCGTACACCGAAGTGATCAAGAATCCCGAGCTCAGCAGAGCGATGACAACAAAAAGGACGTTTCGTTTCATTCCATCTCCTTTTTCCCGATCGTATACACCAGGACGTTTTTTTCGGCTGAGTATACTGCCCGCATTTTTTGTTGTCAAACATGATCGAGAAATTATTCATTGGTGGACTTGTTTTGCCGTTCTATCCGGGTATTTTCCGTCGGGACCCCATTCTATGTTACCGGGGAAGAAGGTACTTTCCACGGGCAGAATTACGATGCATGTTTTATCATGACCGGCATCGTTTTCAAGGAATATATCCCGGAACGTGCATACAGGTGTTATTACAGTAGACAGGCGGCTCGCCAGCAGGCCTATCTTGTTTATCCGTTGCCTATTGCGCCAGCACCTATTTCACCTCCAGTTGCGGGATATGTTTCACCGGGATATAATAAACGTCATTCGTATAACTATCAATGTGTGCAGGTCCTAGAGACATCGCATAAGACCGAAAATCAATAGGTTCGTCGAAAAAGTCCATCCATACGGTATCTGCCCCAGCCTTTCATTCTTGCTTATCTTTATGTTGCAAGGCATCCTTGGTCCCTTCGGTTATCAAGTCCCTTTCCACCTGCGCCAAGGAGACCATGACGCTGGAAAAACTTTCCGATTAAATATTCAGGTTGGCATTACCGGCGTCTCAGTCACGAATGCTTGCCAAGAGCAGCGAGTCTCGTGCCAATCTTGATGACTAAGGGGCAATTGCTTGGAAATATTCACGCAACCGGATATCAAAAAATACCAAAAAATTCTGGGAAATCGTAGAGAGGGCGGGTGATTCCTTGGGGAAATCGGGTGGTGCCGGGGGTTTTAGGAAGAAAGAATGCTTTGCTCAAGGATTTAATTTTTGGGATAGAAAAAGTAGGATTCGTTTCCTTTTACCGGTTATCTGGTCTGTCCTCAATTGAGCGTTCCAAGTCTTAGACCAGCTTTTCGCTCTGAGCGCACGGGAAGGATTTCTGGTAGGGATACTTATTTGGATCCGAGTCGATCTTTTCTAACTCCTCGGGAGAGATGCCGGCGTCTCTGGGTTAGGTGGAGCCTGACAAAGAGTCTTTCTATTTGAAGATAGAAGAGCTATGCTTTCGCCATTGGGGCCGCTATCGACTTTTTCTGTCTTTTCCCAGCATTTGTTAGCGCCTCGCTTCATGCCTCTATGTGCCACGATTATCAGAAAATAGTATATAATAATATGGAACGAGCATAACTGCTGATGATGAGGGATATTGCCAAGCTTTTGCCCGGAGGGCGACCAAGAAGCAATCATCGATCAGGACTCAACCCTTCCAGCCGTGGGTCTGAGTGATCAATTGCCCTTTATCCCCTCGCCCTCTGGGTTTTCTGTTTTTCCGTAGATAACAAATCGCTTCACGGACTTTCGACAAGCAAGGGCTATTTTTCTCTCCACACAACTCCCCCACACTCCTGGATTAAAAAGGACCCCTACCCGCCGTTTATCCGAACTGTATATGTGTAGTCACCGACACGACGGTTTACAAGTCATCTTTTATCGCCGGTAATTTTTAATAATGGCTCAAGAAGGCTAAACGATCAACATATCACAGATGGCAGCACTAGCACGGGAACGTACCCATGGCTGAGGAACAATCAATACGCTATGTCCCGGATTGAAAGAGAATCCCCACGATGGAGGACCCCCGCTAAACGCATTCCCTTATAACCGTATAACAGAAAAGAAATGCGCCATCTAATCACCGCTACCTATATCAAGACACGCTGTTCTCTTTGCCGGTGTTACGTCTGCTGCGGTATTATACGGATCTCCACACGCCTGTTCAGTTGCCGGCCGCTTTCGGTGCCGTTACTCGCAATCGGTTTGCTCTCTCCGTAACCAACGGTCGTCAACCGGGATGGATTCACCCCCATACCAGTAAGGGCATTCCTGACGGACTCGGCACGACGCTCAGAGAGGTTCTGGTTGAAAACTTCAGATCCGGTGCTGTCGGTATGGCCTGCTATCCGGATATTTGTCTCAGGATACTGCCTGAGGACGTTCGCCACCCGTTGGACTTCGTCGTAGGCTCCGGGAAGCAAGGTTGCAGAATTGACGGCGAAGAGATAGTCCGACTTGAAGGTCACCGTGAGAACGTCAACGGACTGCCTCTTGGCCCCTTCTGCAATCTGTTGTTCCCGCTGCATCGTCGCAGCCTCGGAATTTGCGATGGCCTGGCGCATGGATTGTTCCTGCTTGTCCATGTAGTGGCCGATCGCTGTCCCAGCCAGACCTCCCACGATCGCCCCAATACCCGCACCAATGAGGGTTGATTGGGTATTGTGTCCTATAGCCTGTCCGGCGCCTGCCCCGACTGCAGCGCCTACGCCGGTCCCGACCGCTGCCCCTGTCTGCATCTGGGTTGCGCAACCAAAAAACCCGACAGCTATAATCATCATGAGAATTATTGATCGTTTCATAATGCTCCTCTCTTCTATGCCTGGCGTATAACACTTATAACGCAGATGAATGTATAGCATGTTTCTTCGCACCCGCACAAGGGTTTCTCATCACCATCCCTTAGTGGTGATGCCCATGTCGTGGTGCCGGATGGTAGTAGTACACGTGAGCGGGTGGCGGAGCGTAGTAATATACCCGAGGCGGTGGTGGCGGCGGAGCGTAGTAGACCGGATGAGCCATGGCACTTCCGATGACAGCACCAACCAACAAGCCGCCTGCGGCAGCGCCTGCATAACCCCAGCCATTGCCGTGGTGACCGCCGCTATAGCCGACAGCAGGAAAAGCTACCGCACCCACAAGCACCACGGCGAGAATGATCAATAGTCCCTTTTTCATATCTATCCTCCAATATCAGATTAAAACACATTCTTACATCTCCTATGACTCTGCCGCCCCCTCTTTGCCGTGTTTGGGGATAAACCCCTGGAAGAATGACAAGAGAATGGCTTCTCATGGAGTTCATGCAGCAAAAGGTGTGCCACAAGAACTTAACGTTGCTATGCCCTTAAAACTTAAAGGAAATAGCTATAACAACATTTGTCTGTGTGGATTAAAAGGTAGGGTCTTTTCGACAAATCCGTCGATGAAGTGTATGTTCTTCCATGCACAATACCGTGGGGGGATAGCAATCAACCGGTCCATCTCTTTGTACCTAGGGTGTTAGGAAGCTTGTATATCCATAATCGTTTATAAGCTAAACAAGTGATTGTCTACTCCAACTTAAATTATGGTTGTGTGGGTGTCCGGTTTATACGGGGGCTACTACACGGTTTAAACGGGGGCTACTACAGTCAGTACAAAATTCAACCGGAAAGAATGCCACTTTGTTCGCTTGTTGTGATACACATTGTACAATCAAGGTTTCAGGATGCTTCTAACGAACAGTTTGCCGGAGGTATGATTGTGAAAAAACTTTCCATTCTTTGTATTTTGTCCCTTATCCTTTTCATACTGTCCCCTGCTTATGCCGCAGATACAGGCAACACCTGGAATGATTCCTTCAATAAAGCCAAGAAAACCCTTGAGCGTGAGATCTACAGAGACAACCGGACAACTTTTTACTGTGGATGTCCTTTTGATGAATATAAGAATGTCCAGCCCTGCCAGGATTATATACCTGTGAAGGGAGGGATGCGGTCGAGCCGGGTTGAATGGGAACATATCGTACCGGCTGCTCACTTCGGGCAGTCATTCAAGGAATGGCGAGAAGGCGATCCTCGATGTGTGGACAACAGGGGTAAGACGTTCAAGGGGCGCAACTGTGCGCGTAAGGTTGCCATCCCATACCGTTTCATGGAGTCGGATATGTATAACCTTGTTCCGGCAATAGGAGAGGTAAACGGACTACGCTCCAATCATCGCTTTGGTATGGTTGCAGGAACGGACTATATGGAAGTATGTCATGTGAAAATTGACAAAAGAGCCCGGACAGTCGAACCGCCGAGGCAGATCAGGGGGGATATAGCGAGAACCTACCAATATATGGACCGTGCATATCCGGGTAAAGGAATTATCGGGAGGTCCAGCGAAAAATTATATAACGCCTGGAGCAATGAAGACCCTGTAGACAAGTGGGAGTGTGAAAGGTGCAGGCGCATTGAGGGCATTCAGGGAAACGAAAATCCAATAGTGAAAGAGCAATGTAAAAAAGCTGGGCTATGGTAGGACTTTTCAGGGGCCATTTGGGCAAGGATTCAGACCTGCACCTGGTATTTTACGAGGTTGCTCGGAACCTGCTGTTTATGATCGATACTTGATCATTGAGGGTCCAGAGATCATAGAGATACCCGATGCCGAAGATACCACCGGTCAGCAAATATATTATCCCCGTAACCCACTTTCCCATATAGAAACGGTGTATGCCGAATAATCCGAGAAATGTCAGGAGAATCCATGCCACCGTGTAGTCGAGGTTACCGCTGTAATACCTCCGATCAGCCTCGCGGTCCATAGACGGGATGAGAAAAAGGTCGATAAACCAGCCTATGAATAAAAGACCCAAAGTAAAGAACCAAATTGTTCCCGTGATGGGTTTGCCATAATAGAACCGGTGAGAACCCGTGAAACCGAAGATCCACAGGACGTAGCCGATCGACTTAAGATGCGTGTCATTTGAATGATTCATAGCGCCATTTATTGTACCACATAAAGTTGGTTTCCAACTACCCCTGAGATACACTTTTGAGGCCAAGCTATCATGCTAGACGCGATAAAGCTCTGATCTATATCCCGAAATCAAGTCGGATTTATCCGACGGCGAATAGTCTGTTAGTCGGATTTATCCGACTGATGAGCGGAATATTAATCTATCCACTTTTGTCATTATCCAGTAGTTTTAGTTACTTATAATTACGGCACGAGTTTTGCTCAGTACATATAGAAATCACCATAATTCCAAAAGGAGGATTTACAACATGAAAAAGTATTTGGTATTTGCATTGGCAGTCATTATTGGTCTCGCTCTCGTGACAGTCTCGTTCGCACAGACGGCCCCGACAGCTACGGAAAAAGCCACCAAGGCCGCGACGGACACAGCTAAGGAGAAGGGTAAGGCAGCAGGGGAAAAGGCAGCAGATACGGCAACAAAGGCAGTAAAAGAGAAAGCAGCACCGGCACCGGAGAAAGCGGCAGCAGCACCTGAGAAAGCAGCAGCTCCCGAGAAGAAAGCGGAGAAGAAGGCTACAAAAGAAAAAGTACATCAGTACACAGGCGAAGTCACTACGATGGACGCCGCCGCAAAGACCTTAACCATCAAAGGCAAGAAGGGCGAAAAAACCTTCGACGTAACCGATGCCAAGATGAAGGCTGAGCCTAAAGCTGGCGACAAAGTCATGGTCAAGTACACAGAGAAAGATGGCAAGATGACTGCGAAGTCCGTGGCTGGCGCGAAGGCGGCTAAGAAGGCACCGAAGAAAGAGGCGAAACCGGCCGAGAAGCCAGCGGCTCCTGAAAAATCAGCAGCTCCCGAGAAAGCTCCGGTAAAGGCACCGGCACCGGCACCTGCGAAGTAATCAGACAGCATAGAACCCAACAGAACCGGGGAGAACAATCTCCCCGGTTTTTTTGATAGGGTGGTCGGTTCGCCCGTGATCAAGACATGACGGACTCATTAATGACTTGAGAAACCTAAACCGATACCCGGTGGTCAAACCGTCATTCATCGATTTCACTTCGATGCTTTTCCACTTGACCAATCAGCGTTTTAAATTACAATATCACTATCTAACAGTATAAAGGAGAGCCATATGTTTAAAGAGTTCAAAGAGTTCGTTATGAAGGGGAACGTAATCGACATGGCTGTGGGCATAATAATCGGTGCAGCCTTTGGCACCATTATAAAGTCACTCGTCGATGATGTTCTCATGCCTCCCATCGGCCTGCTTCTTGGCAATGTGGACTTTTCGAACCTCCTCGTGGTGATCAAAGAGGGAAAGGCGGCCGGCCCCTATGCCACCCTCGCCGCCGCCAAGGCTGCCGGAGCTGTGACGGTCAATATAGGAGTCTTCATCAATACCGTGATCAGTTTTCTCATCGTCGCATTTTCGGTCTTTCTGGTCATTAAGAGCGTAAACCGGCTCAAGAAAGCACCACCCCCGCCAGACCCGACCACGAAAGACTGTCCTCTTTGCTTTACGACAATTCCTATCAAAGCGACACGCTGTCCTCATTGCACATCTGAACTGAAGGTATAATTGTAAGCCTGTAAACCTTTGGTTAGGTTGAGAAGGGAGGGGAATATGAAAAAGTATACAGCAGAGTTTATCGGAACGTTCAGCCTTGTCCTTTTCGGGTGCGGTGCCGCAGTGATCTCCGGAATATCAAGAACCGGGCCGAGCGGAATAGGAATTTTAGGGATTGCAATCGCCTTTGGCTTCGCCGTTGTAGCGATGGCCTATGCCATCGGCGGGATCTCGGGTTGTCACGTCAATCCGGCTGTCACCATCGGGGTTCTTACCGCGGGAAAAATGACGGGTAAGGATGCCATTGGGTATATCATAGCCCAGTGCCTCGGAGCAATTCTTGGCGCTGCCGTCCTTTATCTGATCGCGTCGGGCCGCCCTGAGTTTACCCTACCGGAATGGGGGCTCGGCGCCAACGGATGGGGTGATGGATACCTGGGAAATTACAACATCCGCAGCGCTTTTGTGATTGAGGCCGTCATGACCTTCCTTTTCATCTTCGTGATCCTGGGAACGACCTCAAAATTCGGGAACAGCGCCATGGCCGGGCTAGCCATCGGCGTCACCTTGATGCTGATCCACCTCGTGACCATCCCGGTAACCGGCACTTCCGTCAACCCTGCGCGCAGCCTGGGCCCCGCTCTTCTCTCCGGCGGAAAAGCTCTCGCCCAGCTGTGGCTGTTTATCATCGCACCTATTTTAGGCGCAGTCATAGCGGCCCTGATATGGAGATTTGGTTTTGATAAAGAATAGAATACGTTTTTATAAATGCTTATTATCTTGAAAATGTGACAGGTAATACGACACACGACTACCACGCAGATCCCGCCATTTTAAGATAACACGACGGGATCTGCGCCGTACGACTTCCACGATTCTCGATAAACCTTCTTTATATTTGCTTTCTATCGTGCGCTGACCGCAGCTTAAGGATTGGAGACATGCCGTCAGGGGATTTCCACATGTCTGGTTGAAAAGCTGTTCATAAGATGTGGAAACATTCCCTAAGTTCTCAATATTATTTGAAGGAGAGCTGGTTGCTGTACAGTTATGCAATCGTAAATATTAAGTTATTACAGTGAGTTACGAGAAAGCTGTTTTTTGCGAACGGCAATAAACAGTAATATCAAAAGGCAACGATATCGGTCAGTTAGCGTCGCGCTTTTTTTCACAAATAGAACTAGTTTATCTTGCAGATAGTTATGAAGGGTTCGTTTCTATGCAGTCGATATGTCTTAGGTGATGTTTTTAAAATCGCCACGCGTTAAATATCCAAATAATAGTAGCTACGATGGCGCAGTCAATGTCCGTTATTTACCCTTTAACCTTGGATTCTTTTTATATCCTACGTTCTCCCTTCTCTCGACTTATTAATGCGGAATGTCCAGTCGGTGAGGCACCATGCGGGGCGGACACTGGCTCGCGAGATGCCTGATTGAATGTGTTTTAATCCGACATCACTTTTCCACACGTTGTACGAAGAGGTTCGATCCGATATTTTCTTTCCAAAATAAATCACAGTTCGACGCTCCTTTCATATCGATCCCAAAAAGGTAGGATCTTAAGGCGATGACAATCGGCCTACTTATTCACCATATATTTATAAGTGTATTGAAAACAACGTGGCATGTCTGTCGCTAAACCAACAATTCCGTTGTAGCCCTTTTGATCTACAGACAAACAGAGCGTGCTCTCCAGGATTGATCGGAGTTTTGGCGAGAAGTATTTCGGATGAGTAACTGTAATTGGACATATGTTATTTGTCCGACAAAAAACATAAAAAAGCCCCGCCAGGTGTTTTACCACTCGGCGGGGCACTTTATTCAGTTTATTTTGCTGCTATTTACTCTCATTTACGTGTATCGCGGCCTTACTTTTTCTCAGCGACCGGAACAGGCATCCCGAGGCCTTCGAGGGCGGCTGTTGCTTTTTCTTTTACGGAATTGGCGGTCGAGACGGCTTCGGCAAGATTTCCCGCCTTAAAGCTCTCAAGCGCCTTGGGCCATTCTTCTTTGGCAGCCGCGAGCCCTGACTTTACCTCATCGAATTTCTCTTGAGTGAGATTGGCGGGAAGTTTCTTGGATTTGGACAGCATGTCGACCTTAGCCTGTAAAGCCTCTACCATCTGAGGAATTCCCTGACTAAGATCGGCCCAGTTTTTGGTCAATTCTTCCTTCTTCGCCTTTGCGGCTTCCAGAAGACCTTTTGCCTTATCAGGAATTCCTTTTAAATCTTCAAGGGCGGCTTTGTATTCTTTCTTGGCGACTTTCTCTTTTGCCGCGGCCAGAGCATCTTCAAGTGATTTTACTTCATCAGGAACATACTTCATGGCCTCAGCCTTGGACGAGTTGACCGCTTCTTCCGCGGCCTTGATTGCCGCCTCTGCGGGAGCTTTAGCGGCATCACCGCAGGCTGCTAGTACAATGGCACTCACAAACAAGACAACCATCAGACCAATAAGATTTTTCTTCATACATCCTCCTCTTTTATCCTACTATGCTTGGGGGCCAGGGAAATTATTCTGACCCCTCTTTCGTTTTACCGAAACCATCTCAACTATGCAAAACCATGGCAGAGAAGGGAGACCTCTTCGTTACCCCATTTTAATATCTTGAGCTTTAACCAGCCATTTATTTTGAGGGCCTTTACCAATCCTCTCTTGCCGTCTCCGGTAAAAATATCGATTCTGTTGCCCTTTATACGGCCACCCGTATCTTCCGCCTTGAGTACTCCATGCTCTTCGCTATAAAATTCTGTTCCCAGGGGAATAACAGAGGGATCGACCGCCACATGTCCTTTTTTTACCTTTTTCCCCGAAGCAGTTATGCCCCGTCCATTTAATTTTAAATCTTTCTCATAGGAGCCGGTCGCATAAAGGTCCTGATCTTGCTCAGGGTGATAATAGCCGGTAGCAAAAAGATAGACCTCTTTTTCCTCTTGATGTTTCTCCACCTTTCCTTCTTGCCTTTTCTCTACATTTCCCCATTTCAAAGAAATAATTGCGGAAGTGATCGGAAAAACTACAAATGCAACCATAGCTACAATTCTAACTTTCTTCAAAATATATGCCCCTGTTGTCTTCTTAGAATTTAAGTCCGAAACACTGATGGTTGGAGGAAGAGTATTGTTTCATGTGCGTAGTGTATCAACATTAGGAAGTATTGTCAAAATTGGACCTGCGACTCGACACGCTCAAGCACAATTTGTCATTCTGACGTCTTCACATCGGAGTATATTCAAATGTTCGGTACAATTCCGAAAAATCGCATACAGAGTGTCAGAAATGGTCTATCTCGTATTTACATTTGAAATGGCAGGTTCACCTTTCAGTGCTTATTTATTCCTGGAAGCTTTCCAATATCTTTCGTCTTGCCGGGTGCCGCAACTTTTTCAGAGCCTTGGCTTCAATCTGACGAATACGTTCACGGGTAAGTTTAAAGACATCACCCACTTCTTCCAGGGTATAATCGGTGTTCTCGCCAATACCAAGCCGCATCCGAATAATCTTCTCTTCTCTCGGGGTAAGGGTAGCCAAAACTTTGTCTATCTCTTCCTTTAGAGAGATACCTACCAGCTCGATGAAGGGTGAAGAGGCCTTTGGGTCTGCGATAAAATCACCGAGCCTGGTTTCATCGTCTCCGATGGACGTTTCAAGCGATACGGCTCCTCCGGAAGCCTTCATGACCTTTCTTACTTTCTCCAGGGAAAGCCCGACCTTAAGGGAAATATCCTCGATGTTCGGCTCTTCCCCCAATTCCTGGGTCAGGGCTACGGTAGCCTTGCTGATTTTATGTTTTACTTCAAGTACGTGGACAGGCACCCTGATAGTTCGTCCGCAATCTGAAAGTGCCCGTGTTATTGACTGCCTGATCCACCATGTTGAGTACGTCGAAAACCTGTAACCTCTCTTATGATCATATCTTTCGGCAGCTTTCATGAGCCCTACATTGCCTTCCTGGATAAGGTCAAGGAAGGATAGCCCCCGGTTCAGGTATCTCTTCGCAATACCGATCACGAGTCTTAAGTTTGCCTGAACAAGCCTGTTCCTGATGGATTTCAATCCATTTTCAATCGTGCCGAGTTCGATCAGCTTTCGTTGCACGATGCCTGCATCATCATGAGTCATGAGCTTCATCTGCTGCGTGACCTTCCTGGTTATATCTACGATCAGCTTCTTGTTGAGCCTGAGATTGACGAGGATCTCCTCTGACTTGCTCTTGATTTTCTGCAGATCATCGGTAAGCTCCTTCCTCGTCAGCCTGTCAGCCCCCGGCAGTTTGCTCCTAATCGCTTCTTTCTTCTCGTGAAGAGTCTTTATAGTGTTGATCGAGGACAGGGTTTGTTTCCTGTATTTTTCTTCATCCTTTTCCGTATAGGTCATTTCATCAATATTGCTGATAACATCTACTATGTTGATGGTTCCTTCCTTCAACTGTTGAGCTATTTCGAGAAGTTCGTTCACTGCCTGGGGCAGGTCGAACAGTATGTTCTTCATTTGTTTTTCAGCTTCGTCGATTTTTCTGGCTATCTGTACCTCTTCATCCTGTGTGAGGAGCTGCACACGTCCGATATCTTTTAAATAGGCCCATATAATGTTGTCGGATGTTTCCGCAGATTGCTTTTCACTTTCTTCCCTGTCGGCACTCTTTTCCTCACGTGAGAGGACATCCCCGTGTATCATTTCAACTATGTCGATCTCAGATTCTGGAACATGTTGGAAAACATCTTCAACATCTTCGGAAGAAAAGACCTTCCGAGGAAGACAATCATTCAAGTCATCGGACTCAAGAAAGACATTCTCTGTTTCCACGTCACTCGAATTCTTAATCTTCATTTTACCCCAAAATAGAAGTGTTCTCTGTCGGAAAAAGGCATCCCCGTTATATAGCTAATGCATTGATACTATTATAGTATATGTCTAAGCGTTAAGTCAATGTGCGGTTAGTTCGGAGGTACCCGTCACTCTTTGTTGAGACGTGTTTTTGTTTACGTACCTGACCCAAATTCATTATAGATAGACCTCCAGGCTCATCGTTGATGGCGCTTTTTATTGTCTGGATTTAAATGCTTTTGAGGGGGACTCTCCGCCATGTCGGTGGGGAGGTGCCTTCGGACGAAAACCAATTCCGGAAAAAATGCCAAAACTTCTTTTGCAAAGTCTTTTTTGTATGAGAGATTGGCGTAAAGAGGGGGTGGGGGTCCCCCCTTGAGAAAATCGGGCTGTATGGAGTCTCAGGAAAAAAATGATTTCTCCTTTCTACAAACGATTATTGTATGCAAAGGGACCCGGTAATTCGAGCCGCAACAGAGAAAAAAACCAGAAGACTTTGCGGCTGGGATTGATTACCAACTATATTCATCCAGCACATGACGTATAACGCGGGCTAATTCTTGTCTGCTCACGGGTTTTGCCAGGAATTCTTTAACACCTGCCGTTTTTGCCGCAGCCGGAGAAGCGGTCAGACTGTGTCCGGTGCAGAGAATGATGGGAATGCCTGGTCGTACTGTGATTGCCTTTTTGGCGAGGGTCATACCCGACATTGAAGGCATGGATTGATCCGTGATAACAAGATCAAAACGGGAAGGATCCGAAGATAATATCTTCAAGGCCTCAACGGGATCGGTCACTGCAGTCACACGGTAGCCGAGTTTCTCAAGAGTAGCTTTGGCCCATTCCACGAGCATATCTTCATCATCAACAAAAAGGATGCTCTCGGTACCCGTGGCTGTTTGGGGGTGCCCAATATCCTCTGCTTTAATCTTTGCTTTTACCTTAGGCAGAAACACTCTGAAGGTGGAGCCTATTCCGGGCTCACTCTCAACGGTAATGGTGCCTTGGAGATCGGTTACGATCCCATACACGACAGCGAGGCCCATCCCTGTCCCCATCCCTGGTCCTCGTGTGGTGAAAAAGGGCTCAAAAGCCCGTTTCATCACCTCGGGACTCATGCCAGTACCGGTATCCTTTACCATTAGCTGCACATATTCCGCAGGCACCAGGTCTGATTCAAACACGGGTGATTCGGGGAGCACATTAACATTACTCAGGCAAATATCCAGAGTTCCGCCTTTCTCTTCCATGGCAAGCGATGCATTTGTGGCGAGGTTCATAATGATCTGCTGTACTTCTATCGGGGCTGCGATGATTGTATCCGATGCCGTCTCAATACGGAGACTTATCTGGATATCAGCCGGGATAGATGCCCTGACAAGCAGTATCGTCTCTTTGATAATGGGAGTGGGAGACAGGGGCACCCTCTCATAATTGGTCTTCCTGCTGAATGCGAGGATCTGCTTCACAAGGTCCCGCGCCCTTAGCGCAGATTTATGGATATTCTGAAGGCTCCTGTCTACAGGCAGAAGATCAGCAGAATCATCAATTGCCATCTCCGTAAAGCCCAGGATGGCGGCGAGGATATTGTTGAAGTCATGGGCAATGCCTCCCGCGAGGGTGCCGATGGCTTCCATTTTTTGGGACTGGCGGAGTTGTTCCTCCACTTTTTGACGCTCCTTTGTCTCGTGTTGAAGTGACGCATAGGCTTCTTGAAGCTCCGCGGTCCTTTCCTCAACACGACGTTCGAGTTCATCACGATATTTATGGAGTTCTTGCTCAATTTTCTTTCTCTCGTCGATATCAAGATTGATGCCGACCCAGCAGGTAATCTCCCCATCTTCATTTCTCACGGGGAGACCTCTGGTTAAAACAGTATGATATTTCCCGTCCGGACCGAGTATACGATGTTCGCTATCCCAAGGCTCCCCAGTCTGAATACAGTGCATCCACTTTTCCATCATGGGTTCAACATCTTCGGGTGGGAGCCTGTGTGTCCAACCAAATTGTTGCTGCTCCTCCTGCGTCATTTCAAGAAGGTCGAGGAAGGACTGGCTTACATATAAAGCCCCTCCGTTTGGATCGCATAGCCAAACGCCGTAAGGTACCGTCTCTCCCATGATCCGATATTTTTGTTCACTTTGCCGGAGGGCTTCCTCCATATTTTTGCGCTCGGTAATGTCGATAAAAGCTCCCACAGATCCCCTTACCCGGCCGTCTGATGTGAGAAGAGGAGTCGCCGAACCGAGAATATTCAGTGTCTTACCGCTCGGCAAGATAACGTCCAGTTCTGCATCACGAATGTCAATGTTCTTTGAAGCCGACAACTGCATAGGCAATTCTTCCGGCTTCAGCTCCTTGCCATTAAGGAAGAACCGACGAGCCGATGAAAAGTTGGCTGATACATTCTCCTCTTCATGTGCCTCATAAAAGCTGTTGGCGACCCGGTTACCGATTATTTCGTTACATTGGGGGTCGTAACATACCCATAATGCGACCGGCGCTACTTCCATCAGGGATTCAACTTCCTCAACCCGGCGGCGTAACGCTTCCTTGCTAGCCAATAATGCTTGTTCGTCTTGCTTCCGCCGAGTAATGTCTTGTAACAAGACGACAAAATAATCCACAGAGCCGTCCGATCGGCGGATACACCTTGTCGAGAGCGTCGTGAACAATACCTGTCCATTTTTGCGTATAAATCGCTTATCTATGGAGTACCCGTCTAGCTCTCCGGCCATGACGCGATTAAAACTGGCGACATCAGCCTCTAAGTCATCAGGATGGGTCATATCGGCCCAGGTCTTCTGCATAAGCTCGTCCCGTTCATAACCCAGCATCTCGCAAACATTATCGTTGATTTCAATCCAACCTTGAGTGGGAGAGGTAATCGCCATGCCAATGAGCCCAAGCTCGAAATAGCTGCGGGATCGTTCCTCGCTCCTGCGTAGTTCCTCCTTGGCCCTTTTGCGTTCGTCGATCTCTGTCTGGAGTGCAACATTAGCGTTGTGCAACTCCTCTACCTTCTGTTTCTCTTCGCTCAATGTGGTCCTGCGGACAACCCATCCCAAGGTGATCAGGGCGAAAAACATAGCAATCGAAACGGCTGAGTATATTTTGACCCGATACCGCCATCCACTCATAATCGAATCTATGGGGACAGTTGTTGCCGCTATTAACGGAAGATTTGCAATTTTCCGGTACGCGACTAGACGTCTTACCCCATCTATCCCATCCGTTTCGTATATTCCCGATAGTTGATTGTTCGCAAGCATAGGAAACCATTTTAAATTTGTGAAGATCTTGCCCAGCAAATCATACTGCATCGGTTGCCTGAGGACCAGGGAACCGTCAGTGCGGAAAACGCTGACCGTACTTCCTTGACCTATGTCAAGATATTTCAGAAACTCTGCATAATTATCTGTTTCTATGGCTACTAGAATGACGCCGAGAAACTCGCCGCGCTTTCCGGTGATGCGGCGGCTGATGCTAAAATTGTATTTCTTGCTAATCTTGCCTAACACGACGGGACCAACATAAAACTCTGCGCCCTGTTCACGGTGTGCCTTAAAATGTTCTCTTTCCGAGTAGTTTACCTGAGGTGTTGGATATAACTTTGAGTGAAGGACAAGATTTGCATTTTTGTCGATGTAGACCAGGAAGCCTTTATCCGGCAGCCCCAAAGCCATATTTGCCAACCATTCCCAATCCTTCGCAGATGGCTTTTCTGTTCCCATTCCGGTGCTTTCAATTTTCTCATGAATAATACGGAGGATGGCGTCCGTACCGATAACTGTCCGCTGCATCCTTTCTTCCAGGGATAAAGATGATTTCTGCAATATAGCGTACGCTCGATGGAGGGTGTAATTATAATCGGTTCGGGCAGTCAACCATAATGCAAGAGCATCGACGCAGATGAGGAATATAAGGACTGTCAGGAGATAATGCAGTGATTTGAATCTGTGTGGTTTGTTTGGGTTCATTTTAGTTAGCCAGTCCATGTTTCATATACGATTGTTCTCCTAAATAATAGCACGTTTCTTTTTGACATATTTATAGTGAGGGTAATTTCCTAACGTTGGGATTAACAATTAGGCGGTCATTACTTGCTTCCGTGATTGTTACGGTAATACTTGATTCTCTGCAATGCAACCCGGCTTTTCTGCAATATCTCTGATACAATGTTCGTGTATGACAAAAGTTGCCGATTTAACCATCAATTTCCGGAGTGTAGAGTTTGGCAAAGAGGCGAAGAAATAAAGCCGGTTCTGTTCTGGGAGATTTTTGCCTGCGTCAATGGGACAGAAGTTGAAGTCAGACATGCAATACATAAATAGAACAGCAGTAATGATCAATTACTATGGGTTGATTCGGATATACCATATCCCTGGAAAGTATAAAGGAAAGGTCCCTATATCTTTCAGGGTGTAGGGATGTGTCCGGGAAAAGAAGTCCTTTGGTGTTCATGTATACCAATGTTTTTCAACCGTCTGATAGATCAAGGACGTCCTGAAGGCGAGGGATGGATAGGGTGTAACGGTATTGCCGGCCCTTTAGGGATGGTCTGTGCACTGCAGAGGTCCCCATCGACTCAATAGGGCGAAGCCGGAATCGTACATCGTGTCGCTTTGGTTCTTTCGCTGAATCCCCCGCTTATATATGTAGGGCGCAACAGGGTGGCCCATGTACTGGAACAATTGGAAAGGGTCACATCCGTCGAGATCCTCAGGGATACAGGAGCGGTTGGGCTGTTCGACGAGGATGAAAAGGGTATCGCAAAAAAGCTATATCTTTGATGGTAGCGAAGGATGTTGGTGATATTTTAGGAATCACCAGGCTCAAATCCGTCGTCCTAACAATGATGAAAATGTGTGCGTTTAACACAAACCCTTGGAGGCCCTCATGCCTTCGCACGAACCCGGTCTATCGTCTAGTCGGAAGAAAGAGGCGCTTGGGTTTTAGCGGTGGGTCATTCATGAGGTTTTTCCTCAGATCAGAAGGACTCGCCAATAGTCGACCATGTAAAGATATTTCATGCAACCGGATATCAAAAAAATACCAAACAATTCTGGAAAGTCGTTTTTGCATGAGAGGTTGACGTAAAGAGGGGGGTGGGGGGTCCTTGGGGAAATCGGGTGGTATGGGGGGTCTCAGGGAAAAGAATGCTTTCTTTCACCTTTTCTAATGCTCATAGTTGGAGATGCCGGGAAACTAATGGCTACTACGAGAAAGAGGTAATGCTCGGCATGGCAGTTGTGGTGGCGATTCGTCTTGATGATGCGAGGTCAGATTGCCCGTTATGTCACCCCAATATTAATGGTGGTATTTTGCAGGCCAAAGTCTGCAAGGTTTGCCTCCAGATGTGCATAGAACCTCTTTATTATCCTGGCTTGTACCTGCCTCACCCGTTCTCGTGAGATCTGATACCTGTCTCCCAGTACCCGAAGTGACGTCGGCTCCTCTGCCACAACACGATGATCGAATATGTATCGGTCTCTGTCGTCCAGAGTGGCTCTGAACTTCTTCACTATTTTCGATAATGATGCAAATTTACACTGTCCTGAAACCAACTCCTCCACATCCTGGCTGGAGCTGATCCTATCAACAAATGTTTCGTCACTTCCATCATAGACGGGGATGTCGAGGGATACGTCGTTATGGGAAAGTCTCTTCTCCATATCCTCCACTTCCCATTCCTTTAAGCCAAAATTACTTGCAAGGAGCTTTGACGTGGGATAAATCCCGCTGGCTTCAAGCTTCTGTTTTTCGGCGTTTAATTTATAAAAAAGCTTTCTCTGGCCCTGTGTAGTTCCGACCTTAACAAGACTCCAGGAATCCATGATGTGTTTGAGAATGTAAGCACGTATCCAGAAGGAAGCATACGTTGAGAACTTTGTCCCTTTATGAGGATTATATTTCTTCACAGCGTGAAGGAGGCCGACATTGCCTTCCTGGATGAGATCGAGAATATTGAGATTTGTATTGTAATATCCCGCAGCAATCTTGACCACAATCCTGAGGTTTGACACGGTGAGTTTCTGAGCCGCCGCCATGTCATGATGATCGAAGACAAGCCGCGTAATCTTACTTTCTTCTTCCCTCGTTAATAAGGGATATCTGCGCAAGTCTGCGATGTATTTTTTGAACGGGTCGGAACGCAGCGGCAAATCTTTATCGTCTAATGATTCTGTCCCGACATCAATTGAATCTGTTTCTTCGGACATGGTTGCCGTCTCCCCCACGATCTTGTTTTTGCAAGGAGTGCATGATTCTCACAGTCGGTGAGCCTCCATGCTTATGACACAGGATACCGCAGGCAAGCTCTTGTGTCTGTAGCGAAACCGACAAGAAGGGTGTCATCTTTTTTGCTACAGGGATGGGGAAGATATTCATCCTGTGAGAATATCACGACCACGTATCGAGTGCCTTTAAGACAAGAAGTCGAGCAATGGCGTTTTACTGCTTGGTGCATTATTGAATGCCATTTGTAACCTTGGCTATTGAAGCAATATTACAAAACTCAGTTACGGGAAGGAATGAGCAATTAGCGGGTGCAGAGTGTACATGGCAATTTCAAAAAAATACCAAACAATTCTGGAAAGTCGTTTTTGCATGAGAGGTTGACGTAAAGAGGGGGGTGGGGGGTCCTTGGGGAAATCGGGTGGTATGGGGGGTCTCAGGGAAAAGAATGCTT
>DHQV01000019.1:21702-23531 GCA_002408185.1 Deltaproteobacteria bacterium UBA5329
GGGTCTCAGGGAAAAGAATGCTTGTTCTGGGGGATTTTATTTTTTAGGAGAGTCCGGCGGCTGCCTGATAGGATTTCGTTACCCGGTAAATGTAACTATTTTGTAACCAATGACCCCTAGAATACCTCTCAGAAATCAACATAATCCAAACATCGAAATGCCCGATAACATATTGATAATACAGCTAATACAGCGATATGATGGGATGTTTGAAAACCGGCTGTTTTGAACTTCAAAACCAGTGTGCCGGTGACGAGCTGGCGGGTGGGTTCGATTCCCATGCACTTCCGCCATTTATTATTGAAATCATTACGTTTTATCCTCTTTTATCAGGGCCATAAAAGTGCCAGCACTTTTTAACTGTATGACCTTCTTTTCCAATATGGCCTTTCTCACTGATGTTTCTACCTTCGCATATTTTTTTTTACAGATTCCAGGCGGGCGTGATCGATTGCTATCTGTACCTAGTGGATGTCATGCCCATATTGATTGACTAATTGTGAGCACGAGCTATGCTTGGTTCCGGCGTATAGCACCGTCGTGTGTCTGCCGGGAACAGGGTTCCTTACGTGGGAGGCAACCCTCTTTCCCCTGAAGAATATCTCAACGGTCGATGCCGTGACCCGGGCATCGACACCCTGCTGCCTCAACCGGTACGGCACGCTGCATTAATGGCGGCCTATCTCGACATGGCAGTCGATGTTCACCTTGTGCCTTGTCCGCTCGGCGTACTCGTACCGTGTTAAGGGCAGGGCCTTCATGACGGGCCTGTCGATCGTCTCGAAGAGGTGTTTTCTCGACACCTTCAGTTTCTGCAGTTCCCTGCCGTTATACTCCATGAGTTTCTCCCTGATCGCGGTGTTGAGTTCCGTGAGGCTGAAGAAGGCATGGTTGCGCAGCGCGGCGATGATACACCGCTGTGCTATGAGCACCGCCGATTTGACCTTTGCCTTGTCCTTCGGTTTCTTTACCCGTGCATGGATGACCGCTGTGCCGTAGTGTGTCGCCATGTCCTGGTAGGTCGGATTGAGATCCGGTTCATACCGGCACGGGCGGGTCACCGCGGTGCGGGTATTGTCGGGGACGACGATTGCCGGGACACAGCCCATGAACCCGAACGTGCAGACGTGAAGCGTGATCCAGACAGGGAGGTTCTGTGCAAGGACGGCTTCCGCATAGGTGTAGTTGCTGGCGCCCAGTGTTGCAACAAACAGATGGGCGGGAACCGCTGCGCCCGTCACCGGGTCGCTGACCGGGACCGTGTCGCCGGCAAAATCGACGAAGAGCTTCTCGCCCGCCTTGTAGTCCTGGCGGAGGGTGACGTCGAGCGTGCCGCGCCATGCGCGGCAGCGCAGGCAGAACTGGCTGTACTCGCAGCCTTCCGGGTTCATCTCCTTATATTCGTGCCATAAAAGCCGGAGGGTGACATGCTTTCTCGCTAGTTAGCTCCGGATATACTCAAAGGAGGGCATGCCCCTTTTCTCTGCGTCAAGAGGGGCGGCGGAAGGGAAAAGGCGCATCTCGAGGGCGGCGTCATCAAGCCCGTCGGGCAGAGGCCGGGTCAACCCCGCCTGTTGCGCCCGGTCAAGATACTCCCTGACGGTCACCCTGCCGACACCGCAGCTTCCTGCCGCCTGTCTCGCCGACAGACTGCCTCCCCAGCAGATACGTAAAATCTCTCTTGCCTTTCTCATTGACAACTTCGTATTTGCCATAGCCACTCCTCGCCGTTTTTGGTGAAAGCGTACCATGATCGTCCAGTTATCCAGCGTGTCTTCTCAGTGTCTTTCGGGGGTGGCCGGATTCATCATAACAGGTGGCCGGTTTGG
>DHQV01000019.1:23656-29226 GCA_002408185.1 Deltaproteobacteria bacterium UBA5329
CATTTTTAGGTTGTCATTGCCAACCGTATTACTGCGAGGTCTTGCAACTATTATAAGTCTGTACCATCTCGTTATATTCGCCAATCATGGATTGCAGGACCACAGATTTTGCTTTCATGTCCGCCAGATAACCATTATGCAGATTGCTTTTCTCGTTGTACACTCTGATTCTCAAATTGAGATTTTTTGTGTCGCTTGGACTTCGTGACGGTAAACTTCGGTCTGCTTCAATTGAAGCATTTTCGTTGTCAAGCTCTTGCTTGAGTTTTGCGAGTCTATCTTTCAGATCGCCCAACTCAGCTTTTTTGACTTCGATTTCTTTGAACAGCGTTTGAGAAGGCGCTAAGCATACGGGCTTATATACTTCCCTTGATTGAAGCCCGAAGATTTGCACTGCTATACAGGTTTCCTCTCCATGCATATTGCCCTTTATAATAGCGGCTCCCAGATCCTCTACATCTGTGGAAAGAATATTTTTTCTGTGGCCGGGACTCTGCATCCAGCCATCAATGACCTTCTGGTTCGTAACAAAGCGACCTGATGCTATGTTCTCGCCAATGGTTTTATACCGGTACCCTACTCGCTGCGCTATGTCTGAAGCCTTTTCACCAAAAGGCGAAACATGGTCAAAATACTGTTTCTCAAACATATCTTCAGCTCTTTTTTCCGCGATAGTATTAAGGAGCGGATTCTCGTTCAAATGAGAAAGCCCGTTTAATGCCCGCGCTTTGTTGGTAAGGTTGATAATGGTATTCTGATCAAGAACTTCCTGATAAGGAACCGAAGTGGATAACGCAGAGGTTACAGGTGCGTGGTGGGGTGTGTGAAGCCTGCTATAGACAAACGTGAAAAGAACTATCGCAATAATAAGGACCCACGTTTTATGTCGTTTTAAGAACTCCTGTTTGTCAAAAGTCAAACGTGGCCGCGACACCAGCCTCGAAAAAAACGCAACATCTTTAAGTGGTAGCCAGGGGGAATTCAGGCCATACCGAACCTGAGTCTTTTCGTCAATATCTCCTTTTTTAAAGGCATCCCGGATCTCTTCTGCGGTGAAAGGACCATAGACGATGCTTCGGCCACGCCATTCGTAGCCCATGTAGTACCAGCCCTTGGAAGAGTTTGCCATTCAACCACCTGTAATACCGAGTAAAACATACTTTTAACTGAATGGACATTATTATGCAATACTAAAACTAGTCTATTACTGTTAGGATCTATAGAGCCCAGATGGAAAGTAGGTGTCCATCTGCTTAATTAAGATGAGGGAGGTTGTTTTGTGCGAGCAAATCACGCGTAAAGACCCTTGGGGGAGGGTCCCGATGAGTTTCGGGTGCTATGGGAAGGCCAAGGGAAAAAGAATTCTTTTTCTGGGAATGTAAAAGACTGAGGTTGAACACTTCTTGCAACAGGGAATAAATCGCATTACAGTTGTTTAAAACAAGGCCAAGGAGACCATAATGGACATAGAGTTCCACTATTACATGACCTACATAATCGCAAGGAGGGCCGGCTTCAATCCTGACGATTCCTACCTTATTGCCTGCTCCTCCCAGTATACGGATGACAATACCGAGCATCTGTACATCAGTCAGGACACCCCCGACGCTTACGAGAGCTACATCAGCCAGACCGTCAATATCCTCAAGCCCCAGAAAGAGCTCATGCGCATATACCCGGTGTTTCACTTCCTCCCCGGATCCCTGGCAGAGATAGCAGGGGATTCAACCAGGCGCGCCGACGGAAAGCTCCACCTCATGAACACGGTCCCTGATAGCCTGGCCGCCCGGAAGGTGCTCACCGAGGCCTTGGGTCTTCATGACCCATACCGCATCGGGATAGCTACCCATACGTACTCCGATGCCTTCGCCCATCAGAACTTCGTCGGTGCCGACGACGGTTTCAACGACATGGCGGGACTCCTCGAGAAGCTCATCCCCAGCGTGGGTCATGCGGATGCTAAGCACAGCCCTGACATACCGAACAAACTCTGGCAGGACAAGCGCCTCGTCCCGAGCCATGCATCTATCGATAACAAGCCGCGCTTCCTCGATGCGGCAGGATGCCTCTTCGACCTTTACCGGGGCCATTTTACCGACGATGACGCAAGGAGGTCTCTCCTTGCCGACCTCGGCACTGCCATAGGGGACAGCGCGAGCACGAAAACACAGCGCATCGGGAACTACAAGGCCCTCATCGGGGGAGAGTTCATCAAGTACAAGGAGGACGCCTGGTTCAAGGATGCCGTCGGCTTCACGCCCGCAAACACCTCCGTCGGCGGGGATACGGTGCCGGGAACTGAGACGCGATGGGGGTGGAAGGACAACTACAAGGAAAGCCACTGGTTCAAGTTCCAGGAGGCCGTCAAGACACACCAGGCATACGTCCTGACGAACATCGTGCGTCCCATATACGCTACGATGGAACAGACGACGTGGTGACAACCGGGAGCACCAGTGCAGACGCGACAGGACAGAGACATGATCCACGCCTATGAAATAGAGGGGTTGACCGTTCAGACAGGCGATCTCATATGCACTACAGACGGCGGCGGTGACGACATCACCGGGCAGTTCTGGCGGCTTATCGGCAAGCTCATACCCGGGGATGTCGACCACATCGTCATCTATGTCGGTCCTGGCGGCAGGTGTGTTGAAGCGGGAGCCAGGGGGAAGGTAATCTCCTTCGACATTATTGACAACGTGTGGGACGCCAGGAAGATGAGGGCACAGAGAGGATCATTCAATGATATCTTTTACGGTGTGGCATACCCTCTTCGATCAGGTGATATAGACACCTCCAGAGCCATGGAGATACGGGAAGACGTCGCTTCATACTGTATCAAGCAGGCGGAACTCAATAAACCTTACAACCTCAATTTCTTCAACTCGTCTACTGAAAGCGCCCTCTATTGTAGCCAGCTTGCATACAAGGCATACCTCAGAAACGGGATCGATCTCAATTTCGGGGCCAAGGTCTTTCAAATCCCCGGAACAAAAAGCATCATTCTCCCCCAGGAGATATGGGACGGTTGCAGGCACGAAAAAGCCTTGAAGACATAAAGAGGCGGCCGCACTTCCTGCACTTAGCAGGTCAGTTTGTCCATTCCGCTTTACTCGAACAGTGATTCCGGTTTTGTCCGAACGGTCTTTTAGCTCTTTCCCATCAGCTGCCCTTACTCTATAAAAGTGTTCGACCTCATGTCAATCCTGCATGAGTTTTTCTCATCGATTCTCCCGTCATTATGATCTTGTGGGCATTATGAACCACCCGGTCGCATATGGCGTCTGCAAGGGTCGGGTCGCCGATAACGTCATGCCACATGTCGATCGGAAGCTGGCTTGCAATAATGGTTGACCTCACCTGATGGCGGTCTTCCAGGATCTCCAGAAGGTCTCTTCGCGCCTCGTCCGTGAAGGGGTTCAGCCCCCAGTCGTCGATTATCAGCAGTTTCATTCTCTGGAGCCTCTTAAGCAGCTTGACATAACTGCCGTCACCGCGGGCCACTTTCAGTTCCTGGATGAGCCTCGGCATCCGGACATAGAGGGCGCTGATGCCGTGACGGATAGCGCTCGTTCCGAGCGCGCAGGCGATGAACGTTTTCCCGACCCCTGTCGGACCGATGACGATCAGGTTGTGGTGGTTTTTGATCCAGTCATTCTGGCAGAGCCGAAAAAGTCCATCTTTTGTCATACCCCTCCGGGTCCTGAAGTCGATATTCTCAAAACAGGCGGACGGGTGGCGGAAGTGGGCCTTGGAGGCGAGCGTCTTTAGCCGGCGGTTTTCCCGGTATAGTCTTTCTTTGTCGACAAGAATGCCCAGCCTCTCCTCAAAGCCAAGATCGTGATATTCCGGAACGTTCATTTGCTCGCGAAGGCCCTCTGCCATGCCGAAGAGCTTCATGAGATAAAGCTGTTCCACCGTTGCCTCAATCATGGTCTGCCTCCGTATAGTAGTCCCGTCCTCTCACATTCGCATGCAGGGGGATTATCATTTGTTGTCCGTCGGGCGGCACTTTCTCGAGTCCCCTCTCAAGAAGGGATTTCACGCTTCTGTAGTTGTAGGCCTCAAGATCAAGCGCCCTGCGGCAGGCCTGCTCCATCCGTTCGGCGGGATAGAGCCTGGCGAGGCGGATGAGCCCCAGGCAGCTTCGGTACCCGTGCTCGGGGTGATCTTTGTGCTCCATGATCGCCTCCATGAGCTGCCGCGTCATCGGCCCCGTCTTCTCTCCCCACGACTTTATCCGTTCGGGCGTCCATTCCCGGTAACTGCGGTGCTCGTGGGGCATGTGCTGTTTTTCCGTGACGAAAGCGCCCGGTTTGTCGACCCTCATATGAGATGCTATCCGTTTGCCGCGATGGTAGATCTCTACGACGGAGGATGTGTAGCTGATGTCCACCTTTTCTCCATGGAGCCTGTACGGGACGCTGTAGCATGTCTTTGCCACATCAACATGGTAATCGATATGGACCGTCGCTTTTTTCCAGGAGGTCACGGCATAGCGTTGAGGGGGCAGTGGCCTTAGAGCCGGTTTATCGATCTCCAAAAAGAGGTCGTAGCGCGATCTGTTGATGACGGCCATGGGGCGTTCGTTCAGAACCTTTGTTTCTTCCGTGATGGCGTCGTTCAATTCTGCGAGGCTGAAGAACGTCCTGTTCCGAAGCTTTGCCAGGATGCGCCTCTGGGCCTGGAGGACGCCGTTCTCGACTTTCGCCTTGTCCCTCGCTTTGCGGACCCGCGTCGGCAGAACGGCGACATGGCAGTGCTCTGCCATGGCGGCGAAGGCCCTGTTGATATCGGGCTCGTAGTGAGACGGATGGGTGACGACGGAGCGCGCGTTGTCGGGAACGAGATATTCGGTCGAGCCCCCGTAGAACTCGAAGGCGCGGATGGTGCAGTCAATGAAGCTCTCCGTGCTCTGGTCCGGGGTCGCCCGTGCAAAGAGGTATGAACTCGCTCCGAGGACAGAAACAAAGAGGTCCGCCTCGATCAACTTTCCCGTTGCCGGGTCCTGGTAGTGTGCCCGGTCACCGGAGAAGTCGATGAACATCTTCTCCCCCGCCTTGTGGGTAAAGCACATAAAGACGTCGGCTTTCTTTCTCCACTGGGCATAGAGTTCATAAAAACGGTTCTGTCCGTACCCGTCCGGGTTTTCATTCTTGTACTCTTCATGTAAGAGGGAAAGGGTGACACCTTTCTTCGTCATCTCTTTCGACAGGTATGCAAAATCCGGCAACGGCCTTCCCGGGATTTTCTTCTCGCCGGGGAAGAGAAGTTCCTGAAGTTCGTCATCTCCCATGACGGCTATCTCGGCATACGGAACTCCGAGTTCCTTCAACTTCTCCACGTAAATGTGGGCGGTGGACGTCGGGATGTCACATGCCCTGGCTATGGCGCGCACCCCCAGGTTGAAGTCGAGTAACAATCGTGTCGCTTCTTTCAGTTTCCTCATGGATATCCTCCTGCCTTTCTTTTTCATCTGCCCTCCCGTAAACATCGTGAAGGGGCAGTGTAACACGGGGACAGCCGTGAGAAGAGTTTTCCGATTTTAATCGAACACCAATTCCGAT
>DHQV01000105.1:0-10068 GCA_002408185.1 Deltaproteobacteria bacterium UBA5329
CTGTGCTCCTGTAAAATCTGGTGTGCCCTTCTGAGTTCCTCATTCTGCGCCTTTAGCTCTGCCTGATGGAGGTGCAGGTCTTCGAGGAGCCTTTTTGTTTCTTCCAGGAAGAGTTCATCCACGGTGCCGGGGTTTTCGAGAAAAGACCTCAATCTTTCGTAAGATTTATCGTTTGAATCCATTGCTGCTAACCCTCCGTAGTCTTCTATTTGCCATGCCATGCGTTATTTTATGCTTAACTAATGAGTCTCCTTTGCCGGCGGGCCCGTGACATTCTCCATGGCTAGCAGGATGAGGGACCGGCCCTCATCGCCAATTGCCGTTATTTTCCGGGCATTGAGAAGGAGGGTACGCCACCCGACGGAAGGAAAATCGGCCTCGACCTTGAAATCCTCGAAGACCTTGCCGGTTTTCAACACCTCCGACAGGAGTTCGGTGAGGACGGGAATGTTCCATTCGTGCCCTCCCAGGTTCCTGATCATGTGCCCCTGGGTTTCTTCACGCCGGACACGGAAAAGCTCGAGAAACGCTTTGTTTGCCATTACTACCTCGAGGTCCTCGTCAAGGACGAGAAGGGGATCACGCACTGTCTGCACGATATTTTCGAAGAACACCTCCCGTTCAGCCGCGGCGCGCTTGGACTTCGTAATGTCGACAAAGGTCATGACGACCCCGTCAATTACGTTTTCGAGCGACTGATATGGCACGATCCGCATGCTGAACCAGGCATCTTCCTTCGTCTTCACCTCCGTCTCAAAGTGGCTGAGGCGATTCATCACGTCCCGCGCATGTTCCGAGAGGGGTGAATAGTCGATCTTCAAGGTCACGTCGTCTATGGGCCGGCCCACATCCGAGGGGATGAGGCTGACGACCCTGGTGGCGGAGGCATTGAACCGCTTCACGTGGAAATCCCTGTTAAGAAAGATCGTCGCTATCTCCGTGCTGTCGAGGAGGTTCTTTATATCGCTCTCGCTGTTGGAAAGCTGCTCCATCTTCGATCTGAGCTCTGCGTTGACAGTGGTCAGTTCCTCGTTCACAGACTGGAGTTCCTCTCTCGAGGTCTCCAGTTCCTCGTTGGTAGAGTGAAGTTCCTCATTGCTGGACTGAAGTTCCTCGTTCGCCGACTTCAGCTCCTCGTTCGCGGCCTGCGCCTTTTCGGCTGCCGCCTGCAGGTTTTCCCTCGTGTAGATAAGTTCGTTCTCCAACTCCAACACGCGGCCCTTATCGATCTTTTCTCCTTCGGACTGACCTCCTGGGGTGAAGGCTCTTTCCTCGGGAACCTCCGTGAAGGTGAACAGGAAAAGGGCGTCCTCCTCTTCGGCCAGGGACAGGGGGATGACGGTGAGGTCGATCGTTTCGGTGCCGCCCTTCATCTTGACGCGGACGTTCCGATAGACAGCCTTCTTCTTATGGCCCGTGGCGGCCATAAGCGCCGAACGCATGGAAAACCGCAAGCCTTCGCGCGCCATCTGCTCTATGTTGAGCCCGGGGTGGCCCGGAGCGGGCGTCAGGTACTTTGCTGTATCGCCGTAGATGTAAAGAATATCTCCGCTGGCGTTGACGATGATCGCGGGAGGGGCAAAGGCTGAAAGGAGCGCAGAATGCATGGCCGCCTCAAGATCGATTGCTTTAGAGGGCCCGGAAACCGGTTCCCTGGCCCGCGTCCGATCCGTAGGCCAGAAGATGAATCCCTCACGGGGAAGGGCTTCCTGAGCGATCGCCGGCTTTGCCTGAAAGATCTTCCACTTGTCGTCCACTACCCGGAAGAGGTCCATCCGGGCGCCTATGCTCTCGGAAGAACCGAGGAAGAGCATGCCCCCGGGATTAAGGCCATAATGGAAAAGACTGATGATTCTTTTCTGAAGCTCCGGTTCCATGTAGATAAGGACGTTACGACAGCTTATGAGGTCAATTTTTGTGAAAGGGGGGTCTCCCGCGATGTTCTGCAGCGCAAACACGATCCCTTCTCTGATGTCTTTCCTCACCCGGTAGCCGTTTTCCTCCGTGACGAAGAACTTCGCCAGGCGGTCCTCGGTTACGTCCAGGGCGATATTTGAAGGAAAGACAGCCATGCGGGCCTTGCCTATCGAGGCCTCGTCCATATCGGTGGCGAAAATCTGAAATCTGTAGTCACGATTCGTCTCCTCGGCGTACTCCAGTATCACCATAGCAATGGAATAAGCCTCCTCCGCGGTGGCACACCCCGGCACCCACACGCGTATGGTGTAGTCGTCGGGCTTGTCGCGGAGAAGCTCGGGGAGAGCCTTTTTCTTGAGGGCATCGAAAGCTTCCGGGTCGCGGAAGAAGTTCGTCACATTGATGAGCAGCTCCTTGAAAAGCAGTTCTGCCTCGTCAGGGTGTCCCCGAAGATAGTGAATGTAGCCCGCAGAATCCTTGATATTGTGAATGTTCATCCGGCGCCGGATCCGGCGACTCATGGTGCTCTTCCTGTAGAGGGAGAAATCATGCCCCGTCTTTGACCGCAGCACCATGAGTATCTTCTGGATAACGTCGGGCGTTATCTCATCCTTAGGCCCCCCTTTCCGTTCAAAATGCCTCTCCAGGAGGGTCGCAAGCTGCTCAGCGATTTCTTTCACGGATAGTACATAGTCAGCAAGGCCCGTCTGTATAGCGCTTCTCGGCATTCCGTCGTATTTGGCATCGTCAGGGTCCTGTACAAACACTATACCGCCCGCAGTCTGCAAGGCCCTGAGTCCCAGTGTCCCATCCGTGCCCGTGCCCGACAGGATAATGGCGACGGCCGAGTCCCCCCGGTCTTCGGCAAGGGAACGGAGAAAAGTGTCGATCGGCATCCTCACAACCGGCAACTTCTCTTGTTCTTTGAGCTGGAATTTGCCGCGAAAGATAGAAAGGTATCTGTTGGGCGGGATCATGTAGACGTGGTTCGGTTCCGGGGCAAGGCCGTCTGTGACCTCATGGACCTGCATCGTGGTAAATCGTCCGATCAGCTCCGACATCATGCTGGGATGTTTGGGGTCAAGATGGGAGATCACTGCAAAAGCAGCCCCGGTGGTAGGCGGTATAATCTTGAAGAACCCCTCTAAGGCCTCAAGTCCGCCGGCCGATGCTCCCAGGGCTACAACCGGAAAAGACTGCTGGCCAGCAGGCAGTGCCTGCGCCAGGCTCTCTCCCTTGGCATGGACCTTCCTTTGCTTCTTTAGATCAGCTTCCTTCTTCCTTGGCGGTTTGCCTGGCATCCGTAGCCTCCTGTAGTACCCTGCGATTAAGTCACAGACCCTCGCGAAAGCACTATTTAGTATAACACCTATCGCTGGTGTATTTATGGAGTCAGGCCCTAAGATGGCTGCTTCCTGCGAGGAGGAAAGCCTCGATGGCGGCCGGAGCTTTGCGTGTTTATGGATGTTTTGATTATGTATGTAGAATTATCGAATGCCATGAGAAATATAAAATATTACAGGTTCTATTACCTCCGAGGATTTCAGGAAGTTATCAGTGACCTCTCTTTTACTCAAGTACAATACCCCACATCCTGTGGCCGCTGCGGCATTATGGAAACACCCCAGCCTAATCATTGACAGAGCTGATTACTTTTAAAGTCTTGACCTGAATGCTTTCGCCGAGCAGCTCCGTTATGTCGGTGGGTAGATGTCTTCGGACGAAAACCAATTCCAGAAAAAATACCAAAAAATTTGGGAAGTCGTTTTTGTATGAGAGGTTGACGTAAAGAGGGGGGTGGGGGGTCCCTTGGGGAAACCGGGTGGTGTGGGAGGTCTCAGGAAAAAAGAATGCTTTACCGTTTTTATGTCTATTTTATGCCCGGGACGATCAGAGTGCGACCGATTTTTACCGATTCCTACCGATACAAGGAAAACCGGAAAGCCATTGATAATTATAGATTTATGAACAATTACAATCACTAACAAACAATGCAACATTTGGCGATTTATGCCCTTAGGATCCAGCGGGTCACACCATAGGGGTTCAAGTCCCCTCTCTCGCATTTTACTGGCCACCTTTTCAGGGATGGTCCTCTCCCATCTTCATGTTCAAGCAGACAGTCCCTCGTTTCAGGCGCATCTGGTTCATCCGGGCGAAGTCTCGGAACAAAACACGTAATCTCAAGTGCTCCGATCATCCTGAGATCAGACAATCTTGGGATCGATCTCGAAGAACAATATCTGCTCCGTGGTAGCGTATAAGTTATGTCTACCGATTCCATCGAGTCTTGCCAATTCTCTATGCGCTGAGACTAGAATTGGCCAAATTTCAGTCGGTATTTCCCACTCGTCCCGTAATTGATCTGGGACGAAAACCCAAACAAATTTTCTAACAAAGGGTTGCAGGCACGTAAAATATTCGGATCATCCATGTAACTAAAAAAGATGACGCTATATTGATCGATTTCCGCTACAGACACGATAGCTTGTGCGTCACTATATTGTTTTTTGTGTGGAAGGTTCGCCAACTCTACGAGAATTTCATGGCATGGATTTGGTTTTTGGAAAAACGCGGCCAAGGTACTTTTGTATCATTTGTATCAAATGTATGGAGGTAAGACAATGAACAGGACGAAGAAGATTCAAGGCACGTTGTTGTTGACTGTTTTTCTCTTCTTTATGAGCGCGCCGGGCATTTTCGCGCAAACAACGCAGGTACAGCTTCCCGGCAGTTCCATACCGCAGTTTGTTGACCCATTGCCGACCCTGACGGGCAGCACGGTCGGGGGGGACGTAATGGAGTCCGTGTTGGGTCCAAGCTCTGACCCGGCAGCACCGGCTCTCTTTATATGAAGGAGTTTCTGGTCAACGTGCTGCCGACTAACAATACTGCGGACACCTATATCGGGCCGGTCTTTGTGGCCGCGCGGGGTACCCCTACTGCCGTTCAGTATGTTAATAATTTGCCCGACACGACAGCCACCAAGGTGGGTGTGTGGAAGTATTCCGCGGATCAGACGCTCCACTGGGCGGACCCCGCGAACCTGGGCATGATGATGGGCATGTGCAGCGTTCCTCCGGTAGCTGGCGATCCTCCCCAGTGCTTTAAGTACGCAGGGCCAATTCCCGTGGTGCCCCACCTGCACGGTGGCGAGGTGCCGGCGGCTATCGACGGTGGCCCTGACGCCTGGTTTTTAAACCAGAAGACCGGCTACAGTACGCACGGAAAAGGATACTACACGTACAATTACGATCCCGAGGCCGATGCCCAGAACAACTTCAGTATCTACCGGTATCCCAATTCACAGGAAGCGGGGCCGTTATGGTTCCCGATCACCTTCTGGGCGGCACCCGTATCAACGTTTATGCCGGCCTGGCAGGGGCCTACCTGCTCACCGACCCGAGCTTGAACCTTCCCCAGGGCATGACCGCGACGGGGCTGGATTACGATCCGGTTAACAGTCCTGGCACCAATACATCACTCACCATCCCCCTGGTGCTCCAAGACCGCATGTTCGATAATGCCGGGCAGCTCTACTTTCCCGACCTCGGCCTAAACCCTACAGAGCATCCCTTGTGGATCCCCGAGTTCGTTGGGGACACCATTGTGGTGAACGGCAGGTCCTGGCCATACCTCCAGGTCGATCCCAGGCGCTATCGTTTCCTGATGATCAACGGCTCCAATGCCCGTTTCTACCAGCTGAGTCTCGACAAGAATGTGCCTATGTATGTCATTGGTACTGACGGCGGCTTTTTGGACAATCCGGTTCGGGTCACCAGTCTCGTGATCGGCCCCGGGGAACGCTACCAGTTCATCATCGATTTTGGTACCTATGCAAACAAGACCTTGCTCATGACCAACACCGGCCGCACCCCGTTTCCCAAGGGTTCCCCGCCGAACGGTGCCACCCTTGGCAGGATCATCCAGTTTCGTGTAAACCCGAAAATCGCAAATTTCGTTGACAATAGTTACAATCCAGCCATCGGCGGTGCCATCCGCAGCGGCACCCAAGTGATCCAGCGTCTGGTCAATCCTGCCTCCGGCACCCTGAATGCGAATGTGACGGTGGCCAAGAACCGGCAACTCACCTTAAATGAGGTGATGGGAATGGGCGGGCCTCTGGAGATCCTCGTGAACAACACCAAATGGAACGGGAAGCGGCCAATTGCCCCGGTTCCGCCTGCGACAATGCCATCGTTCGAACCGATTTCGGGCTTTTCTTCTGACGGCATTGGGAATTACCTGAGCGAGCTTCCCGCCGAAGGGACTACTGAGGTCTGGGAGATCATCAACCTCACCGCGGACGCCCACCCGATCCACCTGCACCTTATACAGTTCCAGATCCTCAACCGGCAAAACTTCAACGTCAGCAACTACAACAAGGCCTACACCATGGTCTTCCCGGCAGGATACGATTTTACCACCGGGATAACGACCCTCGGTGGCGTCTTCCTTCCCGCATATGGGCCGCCAATGACTTATACTTCACCGGGTACGACTTCTCCTATTACGCAAGCGCCCATCGTGGGCGGCAACCCGGATGTGAAGCCTTACCTGCAAGGCAAGGCAGTGCCACCGGATGCCAATGAGGCGGGCTGGAAGGACACGGCCGTCATGTACCCCGGTCAGGTGACCCGCATCGCGGTGCGCTTCTCCCCCACGGATACTGCGCCCGGCACAGTGGCTCACTACCCGTTTGTCCCGAACCCGCCCAACCCCGGTGTGTCGGCCGGGACTTACAGCAACTATGACTTTGTCTGGCACTGCCACATCGTGGACCATGAGGACAACGAGATGATGCGGCCCTATCAGGTTAACTCTGCCGGTGTGACAGGAAGGATCTACAATCAGCCGACAGACTACTAGGCCGACACCCACCTTCTGCCCCCTTCCAAGAAAAAAGGGGGGCAGGGCTTTGTCCAAGGAGATCGAAACATGAAAAAGATTATGAGTATTGCGATCATTGTTGTCTTCGTATGTTTTTGCGGGTGCGGAGGCATGGGCGGGAAGCCTGCCAAAGCAGGAGAAACGAATATTGTCCCGGGTGCTCCGACCACGGTTAAACTTGTGATCGTGCCGAACGGGTTCAAGTTAAGCTGGAACTTATCTCCCGAAGATCCGGGAATAGTCACAGGATATGAGATCGTACGCTCGGATCTGGCCACGGGGCCATTCACCAGGGTTGATGCGGTAGGCAAGGGGATATCTCAATATATTGACACCACCGTGTCCTCGGAAATCATCTATTACTATAAACTCAGGGCCATGGCGGGCGGCACTTACTCACCCTATTCAAACACCGTGACCGGCGAAAGATGAAAAAGAACCTTACAAACCAAATATCGAGACTTTGAACAACCCGTGTATATTACCCATAGAGGCCGCCAGGACAATAATATCAAAAGTCAAACGGATCGGAATAAGAAGATGGGCTCACAACAATTCAAGGAAAGCGATCAGATCAAATTGAAACGATGCCGTCGTCGATAATGATCAGTTCCCCGGGTTCATAGTTCTGACGAAGGAAATATTCCAACGCACGGGGGACAAATTTCCTTCGGTTGTACGCAGGCATAATGCACGACGTCAGGGTGGATGCTGCTGTTTCAAGAGCCTTCACGCGCAAAACTCAAACAGTGGAAAGCTTGTACACAAAAATGGGACACCATTATGGCCGGGAACCCGGCACGGTTCGGCATCTGACAATGAGGAGGCATCCCGGGTGGAACCCAGGATTATAATCCGGAGCCTACCAGAGGCAATGGAGATGCTCAAGGAAATGAATGCAAGCTTTCATACACTGGATCTTCGGTCTGTTTCCGGGGCATGTTACTTTTCTGGATGAAAATGGGGCCCATGTGATAAAACTAAATACGAAAGAAGGAGTTCCCGAATAACGGTGACGCCCGCTTACATGGCCCGGTTACCGGAAAGCACTTGTCTTTAAAGGTCACAAGGAGGTTTTAATGCTGTTGCTACCGAAATTCGATTACGAGGAACCAAAGAGCCTGCAAGAGGCCCTCCGGATATTTTCGGAACTTAAAGGGAAAGCGAAAGTCATCGCCGGAGGCACCGATCTCATCGTGAACATGAAAAAAGGCATTGTCGCTCCCGCATGTGTTGTAAGCCTTCGGCGGATAGGCCCGCTCAGCGTGGTGGACACGAAGAAGACCGTGATCGAGATCGGCTCCCATGTGACCGTGTCGGAGTTGGCTTCTTCCGGCTTCCTTGCCGCAGCCTTGCCCGTCCTTGCCAAGGCGGCGGCAACGCTCGGTTCGCCGCTCATAAGGAACCGCGCGACCATAGGGGGTAATATCGTTACCGCCCGGCCTGCCGCTGACCTGCCGCCGGCACTCATGGTCCTCGGAGCAAAGGTTGAACTCAAGAGCAAAGGGAAAAAAAGGACGGTGCCCCTCGACGGGTTTTTTACAGGGCCCGGCAGTACCGTAATGGACGACGACGAGGTCCTGACAAAGATCGTCACCCCCGGGATACCCCCCTTCACCGGGACCGATTACGTCAAGCTCATGCACAGGGCAACCCTCGAGATAGCCATCGTGGCGGTCGCTTCTCGTATCACACTTGACGGGCCCGCCGGGCCGATAAAGGATGCCCGTATCGTGCTCAATGCCGTTGCGCCGAAGGCTGTCCACGCGGTTTCCGCAGAGAGGTTCCTCCTGGGTGAGCGCCCGTCGGAGGAGCTCTTCACCGAGGCGGCAAGGCGGGCCATGGATGACGCATCTCCCATAGATGACATACGCGGCGGGGCCGCATACCGCAGAGAAATGGTGGGAATATTGACAAAGAGGGCGCTCAGCAAAGCGCTTGACGAGGTGCGCGGACGGGAAACAAGGGGTGCCCGATGAAAAAACTGATAAGCCTGAGTGTGAACGGAAAAGAATACGAACTAGCCGCGGCGTCTAACAAGACGCTGACACAGGCATTGCGTGACGACCTTGGCCTCCTCGGTACAAAAGAGGGTTGTGGCGTGGGCGATTGCGGCGCGTGCACGGTTATTATGGACGGCAAACCTGTCAATTCCTGCCTGATATTGGCCGTGCAGGCCGTCGGCAGCGAGATCACGACCATCGAAGGAATCGCCGGTACGGGTGGGTTGCATCCTATTCAGAAGGCCTTCGTCGACCTCGGGGCTATCCAGTGCGGTTTTTGCACCCCGGGCATGATCCTTTCCGCAAAGGGCCTTCTCGATAGCAAACCGGAGCCGACAGAGCGCGAGATAAGAGAGGCACTGTCTGGTAATCTCTGCCGGTGCACGGGCTACCAAAAGATCGTCGAGGCCGTTCAGGAGGCCGCGAAGACCATGAAGAAGGAACAAAGGAGAGACTACCATGAAGGCGTATAACGTGATCAACACACGGATCCCCAGAGTCGATGCCACGGCCAAGGCGACGGGGGAGGCCCGTTACACGGCAGACCTTTCCTTGCCGAACATGCTCTACGGGGCGATCCTCCAAAGCCCCCTGGCACACGCAAAGATCCTCAATATAGACACCACCAGGGCACTGAGGCTCCCCGGGGTCAGGGATGTAGTGACGGCAAAAGAGGCACCCCCGGTCAAATACGGGGTGAGCCCCGCGCGTTATGATGAGACGATCTTCTGCATCGGCAGGGCCCGGTATGTCGGGGACGAGATAGCGGCGGTTGCCGCAGAGGACCTCGAGACGGCCATGGAGGCGTTGTCGCTCATCAAGGTCGAGTACGAGCCTCTTCCCGCGTACCTCGACATCGAGTCGGCGATGCGCGACGGGGCAATTGCCATACACGGGGATTATCCGGGCAATATCAGCGCCGAAGTCCACCAGGTGTTCGGCAATTTCGACGAGGCCATCAGGGAATGTGATATTGTGCGGACTGACAGGTTTGTCAACAAGAGACAGGACGGCGGGTTTCTCGAGCCCCAGGCGTGCATTGCACACTTCGACCTCAACGGGAACCTCACGCTGCGCACGTCGACCCAGTCAGTCCACTATGTTCAGCGCAGTCTTTCCATGGTGCTCGGAATTCCCATCGGAAAGGTACGGGTCATAAAACCGTACGTTGGCGGCGGTTTCGGTCCCAAGGCGGCAGTGAACAGCATTGAACTCGCGTCGTCGCTTATGTCCATGCGTACCGGCAGGCCGGTAAAAA
>DHQV01000105.1:10168-37082 GCA_002408185.1 Deltaproteobacteria bacterium UBA5329
ACCGGCAGGCCGGTAAAAATGGTCTTCTCCCGGGAGCAGGTGTTCCTACATTCCCGGGCGCGTCACCAGTTTTTCCATGAATTGACGACGGGGGTGAAGAAAGACGGGACGATCGTTGCCCTGAAGAACACCTGCTACCTGGACGGGGGAGCCTACTCGAGCTTCGGCATCGCAACGATATATTATGCAGGCTCGCTTCTCGGGGCACCATACAAGATCGCCCATATGCAATATGACGGGTATCGCATCTATACGAACAAGCCCGCCTGCGGCGCCCAGAGGGGACATGGGGGCGTCGCCGCCCGGGCCGCCTGGGAGCAGCAGCTTGACATCATAGCGGAAGAGCTCAACATGGACCCCGTTGAATTCCGGCTCAAGAACATCATGAAAACGGGTGACGTCACGTGCAACGACTTCAACATGTCTAGTCTCGGCATGAAGGAATGCTTAGAAGCGGTGCGCGACGGCTCAGGCTGGGCAGAAAAGAAAGGGAAACTTCCCAGGGGCAAAGGAATCGGGGTAGCCTGCGGTTTCTTCGTGTCCGGCGCCGGGTACCCGATCTATCGCTCGGAGACATTTCATTCAACGGCGACGATACGGCTTTCCGAGGACGGGGGGACGGTAAACCTTTACACCGCGGCGGCCGAGATCGGCCAAGGTTCGGACACGATCCTGTCCCAGATAGCCGCCGAGGCGCTCGGTGTCAGATTCGAAGATGTCGTTGTCCATTCAGGCGATACCGATTTCGGTGTCGATCTCGGCGCGTATTCGTCGCGCCAGACGCTTATGTCGGGCCACGCCGTGAAGGCCGCGGCCGAGGACGTAAAAAGGCAAGTCCTCGGCGCACTTTCGGAAAGACTTCGGGTATTTGCTGCGGACATGGATATTCGGGACGGCCTGATCGTCTTTGCCGGTGAAACGCCCGATTTTTCGACCCTGCGTGCCGGTTACATCAAGGAACACAGGGGCTTCGACCTCAAACTGCCCGAGGGGGAACTTTCATTCCGGGAAGCTGCGCGTGCCGCCTTTCTCCTTCGCGGTGTCATAATCGGCAACGGCGCATACAAGCCGGGTGAACTGGGCGGGAAGTACAAAGGGGCTGCGGTAGGCACCTCCCCGGCATACGGCTGTTCCGCCCAGATCGTCGAGGTCTCGGTCGATATGGAGACCGGTAAGCTTACGGTTGACTCAATGACGGACGCCCATGACTGCGGCTTTGCGATCAACAGAACAAACGTCGAGGGGCAAATGCAGGGGTCGCTCTCCATGGGCCTTGGAGAGGCCCTTTTCGAAGAGGTCAGGTTCGACAAGATGGGCCGGGTGGCCAATCCAACCCTGGGAGAGTACCGTATCCCTACGATGCTCGATATACCCAATGTTAAGACCATCATAATCGAAAGCGACGAACCGAACGGCCCCTTCGGGGCCAAGGAGGTTGGTGAAGGTGCGATCATGCCCACCATACCAGCCATTCTCAACGCGATCCATGATGCGACGGGCGTCAGGATAAATGAATTACCGGTCACATCCGAGCGGCTCTACAATGCAATAAAGGATAAAACCGATAGGGAAAGAGATTGAAGGGGACGAAGGTGACTTTCCGGAATTTCGCCAATTGGCGAATTCTCGGGAAGGACCCATCGCAAAGGTCAGCGTTTGGCATCGGCGAGGTTGGTGCCGGTGAGGTCTGCACGGGTGAGGTTGGCCCCGGTGAGGTTGGCCCCGGTGAGGTTGGCCCCGGCTAGGTTGGTGCCCGTGAGATTGGCACGGGTGAGGTTGGCACAACTGAGGTTGGCTTCGAGGAGATTGGCACGGGTGAGGTTGGCGCCAATGAGGTTGGTGCCGGTGAGGTTGGCATTGATGAGGTTGGCACGACTGAGATTGGCGCCGTGGAGACATGCACGGGTGAGGTTGGCACGGGTGAGGTTGGCACGGGTGAGATCCGCGCCTTCGAGTTCGGCATCGGTGAGTTCGGCATTGATGAGGTGGGCACGGGTGAGGTTGGCACCGTGGAGATTGGCATCTGTGAGATTGGCGCCGATGAGGCCGGCGCCAGAGAGTTCGGCGCCGGTGAGTTCGGCGTCGATTAGGTTGGCACGGGAAAGGCCGGCGCCGGAGAGGTTGGCGCTGGCAAGATTGGCACCGGACAGTTCAGCCCCGCGGAGGCTGGCGCCGTGGAGGTCCGCACGTATGCCGTTAGCGTCACCATTGAGCCACTGCTCATGCCTGGCCAGAATATCTTTCAGCTCGCCTTCTGTTATTTTCACAACACCCCCTACTAAACTATAGCACTTTTTAAAGAGAGTTATTCCGCATCCACGGGAGTTATGGCATGCTGACCTTAACTTCCCTTCTTCGACTCCTTTGCGAGGGCTCCCGGCTTCGAAATATCGGCGCCCGGCACGGTATCTTCATATAACTTGACTCCACTGCTTTAAGTGACATATAAGAAAACGGGATAAAGACCGGGCGAAAGAGAAAAGGAGGGTGGACAGGACATGAAGGGAAACAGGATCGCATTTACCATAGCTCTCGTCACGCTGGTCATCGGCTTCGTCTTGATTGACCGGGGCCGGGATGACACCATTTTGCGGCTAACACAGTCCCTGGCCGATACCGACTGGACCGCTGCAGTCCGGGATACCCGGCCGGATAATTCCCGGGCGCAAAGGATGAAAGGCCCACGCGCGGGTTCCCGGTTGACGGCACAGGAGGTCCGGCATTTGCTCTCGACACACAATGCAGCACGAGCTGAGGTCGGCGCTTCCCCGCTCGTCTGGTCGGACAGTCTTGCCCTGTATGCCCAGGAATGGGCTGATCATCTTGCATCCACCACCATCCGGCTCGAGCATCGTCCACATTCAGGCAGGTGGAAACAAAAGCATGGCGAGAACCTCTTCATGGGGACAGCCGGATATTACGGGGTAGCCGATGCCGTGGCCGCGTGGGAGAATGAAAAGTATGCCTATCATGGTCAAGCGATCGATATGTCTAATTTCTATGCCTTTGGCCACTACACACAGCTCATCTGGAAAAACACCAAGAGCCTCGGCTGCGCACGGGCGGAGAATGGCGGCAACATGATCGTGGTCTGCAACTACGATCCTGCCGGCAATATTGTGGGCCATACACCCTACTAAGCGACAGGCACGTGCAAACTTACGGGCATCGAGCCCGGTTCAGGTTTACAGTTGGATATCGATCATATAGTGGTGTCCCATTACGGCAATGTCGGCCTTTTGAGGGCCCCGCCCTCGAAGCCACGCCCTGTCGAACAGGTGGGGCACTTCGGCCGCAAGCATATCGAGGTCTATCGTAGGATTTCCACATGGCAGGTCCGTTATCCACGGCATCAATCCAAGGTCACCTTCGAACTCGATGATCAGTCTGCGGTCATCGGGACCTGGGTCAGAGACGCCCTCATTGGTTTTAGAACGCCATTGAACTTCCCCTGATTCCATCATTATCGCTGTATATGCTGCAGGCATTGATGACCTCCTTCGCTCCCCCTCAACGTATAAAATAATTGTATACATCCTGGCCGGAATTGCAAACTGCCGGGCCGACAGGAGTTCTGCATTCTGCCATGGTCCCGGGATCATCAGCGTCCGGGCGTGACCTTGTTCAGGTCATAGATACCCAGTTCTTTCTCGATAACTGCGACCCGGCCGACCATCTTCTCGAACCCGTCATCACCGAAAAGGCGATCTTCCTCCCTCTCGAACACATCTCCCATTTTCTCGAATTCTTTGCTCCCCCACACGACGTGCAACTGGGGAAAAAGGACCGTGTCCTCCCTGGCTGCGTGGGGCTCGTACATTTTTATGAACTGATCCAAGGCTGTCGAGGTACGCTTGCGGTCCTCCTGCTGCCTTCCCTGTCTTTTCGCGATCTTCGTGACCATGTCGGTAAGTCTCCGGCCAGCCTGATGCTGCTCGATGAGCACCCCGACGAAATCGGTCAGTTTATCTGCCTTGCGCATTGCGGGGAACACGTACCGCTCTTCGAGCTTTTCGTGATAATCCTCGATAAAGGAGCGGACTATGCCTGCCGCATCCGCAACCTTCCCCCATGGGACCTCTGCCTCGCCATCCAGCTTTCCGAGAAAATTCCGGTAGATGAGAAGGACCCTCCTGAGTATTCCATGCTCCCGCATCAGGTCTTCGCCCGGACTGACCACTTCCACCTCTTCTTTCATCCTGGCCTCTGCAGAAAAGGCGGTGCGCCCGGCAGCCAACGAGGCCAGAAGAAGGGCCGAGGCCTTTACCAGTTGCCGCCTTCCTATCATCAATTCCATACCTTTCACCTCCTTGCCTTACGTGACAACCAAAACTTTTATAGAAGACCGGTACCAAGACCCAGTGCTACGATCACAAGGAGCACCGATACCAATACGCGCACGATCCCGAAAGTAACCTTGCCAATAATGTGATTGCCGATCACGGTACCCCCAAGGGCTCCACCACATGCAGCCGCCAGCAGCAGGAAATGGCTACCGGGACCCCCCTGTGCCAGGTCATGTATGTAGACCGACAGGCGGGACAGATCGATAATGAGCGCCGCCGCTACACCTGTAGCAATATACGACTCTTTTGAAAGGCCCGTTGTTATAAGAAAAGCTGCTCTTGGCGCGCCCTGGTGACCCGACAATCCGCCAAAGAACCCGCTTACGGCCCCGCCAAGCGGGACATACCGCTTGCCGAAGGAGACGTCCTTCAAACGCGGCATGGCCTCGAAGGCCGCGAAGAGCAGAATGAGGATGGCTATCGTCAGCTTCACGGCGGTTATCTCTGCATGAAGACCTGCGAGACTATACGCTTCGACAGGGCGCATCCCGCACATGAGACCGAGAAGCTTCGCCCCTGTGTAGGCCCCGGCAGCGGCAGGGATCCCGAAAGCGAGCATAACTCTCACGTCCACGTGCCTGAAAAGGAAGGCCATTTCAAAACAATTATTAAAGAAATGAACGATGGCGGTGAGGGCAATGGCAACGTGTACAGGGAAAAAGAGCGCGAAGACCGGCATAAGGAGCGTACCAAGGCCAAACCCTGAGAGGAATGCGAGAACAGAGGCCCCCATGGCAGCGAGAGGCATAATTATATACTCTAACGGCATCTATTCTACTTCACCTGCTTCGATCCTTTTTTGTCCTGCCTGACCGGCCTTTACCTTGAGCATGCCATGACTTGAACAGTTGAAATAACCTTAATACCGGACACGGGCCGGGACAAGGGTGTGCAAGATCATACGAGAGCAGAATGGGCTTTTACGCCTTACGCGCACGCCCGACGTACCTTTATAGCCGCTTCGACCGCATTATCCCTATGAGCAACCATATGCCCAGTATGCTCGCAAGAAGGAAACCGGCGAGGCCAATGATCGGGTAATCAAAAAAGGTTGGCCCGACCCGGGTCTGAAAGATCAGGGAAGAACCGACGATAAGCGCCGCAATGACCACGGCAAAACTGATGCGGTTGCTTGACCGATCGAGTTCGTCGACGAGAAGTTCGAGTCCCCTGTGCTCGAAGAGCATCGCAAACTTTCCCTTGCGGATTATGGCGAAGATCTCTTTGAGGTCAGTCGGAAGGGCCTTGAGAAAATCCAGGGCCTCGACGCCTGTTTTCCTCATTTCGTTCAATTGGCGCCGGGGATCGTACCGCTTCCAGAGCAGGCGCCTGGTATACGGCTTTGCGATCTCCAGTATGTTAAAATCGGGATAAAGCACCCTGCCAACGCCTTCGGTCATCATCAGGGCCTTGCCTATCATGGCGAAATTGCGGGGAAGGCGAAGTCTGTATCTTCGCACGATGCCCATAAGTTCCCTGATTACGCCCCCGATCTCGATCTTGTTGAGCGGCACCCCGTAGTACCGCTCAACAAGATCACGCACATCTATCTTGAAATTCCGGACATCTTCAACATCTTCCGCGACGCCAAGCACGCGCAGGTTCTTTACAAGGCTGTCGACATCCTTCTGCAGAACGGCAAGGAATATGCCGCTCATATGGTCAGCGACATCTTCCTCAATCGTTCCGGTCATCCCGAAATCGACCGGGACTATTACATTGTTCTCGCAGACGAAGAGGTTGCCGGGATGGGGGTCCGCATGAAAGAAACGCAACTCGAAGACCTCTTTCAGCGTAATATTGGCACCATTTTCTGCAATGGTTTTTCTATCGAGGCCCGCCGCGTCGAGACGGTCGACATCCGATATTTTGATGCCGTCGATGTATTCGATCGTCAAGACCTTTGGCGTTGTCAGGTCCCAATACACTTTCGGGATGTATATGATAGGGGTATCGGAAAAATACTTCCGGAACCGGTCAATATTCCGTCCTTCCCTTACGAAATCGAGTTCATGCCGGATGCTGCGGGCAAAATCGTCTACGAGCCCACGAGGCTCGTAACGCCTGCTCTCCGGGATGCGTCGCTCAACAAGACTGGCAAATTCACGAAGTATCCGGATGTCATTTTCAATGATCTTATCGACACCTATGCGCTGGACCTTGACGGCCACGTCATCCCCCGATAAGAGCTTCGCCCGATGCACCTGGGCAAGAGAGGCTGCTGCACGCGGTTTTTCATCAAGGTGCAGGAAAATGTCCGTCACCGGACGTTTAAGCTGTGACTCGATCAATTTCCTGGCGTCATCGAAGGGGAATTCGGGAACATCATCCTGTAGTTTAGATAATTCCTGGATATATTCAGGTGGTATGATATCGGGGCGGCTGCTCAGGACCTGGCCCAATTTAATGAATGTCGCTCCTAGTTCCTCAAATGCAAGGCGTAGCCGCTCTGGGGCGGAAAGAGCCCTCCGCTCCGAACTTTCCCTGATAAATCTCCTGCGGGGCAGGCCGTGGTAGCGCGCCTTCAATCTGTCGAGAAATTCATTGAATCCATGGCGGGCAAGGACAGAAGCTATATAACTGAATCGCCTGAAATCCTGTTTTCTGAAGGGCACCTGGCTAGCCGCCTACTCTTTCCGTTCCGTCAATCTCATCTCGATCCTCTTCAGCGCTTCCTTCACCTCATCCCAGTCTTTCCTGGTCGGCAGGCCCATCTCCGCTACGGTCTTCTGCACACTCTGGTTTATCTTGTCCTGAAACTGCCGCTGCTGAGCGTCGGCCTCCTTCAATAATTTGTCTATTGTGGTGTATCGTTCCGCGCTGGCAACCTCGCCCTTCTTTATAAGCTCATCAACCATCGCCTCCGCCTTTTCCCGGGTTATCGTTATGGCCCCCAGTCCCAGAAAAATTGCCTTTCTCAAAATATCCATAAACCCCTCCTTGGAATTCGGGTTCCTCTAAAAACTCCTGCAAGCCCCAGGCAAGCGATTCTCTGTCTAAAAGATATATAGGTCAGTAGCCGTTCATTTTCAAGGCGTGAAGCCGCTGCGATACCGGTGCGGCAAGACGGGGATGTCTGGATACCGGGTACAAACGATGCCCCGCACGACTGACGCACTCGAGCCTTCTTAAGGCTCCCGGTCCTGAGGCCTCGTCTTGAACCTGTTTACGATATCCGCGCAGACATTCTTGATGCGGGCCGAAATATCCGTGAAAATGTTCTCCATCGTGCTCTGCGAAGATGACCACAGGGCCCCATAAACCTTTCTGCTTCCGTCAGCGACGATCGAGCCCAGCATCTTCGTCGCCTCGATGGTGGCACTGCGCCGTACGGCCCGTCTTGAGGGTTCCGTCAATGACAGGCAGTACTGTTTCGCAATAGCACCGACCCGAAGGGTCAAAAAGGCATTCGATGAGCCCGACAGGACAGAGCTGACAAGGATCATGCTCGCCACCTGGAATCCCGGGATCGCGCCCGCGGCTGATCCGAGTATGCCTGTCAGTACCGGCTGGACGATCTCTGACAGGTCGATATCTTCCATCTCGACCGCAAAGAACACCATGACGGCCACGTTTGTATACAAATGGAGCAGGTTCCGGATGGACGGCCTCTGGTAGTAAATGCGCGCGATGTCAAAAACAAGCTTTGATTGCGCCGCCAGGACGATGATCCCGTCGAGCTTGCCGTTCTGGGAAATGGCGGTGGCGATAAAGATGCGGCCTGCTGATGCCTTTATGGTGTCGTTCGCAGCCGCATCCAGAACCTGGAATGCGGACTCGATATCATCCCGTGACGGCACGACCTGCCTTCCCACGATGCGGTTTCTGCTCAATCTCCGGGCCATTTCGTTGAGATACCGGGTAAACTCGGGCCCCTCTTCACTCCCGGGAGGTATGAGAGGTGGCCCCATCGATACCAAGAGATAGACGGGAATTATGATGCAAAGACCATAGATCACGGCGAGAAAGCCAAGGACCACGCTGCCGAACACTGGGTGTATGTGGTCGGCAAACGTCACGACCATGATGGTCTGGTTTATGACAAAGACAACAAACAGGACAATAATAAGCAGTGCGGCTGCAAGGACTATCCTCTTTACTTCTCTTCCCATATCTTTCCCGGGCCCTCGCAGGCGATCTCGAATGGATCACGGTGCTTTCGTTACAGCGCTTCTTTCTTTTCCGGAGCGGCGAGGGCCTCTTCGATCTCCTTTGTCAGGTCCATCATAAGGATCTGGCTTTCCTTCGTGTATTCGGTAGTCCGGATCTCGCTCACCCTCTTGAGGGCCGAGATGATGTTTTCGGTTTTCGCTGCCTGCTTTCTGATCGTGTCGAGAGCGGCGCTTCTCGCCGTCTCGGACGACGCCCGCATGCTGCGCCGCGCCATGCCTCCAATGACCGTGTTGGCATTCAGGAGATAATGGGACAGGGTTACCATTAACTGGCGCAGTGTCGTCAGCGCAATAGTCTTTCTTTCATTTTCGAGTTCTACGAGCTTGAGCCGGTGTTTTTCCAATTCCACCCTTTCCGTGACATCCCTGCAGATCCCGGCTACTGCCTCCTTGCCTTCGTACGCTACAGACTTGACTTTGTTTTCCGTGTAAAACTTCCCGCCGTCCTTGCGAAGCCCCATATAAATATACTGTTCGGGAGCGTGCCCGGTGGTAATACGCTCCTCATAGATTTTCGCCAGATCACCTCTTGATTCCGGGGCAACGAAATCCATGTAACGACGACTGATGACCTCTTCGAGGGTATAGCCGTGCATGTCGCAGAAAGCCTTATTCGCAAAGATCACTCTTCCGTTCCGGCTCACGAAGTATCCGTCGTTAATGTCCTCGATCAGCATACGGTATTTGGCTTCGGATTCGGCCAATTCGCATGTCCTTTTCTCGACCGTTACTTCAAGTTCCAGTGCATGGTCCCTGATCATTTTTTGATGAACCGATTCAAAATGCTCGCTGAACCTGTGGATCGTGTATGACATACAACTGTTCAGTTTTTCGATCACCGGGAGAACCACGGGAGGATCGAGTTCTTTCAGAAATATGGGTACGGTAACGGTCCTGTAAAGTTCGAACGCGGACTGCACCTCGGCCAAGGCAAAACCGATCGCAAGGCGCATTGCGGTGAGCATTTCAATAAAGATGTCCATCTTGGACCGGTCATTTTCTATGAGAAAGGCAAAATTTGCGTCGGTCGCCAGTGTTACAGTGCGTCGAATCTCTTCGGTAGGAAGGCGGGAATACCTTTCGCTCAGCGTAGGGATCTTTGCCATCCATTCTTTTATTATCTCGTCGCGATACGTCTTGAGAAGACTTGCAAGCTCCATTATTCCAAGCCTATATCGGAAACCGGCATCCGTCAAGGAAATGCCTGTTTATAGCACAGGAACGCAAGAACATTGTCACAGTCTTGAGCGCAACACGCAGAACATAGTGTCTAAACCTGACCAGATTATGCTAAGATACCCTGTCCGGCTATAACGCGGCCAGCCCGTTTTTCCGGAACGACATGCCAACAAAAATGCAAAGGGGCGCTTGTATGCATATATGCGCACTGCGCAAACATGAAAGCCACACCGCGAATGGCCGCCCGGTTCGACGGATGCGCGCTCTATCGATCGTATTATTCATGCTTTTCAGCCTTCTTCATGGCGCGGCGGGCCGTGCGACCGACGAAATCGAAAACCTTCGTTTAAAATTTGCGGTGCTTAAGCCGTATATAGAAAACAATCAATTTCAACGCCCCCTGCATCTCAATTCGGTAGAGTTGGATTACTCGATACGGGGAGACATATATGCGGTAATCGATTACCCCTATGCAGATATCAGCAGGTTGCTCAACGACACCGAGAAAGGGCCCGCCAACCTTTGCCATATAATGATGCTTCATCCTAACACCAAGTACTGCCGCGTCGTGAATGGCAAAAATGGGAAAGTACTGAGCGTCAAGATCGGGAATAAGTACGAACAGCCGCTGGACGAAGCATATGATATGGATTTCAATTATCGCAACGACAGCATTCCCGGTACCGGGTATCTGCGCATGGAGCTCAAATCCGATGCAGGGCCTTTCAGTACGAAAGACTACCTCATCATGCTCAGGGTGGTGGGCCTTGACGGCAACCGCAGCTTTATGCACCTTTCATATTCCCTCGGTTATGGCTTCGTCGCACGAACGGCAATGAAGGTATACCTGGCAACGATCGGCAGGGACAAGGTGGGTTTTACCCGCCTCGATAATCCGCCGGGCACCGAGCCGTGTTACATACGGGGGCTAAGGGGCGTCGTGGAACGCAACACGATGCGTTATTACCTCGCGATAGAGGCATTTTTGAACTCAACATATGTCCCTCCCGATAAACAGCTCAATCGAAGGCTTGCCCGGTGGTTCGATGCCACCGAAAAATACGCACGGCAGCTTCACGAAATGAACCGCCAGGAATACCTGCACATGAAACATGAAGAATTCCAGCGCTTTCAAAGCATGAAGGGACAGGTTGTTTTACAGGACGATCCGAAAAGATGACGATAAAATGCTGGCAATTATTGAAGACCGGCCGTTCGTGTGATATAAAAAAGCTATGCATTAAATAAAATCAAGAGGGGAGAGACGGCTCATGGACGAATTAACCGAACGGATTTGTAAGCTTTTCGAAGATACGGTACCTATACTGCATAATATATACAAAGGATTTATGGGCCAAAAGTTAAACCTGCTCAAGGATAGCAGGGCACAATTCAGGCAATTGCTCATAGCGGTACGTCCGAACTTCGAGAAAGTTATCGAAGATAAAGATAAAGACGAGGCCGAACAGCTTTTTCTGGCCGCCCTTCCGCATCTTCAGCGTATCGCTCTTGCGCTCAACAACCTTATCGACAGGATGGAGACCAAGGTAGAAGGCAACGTCCTTTTCACCGACAAGGCCTTGGACGAGATCAAGCAGCTCATGATCGTTGTTGCCGCCGAATTCATCGATGTGAAGGATTATTGCGCGACCCAGAACCCCGTTCTTAAAAAACAGATAGAGATCAACCTGGATAAGGTCACAAACCTGATCAACGAATTCGAGACCGTACATCAGAACCGGCTTATTGCTGGCGTATGCGTGCCCCAAGCATCGTATCTTTACATCGATATGACCGATTCTCTCAAGAGAATGTCCCGGGAACTCTCCGCTTTCGCATCGCTCCTTCCGCCTCGGTCATAAATAACGATACCGCAAAAAAGGCCCTGTCCTTCAGGGCCTTTTTTGTAGATCGTAAGTCGTAATGTGTTTTTTTGTTTCTAACTCCTTACTCCTTACCGTCTTTCGAATCATTTTCCAAAAACCCAGTTCGCTCTGGATTTCGACCTGACCGTTGGTTTAATATAATCTCAGACTTCACGTTCCGGGGTCCCCGGGACCAGAAAATTCCGGAGGTTTTGACAGTTATGGGCTCATTGACACGGAAAGCGGCTATTGTCGGGGTGGGACTCTCCGACCTCGGGCATACCCCGGATAAGACATTTCTCCAACTTATAGCACAAGCGACACAACGGGCGCTCGATGACGCTGGTTTGAAAAAAAGCGATATCGACGGCCTGTTCTCGGCGGGATGGATCACGATGGAGTCGATCATGGTTGCCGAGTATCTCGGCATTCAGCCAACCTATTCGGACAATACCCTGCCCGGCGGCTCGGCGTTCGAGTTCCATGTCGAGCATGCCGTGGCTGCAATTTCAGCGGGGTTATGCGAGACTGCCTTGATATGTTATGCAGAAACACCGCTCTCAGACCGTAAAAGGCGCATAACTAGGAGCTTCACAACCGGCAACCCCCACGAAACGGAGGAACAGTTTGAGATCCCGTACGGCCAGTGGGTGCCTATCCCCACCTACGCCCTTGCTGCACAGCGGCACATGTACCAGTATGGCACGACGAGCGAACAACTCGCTGAGATTGCCGTTGCTGCCCGCAAATGGGCGAGTCTCAACCATCTTGCATCGATGCGCGACCCGCTCACCGTGAAGGATGTGCTGAGGTCCCCCATGCTGAGCACACCCTTGCGTCTCCTTGATTGCTGCCTCGTCAGCGATGGAGGCGGGGCTGTTATAATAACGTCGGCAGAGCGCGCGAAGAACCTCCGCAAGAGGCCCGTCTGGGTCTTGGGAACCGGGGAGGCACATACGCATCGAAGTATCAGCGGGATGCCTGACCTTACGGTATCGCCGGCAAAGATCTCGGGCGCCAGGGCTTTCTCCATGGCGGGTGTCTCTCCGTCGGACATAGACGTGCTGCAGTTATACGATTCATTCACAATCACGGTCCTTCTGCAACTCGAAGACCTCGGGTTCTGCGCAAAGGGTGAAGGAGGCCCGTTCGTCGAGTCAGGGCGGCTGGCGCCGGGAGGGGCGACACCGGCTAATACGGGCGGAGGCGGCCTGTCATGTCTTCACACGGGAATGTTCGGTATCTTCCTTCTCATAGAAGGGGCGTCCCAGCTTTGGAGCGAGTGCGGGAACCGGCAGGTTGCCAATACAAAACTGGTGCTGTGCAACGGTGTAGGCGGAAACCTCGCATCGAGCGGGACCGTTATCCTGGGGGTGGAATAGACCATGACAACAGAATATAAAAAACCATTGCCGTACATAAACAACGAGACAAAAACCTACTGGGATGGCGCGAGGTCGCACGAACTCCTCCTGCGCAGGTGTCGGGCATGTGGGCAATACCACTTTTATCCCCGTGATTTCTGCCCTGCATGTTTCTCCTTCGATGTGGAATGGGTCAACGCGAGCGGCCGGGGCACCGTCTATTCAGTCACCATCTGCCATCTCCCAGCAGCGGGTTTCAAAGATCTTGTCCCTTACAACCTAGTCCTCGTCGAACTGGAAGAAGGCCCCCGGATGATGAGCAACATCGTTGATTGCCCGAACGAGGACATAAAGATCGGTCTGCCGGTAGAGGTCACCTTCGACGACGTCACCCCGGAGGTAACCCTCCCGAAGTTCCGGCCTGTCAGCGCGTAAGATCGCCCTTGCCGCCGTGCTCATGTTTCTCCAGGGCATCGATGATGTCCTGGGGGTGAACGGGCGTTTTTTTGACACGGATGCCGATCGCGTTATATATTGCGTTTGCAACCGAAGCGACCGTCCCCGATACATAACCCTCGCCCACTTCCTTCGTATTGTAATGATGCTCTTTATCGTACGTCTCAGTGATCACATCGATATAATCCGTCTCTACCATGTCGAGAGCGCACGGCATCTTGTACTCGAGAAAAGACGGGTTGATCACGCACCCATCCTCCACACGGAGTTCCTCTGAAAGTATGTGCCCCTGGCCCATGGAAACCTGCCCGTCTATCTGGCCTTCGACGAGAACCGGATTCACCGGAAACCCGCAGTCATGGGCGGTCGTGGCTTTGAGGATCCTTACCATGCCGGTTTCCGTATCGACCTCAACCTCGGCTACCTGTGCATAGTTCGAATAGTTCTCCGTCCACCGGCCCTTGGCCGTTGACAGGCTCGGAGGGGACACCTCGTCTTTCATTGTCCGGAAATGCCCCTCGCCTATGATGCAATCACCTTTATTCTTCGCGATACTCGCTGCAATTGCCTGGCCATATGATATTTTCCTGTCCGGAGAATGACCGACAAATATCGTCTTGTCCAGTGCGATAAGCTCCTGCACTTCCGAACCCAGTTCCTGTGCCGCAACGTTGAGAAGTTTTTTCATAGCATGTGAGGCCGCTTTTTTTGCGGCGTTTCCGGTAACGTACGTGAGCCCGCTTATCCATGACCCGATATCGACAGGGGTTGTCTCGGTATCCGCCGCATGCACATGTATTTCATTGAGAGGAACGCCAAGTTCCTCTGCAACGATCTGGGAGATGACCGTTTCGCATCCCTGCCCGATGTCAAGGGCCCCGGTCATGACCGAAACGCTGGCATCATCGTTGAACCTGACGATAACCGTCGAACTGTTGGGATATACCAGGGACCCGCTGAAATAGGCGGTTGTCCCGATCCCGATACCGCGCTTTATCGTGGACCCGCTATGACGCTCTTTCAAGGCTGCTTCGTATTTGGCCTTGAAGTCCGTCTTTTCAGCGACCTTTGCGATGCATTCCTTGAGCCCGAAATTCTTGACCGAATCTCCATTCGGCAGCATATCCCCCGGGTTCCGTGCATTTTTCAGGCGAAAGTCGATGGGGTCCATGCCCAGCTCTTCGGCGATCACGTCAAATTGGGATTCCGCGGCGAACCTCATCTTCGGTGCACCGTGGCCTCTTTGGGGTGCCCGGACGAGATTGTTCGTGTATACCGAATAACCTTCATACTGCATGCTCGGTATCCTGTAGGGTGCCATCGCGAATCCCCATGCAAGGAAGATCGCGACCACGCCGCTGCCGCGATAGGCGCCGCTGTCATTTATCGTTCGTATCTGTTGTCCCAGGATCGTCCCGTCCCGCTTGACGCCCGTCTTTATCTCAACGATAAGCGGCTGACCGTGACGGGCTGCCTTGAAAACCTCTTCGCGCGTGTAGACTATCTTCACGGGCAGTCGGCATTTCATGGAGAGAAGTGACGCAATGTATTCATGGCCGTAAAGGTCGATCTTGCCCCCAAACGCCCCGCCGACATATGTCTTGAGGATCCGCACACTCCCAAAGGGCAGTCCGAGTGTACGCGCCAATCTCGCACGCTTGAGGAAAACTCCCATGCTTGAGGTCCATACATTGAGCTTACTCGAATGGTCCCAGGAGGCAACCGTAGCCTGGGGTTCCATGTACCCGTGGGTACGTATCTGGCAATAAAACTTGTCTTCGCGGATAAGATAGGAGCCTGTGAACGCCTTTTCGATATCCCCGAACGCGGTCTCGATCTTCCCGCCGATATTTTTGTACGGGTCACTGACCTTGGGATGATTGGGGTGGATCTCGGGAGCATCGAGCTTCATGGCCTCCTCGGGATCGAAAACGGCTGGAAGCCGTTCGTATTCCACGTGGATAAGGGACAGCGCTTCGTTCGCGGTATCCTCATCTATGGCCGCAACACCGGCAATCTCTTCCCCGGCATGACGCACCATGTCAACAGCGATGGGGTATTGGTCCGCCGGGTAGCGGGGTGTATCGATAAAGCCGTGTTTTACCTTGAGAGAATCAGCCGATGTTACCACAGCCTTTACGCCAGGTAATTTTTTCGCCTGGCTCGTATCTATATTGAGGATCCGTGCGTGGGGATAGGGACTTCGCAGCACTTTCCCGACAAGCATGCCCGGAAGTGATATATCGACGGTATATTGTGCCCCTCCCGTGGCCTTCAGCGGGCCGTCTTTCCTTGGAACCGGTTTCCCTACATACTTAAGATCGTTATTATTCATGGCTGGACACCCCCGCAATGTTTTCGCCGGCTATCTTTATAGCCGACACTATCTTGTTGTACCCGGTGCACCTGCAAAGGTTGCCCGAAATGGCGAGCTTGATCTCCTCTTCTGTTGGGTTCGGGTTCGTATCGAGAAGGGCTTTTGCGGTCAGGATCATTCCAGGGGAGCAATAACCGCACTGGATAGCCCCGTATTCCACGAACGCCTTCTGGACCGGATGAAGCTCGTTATCAGAGGCCAATCCTTCGATCGTTACGACGTGCCTTCCCGCGACATCCACGGCGAGGAGCATGCAGGACCGTACAGGCGCCCCGTCCAAAAGGACGGTGCATGTTCCGCACGACCCGTCTTCACAGCCCTCTTTGGTCCCCGTCAGCATCAGGTCTTCTCTGAGCACCTCGAGAAGGGTCCTGTTGGGACGAACCGCGAGTTCATAATCGTCTCCATTGACATTGAGGGAAATAATCTGCTTTGATGGCCTCGTCATATTGTCTCCTTTTCCGCCGCCCGCTCAGCGGCCTTCATAATGGCTTTTTTCGCGATAACGGATAACATTTTTCGTCTGTACGAACCGGGCAAGGCCAGGTTGTCCGCGATCTGCGTCTTTTTCGGCAGGACATCTTTCAAGGCGGTAAAGTCTGCGGTATCTATCCTTACGCCCACCAAAACGCCATTGAGATCGATGGCAACGGGGGCGGGCCCGACAGCTGACAGCGCCAGTTTCACACCCGTGATGATCGAGTCCTTGTCGAGGGCCACCGAGGCCGCCGCCGAGACAAGAGGATAGTCGATCGCGGACCTCACGCGTAATTTTGCGTAACCTGAACGGGAGGCGGCCCCGGGGACAGGGATCTTTATGCCCGTAATGATCGTATTCTTTTCGAGCGTGAACGGCGAAAGGCCATCGTTGGAAAAGAGGTCGATCAAGCGGACCTCTGCCGGACCCGCCATACCACTGATCGTAGCGGCGGCATCGAGTGCAATAAGTGCTGGTGCGATATCCCCACAGTAAACACTGAAACATTTCTTTCCCCTGGGAACGGCATGACACACATTGCCGCCCGCTTTAAAGCAGGGTTCTTTTTCGAGGCGCCATGCCCGGGACTGATTATAATAAACGCAGCGTGTTTGCTGGCGAATGTTGCCCCCCAGTGTCGCGACGTTCCATACGGGAGGAGCCGCTACCGCCATCGCGGCCTCGCTGAGGGCCGGCAATTTTCCGGAGATGACGGTGGAAGAAATTATTTCCCTTAGTGTCGTCAGTGCGCCGATCATTGCATAGCCGTTATCCTCGGCAATTCCCTTCAACCCCTCGATCTTCTTGAGGCTCACTATCATTGAAGGGGTTTCGAGCCCGAACTTCATGAGCGGGACAAGGTCTGTTCCCCCGGCAAGAAACCGGGCGTTCCCATTGTTCTTCTTAATCGTCGCAAAAGCCTGGTCGAGTGTGAGGGGTTCGTGAAAACTAAATTCAGGTAATCTCATATCAAGGCCTCCTCGTTTCGTTGCTTGTCTAACTAGCAGAAAATATGCCAAAACAAAAGTCTCGGTGTAGAATGTTTCTCATTGCGGATCCCCGACATTTTGCCCAATTCCTCGCATGCCTCCTCTAAGAAGCAGCCGCTCCGGGGCGCGTTTGTTCCTGTTGTACGATCCGCTTTAAGAATTTCCCCATTAATATTAAGGGCGTCAGGTATATGAACGTGCCTTTGAAGCGTACGACCCCGACGTATAAAAGCATGCTTCTTTGTCGAAGCACTCTCCAGGTCAGTGCGTTATTCATCCGATATAATGTCAGATCCCCTGATACCGAGGCGCTTCATCAGCCTTTGCAGCGAAGATCGGCGGATGTTCATATCCCGTGCAGTAGCGGAGACATTTCCCCTGTTTGTTCGGAGGGACCGGATACAGTAGTTGCGGCTGAAATTATCGAGGCATATTTTGCGGGCATCTTGAAAGTTCATGTCGTAAAGAATACCGTCATCTTTGCCAGGACCATCCGCGGTATTGCCCGCCATGACATTCTTCAGTACTGCTGGGATCGCTTCCGGATCGATGATGCCATTATCGGCCACTATCACCAGTTGCTGGACCAGGTTCTCCAGCTCGCGCACATTCCCCGGCCAATCGTAGGCGTTCAGGGAGGCGATGATCCTCGCGTTGAGAACCAGCTTGTCTTTTTGGTATTTTTTCTTGAACTTATCGAGAAAGTAATGTGTAAGAAGCGGAATGTCTTCGCGCCTGTTGCGAAGCGGTGGTACACTGATCTTGACGACGTTCAGGCGAAAATAAAGATCTTCCCTGAATTTTCCCTCCCGTACCAGGGCCTCCAGGTCCTTGTTCGTAGCGGCCAGGATCCTGGCATCGATGGGTATGGGCCGTGTGCTTCCGACAGGTATGATCTCATGGTCTTGCGCAATGCGCAGCAGCTTTCCCTGAAGGGCCGGGGACAGCTCTCCAATCTCGTCGAGCAATATCGTTCCCCTGTGAGCGACCTTGAAGTACCCGTCCTTATCGGTATATGCACCGGTGAAAGCGCCTTTTACGTAGCCGAACAATTCGCTCTCGAGGAGCGTCTCGCTCAGTGACGCACAATCGACGATGATGAAACTCTTTCCGGCCCGCGGGCTTTTTTTGTGTATCTGTTTCGCAATCAGGTTCTTGCCGGTGCCGCTTTCTCCCTCTACAAGAACATTGCAGTCTATCGGTGCTACCTTGTCGATGAGTTTGAACAGGTCATGCATTGCACTGCTCGCGCTCACGATATCGCCGATCTCGGCATAATCATCGAGTTTTTTCCTGAGCTGCCTGTTTTCTTCACGCAACGAAAATTTGGTCGCTACGTTCTCGACAACCTTGAGAAGTTTGTCCATATCGAAGGGCTTTGTGAGATAATCATAGGCTCCAAGCTTGATCGCCTTAACGGCGCTTTCCACGGTGCCATAACCGGTTATCATAACCACTTCGGTCTCGGGGCTTTCGGACCTTATTTTTTCCAAAAGCTCGATACCGTTGATCCCTGCCATGCGGATGTCGGTTATGACAAGGGGGGTCTGCCTGTTTTTGACGATAGGCAGGGCCGCGTTCCCGCTGCTCACACCTTCTACGTCATATCCTTTTTTATTAAGCAACTGGACACATCTTTTCCGTATGCTCGCGTCATCATCGACAATTAGAACTTCGAAACCTTCAATCATACGTACTTTATCCTTATTGGAAGATCATTTGCGGGGCAGCGTAATAACAAGCGATGCACCGCCTGATTCCCTGTTCCCGACAAACAGGGTACCGCCGTGCTCCTCGACGATACGCTTGCTCACCGAGAGACCGAGTCCCGTGCCTTTTTCCTTGGTGGTGAAGAACGAATCAAAGATCCTGCCGATAACATCCCGGGGAATGCCCCTGCCGGTATCGTTGATCTCAATAATTGCAAGTTTCTTGCGGTTCTTTACCGACGGATATGTCTTTATCGTGATAATGCCTCCCAAGGGGGCCATCGCATCACGCGCATTGTTGACGGCGTTGATAATCACCTGCTGGAGATTATTCGAACTTCCAAAGATAAGTAGGTCCGACCGCCAAAAATCTTTCTCGATCCGTATATTGTCCAGTTCAGCCTGGCGCGCTACGAGTATGAGCGAGTCTTCGATCGTATCGTTTACATTAAAAACGTCTCTCTTTTCCGGAAGCATTCGCGAGAAGCCCAGCACTTTTTCGATAAAATTCCTGCACCGGCGCGCATCATTTTCGATACCCTTTAGTTCATTCAGGATGTCAGCGGGGTCGACCTGCCCTGCTTCGACATCTTCCATGAGCATCTGCGTCGCCATTATGAGGCCGCTCAAGGGGTTATTGATCTCGTGAGCGATCTCGCCGGCCAGTTTTCCGAGAAGCGTCAACTTTTCCGATTGAAAAAGTTCTTCTTTAAGAATCTTAACCTCGGTAACATCGATAAACGCATTTATCATGCCGTCGTAAACCCCGTTCCGGTAGAGCCGGGATGCGCTGATCATGACGGGGATCTTTTTGTTATCCTTCGTAATAAACATCGTCTCGAAAACTTTTCTTCCGTGGTTCTGGTCTTCTGTTTTTATCTCTTCGCGAAACTTTTCCAGGGCATCCCGGGCCACGAATGACTGGTAATGCCTCCCGATGATCTCGCCCCGGCCATGACCGGTGAGCTCTTCAAAGCGCTTGTTTGTAAAGGTAATATACCCATCCCTGTCAACGATCTGGATGCCGTCATTCAATGATGTGACTATGCTCTCGTTAAATTGCTTGAGCCTTTCGATCTCTTTCTCTGCGGTCAGGTCCCGTGCAGACCCGACCATTGCCATGGGACGCCCATTTTGGTCACGCAGCGGAATACACACGACATAAGCGGGAAATGATTCTCCCGATTTACGGCAGCATACGACCTCTCCGCGGAACGTCTCCCCGCGTCGTATTCGTGCAAGGACGTTCGGCTTTTTTACGCCGAGCGACAGGATGCTTTTCCCCAGTATTTCGCGTGGCGTATACTGAAAAAGCGCTTCAGAACCTTTGTTATAGCTTCCAATCCGGCCCTCGAGGTCCGTTACAATGAATGATTCGCTGAGGTTTTCGACGACCGTTTCCAGGAAGTCCCGGGTGGTGCGTTTAAACCCGAGAATAATGTCTTCCCAATTCAGTTGTGATGTCATAGCAGGTCCCGCTCAAATCGTAAAGGGTAACCGTCAATCCTTACAGCTTAAGGCCAGGTATTCGTACCGTAAATAATTATCCTGTCGGCCGAAGGTCATTCCTCCCCCGGCGGGTCATCTTTGCACGTTCCGTGAGGCGCATCATCCTTATGGGCCTCGATGAATTCTTCATACTCTTTCATGAGGACGCTCCGATATTCCCGCCGGACCACTTCGGATGTGGAGATGTAATTTCCCATAGCCTCCAATCCGGCAATGATTTCCTCCACCGTTTCCCTGTTTGGTTTTTTGCCGACCGAATATAGTTCCGCCATTATTTCATGGAGGTTGCTCACCGCAACCTGGGTTCCGTCAACAAACCTGAGTGTACGCCGGCTAACTGTCGGCGCGTTCGGATCCACTCAAGTAACTCATCCGCATACCTGAAAAAGCGACATGTCCCATCTCCTTATTTTTTTGTACTCGTACTACAGTATACCATCCGAACGCTAAACATCATATTACGATGGTTCTCAGGAGGTATGACAACGCCGGAAAACAAAGGCAGCGGTTTTGGAGGACCTCAATGCGGACACAGCGCCCCGCGTGACGATCATGAAGCCTCGATGAGGGCGATGTAGAGATCCATCACATTCGTCCCCGTCGGCCCCGTGATGACAAGTCCGTCGGCTTCTTTGAAAAAACTGTACGAATCGTTCCGGCCAAGGTATTCTTCCGGATCGATGCCTTTCGCCCGGGCATCTGGTATGGTGTTCCCATCGACGATCGCGCCCGCGGCATCGGTCGGGCCGTCTGTTCCGTCCGTGCCCCCAGACAGAAATGTTATCCCGTCAATCCCCGAAACCTTGAGCGCAAACGCGAGGGCCAACTCGGTATTTCTGCCTCCGGTCCCTTCGCCTTTAACGGTGACCGTCGTTTCCCCCCCGTAAATGAAACACATGCCCTGTCTGCCAGGGACCTTGAACCGCTTCAGTGTGGAGATGACGGCCGAAGCAAAACGCCCGGCTATTACCCGGGCCTCGCCCTGGACATTGTTTGCCGGGGCGACGGCGACGAAACCGTGTTCAAATGCCCTTTGTTGTGCGGCGGCGGCCGCCTTCTGGTTGTTGGCTACAACAATATTCCGGAAATTACCAAAAACTGGGTCATCCTTTTTTGGTGTATCAGGCATCAAACCTGACGATCCCGCCTGTAAACGCGCCAATACGCCTGCCGGGACCCTGCCCGTGAGATCATACTTTTTCAGGACACCGAGGGCGTCATCGTACGTAGTCCGGTCGGGTGCGGTCGGCCCGGACGCTATCACATCAAGGTGGTCCCCGACGACGTCGGAGAGGACAAGAGATATCCCGCACGCCGGGTACGCCGCCTTCGCGAGTTGCCCGCCTTTCACACGGGAAATATGCTTGCGGACCACGTTCAGCTCATCTATCGTCGCGCCGGACTTGAGAAGAAGGCTCGTTACGTCCTGTTTGTCCGCAAGCGATACACCATCCGCGGGCACCGCGAAAAGCGCAGACCCGCCGCCCGATATCAAGGTCAGTACGAGCGACCCTTCATCCGCCCCTGCGACAAGCCCCAAGATCTCCTGCGCGGCCCTTTCGCCCGCCTCGTCCGGAATGGGGTGGCCCGCTTCCAATACCTGCACGGACGCCGGGAACGCCGCATCCTTCACATGCCCGTATTTCGCAAGGACAATCCCCTTTAAGGGTATTTCGCCAGGCAGGCCCTCTATCGCCGCCTTTGCCATCGGGACGGCCGCCTTCCCGAAACTGATGAGAACGATCTCTTTTAAATTCTTCTCGCGATACGTATTGAGGACCTCCGGCATAAACTCGCGCACCGACCCACCGGGTTCGGCCGCACGGATCCCGGCCTCAAAAATATCACGTATCGCCTGTTTGCGTTCAGCGGGCGTCATAATGTACCTCCTGCGAAAGTATAACCTATTGCATGCAAAAAATCCTCCCCGGTCCCGGTGCAGGGAAATGGACCCCGGTGGCCGCGGGGATCGCGAAGCTGATGAGAAGCACCATCATGCCTATGCAGGGGCGGACGTGATCAACGCATACATATTATTAAGATTATTGATAAAATCAACAACAAAGATGCTGGATTCCGCGCACCCGGAGGGCGCCCGGCCGGAGTGACGTGGGTAGTGAATCCTGGCATTCGCGGGAATGACGATGCGGGAAACCGCTCTCTTCGCTGGAATAACAAGGAGCGGTTTATCGCGGGATGGGTGCGGTACAGTATTGTATCTTCTGCTCCTGTTCCGGGAGCTTTATCACGTCGGACGGACATGTCGATGCACACAGGCCACATGCAACGCACGCATCCTCGTTTATGTGCGCTTTCGGGACGCCGGTGCTCACTATAGGGCCAAAGATGGAGACCTGCGTGTCGGTGATCGTCATATCTATGGCCTTCTGGGGACAGGCATCCTTGCAGGAACCGCACCCGCTGCAGCGCTCTTCTTCCATGGTCGGATAGAGGCGCTCCTCTTCCCTGTCGAGAATGATCTCGCCTATGGCGCCCAGGACCTCGCGGGGCTTCCAGCGTTTATCACGCGGATGGCGCAGAAACCCGACATGATATTTTTTGCGGCTCCAGCGTGTGGGGTTCCAGCGCAGCTGTGGCTCGGAACGGTACACGGAAAGGAATTCACGCCCTTCGAAATTCCCGGTATAATCATTGAAATAGATAATATGGTCCACGTCGAAAGAAAGATCCTTTTCGCCGCCCTTAACCGCAAAACTGCCGTTTGCGACAGCGAAGGACTGGCCCTCCTCGAGGTTGATGACGATGACCCCCTCGCGCCGGGCCTTTTCAAAGGTCAACTCATCGTACGATGGCATAACGATGTTTTTCGTTACGATATACACGGTCTTTCCCGCCTGCTTCAATGTTCGGGCCGCCTCGACGAAACGTGCCGACATGTATTCATAGAACATGGCATCGCCCGGGTCGTCCGTGCCGAGATAGAAGGCACAGGATGCAAGATTGCCATCCGGCATTTTTATCTCCGGCGGCTCTTCATCCCACAGGAGCCCTTTATCACGGCTCTGTGCAATAAGCGGGCCCGCGTCCCTGACCGCAAGCACACCGGCACCGAAACCTGTCAGGATCGAATCCTTGATGTTCATGGGCTCGAGCGCCCCGCCACATGCGAACACACCCTCCGCATCGGTCGTAAGAGGGGTCTTTTCCGCGGCAAAACCGTACTCGTTAACCGAGAAACCGAACAGTGCGCCAAGGTGCTTCATGTCCGGATTGGGGCGAAGGCCGATGGCGAGGACGACATAGTTGAACCGCTCTTCCTTCAGTTCCCCATCGACGAAGTACCGGACCGTGACCCCGGTCTCGTCTTCTTCGAAGTAGCGGGAATTGGCCCGGACAAAACGGACGCCTGCATCGCGGTAGATCTTCTCGAGGTAGAATTCCTGGCCGAACAGTCTCAGGTCATTATAAAAGACGCTGATCTCCGGTTTCGCGCGCTGAAGTGTCCACTTGACCTCGCGTATCGTGTATGAGCAGCATACGGATGAACACAGCGGATACTCCTTGGACCGTGACCCGACGCACAAGAAAAACCCTATTTTATCAAAATCTTCAGGCAATTCACCGTTGCGCTGATCGATCCTGGCATCATACTCGAGGCTCGTCAGGACCCGTTTTCCCTTATATTCCACCGGGTCGTAGGGTGAAAGGCCGGCGGCCACGATGACCCTGTCAACATTGAGGGCCTCACCATTCGTGAGCGCCACCGAAAATACGCTATGTGTCTTTTTGACGTCTTCTACAGAGGCGTCCCTGATGACGCGGAGACGGGGATCGTCCTTTATCTCGTCATAAAAAGTCTTGAACCCGATGCGGCAATTGGCGATATGCGCCATGGTCCCGCCAAGCTCGGGCGTGTTCTCGAGTATGACCGCATTGTGGCATTCCTTGAGAACGACCTTGGCCGCCGATACCCCGCTTATGCCCCCGCCTATGATCAAAACATTCATAATACGCTCTTATCTCCCATGATGTGAAGGAGGAGGTCCGTAAAGTATATGACCTTCCGTTCCCCCGAAAAGGTTTTCAGCGCCATGTGACACAGAGGGCAGAACACGACGAGCGTGCCCCTTGACTTTTCGAGGATAATGCCGGACAACTTCTCGGTAACGGATTTGTCGATAAATATCTGGTTGCCTCCGCAGCAGCGGTCTTTCGCTGCTTCGCCCGCGACCTCCCCGCCGAACCGGGCAATCGTATCCTCCATGATGTTCTTGTTGCGTAGCGCAGTCTCTCTCGGTCGCAGGAGGATACACCCGTAGTACGGGGTAAACACCTGACCTTTCAGGTCCCTGCCCTGTTTCATCCATGCGAAAAACGATTCGTCAAAGATATCGAGAGGGTGAATAACGCCGAACTCGTATGCCTCGTCGGCTTCCTTGAGGTTCTTGTAGCACGCCGGACACGGCGCAACGATTTCGTGAAAATGTCCCCGTGCCTTTTCGAGGTTCTTCTTCGAGAAGTTTAGCAGTTCATTTCGGTCGCCGTACTCGAATGCGCCGCAGCAGTTCCAATCCGGAATCTCTTTCACGCTATGTCCCGCCCTGGCAAATATCTGTTTAATGCCCTTATCGAGTTTATGTGCCGATCCTGTCAGCGAGCAGCCGGGATAATAACCGTATTCCATCTTCAGGTCCTTTTTACCTTGTGCGGCAGGTGAAACCCCATGTATTCCATCCATCGCCCCATGTGCTGTATGTATCCGCCTTTCAAAAGGAACGGCACCGCTTTCATCAGGACGTACGGTTCATAGACCCGCCCAAAGAGCGCAACCGATCCCTTGAATGCCTTTTCAAACGGCGATTCGATCTTGAGTTCGTGGCGCAGCGCCCGCACGACATCCGGAATCCGTATCTCCCACGGACAGGCACCCGTACACCGGTAACACCCCGTGCAAGACCTGACAAGCGGCTCGCCTGCCGATATCTCCCTGCCGAGGAATATCCTCTGGAGCATGTCCTGGGGGTTTGCATTGCCCGAGATATCATTGACCGAGCACACGGACGCACAGATCTTGCATCCGAGGCACACGGAAAAATCCTGCCTCAAGTAACCGGTCAACTCTATGGCGTTATCAGTCTTCGGCATTTTTCAGCTCATCCTCGAGAAATGTAACCATTGGTATCTGTTCGTTCGGGTCGCGCCCCGACATGTATGAAAAGATCCCCTGAAGCCTCTCCGATATGCCCTTGAAATACTTCGTTAGGGGTATTCCCTGCGGGCAGGCCTCTTCACAGGCGCCGCACCCGACACATGTCTGCGATACATGGTACATCCGTATGAGATGGAACAGCTCCTTGCCGCTCGGCATATCCGTCGAGCCGGAACGGAAGATCTTGTTGAAGAGCGCGTCGCCTTTGGGCAGGTATTCGTCGCCGTTAAAGACACAGTCGACGCAATAACAGACCGGGCACATGTCACGGCAGTTCATGCACATGATGCAGTTGGAAAAATCTTTCGCGAACTCGGCCATATCGGTCTGAAAGGCGGCGGCGCTTTTTGACGGGGGGATCGCCATTTTTACCGTGACATCCTCCTCTGGTCCCTCGATGAGCGACAGGAATTTCCCGCCCTTCTCGGTGTACGGCAACACCCAGTACTGCCCGCTCACGTCCAGCCGGACGCCCGCGTCGCCGACGACGCCTCTTCGCTCGCGGCAATTCGCGCATGCAAAGCGCGCCCTGTCGGGCTCCTTTCCGAGGACATCGGCATCCGGGTCGACCGGCACGCCATCCACTTTGGATGATATCGTCCCGAAACAGTCAACGGACACCGCGATGATATTCTCCGGCTCGACCTGGGAGAGCTTGACCAATTCGACATACGACCGTATCTCGCATGGCCGGAGCACGAGGGCTATCCTGGCCCCCTTCGAAAAGAGTCTCCTTAGGTAAAGCCCGCCGTTCAGGGCAAAGATATGGTTCGTAATCGACATGTTCCCAAGGCTATCCTTGAAAACCCGGTGCCGGATCCCTGCGCTGTCCTTCTCGAAACCCATGACGAGGCAGTCTCCGCCGCTCAAGAGCTTGTTGAGGGCTCCTTCGATCTGACCGTTCGTGATCTTCTTACCGACCATTTTTCTTTTCCTTTATGTCGTTGTACATTTCCGTGACCTTCTCTACGAAGCGCCGCGCCTCGGCCGCGCTTACCCAGAAGAGGCGGAGTTTGTCCTTCATGCCGAACGCCTCGAGTTCCTCTTTCAGTGCCGCTATCTTTCTGCGGGTGAAATAGTTCCCCTTGATGAAATGGCAGTCGCCGGGATGGCATCCCGCAACGAAAACACCGTCAGCCCCTTCGAATATCGCCTTGATGACGAAGGCCGGGTCGACTCTGCTCGAACAAGGGACCTGGATGAGCTTCACCCCCTCGGGATATTTCATCCTCAGGCTTCCCGCCATCTCGGACGCCTTGAACGTGCAGAACGAACAGGCGAAACCGACGATCTCGGGGTT
>DHQV01000105.1:37164-57936 GCA_002408185.1 Deltaproteobacteria bacterium UBA5329
GACGATCTCGGGGTTCTTTTCGATCTTCTGTTCCATCACAATACCTCTGCCGGTTTATTCACATTGCCTCCAGGAGCGCGCTTATCTCGTCACCGATTATCGTGTCCACGTAGCCTTTCAGACTGATCGCGGACGACGGGCACGTCGCGTTGCACAACCCGCAGCCCATGCACGCCGCCTCTTCGACGTGCACGACATGTTTATCTTCATCGAACTTTATTGCCTTCGCCACGCACGCCTGCTCGCACATCCTGCAGCCGCTGCACCGCTTCGGGTCGACGATCGAGATGAACGGGTCGACGAAGGCGTATCCCAGGTTGAGGAAGCCGTATAGTTTCAGGGCGGATGCCCTTCCGTGGCTTATCGATTCCTCGACATCCTTCGGCCCCGAACAGGAGCCCGCTATGAATATGCCTTTCACGGCTGTATCGAAAGGACGCAGTTTGATGTGGGCCTCGAGGAAGAACTTGTCCTTGTCGAGAGAGATCTTGAGAAGGCTTGCGATGTCCCTCGACGTGGCCGGGGAGGACATCCCGATCGACAGGACAACAAGGTCGAATCCACGTTCGAATACCTCGTCGAGGAGCGTATCCTCACCGTGAAGTACGACTCCCTCGGGTTCGGGGATGATCTCCGCGATATTCGCACGCGTGAAGAGAACGCCTTTTTCCTGCGTGTCCTCAAAGAATTCCTCGCCCCCGCGCGGGTGGGCGCGCATGTCCATGTAAAAGGACTCCACGTACGAATCCGGATATCTCTCCTTTATCCTTTCCGCCGCCCGGAGAGCATTGATACAGCATATGCGCGAGCAGTAAGGCCTGCCGATCTGCTCATCCCGGGACCCGATGCAATGCAGGACCGCAACCCTCGGTTTATCGGGGAGCTTCAAGGCGTCAGCCATCCGTTCGAGGTCGAGGGTCGTTACGATGCGCGGGTCCCTGCCATAGCCGAGCTCCGGCTTTATGTCGGGATCGAACGGTGTAAAACCGATGGCGACGACCACCCCTCCAGCCATGACCTTCTTCTCGCCGTTCGGGGTGTCTATGGTTGCCTGGTAATTCCCGAAAAAACCTTCGAAATTCGTGAGCTTCGACGAGGTGAATATGGCGACATTATCCCGAGCCTTAAGCTCATTCTCCATTTCGGCGATTATATCGGCCCCGTTCTTACGCGACGGCCAGACGCTTTTCAGCTCCCGGACGCGGCCACCGAGCTCAGGCGTCTCCTCGACAAGATAGACCTGCATGTCCATCTTAGAGAGAAAAAGCGCGGCGCTCAAGCCCGAGACCCCACCGCCGAGAACGAGGGCCGACTTGTTCACGTCTACCTGTTTCTCTTCGAGGGGGATGAAGTGGGCCGCTCCGTACAGGCCCGACAGGATGAGGCGTTTCGCCTTCTCGGTGTTCTCTTCCATGTCGTCACCAACCCAGCTGCAGTGTTCCCGGATGCTCACGCGGCGCAGAAGGAACGGGTTCACGTCCTTCTTTCTCAGGAGGTCCTTGAAGAGCTCGCCGTGCAGGGACGGGGCGCACGACGCGACAATGACCCGGTCGAGTCCGTGTTTCTCGATGCTGTCCGTGATCATGTTCTGCCCGGGCTCCGAGCACAGGAACGGATAGTCCTCGGAAACGGTGACCTGAGGGTACTTCCTGAAATATTCACTCAAACCTGCAACGTCCACCGTGTGCTTGATATTATGCCCGCAATGGCAGATAAATATCCCTGTCTTCATGAACCGGTTCCCTTCACAATATATTCCATACACCGCGATGCGGCTTCACCTCCCGAGGCCACGGTATCGGGAACGTCCTTCGGGCCCGACCCCATGCCGCATACGAAGATGCCATCAACGTTCGTTTGTGACGGGGCTACGGCATCAACCTTGATAAACCCGTAGTCATCGCACTCGATGGAAAGGACGTCGCACAGTTCCGCGGTTGTCTTGCGGGGCCGCACCCCCGTCGCAAGGACGACCATGTCCGTCTCGATCTCCCGCATCTCGCCCGTCAGCATGTCTTCAACCCGTACGACGAGGCACCCGTCGCCTTCTACGACCTCTCCGGGGATGCCCCGGATGTACAGGGCCCCGTTCTCCTGCGTTGTCTTGTAGAACTCGTCGTACCCCTTGCCGTACGCCCTGACATCGATGTACGAGACATAGACCTCGGCGTCCTTTACCCGGTCCTTTACGATCGAGGCGTGCTTCGCGGTGTACATGCAGCAAACCCTGGAGCAATAACGCGCGCCGCTCTGGCGGTCCCGCGAGCCGACGCACTGGATAAAGTAAAAGCGTTTCGGCTCTTTCCCGTTGAGCAGCATGTCGCCACCGGTCGGCCCCGTCACCGAGCAGATCCTTTCGAATTCGAGGCCCGTCACGACCCCGGGGAGCGTCCCGTAGCCCAGTTCCTGTTTCTCCGTCGGGTCATATACATCGAAGCCCGGGGCGAGGACGATACTGTCGAAGTACGCCTCCAGTTCCTCACCTTTATCCTCGAAATCGATAGCACCCGTTTCGCACGCGTCCATGCAGGCCTTTTTGCATTTCCCGCGAGACACGAACAGGCACCGCTCGGGGTCAACGAGATATTTCTGGGGTATGGCCTGGGGAAAGGGCATGTATATCGCTGCCCGCTTCCCGAGCATCATATTGAACTCGTGAGGTATCCTGTCTTTCATGACACAGGCCTCCGAACACGTCCCGCATGCCGTGCACTTCTTTGGGTCGACGTAACGCGGGTTTTTCTTTATCCCGACCAGGAACCCCGGCCCTTTCCGCGCCATGTGCGTGATCTGCGACACGCTCATGAGGTCGATGTTGTGATTTAGGGAGACCTCGACCATTTTCGGCGAAAGGGTGCACGTCGAGCAGTCGAGCGTCGGGAACGTCTTGTCGAGCTGGATCATCCTTCCGCCGATCGACGGGCCCGACTCGACCATCGACACGTTGATGCCGCACGATGCGAGCTCGAGGGCGGCGGTAATCCCGCCGATCCCTCCGCCCACTACCAGAACATTTTTGCCGCTGTTGTCCATCAACCCATGATCTCTTTCAGTTTGTCACGAACCTTGTGAATGTCGGCCACGATCCCGAAATGCGCGTACTGGAAGATCGGGGCCTCCGTGTCCTTGTTGACCGCAATGATGCATTCGGAATCCTTCATTCCGGCGATATGCTGGAATGCACCGGATATACCCATGGCGAGGTACACCTTGGGCTTGACGGTCTTTCCCGACGTTCCGACCTGCCGCGGCTTCGGAAGCCACATCTTGTCAATGACCGGGCGCGACCCGGACAGCACGGCCTTGAGCTTGCCGGCGAGGTCTTCGTATGCCGGTATCTCATCCTTGTTCCCGATGCCCCTGCCGACAGAGAGAAGGAAATCCGCCTTCGTGATGTCGACGTCCGCTTTCTCTTCCTCGACGTATTCAACGAAGGTCCGGCCCTCTACAGGGGCAACACCCTCTATTTCCTCGACTCTGGTCGCTGTCTTTTCCGCGGCAAATTCCTTGAAGCTCCCGCTCCGCACGCTCAAGACGACAGGCCCGCCGTTCGCCTTGAACTCGCCGAAGATCTTGTCGGAGTAATAGCTTTTCAAAAAAACGCCTCTTTCCTTGTCATATCCGCTGACATCCGTGACGACCGGGAACCCGAAGGCGCCCGCCGTGTACGCGGCGGACTCCATGCCGAACGAGGAATGGGTGAATATGATTACATCCGGGTTGCCGCGGGCCGTAAAAACCTTCTCCAGTATGTTTTTCAGGTTAAGGGGGTTCAGGAACACCTCTTCACCGACCTTAACCTTCACTATCGTATCTGCGATGTTCCCGGTCTGGTACGCCCCGTCAGGGAGCAGCATGACCGCTTCTTTTCCGAGAAGGGCCGCAATGCCCGCCGAATCGAGGTTCCTCTCCTCGAACACGCCGCGTCGCACCTCTGCTATTATCAATGTGTAACTCATTGGAACACCCCCTTCTCCTTGAGTATACCGAGAAGCTGGCCGCATACGACATCGAGTTCGCCGGTAAGCATCGTCGCGACGCCTTTCTTCTCCGGGTACGCCCACTGCACGACCTCGATCCCAGGTCCTGCTTCAGCCGCGTAATCCGCGGCCTTGAAAACCTTTCTTTCGACCTTGCTCGCCTTGCGGATGCCCATGATCGAGACATACCGCGGCTCGTTGATACCGCTCTGTATCGACAGCACGCACGGGACCGTAATCTTTATCCTCTCCTGCAGTCCGCCTTCGAGTTCCCTCCGGATGATCATGTGGTCCTTCTCGACTGCGTCTATCCCGATCACCATCGAGGAATACGGCAGCCCGAGGACAGCTCCCAGGATCCCGCCGACGCAGCCGAATTGGTCATCCTCCGACTGGACACCGGTGAAGATGACGTCGAATGGTATGTTCTCCTTCTGGATAAAATTCTGGATGAGGCGGCTGCGCACCCCGGGGTCGTGAAAGACGCTCTCGGAATTCACGAGAAAGCCATCCTTCGCACCCATCGCGATGGCCCTTCTTAAGACCTCATCCGATTCGGCGTCGCCGATGGATATCGCGGTCACCGTTCCGCCTGTCTTTTCGACGATCCTCACGGCCTCTTCGATCGAATAATTATCCCAGTCGTTGATCTTGAACGGCACCTTGGAGAGATCGACAGAGGCACCCTCGTCGCGGATCCTCAGCTCCTCTTCCTGGGTTGCAGCAACCCTTTTCGTAAACACAAGGATATTCATTATATGACCTCCATCAAAATTTCTGACAGCTCCTTTACAATTAATCCTTTCTCGGTCGCCGGGTCCTCGAGCGTCATGACACAGAAGGGACACGCGGCGGCTATTACCTGTGCCCCCCGCTTCCCGGCATCGATCACGCGGACCTCGGCGTTGCGCTGATAGACGCTCTCGACCTCGAAGAACATCCTGCCGCCCCCGCCTTCACAACACAGTGACATCTCACGCGCACGCGAAAATTCAAGAAGCTCGAGGCCGGGTACGGCCTTCAGAATCGACCGGGGTTCATCGAAGATACCGCTCTGCTTGCCGAGAAAACACGGGTCATGGTAAACGACCTTCTTCTCGAACGACCCGGGGAATTTCAGCGCGCCGCCTTCCACCATCTTCGCGAGTACCTCGGTGTAATGGACGACCTCTATGCCAGTATCGCCGTATTCTTTCTTCAGAGCGTTCATGCAGTGGGGGGATAACGCAATGATCTCCTGAACTCCGTATTCGGTGAATGTCCCAAGATTTTCCTCCTGGAGCTCCTCAAAAAGCCCGGATTCACCGATCCTGCGTATCTCGTTGCCGCAGCAGGCCTCCTCCTCTCCAAGCACGCCGAACTCGATCCCGCCTGTTTTGAGAAGGCGCGCCACATTGACCGGTATCACCATGCACCGGGGATCGTACGCCTGGATGCAGCAGACGAAAAGGAGCCGTTTGCTTTCCGTCTCGGACACATGGGGGACCTCGAAATCGAGCTTCCGAAGCCAGTCGGCGCGCTTGTTGCGCGAGCGGCCCCACGGGTTCTTCTGAACGAACGTGTTTTCGAGCGCTTTCTGTATCGTGACCGGTATTTCGCCGTCCTCGACTAGTTTAGACCTGAGTTCTATAACTACCTCGGATGGCTTTACATCCCTCGGACACCTGATCGTACATGCTCCACACGATGTACAGTACCAGGGGAGTGACTCTTCAATATTCGATTTGAACTGGGTTTTTCTCATGAGCATCCTGACATTGAAGGGTGTTTTCCCGGATTCGGGGCATCCTCCTGTACATTTGCCGCACTGGATACACGTCAAAACCCGCGTTGCAGTCTGTTCAGGCATATTTCCGACCCCCGCTTCTTTTGCGATCTTTTGCTGGATTCATAGTTTCAATGTGAAATGCAATAAGGATACCAAAGAGGTGTTCCGATGAATACCAAAATCATTATGATATGTTACCATGGCCACCCCGAAATTATCATCACTTTTTATATGTCTATTTTGGTGACAAGTGTATCCTTTTGATACGATATGGTATACTATTGTGTGATGTCACCGAAACGAGCAAGCCTTAAGCCGAAAACCGTTAAAGGCTATGAAAACGAGCAATTGTTCAGAGACCTCGCCGAAAAATCACTTGTCGGTATCTACCTGATCCAGGACAAACTCTTCCGGTACACAAATGAAAGGATGGGTAGGATATTCGGGTACCCTGTCGATGAGATCGTTGACAGGATGGGCCCTGAGCACCTAGTCCATCCAGAAGACTGGCCCATCGTCGATAGGAACATTAACCGCAGGATAACCGGCAAGCTCCCGTCCATTCATTACGAATTCAGGGGCATCAAGAAGGACGGTGGTATCGTTGACATAGAGGCCTACGGGTATGCAACCACGTATAACGGCAGGTCGGCCGTCATAGGAACGCTTCTTGACATAACCAAGAAAAAACAGTCCGACCTCATGATCAAGCAGGCCGAGCAGCTCTACCGGGGTATTTTCGAGAATGCTATCGAGGGCATCTTTCAGACGACCGTGGATGGGAAGATAATCGCCTCAAACCCGGCGCTGGCTACGATGCTCGGCTACAGCTCCCCGGAGGAGTACATCAAATCTGTCTCTGACCTCAAGAGCCAGCATTACGTCAATCCTGACCATCGCCAGATCTTCATCGATACCATAGAGCGTGAAGGCATTGCCAGGAGCTTTGAATGCCAGCTCTATAAAAAGAACCTCGACATACTCTGGGTTGTCATGAACGCCCGCGCGGTCCGCAACCAGGACGGCTCGACCAAGTATTACGAGGGGACGATACAGGACATAACGGAGCAGAAGAAAGCGGCCGACAGGTTGAGGAGCCTCAACGAGTTCAACCAGGCCATAATCGAGAATGCTCCCATTGCTATCTTCACCCTTGATAGAAAGGGCCGGTTCACAAGCGTAAACCCGGCGCTGGCGCGCCTTTCCGGCCTCGGGGACCGGGCGGCCGAGAAGCTGCTCGGCTTCAACTGGCTCACCAATTCTCACACGATAAAATCAGGCCTCGCGAAATACATCAAAAAGGGATTGAAAGACAAGCCGTTTCAACTCTGGGATTTCCCTTTTATAACGTACAGGGGGGACCGCAGCATATACATGGATTTCAAGGGTGTGCCCCTGCGGGGCCATTCCGGTGACATAAGCGGGCTTCTGTGCATTATCGAAGAGACCACGGACCGGGTGAAGACACGCGCAAAGCTCATGCAGGATACAAAGATATCCGCCATTGGACGGCTTGCCGCGGGTGCAGCCCATGAGCTCAACAACCCTCTCGCCACACTCGTTGCGTTCACGGAAATAGCGGCCGGTATGATCGAATCATACAGGCAGAACAGCGACGCTCCCCTTGATGCCGGTCAGCTCTCGTACTGCCTTGACATCATACAGCAGCAGGCATTCCGATGCAAGAACGTCATAAACGACCTTTTGAGCCTGTCTCGTAAAGACGGTCTCGAGATCGTCGATGTCGATGCAAACAACCTCATCGAGGTCATCGTGGGTTCGATCAATTTCGACGCACGGGGAATAGTGGTCGAGAGTGAACTGCTTCCCTCGCTCCCATCTGCCCGGGCAGACTTAAGCGCCCTGCGCCAGGTGCTGGTGAACCTTATACATAATGCAATGGATGCCGTTGAAGGAAGAATGGATGCGACCATCTGGGTCCGCACCTATTTCGATAAAGGCATGTTGAATATAGAGGTAAGCGACAATGGCACGGGAATACCCCACACTATTCTCGAAAAGATATTCGAGCCTTTTTTTACGACGAAGGAGACCGAGAAAGGGATCGGGCTGGGGCTGTTCCTGTCGTTTGAATTTATCAGGGGCATGAACGGGACTATTAATGTAACGAGCGAACCGGGAAGCGGCACCACGTTCACTGTCACCCTGCCGGTAAGCGGTACCGGGGGATGAACATGATCAAGGTATTGATAGTCGATGACGAATCGAAGCTTGTCGAGGCATTTATCATGCAGCTCACGAAGGAGGGAATGAAAGTGTCGGGGGCATTCAGCGCTGGCGAGGCCCTGACACTTCTCAAGAAAGAGGTCTTCGATGTAGCGGTGGTGGACATAAGGCTGCCCGACATGGATGGCGTGAACCTTCTCCTCAAGATCAAGCAGACAGAGCCGGGGCTCGAGGTGATCATGCTTACCGGCTTCGCGTCGGTCGACACGGCTATCCGTTCAATGAAACTCGGGGCGTATGATTACCTGACAAAACCCTGCAAGATATCGGAACTGGCCGCAATTATAACGAAGGCGTTCGAGAAAAAATCGCTTGCAGACAGCAATCTCGTCTTGAAAGAACATCTTATGAGGGTGGCCGTCCACGATAATTTCATCGGCGAAAGCAAGGCCATGAAAAAAGTGAAGGAGCTGATTTCGATCGTTGCACCCTCAAATACGCCGGTCCTTATACAGGGCGAGACCGGAACAGGAAAAGAAGTTGCCGCTCGGGCCATACACGATCAGAGCCCCCGCGCCGCAAACCCCTTTGTTGCGGTTAACTCGAGTGCATTGCAGGAGGCCATCTTCGAGAGCGAGCTTTTCGGGTACAAGAAAGGGGCCTTTACCGGCGCTCAGTCGGACAAGCTCGGTCTTCTCGACATAGCCAACAATGGCACGCTGTTCGTCGATGAGATAGGCGACATGGGGCTCACGATACAGGCGAAGCTCCTGCGGGTCCTCGAAACCGGGACATTCATGAAGCTCGGCGACACGAAAGAGACAAAGGTGGACGTCCGTTTTATATTTGCGACAAATAAGGACCTCAAGGAAGAAATAGGAGAGAAAAAATTCAGGAACGACCTGTTCTTCAGGATAAATACGTTTGTTATAACGATGCCGCCACTGCGTGACAAAAAAGAGGACATACCGCTCCTTGCCGATTATTTTCTCGGAAAATTCAGCGGAGGAGTAAAAAAGCGTCTCTCGCGCAGAGCCTTTGAGACCTTCATGTCGTATGACTGGCCGGGAAATGTCCGTGAGCTCGTGAATATCATCGAACGCTCGGTGCTGATCAGCGGAAAACGCACGGAGATAGTCTCGGAGGATTTTCTCGACAGCCTATTCAAGGACGTCCGGCCTGAGACCGTCCCTGTCAATCCGGTTCAATCTGCGGGCGCAACGAGCCTGTCGAGCATGGAAGACGAGCACATCCGCAGCGTGCTCGCCTCGGTCGGCGGAAATAAATCCGAGGCTGCCCGTCTCCTGGGGATAAGCAGAAAAAAGCTCTACAGCAGGATCAAGAAAGACCGGTAGGGATCACTTTTTACTTTTCATCAAGGTTCCCTGTCCCGGATGTGAGGTCCGGGACAGGGATGAGGGTTATGTACAATCGGCCAGGTATCCGGGATGTGAGGGCCTGGCCTGCCTAGGCGCGTTTCAGAAGTTCGGAGCCGATTATCGCCTTTTCGACCTCTTTCGATCCCTCGTATATCTCGACTATCTTGGCGTCCCTGTAAAAGCGCTGGATGTCGTATTCGGCGATGTACCCGTAGCCCCCGTGGAGCTGAAGGGCCTTGTTGACCACCTCGACCGCGGTGTCACCCGCGTTCCATTTCGCCATCGAGATAAGGGCGGAGTCCGGCGAACCTTTGTCGACCGTATATGCCGCGCGCCAGTAGAGGCCGCGCGCCGCTTCGATCCGCGTCGCCATTTCCGCTATCACGAACTGGATGCCCTGCAGGCGGGACAATGTTCCGCCAAAGGCTTTCCGTTTCTTCACATACGCTATGGCGAGTTCGAGCGCCCCCTGCGCAACACCGACGCCCTGCGCCGCGACATGGTTTCTCGTTTTATTGAAGAAATCCATCAGCTGGTAAAAGCCCCTCCCCGGTTTTCCGACCAGGTTCTCAATGGGCGCCTCCACGTCGATCAGGCTGATCTCCGCCGTATTGGAGGCCCGTATGCCCATCTTTCCGTGGATCTTGGTCGCCTGGAATCCCGGCTGTTTCGTATCGACGAGTATCGCGCTGTGCCTCTTGTGGATACTCGGGTTTTCCGGGTCCGTCACACAGAGCACGAGAAGGTGGTCTGCAAGGCAGCCATTGGTGATGAACATTTTTGATCCGTTTATGACCCACTTCCCGTTCTTTCGCTCGGCCTTCGTCTTTATGCCGGCAGCATCACTGCCCGCATCAGGCTCGGTAATGCCGAAACCCATGATCGCCTCCCCGGCGACAAGCGGGGGCAGATATTTCTTCTTCAGTTCCTCGGAGCCGAAGGCCTGGATCATCTCGGAACCGAAGGTCGTTGAAAGGACGGCCTGGCCGCAGCCCGGGTCAACGCGCCAGAATTCTTCGGCAATCAGAGAATGGTCAAGGAAGCCGAGGCCATGCCCGCCGCATTCTTCCTTGATAAAAGTGCCGACGAACCCGTTTTCGCACGCCTTCTTCCATATCGAAAGGTCGAATTCTTCTTTTTCGTCGAATTCCTTCGCCCTTTCCTTGAATTCCCCTTCGGCGAATTCACGAGCGGCCTGCTTAATATCCTTTTGTTCCAAGGTAAGTTCCATTTGCTATCTCCTTCGTTTATTTTATCTCCGACACAGTGCACGGGCCCTTTCAGAAAGGCAAAGGTTCAGGGGGTAGAAAGGGCCCGTCGCTTGTCACCATACTATCGCATTGTCGAGGGTGCCGGGCTTGGCGCCGGCTCACGCACCTCGACTCTTGCCTCAACTCTTTCTCTTGCGGTATGTTCCAGCAGGAAGTCCTCGAGCTCATCGAAAAATTTGTGCTGGACTTCCTTCGTTGCAGGTGAGGTCAGGAGGCTGATTCCGACGTAGAGCACTGCATCGACAACAAGGGGTACAACAATCGGGTGCATACCCAGCAAGAGCGGTTTATAGAAAAATGACCCGATAATAAGCCATAATACGCTTATCAGCAGTCCCCAGATAGCCCCATGCTTTGTCCCGCGCTTCCACATTATACCGCCGATGAGTGGGGGAAGCCACAGTGCGAACCCGGGAGATGCGACATTCGAAAGCAAAAGCCCCAGTTCGGCCGGCCTCGCCATGGCAAGGGCAAAACTTCCCATGGCCGCTATGATCATGCCGATCCTCGACCAGAGTATTAATTTCTTATCACTTACATTGGGCGATGCGGCAAATATTATATCCCGCGAAACGAAGATCCCGGCGACCATGAGCTGGGTCGCAACGGTCGAGATCGCTGCCGCGAGAACTGCGAGCAATGTCACTCCGGATGCCCATGTCGGCAGATACGTCGTTATAGCTATCTGCACGATGGCGTCCGCCGCCTTTCCTTTAAGGCCCGGCACCAGGATGGGGGCGATGAGGTAACCCCAGATCGCCGCAATATTGCAGAAGACAACGGAGAAAAGGAGCATATATATAATAGTCTTACGCACAACCACGAGGCTTTTCGCCTGCATAGTCCCTATGACGACGTGAGGCCATGCCAGCACGGTCATGCCCGCCATGGCAAGTCCGACAAGATTGGCGGGCGTCCAGGCGTTGACAGATCCAGGTACGCTCAGGAAACCCGGCCGGGAGCTTTGAACGCGCGCCGCCATTTCTGAGAAGCTCGTATTCCCCGTCTTGAACATTATCCAGAAGAGGAAGCCGAAAAATGTAATAGTGAAGATAAGCCCCAGCAAAACGTTAAGCCATGCAACCGCACGAGTCCCGCCGAGAAGGCAGATAAATATCATGATCACGCACATGTAGAGCGCGCCGAACCAGAATGGCAGGCCCGCTGCGGCTTTCATGCCGGCTCCGATCCCGACCGCCTGGAGTCCCAGGTAGGGGAAAAGGAAGAGGACGAGCGACAGGCCAAGAAGGATCCGTAGGCCTGTCGACTGGTAACGCTCGCCAAGGTATTGAAGGGGTGATAGGTAGCCGTATTTTCTTCCGCCTGCCCAGAGCTTCGGGCCTAGGAAAACATACAGAAATGCGAACGACACGAAGGTAAAAAATAACATGAACCCGGGCCCCGTATTATAAATGGTCCCTGGAAAACCGTAGAACGTCCAGGCGCTGGATATAGCGAAATAGACATAGAAAAACATTACAAAGGTGCCTATCTTACGCCCGGCCAGGAGATAATCTGCCGCCGTCTTGTTCGACAGCTTGTATCCATAGGCGCTTATAAGCACCAGCAAAAACCCCAGTATAAGTACTAACCAGATCATGCGATCCTCCCTTTTTTATTGCATTGCCGCGGAACTTTTCTCACCGGTACGGCCAGTGTTTGCTCGTATAGACCCAGAATACAACAGCCCAGAGGAGCGTCTGGATATTCCAGAAGAAGACCGCCAACGGCATCCAGCCGAAAATTAGTACTTCCCTGCCCTGCAGGATCAAAGGGAGGATAAAGACGTAGCACAAGGCGCTTATCGCCAGTATGCCGATCAATATCTTTCCCGGCCTGTGACTCGTTATTTCCCTCATAATCAACCCCCTTTGGATTTGGTATGGCCGGGCCCGCCTCAAGGCCCGGCCATTGGTCTACATGGACATTGACGCGTACTGTTCGCGTAATTCCCGCTTTAAGATCTTTCCCGCCGCGTTCCTCGGTAATTCGGGCACGAAATGGACCACCTTGGGCACTTTATATCCCGCGATTTTTCCCTTGCAATATTTCGTGATATCGGCCGGTTCGATCTCGGCCCCGTTATTGAGGACGACTATGGCCGCAACGGCCTCGCCCCATGTCGGGTGCGGCACGCCGATGACGCAGGATTCCTTGACAAAGTCATGCGTGTGCAGGACCTTTTCGACCTCGGCCGGGTAAACGTTCTCGCCGCCTGTTATGATCATGTCCTTCAGGCGATCGATGACCCGTATACAACCATTCTCGTCGATCGAACACACGTCTTCCGTATGGAACCATTCGCCCTTGAAGGCCTTTTCCGTCGCCTCTTTCTTGCGCCAGTAGCCAAGCGACATTCCGGGCCCGCGTACGATCATCTCTCCGATGCCTCCGGGGCCGACGGGCCTGCCCGTGTCATCGACGATCAGGACCTCCATGTCGTAGCTTGCCCGGCCGCATGATTCGAGGATCTTTGTATCCCCTCTTTCAAGTGCTTCCCCGATGTCGCGGACAGAGAGGTTTGTCGTGACACCGGTCGATTCCGTCGTTCCGTGATGCTCGCCGAGGATATTCCCGAATTTATCGATAAACTTTTTGTAGACGACCGGGATAATGCCCGCACCGGCGAACCACAGGGTCCTCCAGCTCGACACATCGTATTTGTCGATATTGGGTGAATCCAGCACCATCATAACCATCGGGGTTGCGAACATGCCCGCCGTAAGTTTTTCCTTTTCTGACATTTCGAGGAACAGATCGATATCCCAGCGTGAAAAGATATAAGCCGGGCATGCCGTGTATATGCTTCCAAAGAAGGTATAATGCGCGGTGATATGATACATCGGGCAGACGATAAAGACACGGTCATCCATGGTGAGGTCATTGTTCTTTGAACATACCCGGCCCGCATGGTAAAAATTGCCATGGGTCTGCATGACACCCTTGGGAAGACCCGTGGTGCCGCTCGTATACATGAGCATTGCAATATCGTCTTCGAAAACATCGACCGCCACTTCAGCCGGCGAAGAATGCTCGATAAGCTCTTCGTAATCGAACCATCCTTCCGGTCTTTTATCGGAGGAGCCGAAATAGATTATTTTCTGTACCGAAGGGATGCTGGACAGGATCCCTCTTGCGATCTCTGCGAACTGTTCCTGGACGATCAGGATCGAAGGTTCGGCATCCGAAAGCACCGCGGCGATCTCGGGCGGCGCCAACCTGAAATTGCAGACGACGTAGATAAGTCCTGCATTTGGGACACTTACGGCTGATTCTATGTATTCAAAACTGTTCTGGCTCAGGATCGCCACCCTGTCACCCTTACGCGCACCGAGGGCGTACAGGGCATTGCCCATGCGATTGACCCGTTCCTTCAGGTTTTTGTATGTATATACACAGTGTCCCTCCACCTCCTTCATGGCTACCCTGTCAGGATACAGCATGGCATTTCTGTCGACCAGGGTCCGTATAGTTGAAAACCTTCTTTCTCCGCCCATAATTGCCCTCCTTGCTATGAATTACTCCAAAATAGAGGCAATTTCGATGCCATGAAGGTTAAGTTAATGATTTCAGAAATTTATATAGATTCACACAGAGGATGAACTTTTCGTGTATCCATTGGAAACAATCCGAAATGACATATGGCTCTGGTTACAATTAATTGCCGTATGCCTGTTTTGCTGGTTTTCAGCAAAATTTACGGGAACCCGCGTGATATGTATCCTCAGGAAACAATGTTGCCTAGGGATACCGGTACGAGGTCAAACTCTTTAAAGAGAGCGTTATGACATCCCGAATTAGAATACTCTTTTCAGGAGTTCGCTTGCAATGACGGCCTTTTCAACCTCTTTCGATCCCTCATAGATCTCGACGATCTTCGCATCGCGGTAAAATCTCTGGATATCGTATTCAACGATGTACCCATAACCGCCATGGAGCTGGAGGGCTTCGTTTACAACATATACGGCCGTTTCGCCGGAAAACCATTTTGCCATCGAAACAAGGGCAGGATCCGGCTTTCCGTTATCGAGGAGGTATGCTGCCCTCCAGTAAAGACTCCGGGCAGCCTCGACGCGTGTTGCCATCTCGGCTATCTTGAACTGGACGCCCTGGAGCTTTGAGAGGGTCCCGCCAAACGCCTTCCTTTTCTTCACGTGGGATATGGCCATCTCGAGGGCGCCTTGGGCAACACCTACGCCCTGCGCCGCTACGTGGTTGCGCGTCATGTTAAAAAATTCCATGAGTTGGTAGAAACCACGGCCTTCCTTCCCAATAAGGTTTTCGATGGGGACTTCGACATTGTTGAAGCTGATCTCTGCCGTATTCGATGCCCTGATGCCCATTTTGCCGTGTATCTTGGTTGCCGTGAACCCGGGTGTAGACGTGTCGAGGAGAATGACGCTGCATCTTTTATGGACGTCCTTGACATCTAGGTTCGTTACGGCGTAAACGAGGAGGTACTTCGCGTTGCAGCCATTGGTGATGAACATTTTGGAACCGTTGATCACATAGCGATCGCCTCTCTTCTCGGCGCGGGTTTTCACAAGAGTCACGTCGCTTCCTGCGTCAGGTTCGGTAATGGCCGTCCCCATGATCACCTCGCCGGACGTGATCTTCGGCAGATACGTCCGCTTCTGCTCTTCGGTGCCGAACGTCTGTATCATCTCGGCGCCAAAACCAGCGGAACAGATATTCTGGCCGCAGCCGGGGTCAACGCGCCAGGTTTCTTCGGTTATGAGGGAGTGCTCGAGGAATCCGAGGCCCGCTCCGCCGTATTCCTCCTTGATGAATACGCCGATGAAGCCATTCTCCGCTGCCCTTTTTACGATTGAAAGATCGAACTCTTCCTTCTCGTCGAATTCCTTCGCTCTGTCCCTGAACTCTTTCTCCGCAAATTCACGGGCGGCCTTTACGATATCCTTCTGTTCCGTTGTCAATTCCATGCACTATCCTCCGCACACTACGCCGAATGGCACTGTCTTTCGCTTATGCGGACCCGAATTGTTTGCGTAATTCCGGTTTTGATATCTTGCCTACCGGATTGCGGGGCATTTCAGAGATAAAGTGAACGATCTTCGGTACCTTATACCCCGCTATCTTGCCCTTGCAGTACTGGATCAGCCCTGCGCTGTCCAGTTCGGCCCCATCATTAAGAACAACTACCACGGCTATGGCCTCTCCCCAAACCGGATGCGCAACGCCGATCACCGATGATTCGCGAACAGCCGGGTGCTCATTGACGACTTTCTCTATCTCGGCCGGATACACGTTTTCCCCGCCGGTAATGATCATGTCCTTTTTGCGGTCTATGATATAGATATACCCTTTTTCATCGATATGGCATATGTCTTCCGTGTAGAACCAGCCGTTCCTGAAGGTCTGTTTAGTCTGTTCCTCCTTGCGCCAGTATCCGGCAGAGGTACCGAGGCCCCGCACCTTCATCTCGCCTTCTCCCGGAGGCGTTACAGGGTTGTCGTTGTCGTCGACGATTCGCACCTCGCAGTCATTCGCGTCCCTGCCGCACGATTCGAGTATTCTCAGGTTGTCATCGGCAAGCTCCCGTGCGATATCCGCGGCGGAGAGGTTGGCGGTCACGCCGGTTGTCTCCGTGGTCCCGTGATGCTCGCCGAGGATGCAGCCGAAGGTATCGATAAACTGTTTATATACGGACGGAATGATCCCTGCCCCCGCGAACCAGAGCTTGTTGATGCTCGACACATCATATCGATCTTTGACGGATGGCCAGACTTCGAGGAGCATGCGCACCATCGGGGTCGCAAGCATACCGGCGACGATCTTGTCCTCATGAGCCGCTTTGAATAGGTTTTCGGCGTCGAACTTCTGGAAAAACACACTCGAGGCACCGCGGTAAAACGGACCGAAAAAGGATGTCGAGGATGTGACGTGATACATCGGACAAATGGTGAATCCGATGTCGTCCGTCTCGACACGGTTATTGAAAGCACACGTGCGTCCGCAATGGTACACGTTCAGGTGCGTCTGCATAACCCCCTTCGGCGCACCGGTCGTTCCGCTCGTATACATAAGCTGTGCCAGGTCGTCCTCAAATACCGGCTCCTTCCATCCATCTTGCGATGAATTCCCGATGAGCTCTTCGTAGTCATGCCAGCCGTCCGGCATCACCGACCTCGGTCCGATATAAACCCATTCCCGGACTGACGGGATCGCGTCCCGGATCCCCTGGGCAGTAGCGACGTACTGCTTGTCCACGAAAAGAACACACGGTTCAGCGTCGGAAAGGACGCCAGCCATCTCCCGGCCTGCCAGCCGGAAATTGACAGGCACGAATATGAAGCCTGCAGCGCCCACGGCCAGTGTCAATTCCATATACTCAAAACTGTTCTGGCTCATGATGCCCACCCTGTCGCCCTTTTTGGCGCCAAGTGCAAAGAGCGCACTTCCGATCTTCAATGCCCTTTCCTTGAGTTCCGCAAACGTACAGCTCCTGCCAGTCTCAAATTCCTTGATCGCCATCTTTTTCGGATAGAGCGCCGCATTACGGTCAATGAGGGTCCTTACCGTCTGAAAATCATTATTTCGTCTCATTTTAAAAGTTCCTCCCTGATAAAAAACCGTAAGGCGTAGGTCGTTAGGTGTTGAAAAAGTTGGATATCAATCACCGATTTCTCATTTCTAAACCGAAAGATGGCAAGCCGACGGTCCTTGTCTTTACTCCTTACGGTCTTTTTTCATTTCATGAATATCCCCGGCAAATACAGCGTCAGCTGGGGGAAGATGAAAAGAAGGACGACGCACAGGATAAGAGAAATGAGAAAAGGATAAACGCCTTGGTAGATAATGTTCATAGGGACCTTCGTGATGTTCTTTACCACGAACACGCACATTGCGACCGGAGGGATGACGGAACCCACGCAGACCGTCAACGATATCATGATGCATGCCCAGATCGGGTCATAGTTCATGTTGACTATTGCTGGGTAAAATATCGGGGTCGCCATGATCATGAAGGCAAGGTCGTCGATGAACGATCCTCCGATAAGATAAATGATGAAGATCAGGCTCATTATTATGTGACGGTGAAGCGGTAAGGTCACGACCCACTCCGCTACGGCGTTGGGTATGTTTGTCACGGCAATGAAGTGGCCAAGGACCGTCGAAGCAGCGACGATAACAAGAACCATGCAGGAGGTCCTCAGCGCCTCCTTGATAGACTGGCGTATACCGTGAAATTTAATATCGCCTTTTACTATACAAAGCACGAACACGGCAAAAGTGCCAATTGAGCCTGCCTCGGTGGGCGTAAAGAACCCGTTCATCAACCCGCCGATGATGACAAAGAATATCAGTATCGGCCACATGACGTCGGGAAGCGTCTTCACGCGCGCGGGCCAGGCATACTTTTCGCTTTTTGGCCCTATCGCCGGATTGATCCGTGCCCAGCCGAAGATAACGAGGCCAAAGAAGAAGGAGATCATGAGGCCCGGGATGATCCCTGCCATGAACAGCTTCCCGATCGACTGCTGTGTGATGAGCCCGAGAAGTATAAGAGTAACACTCGGCGGGATAAGAACTCCCAGTGTACCCACCGTGGCCACGATACCCGTCGACAGTTTCTTGCTGTAATTGTACCTTTCCATCTCGGGCACGGCAACACTTGCAAATGTCGCGCTCGTCGCAACAATCGATCCGCTTATCGCCTTGAATACGGTGGCCCCTGCAACAGTCGCCATCGCAAGCCCACCCGGGATATGGCCCAGAAACTTGTGTGCGCTGTCGTAGAGCCGCTTCGCAATACCAGCATTGAATGCTATCTGCCCCATGAGGACAAAGAGCGGGACGACCGTGAGGCCATATGACTCCAGTGAATCGTAAAAATCGTTCGCGAGCATGGCGAGGGCCTGCTGCGGACCGACTACATACGCGTATCCAGCAACGCCGATAAGGGCCATGGCAAAGGCAAGCTCGAGCCCGGTTAGAAACAGTCCCAGAAGAATAACAACCGCTATGATTCCAATCGTTATCTCATCCATTATTTTCACCATCCTTGAATAACAAAGCCATATGAAGAAAGAGCACTAGTGCCTGGATAAACGCACAGAATGCCAACCCATAGGCTACTGGATAATAGGGAATCTGCAGCGTGAGGGATACGTCCCCGCTTCTGAAAAGATGGTTTGCTTTCATGAGAAGATACCAGCCCAGTAAAACAAATAATGTTATCCCCATGAGCCTTGTGAAGCAACCGAAGGCGATCTTCATCGCCCGAGAGCGTCTCTCAAGCAGAAAATCGACAGATATATGGGCATTGTCCCATGACGTTTGAGGGATGGCAAACCCGATAACAACGGCCCCGGCCATCGCGACAAGTTCATATGTCCCGGTAATGGGTTTCCAGAATAATCGGAGGGCCACGTCAACCACAGTGAGCATCATCATGAGAAAAAGTACGACGCCAGCCAGCCCGTTCATCCAGCTTGAAAATTTCCTGATTGCCCCGACCATGCTGTCCTCCTCCTCTTGGAACTGCTGCCGGGGAGCCAAGCTAAAGGATTCCCGGCAGATTATATGGGGGCTATTTCGTATTCTTTTTGATATAGTCCCGGGTGAATTTCAATGCCTTGTCTCCAGGGAGGTTTTTCTCTTTCGTCTTTTTGACATATTCGTTGAACAGGGGCTCGATCTTCGCTACCCATTTTGCATTCTCTTCCGCGGAGAGCTTGATCACCTGGTTTCCCCTCTTGATGGAGAACTCTTTGCCATCCTGATCCATTTTGTCCCAGAGCTTGCCCTGCTTTTCGCTAAATTCCTGGTTGATCTGTTCGATTATCTTCTGGGAGTCTGGCGGGATGCCATTCCATTTAGCCTTGTTCATCGCTATGACAAACGTGGCGGTATAGGCGGTCCCGTAGTTCTCGCTCGTGGATTTAATGACCTCCCCCAGCTTCCAGCCCTTCAGGGCCTCATAACCGCACAAAAGGCCGTCGGCCACGCCCTTCGACAGTGCATCGTATGCGTCACCCATCGGCATTGCCACCGGCGAGCCGCCAAGCATTGACATCATCTTCGCGTTCGAACCGAACGTCCGGATCTTCATCCCTTTAAGGTCTTCCAGGGTCTTTACCGGCTTTCTTGTATGGAGGATACCCGGGCCCTGGGCATGGAAGAACATCACCTTGACATCGTCGAATTCCTTCGGCTTGAACTGTTTGTAAAATTCGTTGACAAGCCTCGTTGCCACGACCCCGCTCGGATATCCAAGGGGATAATCGAGTATCTCGGATAGCGGGAACTTGCCCATCGTGTACCCAAGCACACAGTTGCCGATATCGACTACGCCGGAGAGTATGCTGTCATATGTCTGCTGGGGCGAGGTCAACGTTGCACCTGGGAAATGCTGGACCTTCACCTTGCCCTGTGTCCTTTTTTCGACTTCCTTGCACCACTCGGCCGTGAGCTGAGCATTAGGATGGCTGACCGGGAAGAATGTCGAGAAACGAAGTTTCACCTGGGCGCTTGCTGAAACCGATACCAGGCAAAAAGTTACGGCGAGGAAAAAGACCAAAAACACACTGACCACAAACCTTTTCATAAACAACCCCCTTGAATATGATTTATTGGAATCAAAAAAGCAATTTCGATGCCACCTTGCTTTTGCCTCTCAAAACCCTTTAATTCAAGATACTTCCCGGTGATTGTAGTATAAGGTGTGCATAAATAATACATCGGTGTATAAAAAAAGAACAGTTTATTGTTCGGTAAGCAAAGATTATAAAAGATTAATACATCGCGGGAGGCGGGGAAAAGGGAATGATCTTTATTTATCCTGTGTTTTGAGATAGAGTGTGCGCCTCGAGATGCCAAGCATTCTCGCAGCCTTGCTTTTGTTGCCTTTGGCAAGGCTGAGGACGCGTTCGATATGTTCCTGCTCTATCCGGTGAAGGGTCAGTTCGTCCTCCGAAAAATCTTTGGGCTCAAGATCCCGTTCCAGCAGGCGCCCTTCCATCATGCTCTGCGGCAGGTCTTCGGACAGGATGGTATCTCGGGCTGCGCTGAGGAGGACCGCCCGTTCGATGACATTCGCCAGTTCGCGCACATTGCCGGGCCAACGGTATTCCCCTAATATCTCCATTGCCTCACGGGATAAAAGCTTCCTGGCACCGACCCGCGCAAATTTGCCGAGAAAATAATCGGTAAGCAGTGGAATG
>DHQV01000105.1:58051-60401 GCA_002408185.1 Deltaproteobacteria bacterium UBA5329
CATTCTTTCGCTCACGAAGGGGGGGCATGGTTATGATAAAAGTGTTGAGACGGAAAAAGAGGTCCTTGCGAAATTTCTTTTCCTTTACCTCATTTTCAAGCGATTTGTTTGTGGCGAATATAAATCTGACGTCAACTTTTGATTCACGGGTATCACCGAGACGGCGAAAAATACCCGTCTCTAGCGTCCGCAGGAACTTGGCCTGGATTGTCATCCCCATTTCGCCGATCTCATCGATGAAGAAGGTCCCTTTGTCCGCAAGTTCGAGAAGGCCGATCTTGTCGGACTGCGCGCCCGTAAATGCACCTTTTTTATAACCGAAAAGTTCACTTTCGAGAAGCGATTCCTGAAGCGCGCTCGAATTGACGGCGACGAACTGGCTTACCGAGCGCGGGCTCAACGCGTGGATCGCCCGGGCGACGAGTTCCTTGCCGGTTCCTGTCTCCCCCAATACGAGGACCGGCACATCCGACGGCGCAACAAGGCGTATGAGCCTCTTGATCTCGTTCATCGGCTCGCTCGCCCCAATAAAGGGATCGTGGGCCTTTTCCACCCTCTGAAGCTGCTCTTCGAGGACAATGTTCCGTTCTTTGAGGGATTTTTTCTCGTACGCTTTCTGGATAACATTCGAGAGTTCTGTCAATTTACAAGGTTTGCTCAGATAATCGTAGGCACCAAGCTTCATCGACTGGATGGCCGTATCGACGGAGGCGTGGCCCGTAAGCATTATGATCTCGAGATTGGGCTCATTCTTCTTTATGGTTTTCAAAAGCTCCACGCCATCCATATCGGGAAGCCTGATATCGAGCACGCAGACGTCAAAGGTGTGCTTCTTCATCAGGGCGAGTGCTTCCCGGGCGGTAAAAGCCGCATTTACCGACAAGCCATCACGCGAGAGCTTTTTCCTGAACGCCTCAACAAGCTGTTCCTCGTCGTCAACGATCAGCACGCGGATCAAGAATATCCCTCCTTTAAGCATATTATCTTGTATACAGGGGCAACGATACCTTGAACGTCGTCCCCCGGTTAAAACGGGGCTCGACCTCTATGCTGCCCCCCATCCTCTGTAAAAAATCATAACACAATGTAAGCCCAAGACCGGTACCCTTTTTTATGCCCTTGGTCGTAAAGAACGGCTCGAAGATGAGGCTGCGCATATTCTCGGGGATCCCGGGCCCGTTGTCCTCGATCGAAACCTCGAGTTTATTGCCCGGAAGCTCGCGCGCCTTGAGCCAGATCGATGCATCTGCAAGCCCTTCGACCGCGTCCACAGCGTTCACGATAATGTTCAGGAATACCTGCCACATAGCATCGAAATCGCCTTTTACGGCAGACAGGTGTACGGGCACGTCCTCGATAAAGCGAACGGGAATCCTCCGGAAATTTATGTGGTCGAGTATCTCATCGAGAAGTTTATTTATATTGATGCTCGTCTTCCCGAGCTCTTTTTTCCGTGTTACATCGAGAAGTGTCTTTATCGTCCTGGTACAGCGAAACGCCTGCTCTTCTATTACCCTGAGGCTCTCCTTGAACTCATCGAGGTCGTGCTGTGTGATCTCCGAGTGCTTCATATTCTCAAGGGTATCGAGGACAAGCTCCGTATTGGCCGTTATTGTGGCAAGCGGGTTGTTGAGCTCATGCGCTATTCCCGTTGTCAGCCGCCCGATCATGGATATCTTCGCTTCCTGCATGAGCTCGCCGTATGCTTTTACACGTTCCGTCGTGTCCTCGATGATGCACAAGAGCCTCTCGATCTTGCCATACTTGTCCTTGATAGGCACGCCCTTGAAACAAATATGCTGCGGGACCCCCCAATAATTAATAAACGGGAAATCCCATAGTTGGAACGGTTTGCCTTTCAATCCATCCTTGATGTGCTGCGCCATGCCGCATTTTTTCGTATACGGGTTTTTTATCCAGTTGAATCCAAGCAGTTTATCTTTTGCTTGTGCTATCGTATCAAATCCTGCCAGGGTCGCCAGAGCCGGATTTACACTGGAAAATTCACCCTTCTTGTTAATGGTAAAGATCGCCACCGGGGCATTCTCGACGATCTCATAATTGAACTCACCGAGCTGTCGCAGATCTTCCTCGGCCCTGCGGAAAGCGGTCACGTCTCGTATGATCTCGACAACCCCGGTCAGTGTACGCCCGCTATGGTCCCCAATAGGAGCAGCAGTGAGCATATAGTACTCCACATTGAACTGGTCTTTTCCCACTCTGATCTCAAGCTGCTCCTGTTTTCCGGTCGCATATGATCGTAAAACCGGGCAATTTACGCAGGGTTTGCGCCTGTTCATAATAGCCGAGTAACAATGCTTACCCATGAGGTCGTCGGCATTCCTGCCCC
>DHQV01000105.1:60504-68957 GCA_002408185.1 Deltaproteobacteria bacterium UBA5329
CGTCGGCATTCCTGCCCCCCGACCAGCGCCGGTTGACGGAGCCCACCCACTCGATTATCAGGTTGCGGCTTATCAGGAACGATCCCCCGCACAAAAACCGCATTAGGGTTTGAAGCGTAAATGAATTCTTCTCCGAATCAATAGTGATCACGACAAAATAGAATAGCAAATATGATGCCATAAAAAAAGGTGCGACACGCGGTGAGGAGCACGAAAGGCTGGGTAACCAACTTCTAGCTTGCTAATGTCGGGTGGCACAAACGGGTGTGGATAGTTTCTTATCCTTTTAGACGAAAAGCTTCATGAAAGGTCACGATGCCGATGGGCGACGCCCCTTTGAGCGTGAGGGCGAGAACAAACTGGTCCGGGACCCCTTAGTGCACGAGGCCCGGAATGTTTTTAAAGCCGAATCGGGTATAGTATTCTGGATCGCCGACCAGCACACACCCGTTCGCGCCTCTGGCAGACGGCAATTCAAGCCCCCGGTATACCAATGCCGTGCCGATTCCCCGCCTCTGCAGGTGAGGCAAGACGGAAACGGGGCCAACCCCGTACCAATCGGGACTGCAGTCCGCCATTCTGACCGGTGAGAACGTGATATGCCCCACCACTTTCCCTTCCATCTCGGCAACCAAGGAAATTGTGAGCACCCTCGAATCTCTCAATTCTCGTATGATGTATTGCTCGGTATGAACGCCATAAGGGTGGACTTCAAATGCTGTCCGGGTGATCCAGGATATTTCTTCGATGTCGCCGGGTCTTTCATCACGGATAATCATATTCGCTGCCTTTTTCTCGTTAGTGGTCATGTGTTGTGCCTGAATGATATGTCGTTCTGGCTCACTTTTCAATTTATTTCCTCCAGGTCCTCGAAAATCAGCCAGTTAAGGATCATTTTTGGTTGTAATATCGGCACATAATTCGCTATAAATGTAGGTACGTTACGCAATTCATTCCCGTACGGAAAGTTCCTGCCGTACATCCGGTGCATAGTACGCGAGGAGGAAAAACGTATGCCACAAATCAACCCTGCTCAACACCTTGTAAAAAGAGAGGATTGCGTCCTGGTCGCAATAGATGTGCAAGAGAAGCTGGTCCCGGCAGTCGATGACGGGGAACAGGTGATCCGGAACACGGTGAGACTGGTGAAGTTTTGTGCCATAGCGGGCATACCCGCGGTATTTACCGAGCAACAAAAGCTGGGACCGACACTTGCCGCGGTGCGGGAGGCGGCGGGAAATTTCGCTGCGATAGAGAAAGTTCATTTCAATTGCTTTATGAACCCACAATTCTCGGAAAAGATAAACAGCCTGGGGAGGAACACGATCGTCATTACCGGGGCCGAGTCCCACATATGTATTGCCCAGACCGCGTTAACGGCCCTGGCCAATCGCCGTGTCCACGTTATTTCGGATGCGGTCTCATCCCGGTCCCCCGCCAACAAAGCTGTCTCTCTTGCCCGGATGCGCGATGCCGGGGCGGTTATCAGTTCGACGGAGATGTTTATTTACGAGATCCTGGTTCAGGGTGGTACCGACGAGTTCAGGTCGGTCCTGCCCCTCGTAAAATAAATACAGGCATTTCCCCCAATGAAAAGAGCCGCAGATCGCGGCCCATTATAACCTGTAACCTATTTACCGATAATCCGGTTATTTCACATATACCAGATCGGTCGACGCGAAGCTTCCGCCTTTATTGGTTTTTGCCCAGCTTGCGTCAACACCAAACAGTTCGACCACTTCGAGCTCGCCTTTGAAAGCTCCTTTTTTCCGCCCCAGCGGCTGTTTCGTCTTCGGATCGATAACCTCTTCTCCCGGCGCATACACTTCGAGGATCTTTCCTTTTTCCAGACCGGAGAGCCTTCCTGCATTGATATAGACCTTCGTGCCTTCAACAGAAGCGATCCGGGAGTGCCAATCTACCGAAAGGACCGTCTTCAGAACATCCTCGGCGATCATCTCGATGGCAAGATCGATCGCCTTGATCTTTGCTTTTTCCGAACTCAAGTCCCCTTTCTCGCGTGACAGGGATATCGGATTCCTGCCAGAAAGCTGCTTCATTGTCTGGCCTGTCTCTGTATTGAACACATCTATGGCCAGCTTTGACATTGCGAAGGACGTTTCCTTTTCATCCTTGCCTTCTATGCGCGAAGAGCTGATATAGACGTCGGAAAGTGTCGTCTTGAGGATGGCCTGTATGCCCAGGTCGCTGTTCATTTTCCTGGCGTTGGCCATATCGAAATATGAACCCCGGATATTTAATGTGTTCGGGTCGACACATATGACCGTGCCGGTACTTTCAAGACGGGAGATGAGACGCTTTGTGGCCAGCTCTCCCAGACCTTCCGATTTATAGTTCGTATTGTCTATCACGGGAAGGACAACGATCCGCCGCTTCATTTTCGGGGACGGGTATTCAAATGATATCAATCCCGGCATGTACCCTAAGCCGACCGGGATATATCCCATCTGGGTCGGATAAACGTTACCCGGCTGGATCCCTTTCTTTTTAAGCTCTTCTTCGAGTTTTGCTATCCTTTTTTCCAGTTCATCCCGCTCTTTCTTGCTCGGCCCGCTGCCGCCAACACTGAATGACAGCGCCTCGCCGATACCCGGGGAGTACTGGTCCTTGCGGATCCACACATAGGGCGGCTCATACGGTGTGAGCATGTATTTACGGTTCCGGGTGTAGATATACTCGATCCCGTCAATAACCTTTATATCCCCGAGTTGAGGTTCTTTTACCTCCTCTGCATCGGCACGGGCCGATCTTTTCGCAGCAGCGGAATCAGTTTTTTTGGTGGTCTTCGACGGGTCTTCATCCTTCTTTTTGCCGAAAGGGAGATAACTGCAGGACGCCAGGAACAAAACGAGTAATATTAATATTATCTTTCGCATCGTGTGATTATAAGGTAACAAGTCAATAAATGTCAAATTTTTAACTCCTGATTTTTGTTTATATCTCCCCCTGAAAAAGGGGCAGCGAGAACGAAAAAACGCTTCCTTTCCCGGGAGTGCTTTCGACCCATAGCGCACCACCATGACTTTCGATAACGGATTTCACGATAAACAGCCCAAGGCCCGTCCCCTCCTTCTTTGTTCCAAGGGTCCCGCGATTATACCTTTGGAATATGAGGGGAATTTCCTTTTGAGGTATGCCAATGCCCCTGTCGGCGACGGATACGACGACCATGCTGCCTTCCACCTTTGTATTTATTGTGACCTCTGTATCATCGGGCGAAAATTTGAGGGCATTCGCGACCAGATTTATGATCACCCGTTCGATGTAATCTTTATCGGCAAGGGCCAGAAGATGGCCCTGCCCAGAAAACTTTACCCGGGGGTAAATGCTGACCGTATCCCGTATGATCTCGTTTATCTCGACGGGCCGTATGGCAAATTCGATCCTGCCCGATTCGATTCTTGAAACGTTCAGGTAGTTTTCAACGAGATGCTGTATTTTGGTTACGTTTTCATCTATGGTTGTCAATTTTTCCTTGAGCCCGCCTTCGACAATGCCGTATTTTCCAAGCAATATGCGCTTCAGGAAACCCGAAACGGGGACGAGGAACGACTTGATGTCATGGTTTACCGAGGATACGAAATCGGCCTTGAACTCTTCTATCTTCTTTTCCGTCGATATATCCTGCAGTACAAGTATGTGTCCCGGAGGAGCGTTTTCCAGGGACCATGGGGACGTAAAAACCTTGAGATACACCGCTTCATCTGACCCTTTCCTGCCAATGACAAATTCATGAACGGCCGCATGATCGTTCCCGGAGACCCGAAAAGAAGGAAATGCCTCATGATAGTTACTGCCCATGACACCGGCAGGGTCGGTGCCCATTATTGTCGCCACGGCCCGGTTGCAGTAAATAATGGTGCCTTCCTTGTCAATAGCGATGACACCCTCGTTCAACGTTTCCAGTATCGATAGAAAACGCATCCGGTCGAGACGTATCATCGCTGTCTTATCTTCGAGCTCGGCATTGATGGCGCTGATTTTCCGGATATTGTCCTTGATTGTCTGGGTCCGCTCCGAAACGGCAGCCGACATCTTATTGATAGATGAAGCAATAAGACCGAACTCGCGGATGCTTATCTTTTGTTCATCAACGCGGGAATCGGTCTGGCCCCTCTCGATCCGCCAACAGGTATCGAGGATGCTTTCGAGGGAGGGCCGTATGCCGCGCGTGATCAGAAAGGTGATAATAATTACCGCGGACGTTGCCAGGATCGATATTGCAATGAAAACAAAGAGCAATCTCTTTTTAACAGGGAGGAATATATTCTCACTGACAGCGATCCCATAGGACCACTTGTCAGATCTATCCGCATTATAGGGCGAAGGTTTGTATATAGTATAGTACTGTGATCTGCCGATGAGCGTTTTTCCGATGTAATTCTTTTTTTTCCGGTAAAGCGCCTGTGTGATCTTCTCCGGCAGCTTCTGGGTCTGTTGGCCCGTTACGGCAAAAATAGTGCTGAACACCCTCGTATCGTTTTTAAATACGGAAACGTAGACTGGCTCCTCGCGCTTTTGCGAAAGGAGATCGCTTAAATTCTTCACGAGAGAATTGCTATTGTCCAGGATAAAGAACTCGCTCAGTATCGCCTTTTGCGCCTTTAGAGGCATTGAAACGTACATGGCGGCAAGGCGCTCCTCTCCGCAGGAAACCGATGCGAATCCCCGGGACACGGTCTGCGCGTCCATGGCCGGCAGTACTATGCCTTCGCGTGCGGTATCCTTTGTAAGCGTAATGATGGGCCTGTTTTTGTCGTCGGCGACATGGATAACGTCGATGTTCTCGGCCCGCAGGCGCTCTCCGAGCAGCTCCCTGATCTTTTTTGTATCCCTTTGTTCAACGGCCGTGTTCAAGACGTCTCGCATGGAAAAGAGTGCCATGCGAGATTCTACATGATAAAATTCCCGGTCAACGGCAAATGAAAAGAGGTTAATATCTGAATTGAGCCCTTTATCGAGTTCATTCACTGCAATGTGTTCAATAGAACGTATCCCGGAATACGTCGTGACGATCGAAAGCAGGATTATGAGACCGATAAAGAAGAGAAGTATTTTTCTGTAAAGGGTCATTTTACCGACACGTGTTTAAAAGGCCCTCGCGGGCGGTCCGGAAACCCGGCACGATACACGATAGATTTATGCTCAGGACACACACGGAACATCCGTATCGACTGAAAATGACATGTTTAAAATGGTGGAGGTGACGGGGATTGAACCCGTGGCCCCCTCGTTGCGAACGAGGTGCTCTCCCGCTGAGCTACACCCCCGGGGTGCCATAATCATAGTCCATAACCGACCCTCATGGCAAGGTATTTATGGTATATCACGGGCCCAGAATTTCCTTGATCGTCTCTTTCAACTCACGGGTGTCGGCCGATTTGACGACATAGCCGTCCGAAACCCAGCTCGACAGGTCCTGCTTGAATTCCCCGTAAGCGGAGCAAAGAATGACCGGCTGGTCCTTGTTCATATTCTTTATAGCGTTGAGCGCCTGAATACCATCCATGACCGGCATCTTTATATCAAGCACAATGACGTCAAATGAAGCTGTCTTGACCTTCTCAAGGGCTTCGAGGCCGTTGGATGCGGTATCGACCTCATAACCCTCTTCCTCAAGTTCTTCTTTGAACAAGAGCCTGATATTTTCCTCATCGTCGACAACGAGAACTTTTCTTTTCATGTAAGCTCCTCTTGCAGCGTAATATTTTTCATAGGGAGATACACAATGAATGTAACCCCTTTCCCGGCCACATTCTCAACTTCAATGTGCCCTTTGTGGTTTGTCACTATCTTGTTCGAGATCGCGAGGCCAAGCCCCGTTCCGCGCTCTTTTGTCGTGAAAAAGGGATTGAATATATTGTCAATGATAGCAGGGTCTATCCCGCCACCCGTATCGGTGATCCATGCGGCGGCAAAGGGCTGTCCGTCATGCATCACCTTGCGCACCTTGACGGATATCGTCCCCGTACCGCGCATTGCTTCAAAGGCATTCATCAGCAGATTGATGAACACCTGTTTCAATTGCTGGCTATCGCAGGATACGGGTTCGAGTTCTTGATCGAAATCTTTGGTTATCGTTATGTTTTCCCACGCCGGATCGGAAGAAAGGATATAGAGAATATCCTCGAGAAAGTCCTGAAGCCTGCAGGATTCTTCGAACGGCTGACCTTCCTTGACATAATGCAATATCTCGTTCAGTATGGTCTCAAGACGCCCGACCTCGTTGAGAATAATATTTATGTAGCGATTTTCGGTATGATTGTTCTGCATCTTTTTTGCGAGCCGCTTTGTAAAACCACCTATTATGACAAGCGGATTCTTGATCTCATGGGCAATATTGGCCGTCATCTCACCGAGGCTGCGAAATTTTTCCTGTTCGATGAGCCTTTTCTGCGCATCGGTAAGTTCCCTGACCACATTTCTCAACCGGGTATTGAGGAGCGTATTCTCGAGCCCGCTCGATATGTAATTTGAGATGGTATTGATTATATACTGGCCGTTTTCCTCGATGCTGGCGTGTTGATCCGTGCTTTCGCCGCACAGGGTAATCGTGCCCAACACCCTGTTCTTTGAAAGGATCGGTGCCGAATACAGTGAATAACCCTGAGGCTGGTTGAACTGCTCCGGGGCACCGTTGCGCAGGGAAACCGGGCGAAGCAGTTTCATGGCCGATTTTTCGAGCTGATCCACGTACTCCTGTGCTTCCGGTTTTATTATCCCGTAAGTGAAACGCTGGGTCTCAAGTTTAAGGAAGGGGTATTCAAGTTTCACGGAAACGAAGGACGCGGAGAGCGATTTGGCTATAATGAGGGCAATGCTTTTCAGGAGTTCGTGGGGCCCAACGTTCGATGTCAGAATTTTTCCCAGTTCAGACAGCATTGCCAGTTCACTGATCCGTTTTTTTGACGAGAGGATGAGCTCAAATGAACGCAGGATGCCTCCCAGTTCGCGGGAAATGATCGACAGCAGAACTTTCTCTTGGTCCTGAACAGAATCGTGGCTGTATGAACACAGGACGATAACACCGAACAAATAGCTGTCGTCTGAAAGGGGCAGGAAAGAAAACGTTCTGAACTTATCGACATGATCATCGAGTTCGGGATAAAACAGGCATCCGAACCTCGGAGAAATATCCTTTATAGTATAGAATCGGGCAGTCCTGCGCTGGGCAACGGTCCCAACGATCCCTTCCCCGATGTGACAGCGGTAGTGGCTCAATACTCCAAACAGTACGCTCTTCTGGTTTGAATACCGGCACGTCAGCCGTTTATCCTTGTCAAGGGTATAGACTATGATGTCTTCAAAGCCAAGGTCTTGGGAAATTATGTTGAGGATCGCATTGACCCTGGCGGTCAGGTCAAGGTTCGAATGCGAGATCTCGATAATTTTGCCGATCAATTCAGCTTGATTCATGCTTTGCGATCGCTTTTTTGTACAATTCCAGGTACTCTCGGGCAGATTTTCCCCACGAGAAATCTTCCTTCATGCACCGGGAGACGAGGTTCGACCAGGCCTTCTTGTCCTTGTACAGGGATAGTGCACGGTCGATTGCATCGAGCATTGCCTCTTTCGTATATTCATAAAATTTGAATCCCGTTCCCGTTTGCGGAAACGTCGAATAGTCTATAATTGTATCTTCGAGCCCGCCGACACCCCGTACCACCGGGACGGTGCCATATTTCAGGCTGTACAGCTGATTAAGCCCGCAGGGCTCATACTGGGACGGCATAAGGAACAGGTCGGCGCCTGCCTCTATAAGATGGGCCAGGGCATTGTCATAGGCGATCTTTACCGAGAATACCCCTGGGTATTTCTTGGAGAGTTCCGTCAACAGATCGTGATACTTTCGCTCGCCCGTTCCCAGGATGGCGTATTGTATGCCGAGGGCGGCCATCTCTTCCATTGCGTCGGATATAAGATCGAATCCTTTCTGGTCGGCGAGCCGGGATATTGTGGCCACGAGCGGGATCCCGGGGTCTGTGGGCAGGTCGAATGCCTGCTGCAGTGCTTTTTTACATACCGCCTTGTTTCCGGTATCTTCTACACTGAATTTTACGGGAATAAATTTATCTGTTTCAGGGTTCCAGTCGTTATAGTCGATGCCGTTCACGATCCCGTAAAGGTCCTCCCGGCGCGTCGTAAGAATGCCGTCAAGGCCACATCCAAAAACCTGCGTCTGGATCTCCTTGCTGTACTGTTTGCTGACCGTGTTCAAAATGTCTGAAAAGACTATGCCGCCTTTCAAGAAATTGATATGGCCGAAATATTCCAGGGATTCGGGTGTGAAGTATTCCCATCCTATGTTCAGGAGATGCATGTCATAGTGCCAGAATATCCCTTGATATCCCAGGTTGTGGATCGTGAGCAGTGTTGCCACCCTGGCGAGATCGGGGTCCGTCTTGTATGCTGTCTTCAGAAATACGGGGGCA
>DHQV01000105.1:69074-78268 GCA_002408185.1 Deltaproteobacteria bacterium UBA5329
GAAATACGGGGGCAAGCGACGTTTCCCAGTCATTGCAGTGAAGAACGTCCGGCACAAAACCGGTCACTTTTATCGTTTCCAGGATACTCTTTGCAAAAAAGATGAACCGTTCTGCGTTGTCAAGATAATCCCCGTCCGGTGTGCTGTACAGATAATCCCTGTAATAGTATTCATCTTTTTCAATGAGATAGGCGGTTATGCCGTCGTATTCGCTCTCGACCACCTCCGCATCTACAAAAGATTGTGAAATCTGGCAGGATATCCGGCGATTGCTGTACCGCATCGGAAAGCCAAGTTCCTCGATCCCTTTATGCTTAGGAAGAACGACCCGGACATCTACCCCAAGGTCCCTCAAGGCCTTCGGTAACGCCCCGGTCACATCCGCTAGACCTCCTGTTTTCACAAATGGAAATATCTCGGGAGACGCAATTAATATCTTCATCATACCCCCTTATATCTGGGTTTCTTTGAGATACGCAGTAGCCTCTTCGGGCGGAGTGGGATTAATGTAAAAACCGGTGCCCCATTCAAACCCGGCCATTTTCGTAAGACGCGGAATGATCTCGATATGCCAGTGATAATGCTCCATCCCGACATTAAAAGCCGGGGCAGTATGGATTATATAATTGTATGGCGGCGCGTTGAGCAGCTTGACGTACTTTCTCAGGACTATCGAAAGTATTTCGGCAAGAGAATAGTAATTATCGGACGGATCATGTTCGGAAAATACGGCACCGTGCTGCTTGGGCAATATCCACGTTTCGAACGGGAATCTCGATGCATATGGGGATATTGCTATATAGCGTTCATTCTCGGAGACAATACGTTTATTGTCTTCTCTTTCCTGGGCTACAATATCACAGAATATGCATCTTTCCTTATACCTGTGATAGGCAAGCCCCCCGCCGATCTCTTCCGAGACCCGCCTTGGTACGATCGGCAGAGCTATCAATTGCGAATGTGCGTGGTCGAGAGACGCTCCGGCAACAGACCCGTTGTTCTTGAATACCATTATATATTTAAAGCGCGTATCGCGCATCAGGTCCCGTATTCGTTCCCTGTAAGCTATAAACACGTTTTGCACCCGGTTAACCGGCATATCCGACAGAGTTTCACCGTGGTTAGGTGTTTCGACAATGACCTCATGGGCACCGATCCCATTCATTTTGTCATAGATCCCGAAACCTTCACGATCGAGCGTACCTTCTATACGAAGCGCAGGGAACTTGTTCGGAACGACCCTCAGCGACCATTCCGATGGACCGTGCGAGGCCCCGGACGGCCGGATCATGAAAACCTCCGGAGGCGTCATAGTTTCATTTCCCGGGCACAAAGGGCAAACAGCCACCTTTGAGGGAGGAGTTTCCTCGACGAAAAAAACAGGCCTTTTACCCCTCTCGGTCGAAATTATAACCCATCTGTCAATAATGGGATCTTTTCTCAATTCAGGCATATATCTGCTCCAGTTACACGTTTTTTGACATGGCTAGTGTTGCGTGATAAAGAAAGTACTTGAATGATACCACTAAAAGACAATATCCCGACCCGCACTTTTCCCATTATAACAATGGGTCTCATCTTTGTAAACATCATTATTTTCATATGGCAGCACATCGTCCTTCACGCTTCTGCAGGAGCAATGCTGTACACGTATTTCGGCCTTGTGCCGAAAGAGTTCATTGCATCGTTCGTCTCACGCCACGATCTCCTTCCGTACAATATAATGACGATATTTTCTTCCATGTTCATCCATGGCGGTTTTCTGCATATTATCGGGAACATGCTGTACCTGTGGATCTTCGGGAATAATATAGAGGACCGTCTGGGCCATACAGGATTTCTTATCTTTTATATCGTTTCGGGAATATGCGCCGCGCTTTTCCAGCTATTTTACGACCCTTCGTCTGAGGTCCCCATGATCGGTGCAAGCGGAGCCATATCGGGGGTGTTGGGCGCCTACCTCGTCTGTTATCCCTATGCCCGCATAAAAACCATCCTCATCATAGTAATATTCATAAAAATTGTGGATATCCCTGCGGTTATCCTTCTTACCGCCTGGTTCTTCATGCAGTTCCTTTATGCGAATGTGGAGGGTATTGCATGGTACGCTCATGTTGGCGGTTTTATCTTCGGCCTCCTGTATGCTTTCATTTTTCCAGCCGGAAGGCGGACCGGAAGGGCGGTCAAGACCTAAACCCATGCGTGCGCCCCGTGTACTTGCCATTAATCCCTATATTTATGACTTCGCTGCCTATAATTTTTGGTCGAACCCTCTCGGCCTTCTCTATGTTTCGTCAATTCTCCGGCAGAACGGATTACCTGTCGAGGTCATAGATTGCATGCGTGTACGGGAAGATAAGCGCAAGCTCGATGGACGTGGACCGTTTATCAAGGAAAAGGTCCCGAAACCTGAAATTCTCGGGGTGGTGCCGAAGCAATATCGGAGATACGGTATGTCGCCGGGTGAATTTGTACGAATTCTCGAAACACGCACAGCGCCGGACCTCGTACTGATCACGTCCATCATGACCTATTGGTACCAAGGTGCGGTCGAGATCTCCGAACTTGTGCGGCAGGCCTGCCCGCAGGCAAAAATAGTTATCGGGGGAATCTACCCGACATTATGCCACGAACAGGCCACTCTGAATTTCAAAGCGGCCGACCTCATCATCCCGTCAAACGCGATCGGTACATTTTACAAGTTTGTCGAGGACGAACTGAATTACACGCTGTCATTCAAGCCGATGCTGGACGATCTCGACATCTTGCCCTATCCCGCCCATGACCTTCTCGATACCCTACCGTTTGTGCCCCTTCTGACTTCGCTCGGCTGTGTGTTTCGTTGTACCTATTGCGCAACGTCCTTTATGTATCCCTCTATGACGCGGCGGAGCCCCGGGTCGGTGCTCGGTGAGATCGTCCACTGGCATCTGCAGGGAGTCCGGCGTTTTGTCATATATGACGACAGCTTCTTATACTCGAGCGAAGATTTCGCGAAGCCACTTTTAAGAAAAATTGCCGGTCTACCCTATGCTGTCGACATATACAACCCCAATGCCGTAAATGCCGCGTTCATTGACCAGGAGATGGCGGAGCTTTTTGCCCGGTCGGGGTTCCGTGAGGTTCGCATCGGTCTTGAATCGGTCGATCCAGCAGTGCAATCCGCAACGGGTGGGAAGGTGACGGAAGCTGTCTTTGAACGCGCTATAAGGGCCCTTAAAGGGGCGGGATACAGCAGGGAACAACTGAAGGTTTATATCCTCGCCGGTTTGCCACGGCAGCCCTGGCAGGACGTGAAACGTGCGATAGACTACTTGAGGTCCCTTGACGTAACGCCGTACCTTGCCGAATATACACCGATCCCCCACACACCGATGTACGAACAATTTAAGGATATCGCAAAATTTCCCGTTGCGGAGGATGCCATTTACCAGAATAACGCGCTCTTCCCCTATGCGTGGGAAGGCTTCACGGAGGACGACCTGAACCGCCTGAAACGCTACGCTAAAGAAAAACGGTCTCAAGTCTCAGGGGAAAGAAAAAACAATTGAAAGCAGGGCCATCACAGGGAAGGCAAACGGGAAAGGCAGATATATTCGTGAATAATATCTCCGCCTGAGGCTTGAGACCGTTTCTAGCCCAGATATCTGTGCAATTTCTGATAACTAGGGAAGTCTCCATCTATGAAATCGGCACCGAGCTCTTTGGTCGAATCGCCCCCTTCGACTATCCTCCTGATCGCACACCGCATTTTTACCGGCGTCTTCTCATTCGGTATGCTGAAGATGGTGTCAAACTCGGCATCGTTCACGACATCATACTCCTTGGGAATGGAGATCCTCAAGCCGCCAAGAGAAACGTTAATAACGATCCCGGTTTGAAGCGTCGACTCTTTTGCCTCGTGTTTATAAACAAAGGCGGGTAACGACACTTCTTTGCGCTGATACCTGCGTCTTTCTTTTTTTGCGCCTTTAAGCTCTACTTTATCTTTTACTTGGCCATGAAGAATGTTCTCTATGATCGAAGACAACGACCGTCGTTCCACCTCCGCTATCTTCTCCAGAGTGTGCTTTAATTCTTCATTGGTCCTGAAGCAAATTGTGACATCCTTTTTCATATATCCCCCTTGAAACTGTTTCTCTCGCACATCGCATGCAATACATAAGTATAACACATAAGTCAATTATTGAAAAGTCAGGGTCAGGCCTGCATCACGTCCGATGACCTTATTTTATGCAGGTATTCTGTGATCGGGCAATCGCGATATTCTGCACACGCCGCTTTCGTCCCGTGGGAAGGCTGACGGAGCCGATTACTTCCAACCGGAGATTGTGGTATAATGACCGAGTGACTTATCATACATTTTTCCCATAGTGCTCGCACAAACACAGGTGTGCATATTAAAACCACAGACATGACCCGTGCCGGGTTTGGCAAATTTCAGGCAGGAGGTATCATACATGAAGGTATTTGTTACCGGCGGAGCCGGTTATATCGGCAGTCACGTTGTAAAACTTCTCGGTCAGCACGGTCATAACGTTCTCGTTTACGATAATCTCTCGACCGGCCATGAGTGGGCCGTCCTTTCGGGGAAGCTTGTAAGGGGCGACCTCGATGACCGGAAATTGCTCAAGGATACGCTGAAAGATTATCAGCCTGATGCGGTCATGCACTTCGCCGCCTCGATCCAGGTCGAGGAATCGACCCGGGAGCCTCTCATGTATTACAAAAACAATGTCGTAAACAGCATTAATCTGCTCGAAGCGATGACGGAGCTTGGCATCGAATATTTCGTTTATTCTTCGACGGCCGCCGCGTACGGGATTCCCGATAAGAACCCCATCGGCGAGGATACCCCGCTGCGTCCGATCAATCCGTATGGAATGACAAAGGTCATGATCGAAAAAGTCCTTAAGGATATCGCTGCCTGCCGCGACCTGAAATATATCGCACTTCGCTATTTTAACGTGGCCGGGGCAGACCCGGATTGCGAGATCGGCCAGGCATACGGTTACGCGACCCATTTGATCACCCGCACTCTCAAGACCGCGCAGGGCGAACAGGACTCCCTTTCCGTATTCGGGACCGATTATCCCACCCTGGACGGTACGTGCGTGCGGGACTATATTCATGTCAGCGACCTCGGTTCGGCGCACCTGTTGGCCCTTATGTACCTCAGGCAAACCGGGCTGTCCGATGTCATGAACTGCGGCTACGGCCACGGCTTCTCGGTTCTGGATGTGATCAACGTCGCCAAGGAGGTCACGGGGGTCGATTTCACCGTAACATTTACTGATCGCAGGCCTGGAGATCCACCTGAACTCATCGCCGACAGCACAAAGCTCAAGAGGCTCACAGGTTGGTCACCGCTCCACGATGACCTTTCGTTTATAATCGAAACGGCCTGGAAATGGGAGCAGAAGCTCACCGGAAAGGCGGGCACCAGGGACAAATGAGAACGTTTGCAACGGCAATTTGTGTCCTTGCCATGCTTGCCGTTCTTTTCATCTTAGCTCCCGATTATCTCATTTATTCCGATAAGCCTCAGAAGGCCGATGCGGTTGTTCTCTTTCTCGGCACTGAATACAGGGAAAGAAAGGCTGAAGCCGTACGTTTGATCAACGACGGGTATGCCGACTATCTGATCATCCCCGCCTACGGCAAAATAGCGGAAGCTCCGAACTTCGAACGCGGATCCCTGATGGGCGTTCCATCCCGACCCTCACATTACCCTGTAGTATTTGAGGATACTCACGTAGAACTGCTCGAGGCAAAGAGGCTCATGGACGGAAAAGGGCTGACATCTGCGATATTTGTCAGTTCTCCTTATCATATGAGGCGGATTACGGTGATAGCCAAGAGGGTCTTTACCGGTAGCGGCTACCGAATGATATTTGTTCCCACACGGTTTGAGAAGCCAACCGGACGTCTCTGGTTCCTTAATCAGAACACTATCAGGAAGGTCACAGGTGAATACGGCAAGATCGCCTGGTTCTTCCTCTACCGCTGGGTAAAATAGGATAGTAAGTCGTGAGGAGTTAACACGTTCCGCCAACAGCACTTTTGTATCATGATAGATGCAAAAAGGACCGGGTGCGTACCGGTCCTTGTATTTTAAACCTAATTTACGACTTACTACTTATGACTGACGTTTTTGTTTACCGCGACGGAGGCCAACACCTTTGTCACCAAGGGCAGGGAAAGGATGGTCGATGCCGACCTCCGTCGGGGTATCTTTAATAATCGCTCCATATTTCTCTTTCATTCCGGAAAATGCATAATCCCAAAACCGTGGTCGCTTGCTTCATTTCCCCCTTCTCCCTGTCATTATTCCGGAGTTTCCAATACATACAGGCAATTATTTATCTGCAAAACGTTGCAAAACCCGTCAATCAGATCAAGGAAACGCTACTGTAAATCCCATCCTGCCATGGAAAAAGGACTCGATACTGCAGCAACGGGCCGTTCTTTCGCGTGGCGCGTCCTGAGCCAGAGCATACCGACCCCTATTACACCGAGAGCGGAAATGATCTGGAGCGAGTACCGCATGACCGCACCAGGCGCATGTACTATGCTCAGCGTCAGCGGGTCAGCCAAAATCATCTCGGCTGCCGCCTTTCCAAGGATCCCCGCACCGATATAGACGATCACGGGGTAACGCCCCATAAGACGTGATATTATCCCGCTTCCGAAGGCAACTAACGGTATGCTCATGCCAAGTCCAAGGAAAAGCAACGCCGGGTTGCCTTTGCTGGCCCCCGCGACGGCGATGATGTTATCAACACTCATAACCAGATCTGCGAGCAGTATCACACCGATCACTTTCAGCAGACCGCCTGATGTCGCCTTGTCTTCATGCTCCGAATCCTTGTCCAAGAGCAATTTGACTGCAATGCCGAGTATGAGCAATCCGCCGATAAGCTTCATGTACGGCACACTGAGAAGCATGGCCGCAAAGTAGGTAAGGATAACTCGCATGATTATCGCTGCTATAGTACCGAATACGATCCCGTGCAGCCGCATCTTCGGCGGCAGGGATCGCGCTGCAAGAGCAATAACAATGGCATTATCGCCCGATAGGACAAGGTTAGACACGATTACTGTGCAAAAATCGACGAGGAAGCCGCCGCTGAGATATGCATTGATGATATCGAGTGCGCTTGTTATATGTGCTGCTGCTAAAAACTCGGCCACCCTCAGGCCCCTCCTCTGACGCTACGTGTGCAATAGTATAGCCAGACGTGGAAAAGGGGGGAATCGGGATTTCCCTGAAATGTCGGGGAAAAATTCCTGATATGGATAGGGGATGCAAAGCACGATTGGACCGTCAGTCGTCAGCCGTAAGGAGTTTAAAAACAGAATAACCAAGTTGGCTCATATGGAGATGTCATCTGTGAAGTGGCGGTATTTATTGGTGCTTCTACTTGCAGCTTACGATCTCATCGATCTACAAAGACGTCAATCCCTCGCGTATGGCATATTTGGTCAATTCCGCCACGGTGCGTATCTCCAGCTTGTCCATTATCTGCTGCCGGTGTGTTTCGACCGTCTTTACGCTGAGATTCAACGTGGACGCTATCTGCTTGGTGCTCTTGCCCTCGGCCAGGAGCTGGAGGACCTCGCGTTCCCTCACGGTAAGGACCGTAAAGACTGTTGATTCATTTTTCGGGAGGTTATAGAGATATTCCTTCACGACAATGTCCGTAATCCTCGGGCTCAAATATGATTGGCCGGTCATGACGGTATGTACCGCATTCACGAGCTCTTCGAATGCACTGTCCTTCAAGAGGTAGCCTGACGCGCCCGCTTTGAGCATTTCCAGGACAAACCTCCGGTCCGAATGCATGGAAAGCGCGATTATTTTTATGTCCTTATTCTCCGAAAGAACCTGGCGGGTCGCGTCGATTCCGTTCATTTCGGGCATGCCGATATCCATGATGATGACCTGGGGCGCTAATTTCCGTGCCAGTTTGGTTACTTCAAGACCGTCCCGGGCCTCGGCCGCCACTTCCATGTCCGGCTGCTTTTCGATGAGGGCTTTCAGGCCTTCACGCATGATCTTGTGATCGTCTGCAATGATTATCTTTGTCTTCAATTAATGTCTCCCCCTCGTTTAAGCGGTGCCTGCAACACAATGCGTGTGCCCCTGCCTATCCAGGAACGGACATCCATGTGGCCGCCCAGTGAATGAAGTCTTTCACGGATACTGAAAAGGCCGTAGCCTCGGGCCTCCGCCAAATGATAACTTTTTTTCGACGCATTGAACCCTGTTCCGTCATCGGCAACGTGGATCGAAATGCTGTCGTCTATGCGTCTTATCGTGATCTTTACATGTTGGGCGGCCGCGTGCTTGACGACATTTACGAGCAGTTCTCGAACTGCTGTAAACAAAAGGACCCGTATTTCGTCGCTAATCGGCTTTAAAGAGCCGTCATTCTCGAATGCGCAGGTTATCGCATTTTGCTCCTCGAGCTGTTCGGTAAGCCATTCGACCGCAGGTTCAAGGCCGAGGTCATATAATATGGGCGGACTCAATTCGAATGTCAGCGTACGTCCATAGTGTATTGCCTGGCCGATCAGCTCCCGTATTTCGTTTATTTCTTTCTTCAGGGCGTGGTCTTCGACGGAGCTTTCGAGCAACCCCAGCTTCATCTTTGCTGTTGCGTGAAGCTGCCCTATATGATCGTGGAGAAGGCTCGATATTCTCCTTCTCTCCCGTTCTTCAGCGAGCGTCAATTCCGATGCCAGGGACCTTAACTGCCGCTGATACTGGTCAATACTTTCTTCCGCTTTTTTTCTTTCGGTGATGTCCTCGACAGTGCCCTCGTAATATAGTGTTTTTCCTTCGGCATCGCGTATGGCGCGGGCATTTTCCATGACATACATGACCGTTCCGTTGCGCCCGACCTTCCACCTGGCCTCAAACCCCCGCACACGCCCTTCGCGTTCCAGCCTGTCCTTGATTTTTTTGTTGAGGTATGTCGGTTCACAACTCTTTTTGAAAGACCTCACCGCATAGAACTCGTCGAATGATGCGTATCCCATCATGCGGATGAGGGTGGGGTTTGCCATGAGGATCTTTCCATCAGGGTTTGTACGGTAAATACCCAGCGGAGAATTCTCGAACAGGTTCTTATAGCGTTCTGCACCCCGTCTGAGCATGTCCTCAACCTGCTGCCGTCTTTTGAGCTCCT
>DHQV01000105.1:78353-91282 GCA_002408185.1 Deltaproteobacteria bacterium UBA5329
TGCTGCCGTCTTTTGAGCTCCTGCACCAGTCGGGAATTGGCCTTCAGGAGCTCACTTGTGCGTTCGACCACGCGGAGCTCCAATTCTTGTTTGGACTTTTGCAGTATATTCTCCGCCTGCTTGCGGTGTGTAATGTCATTGTCGATCTGAAGGATCGCCAGCGGCTTGCCTTTTTTGTCGGTCCTGAGCTTCCATTTGCTGTCGACAATGATCTCCTGCCCGTTCTTTGCCCGATGGCTAAGTTCCCCTTCCCACTTTCCATCGGTAAAGAGTTGTTTCCTGATCTCCGCCCTTGGTTCGGAGTATTCGGTTTTCAGGAGCTGCGAGATGGTGCAACCTATTGCCTCTTGGCCGCTAAAACCAAACCGGTTTTCGGCGCCCCTGTTCCAGAATATGATCTGGTCTTTCGTGTCGCGGACGATGATGGCGTCTTCGGCTATATCGATGATCTCGGCCTGGTCACGGAGTATGTTGGCCTGGCGTTCCAGTTCGTGCTGGGCCCTCAGGCGCTCTGTTACATCACGGACGTTTACCATGATGAACTGCTCGCCTTTATGACGTATAAGAGATGATGTTATCTCGACATCTGTCAGGGACCCGTCTTTCCTTCGATATTGGCGCAACCCGGAAACATGCTCTGTATGTTTCAGGACGTGCTTGATATTGAGGAGAATATCTTTTTTGGGCATTACGATGATGTCGGGGACGGTAATACTGGTTATTTCCTTCTCCGTATAGCCCATCATTTGTAGGAAGCTGGTATTGGCCTCGAGTATCTTCAACGTCACGGGGCTGAACAAAAAGACGCCGTCTGACGAATGCCTCACCAGCAGCTGGTAGCGGGCCTCGCTATATTCAAGGGCTTTTTCGACAGATTTGAACTCCTCTATGGAGGCTTCCAGCAGAGCAGCCGCCTGTTTTACCGCCTCCACCTTTTCAACAATGTCTGTCCTGACGGGTTTTTCGGGTCCCGTCGTTTTCTTTTTGGTCTTCATAGGAATTTTTTATTCATCCGGGAATACGATCGCGCTCACAATGAGTGGTGCTGTTTTTCAAAATTCTGGCGATGTTGCACGTGAAACAGTTTTACGCTTTCAATTTCTTCGCCAGCGCGGCGACCCTTTTTCCCAACTTCCGTGCATTTGTAAGTGTTTTTTCATCCGGGGTGCCTGTACAGGATACACCGTAATGCCCTGTCGCATCAAGGGGATCACCTACTATGATCATGCCATAGATCATGAGCGCCTGGATGATGGAGAACATGGTCGTTTCCTTACCTCCGGACAGGTCTCCTGACGTGGCAAACGCGGCTCCGATCTTGTCTCCCATTTTCTGTCGCACACCCACAAACCTGTCAAATACCTCCTTCAACTGTGCCGCCATTCCCCCGAAGTATACAGGCGATCCCGCTATAATCCCCTCGGAATCAAGGAAATCCTCCTTTGTGACCTCACCGGGGTCTCTCAGCACACCCTCAACACCGTCCACCGAATCAATACCCGCAGCAATGGCCTCTGCAAGCCTCCTCGTGTTTCCGGACCGCGAAAAATAAAGCACGAGAATCTTCATCATCTACTCCCGTGGATAATCACCTTGGCGATTTCATGGCAAGGAACCCTTGCCCTCTGGCGCCCGTTCAGGACACCACAAATTTGTCCATCAGCAAAACCTCTGCAATTTCGCCGCTCCAGCTGTAGTTATCCTCATGCCCTGCCAGTTGCTTGCCCTCCCCATACCTTTTGAACGCTTCCTCTTTCATGAGCAAGTACTGCAGTAGCGAGTCCACCTTGAGGGTTACCGTTGTGAGCCGCCCGTTCTCAAAACCATATTCTATCGCTATAAGCTTCGCCCGCCCGTAAATAAGCTCCTCGCCAGGCCGCTCATATAGTGCGACGCCGGTGCCATCCGTTCCCGCATACCTCAGGGGCTTGAGCGCATCTATCCGGGTACCCCATGTAACGCCGCCATAGCCCTCGGGTTCGCCAGGGAATGCGGCCAACTCAACGCCTGTACAAAAAAGGAACGCAAAGCACATGAACAAGACAACCGCGATCGTCCTATGCCCCCGCTTAAACCCCATTTTCTTCCATCACGATGCAAATATCAGGACAATTCCTGTGATATTCGGCATAATCGATCCCGTAGCCCACAACGAACCCGTCGTCTATAGTGAACCCCACGTAGTCGGCTTCGATGTCAACCCTCCGCCTGCGTCTCTTATCGATAAGAGCACAGATCTTTAATCTCTTCGGGTTGCGGGTCCGCAGCATTTCGCGCACTCGTGTCAGGGTCAGGCCAGAATCGATGATATCTTCCACGATAATAACATTCTTAGCCTCAATATCTTCGTCAAGGTCTTTGATGATCTCGACATTGCCCCGCGTTGTCATCTGGTTTCCATACGAAGATACTCGCATGAAATCGATACGCGACGGATTCTTGACCTGTCGGATCAGGTCCGACGTGAATATGAAGGACCCTTTGAGCAGACAGACGAAAAGGAGCTCCTCATTCATAAAATCGTTCTCTATCTGCTTCGCCAACCGCTTTACCGTCCTCGCGATATCCTGTTCAGAAAATAGCTTCTTCAGCATGGAGTATCTTCTTTACAACGCGTGACGCAGAACGACGATGCCCTGCGCCGAGGCCAAGGTAGATTTCACAAGCTCTATTTCCGTTTTTCCGGCAACCTGCACGTCTGGCTTCCCTTTCGTAAATTCTTCAACCGGAACGATGGGGAAATCACACTTTTCTGTCTTGAAGTGCATGGGAATGCTGACAATGGGCTTCACATCATTTACAATCCTCGATGCCTCCTCCGGATCGATGGTATAAAACCCGCCTACGGGTATCAAAAGTACGTCCACTTTTCCCATTTGTTCCACCGTGACGCTGTCCAGAACATGCCCCAGATCACCGAGGTGTGCGATCCGCATCCCATCAGCCTCTATAATATATATAATGTTCTGCCCCCGTTCCCTCCCGCCTGATCGATCATGGAAAGTCGAGATTCCCTGAATACCAATGCCCGCTTCCCTATGATCGCCCGGCCTGTTTATCAACGTGAACTTTCCCGTAATATCCCCCACATAGTTGTGATCGTCATGATCGTGGCTCGACAGGACAATATCGGCGGCCTCATTAATCTTGCCATACGCAAGGGCTCCACCGAAAGCACCCGATTGATAGGGATCCAGGATGATCCGCGTTCCATTCTCAGTTGTTATAAGAAAGGCCGAATGGCCGTACCATTTTATCTTCATCCTTTCCTCCCTTTTTTCTTGATATTACAACTACTTTTCTTCACTGTCAAGGACAGCCCGCGCCGTGCTTCCTGCCAGCCACTATCCACATGCAACACCATACCCTCCAACCCTGCATAATAACCGCATCTTGCGGAATCAACCCCCAAGTCTCCCTTGTATCCTTACGCTGTTTCCAGTAATCTATCTTTCATCAGGAGGGCACATAATGGGAATAAAGGAGATCCACGACGGAATCTATCTCATCGGCAGCTCAGACATTACAGATACAAAAGATTGCTGTGTTTACCTCTTGAACCTTGGCGAGTTCGTTCTCATAGACACGGGCGCGGGTTCGAGCGTTGGCTCCCTAGTCGCAAATATCGACCGGCTCGGTTTCAAGTCCACCCCCCTGTCAACGATCATCCTGACACATTGTCACATCGATCATATTGGTGGAGCCGCAGCCCTGCAGCAAAAATACGGGGCCCGGATTGTCATGCACGACCTCGATGCGGCAACCCTTGAACGGGGAGACCCGCGGCTGACCGCTGCACACTGGTATGGCGTAAACCTGAAACCTCTCCCCGTCGATGTCAAATTCGCGGGACTCCGGTTCGAGATGTCCATAGGCTCCCATGAGCTTGTCCTGCTCCATACGCCCGGTCACACACCCGGATCCATTTCAGCCTACATAGATAAATCCGGGAAACGCGTGCTCTTTGGCCAAGACATACATGGACCGTTCCTTGCCGATTTCGGCGCCAATATGCGCGACTGGACGAACTCCATGAAGCAACTCCTCGCCTTAAATGCAGATATCCTCTGTGAAGGACATTTTGGGATCTATCAATCCAATAAGAAATTGACCGCGTATATCGAACGCTACCTGGAGGAATATGGAGAAGAGGGGTAATGGGCAAGGGGGCATCTCTTCTCTTGTTTCACGTGCAACATCCTTTTTTGCCCTGATTTCCGCAAGTTAGGGTGCCTTAGTTACGGTACCGCATCGGAACTCTGTACCGCGACCCTCTACCGTATACTGTATCTTTTTTCTCGGGAGATCTTGAATCCCGGCCTGATGTTCATTCCGACTGCCCCTGAATCCACCTTTTGAAAGGATAGGCCGCTATGACCAACACCATCGTCACTTCATCCGTGCGGTTGTCAAGGGCATGCGGCTCGCCCGCGGGTATCCATATCGAGTCTCCCTCCCTGACCTCGCGAACCTCATCGCCGACCTTCATATGCCCCGAGCCCCTATATATGTGATATATCTCTTCTACAGGATCAACGTGCTCCTCGATGATTTTTCCCGGCTGCAATGTTGCGTACGCCAGAAACTCTATTCCCTCAAGAAAGTGGCTTGTCATGATCATCCAGGCATCGGCACCACCATGCGCCCGGTACTGTGTACGTGCTACTTCAGGATCAGTAAAATTTCTGACTATCATATCTCTCCCGTTCATTCATAGTATCTTCAATTACGCGCAACCCGGTGGCCAACCTCTTGTCGCCCCCCCCCCGAAACATATCCGGTCTTCTCCCTGCATCCGAAGGCTTGCCGCATCGCGCCGAACCGGGGAGACTTTCCCCGGGATGCTTTCATTATGAAGAGGTATCCCTTTGGTGTCAATGTATTTCACGGCCGCCCCCCATCCCTTCATTGACATGTCCGCTCCTATTTTGATAGAGTTCCTTAACTCTTGGAGAAGGGGATCTCATGGATATTTCGAAACGCGCGAGCCAGATATCGCCTTTCTATGTTATGGAGCTTCTGGAAAAAGCCCGCATGATGGAATTACAGGGGCACCGGGTCATCCATATGGAGGTCGGTGAGCCGGGTTTTGAAACGCCGGACTCCATAAAAAGCGCTGCGGCAGCCGCCCTTGCTGAAGGTAAGACCTTTTATACCCATAGCCTCGGTATTCCCGAATTGAGGCAGGCGATATCCGACGAATACGCTGCGTCCTGCGGCATCTATATCCCACCAGACCGGATTATAATTACGAACGGGTCCTCCGCTGCATTCGTCCTCATCTTCGCTACCTTGCTCGAACCCGGCAGAACACTTGCTCTGTCCGACCCCGGCTATCCATGCTACAAAAATATCGCCTTGTTGACCGATTGCACCATAAAACCCATTGAAGTGTCTCCCGAGACCAATTACGAGATCCTACCTCAATACCTCGACGAGACCCCGTGGCCCGACCTTCTTGTCATAGCCAACCCATCCAACCCCACCGGTGCAGTCTATCGCCCCGAAACCGTTATTGCCCTTCATCAGCGCATGTCCGTTGCCGGGGGCCTTCTTGTTGTTGACGAGATCTATTCGGGGCTTACATACGACATCGATTTCTCTTCGAGCGCATCTATTTCCGATGACATCGTCGTCGTAAGCGGTTTTTCCAAGGCATACGCTATGACAGGCTGGCGCCTTGGCTGGATGATCGTTCCATCGGACCTCGTCCGTCCCATCCAGAAGCTTGCCCAAAACCTCTTTATAGCACCGCCTTCAATTTCCCAATACGCCGCCCTGAATGCCTTCGATGAAAAGGAAGAGCTCGCGAAAATGCGCGCTCTGTATAAGGAAAGACGCGATTTTCTCATCCCCCGCCTGAACAGTCTCGGTTTCGTCATCTCTCGTATCCCCGATGGCGCATTCTACATTTACGCCGGCATCGAGGGTTTCGGGATGGACAGCATGACCTTTGTCGAGAGGGCCCTGGAAGAAGCAGGGGTTGCCATAACACCGGGGTATGATTTCGGTGCCTTCGGCGCATCGTCACATGTACGGTTTTCGTATGCGGACCGGATCGAAAACCTTAAAGAAGGGTGCCAGAGGCTCGAGGTCTGGCTCAAAGGGTTAACCTGAAATATTGTGATATTGTTTCCGGGACAGCGATGAACACAGGATTGGTAAAAGACTCCCTTTATCTTCAGCATTTGTCCGGGAAATTTCACCCGGAAGGCCCTGCGCGGCTTCAACATATATATTCCATGCTACCGTCTATAAATTCCGAAGGCATCACATACATAAAGGCGAGATACGCCTCCCATGAAGAACTGTCACGCATCCATGACGTATCATATATCGAGTTCATCGCCCGCACCAAGGGAACCTATGCGTCGCTCGACCCTGATACCGGTGCATCCCCGAAGACATACGAGGCCGCACTTCTCGCAGCAGGGGGTTGTCTGAGCCTGGCAGACTCCATCATGTCCGCGGAGACCTTAAACGGTTTTGCCCTCATACGTCCTCCGGGGCATCATGCCGAAAAATCACGATCAATGGGTTTCTGCATATTCAACAATATTGCCGTTGCTGCACGCTATCTCCAAGATACGTGGGGCCTTGAACGAATACTCGTGGTCGACTTCGATCTTCATCACGGCAACGGCACTCAGCACAGCTTCTATTCCGATCCCACGGTCCTCTACTTTTCTACACACCAGTTCCCGTACTATCCAGGCACAGGCTGGTACTCGGAAACCGGAACAGGTGCCGGAAAAGGGTACACTGTCAATGTCCCGATGAGCTACGACATGAACGACGATGACTACGTGTTTGCCTTTCAGGAGGTCCTGGTCCCGATAGCCCATCTTTACAAACCGGACATGGTGCTCGTCTCCGCAGGATTCGATATATATCACAGCGATCCGCTTGGCGGCATGTCCGTCACCGAAAAAGGCTTCTCCGAACTCACACGTATCATTCTTGATATAGCGCAGCGCTACTGTGGTTCACGGGCGCTTTTCGCCTTGGAAGGCGGATATGATCCGCCCGGTCTCGCCCGCTGTGTCAAAGCGGTCGTTACCATGATGAAGGGCTGTCCTGAATTCTACTATGAGAAGAAACGCGATCCTTGTAGAGGGGTTGTGGACCTGATAAAAGATGTAAAAAAAGAATTAAGCGTGTACTGGGCAAGCTTTTAGACCTCGTCCTTCCACACCATTTCCTTCAGTTCTTTTCCAACCTTGAAATAGGGAAGCCGTTTCGGCTCCACCTGCACGGTCTCGCCGCTCTTCGGGTTCCTGCCCCTGTATGCCTTGTATTCTCTGAGGGTGAAGCTCCCAAACCCGCGGATCTCGACGCGTTCATTGTTGATGATCGCTTTTTTTATACTGTCTATGATCGTATCGACGGCAATCTTTGCTATTTTCTGGTTCACATTTATATCTGTCGCAAGCTTGTTGATTATGTCCATCTTATTCATTTCAACCCCCTCCTGCTAACTTTCTGAAATATATTTACAGGCATTCTTGAAAATCTTGAGCCCGCCTCCCTCTTCCTCGAGTTTCTCCCGTGTCCACCGGGGATGCTGGACCCGACGAACGAAAGCTTCCGGATGCGGCATAAGCCCAAATATTCTTCCGGTCTCATCGCACAGCCCCGCAATTGAATCCACCGACCCATTCGGGTTGTCCGGGTATGCTGCCGTTACAGCTCCTGTATCATCGGCGTATTGCAGGACTATATTTCCGCCCGACCTCATCAATGAAAGGTTTTCTGTTGAATCTACAACGCATTTGCCTTCACCATGTCGAACAGGAAGATAAATTTTATCCATATCATACGTAAATATGCAATGAGAAAATCGATTTGCCTTCAGATACGTCCAGCGGTCCTCGAACCGTCCTGAATCATTTGCTGTGAGGGTCGCGGTCTGTACCCCGTATTTTTTTCCCATCGCAGGTAATAATCCTGTCTTTATAAGCAACTGAAAGCCATTGCATATGCCGATGATGATCTTCCCGTCATCGATAAACTTCACAAGCTCGTCAAGAAGGCGCCTGTCGCTCCCGGCCATCCTCTGGTATTTCCACTTGACGCTCTGGGCTTTTGCGGCACCAAGATCGTCACCGTCGAGAAAGCCACCCGGGAAATTGATAAAGCTGTATTTATGGATCGTGCGCGGATCGTCGGCAAATTCATCTATATGAATCAGGTCCGAGTCAAAACCGGCGAGCCTGTTGGCATATGCCGTCTCATTCTCGCAGTTTATACCGTTTCCAAAAAATATAAGGCTCTTTGGTCGTTTTCGTGTCATGTCGCGTAACTATGCAAACCCACCAGAAAGAAATTGACCCCGAAATAGGTCATAATAACGCTCGCAAATCCCGCGATAGACAATATCGCTATGCGCCTTCCCTTTAACCCGCCCGTAAAGCGCAAATGAAGGACGAGGGCATAAATGATCCACGTTATAAGCGACCATGTTTCTTTAGGATCCCAACTCCAGTACGACCCCCATGCGAAATGGGCCCATACGGCTCCGGTAAGTATACCAGATGTCAGCATCGAAAAGCCAATAATAATACTCCTGTAATTGATGCTCTCCAAGCTTTCACGGGTCGGCACGATCTTGCCAGGACGAAAAAAATACAGAACCCCGCATATAAACGAAACCACAAAAGCGGCGTACCCGAGAAAGCACGTTATAACATGAATGTGAAGCCAGTTGCTCTGCAGGGCCGGTATCAGCGGCTGAATGCCCTTTTCGACCCCCGACGAAAGGGAGGCATATGCCATGAGCAGAAGTGATATACCCGCAGCAATGAATGTAATTACCGGATAAAGAGACCTTTTTCGCATGCATATCATGAATACCGATATCGACCAGGAAAAAAATATGAGGGATTCGTAATAATTCGACAAAGGAACATGACCTATTCCAAGCCGGTACGACAAAGCCCATCGCATGGCCATCCCCGCAGCTTGCACGATCACGGTGCCATACAGGGCATACTGGGCAAATGACAACAACGCCTTTTTCTGCCAGGTGAAATAGAGTATATGCACGAAGAATAACCCGAGGTACATGATCGTCGCCAATCCGAGCAAAGCGTGGTCGGTGGTCATGGAAGGCCCTCCCCGATCCTCTTCATATCCTCGATGAAGCCCTCCTTGTTCCGGGACGCGATGCCAGCCACAATTATCGCATCTGTGCCGTGAGCCACATATATTCTGCGATATGAGGTGAAAAAATTTGTATAGAGCCCGATAAGCATCATTACGAACCCGCAGAGCACGGCGGGCACCCCGGGGTCTCGCGACACCTCGAGTCCGGTATAATATTGCCCGTTTATATTTTCGAGCACTATCCTCGATCCTTTTACCACATGCTTTCTCATTTTTTCCACATTCTTCAGAAACCACAGCGTCTTCGGCTCGTCCCCGTCCATATATGCAACCATGACACCGGGCCCGAAATTATGGACATCCTCCGCATACCGCACCACCATGAAGGGAACCTTCGTGTCCCGGACAATTTCCCGATCACCGATATCCACCGTCCTTCCGTCTGCCTTGAACGTATAGACATTCGACCGTCCGTAGCTAGATTGATAAAAATATATGCCTTTGTAAGAGAGGGGCTCGTTCACGCGTATCCGGCCTCGTTTGAGCACATTGCCCTTCTCGTCCAGTATCTCGATATCACTCGCATATTCCTTCGGTTGGCCCGACGGATACATGCTAACCCGAAAATCGGTACATTTCACCGCGAAACCGAACACGACCGCCGACCGTCCCGGAGTCCGGGACTCGGCAGCCGATGCCCCCTCTCCCGGACGGAGCGCCAGATAGGCCTTGAATCCCGATATATTCCCCACCAGTCCCCCGATAAGGACCATTAGCACGCTCGTATGGATAATAATGACCCCGTACCGGGAAAAACGTCCTTTCTCGAAGACTTCCGTTGTCTCGGTTACCCTTTCTCTCTTGTATGCAGGCCCGATCCTGCGGACCACCTCGCTTTTGTTGGCCGAACCTGTTATAAAACCGGCCCCAGACGACACAAGCGCCGCGAGATCGGGGACCTGTCTTCCCTTGGCAGCCGACAATCTTTTCAGTCGATGCACGGTGCACAGAAAAAGGTTGATCGCAAAAATGACCACGAGGAAATAAAACCAGGGAGAATGATATGCATCATCAAGCCCGAAAAGCTTTATGAAATGATATGCTCTTTCCGAATAATGGGAAAGATACTCTTCCTCCGAAGCCCCCTGCTCTACAAGGCTGCCCACGATGGACGTGGCCGCTATCAACGAAAGGGTTGTGATCGTAAGACGAACAGATGTAAGGAAACGGAACGCCGGGATTCCCCGAAAAACCGGCCCACCCCCTTTTTTACTGCTTTTTATGACAGTCATTACATTTGGTTGGCGCACTTACATTTTTCACAACGGATTCCTTATGGCAATCGATGCAGTTCTTATGATATGCGTCCTTTATCGGCGGCGCACCGTTCTTGACCTCGTTGCGGTCATGACAGGGCATGCATCCACCGGGTTCCTTCGGATTCTTGTCCTTGTGATGGCAGGCGACACAGTCTACCTTCGCTTTGTCCGTATGAACGGAATGGGAAAAGGTCACAGGGGGAAATTTGACGCCTTCAAGCTTCAGCATTAATGGCTCGGGGGCCTTCTTCTGGGCATAAACCAGCTGGAACAGGATGGCAACAAAGAATATGATCATTGCCGTGCCGACGAAGATCTTGAATTTTTTGTTCATCTCTCATCCTTTTCAATTCATCGTTATAAAAAATGCTATCCTATGCAAGTCGCCACGGTCAAGACCGCTCTGCTTCTTTGCCCTGCCATTGGTCTTTTCTATAACCCACGGCTGTGTGATAGGCCGCCCTGTCAAAAAAATAGACCAGGCGCTCCCCGAGCTCGAACATGCGGTAAATGTCGACCGCCTTTTCCCAAACGCCGAATGAATACGTAAACATCCACACATGTTTTTTCAGAAGAGAGAGCGAGCTTATCGCTTCTTCGAGGGGAACGTTGCCTTCTTTTCGTTCCTTGCCAAGACTGCGATAGAACAACGTAAATTCACTTTCACTCTTTTCCTTTCTCAGCCAGGCGTGGAATTGTCCCATGATGACCATGGCCCGCTCGCGCAATTCTGCTCTGTCAACCGACCTGTAAGAGCGCGTGGATGGGTTTGTCGTTATATCGTCGAGCCACAGCTCGACGATCTTTGCCGAATTCTCCTCCACGGCCCGGGCGAGCTCGTCAGACAACAGGACCACCGGATAGCCTATCCTGTTCTTGACCGTGCTTTCCACGAAGGTCTCGAAGGAATCGTGGATGCTCCAGAGCTCTTTCTTCAGCTCTACAAATTTCCCAATGGCCCTTACCTGTGAATCGAAAGCAAGTTTCGGGAGGTTCATGACTGGGAAATAACGCGCATCCGAGGCATCATCCCCCGCGCTTTCCTTCCCCCCTGTTTTTTCGACTTCGAACGTTACAATAAGAAGCTCGCCGTACAGGGGATTGATGTGTGAGCCGACATCGATGAGCTGGCTTATTTTTCCCTCGACCCCCGCTTCTTCCCTGAGCTCCCGCAGGGCAGCATCCTCTATGCTTTCACCGGTCTCTGCGAAACCGATCGGGCAGCACCACATGCCCCTGAAAGGTTCCTTGGCCCTGCGGACGAGGAGGATCTCGCGCTTCTGGTTCGCAAGCACTACGGAGGCCACGGGGAGGGGATTTTCATAACATATCGTTTTGCAGACAGTACAGACCTGCCGCTGCTTGCCTTCGAGAAAATCCGTTCCGAGCAACTGCCCGCAGTGCTGGCAATATATCTTTTCTTTCATTTGTATGCCAAAAATATCCGGTCGTTCTTGTTGAACCTCAACTTCCCTTTCCTTCTGAGCTCGGCGATCATCTTCTCGCGCACTATCCGGGGATCGACGTCCTTTTCGATAAATTCTTTCTTGAAATCGATGTACATGGCGAGTGCCTTTTCATCCCCAGTATGAAATATCAGCGAATTTGGATAGTCAATGTGGCTGATCTCTTTAAAAAAGGGTCTTAAAATCTGGTGTCCGTTTTCCGCGGAGAAACGTTTAATAACCTTCCTCAGATTCTTAAAATCAAAATAGTGCTGGCCCTCCTCGAGCATCCGCGCGCTGTGTGTGAGACACAAAAAGAGCCCGCCGGGCTTGAGCAGGCGCACTATCTCGGAAAGAAAATCCGGAAAAAAGTAAAGCGAATACAAGGAAACAATAAGATCGAACCGTCCGGTGGCCAGGCCGGTACGTGCGGGAAGCATCATCTTGAAAAAGAAAACCTCGCGTGCCTTTGGCCTCGCCGCCGCCAGAAAGGGTGCCTCGTTCTCTTCGAGGCAATCTATGCCTCCTACCACGTCGAGCCCCGCCGGCATGATCTCTTCAAACCATCCGTACCCGCACCCAAGGTCGAGAACCTTGCTAGTATTGTCATTCCAGGGAACAGCGTCCCGTACGACCAGTCTGATATCCTCTTTGTTCTCGGAATGATGCTGGATAATCGCGCCCACTTCCGTATGGACTGCCAGATCAGAATAGCTTCGTATCACCTCTCCCTTTTTTGCATGCGCCTGTGTCATAGATCAAATCCCCCTTGTCGTGAAAACCTGTCCGACAGGATTCCCTTGCCTTCCCGCAAGATCTCGACCGTGTCGTCTACAAGCCTGACGACGGTGGATGGCAAACCGCTTAAAATTCCCCCGTCCACGATCAACGATATATTTTTTCCGAATGTTTTCTCGATCAACCGCGGGTCCGTAATGATATCTTCGCCGGCAATACGGGCACTCGTGTTAATAACCGGTCTTTCGCACAACCTAGCAATTCCCACAGGTACAGGATGTGCCGGTATCCTCACGCCGACCTCTTTCCTCTCCGTCATGAG
>DHQV01000105.1:91386-98473 GCA_002408185.1 Deltaproteobacteria bacterium UBA5329
ATGAGAAGTTTCGGCATGATCTTTCGCGCCTTGAGAACGAATGTGAACGGGCCGGGAAGGTACCACTTCACGATGTCAAACGAAAAATTCGTAAGGACCGCATAGACGCTGATGTCCTTCATGTCCCTGCATATAATGCTGAGCCGGCTCTTTTCGTCGAGACGTTTCATCGCATACAGTTTCCGGATGGACTTTATATTGAAAAGGTCACACCCGATCCCGTAATATGTGTCTGTAGGATACGCTATAACGCCGCCTTCCTGCAGGGTGTGAACAATAAGGTCCGTGATCTTTTTCTTTGGTCTCTCCGGGTTCCATTCAACTATCATATCTTTTTTCTCGCTATCAGCTGTGCGGTGATCCTTGGCTTTCCGCTTCGGTCATGCGTTCCCTCTTCGTAGTAGATGGGTTCGAATCCAGGGAAGAGGCTCAAGAGTTCCCCGTCATCGAGAAGGAACGCGGGGTTTCGATACCTGTCCACCGCGTTCTGTTTCTTCAGAAAAGTCTCATATATAAGTATACCACCCGGTTCGAGCATTTCGGCAATGTCCTGTGCGATCTCACGCAAAAGGAAAAAGAAGATTAGTATCCCGCCGAATGAAGCCTTTTTGAACGGAAGCTCGCGGGCATCACCCTGAACGAAACTGGTGGGAAACTTCTGTGTTCCCGTGCCTTCCCGGGCAAGCTTGGTGGCCTCCCACGAAAGTTCGAGGCCAACGGTCCTGATCCCGCATGATGCGAGGTACGCCATATCCGCACCCCTTCCCGTGGCAATGTCCAAGACGCGTTTTCCAGCGAACAGGCCGGCAAACTTCACAAGAAGGTCGTGCGGGCTTTTCGCGCCATTGTAGAAACCGGTTCGGTACCTCTCGTCCCAGTCGGGTGATGGCATGTTGTCTCTTTTCTGCGCCAAACTTGCCTCCAAACTCAATATTATAGTCCATTCGTTGCGGTTAATGGGTAGCTTTTTTTCATGCAGGGTGTTATATAAGTCCCATGGTCACCAAGATCGTCTTTCTTGACTGCGATGGCACTCTTACAAAGGTCAAAAGCAGCTGGGAATACCTTCATAGGCGGCTCGAGCTCTGGACGGAGAACGCCGATGAATATCAGAAACTTTTCCGGCAGGGACGTATCGACTACCATGAGTTTTGCAGGCGCGACGCTCTTCTCTGGAGGGGCTTATCGCTCGATGATGTGATGCCGATCATATATGATATACCCTATCAGCCGGGCGCACCCGAACTGGTAACTTCCCTGAAAAAAGCCGGGATAACGACCGTTATCGTTTCAACGGGTCTTTCCCTGCTTGTGAACAGGGTAAAGAATGAACTGGGGATCGATCACGCATTTTCAAATGACCTCCTTGTCACCAACTATATCCTTTCGGGTGGGATACGCATAAATGTCGATTACGACATGAAAGGCAAGATAGTCCGCGATATGCTTCGCGATCTAGGCCTCGGAACCCATGAGGCATGTGCTATCGGGGACGGCGAGGGTGACAAGGGAATGTTCGAAGAGGTGGGCCTGCCCATCGGTTTCAACATAAACGGCGGTTCGGCGACCTTTCCCGGCCGCACACAATATATCAAGGAACTGGCAGAGGCAAAATATATTTTAAAGGTTGACTGATGAACATAACTGCAGGAAAGATCCTTCTTTTTGCATGTATGTCCCTTATCCTCCTCCTGCCTTCCTGCGCCCCAAAAAAAATCAGAATTTACGACCTCCTGAGCGAGGGCGTGCGCGGTGAAGTTGTCCAGACGGCCCTCGCTCAGGAGGGCAAGAAATACAGGCTCGGAAACAGGGGTCCTGATTATTTCGACTGCAGCGGCCTTGTCTACTACAGTTACAGGCGGGCGGGTATCCTGGTGCCCCTCACCGCTGAAGCGCAAGGGCGTTTCGGGGCGGAGATACCGCGAAACAATGTTCAGCCCGGCGATCTTGTGCTTTTCAAGATAAAGAATGATGACCATGTCGGGATCATGCTAGGTGCTTCAGATTTTATCCATGCGTCAAAATCCCGGGGTGTTGCCGTCGACTCTATTAACCTGCCTTACTGGCGCCGGTATCTCACGGGATTCCGGTGTGTTGTTTATTAGGCAGCCTGGCTTTTATACTGCACACAATACGAGTATTATGTTACCGGAAATATTCATGAAAATATCCTGCAGTAAAAACTGTTGACTTGGGAAAGATTGTTCTGTAGAATTGTGTATACGTTACCCGGCACAACACTGTTGACAAGCTTCTCATTTATACTGTGAATTTATTCTAACCTCTGGGGATACTACTAATTTTCCACATATGTTGAAAAGTTGTTGAAAAAATCCATACCATGTCTGATATCCTATCTCAAATAAAACCGAAGATCGCTTCAATTGTCAGCGAGGATAGCTTCAAGACCTGGATAGAGCCCTTAAATTTTATCGGCCTCGAGGACAGCAACTGTCGCATAGGAGTACCGAACGCATTCTTCCGGGATTGGGTCACCGAAAATTTCGAGTCGATCATTCTTACCCTACTCAGAGATATCACTAAAGAAAATATAAAGATCGAATACGTCCTCAAAAGGGATGAAAAAGTCGCTGAAGAAAAGAAAAAGGTCATAATTAAGAAGAATCCGACTTACAGCCAGTTCAATCTCCGGTATACCTTCGAAAATTTCGTTGTCGGTTCGAGCAACCAGTTTGCGAATGCCGCCTGCCTTGCCGTTTCCACAAACCCAGGGAAAACATATAACCCGTTATTCATATACGGTGGCGTCGGGCTCGGCAAGACACATCTTTTAAATGCGGTTGGCAATTTCGTTGTGAAGCACGGCACCATAAACCCGGAACGCATTTGTTACATCACCGCCGAGACGTTTACCAATGAACTGATCAACTCGATACGCTTTGAAAAAATGGATGACTTTCGGAACAGGTTCCGAAAAATGGATATTATCCTTATTGACGACATCCAGTTCATAGCTGGTAAGGAAAGGACACAGGCAGAGTTTTTCCACACCTTTAATACGCTCTATGACAACATGAAACAGATCGTCGTGACCAGTGACAAATTTCCCAGGGATATAGAAAATTTTGAAGAGCGTCTCAAATCACGGTTCGAGTGGGGGCTTGTGGCCGATATACAATGCCCGGACATCGAAACCAAAGTGGCCATTCTCAACAAAAAGGCCGAGCAGGAAAAGATCGATCTGCCTCTAGATGTAGCGTTTTTTATCGCAACCAATTCAGAGGATTCGATAAGATCCCTTGAAGGAACCTTGATCCGTGTCGGAGCGTATGCATCACTAAATAATACGCCGATCACGACAGATCTTGTCAAACAGACCATGAGCCATGTCATGAAGGAAAAAAATAAAGAGATCACCGTTGATATGGTAATCAAAGAAGTATGTTCACACTTCGCGATAACCATTTCAGACATAAGATCGAGTAAACGCGTACGGTCGGTAATGCATCCAAGACAGGTCGCCATGTACCTTTCGCGGAAAATGACCGATTCGTCCCTTGTCGGTATCGGCGAAAAGTTTGGGGGAAAGGACCATGCCACCGTCCTTCACTCCATCCGAAAAATAGAAAGTGAATTAAATGTTAAAAAGGAGTTGAAAAATACTGTTGAAAAGATTGTTCAAAAATTAAAATCAACATGATTCAACAATTTTCCAATCTTTTAAACAGTTCATACTTTCATTTTTCTCAATGTTATCAAACGATTGCAATGTTTTCAACATTTTAACAGCACTTATCTGTTACGAGGAGTTTAAATATGAAAATAGTATTAGATAAAAATACAATTCTCCAACCAATCTCCAAAATAGTCTCCATAACTGAAAAAAGGTCTCTAATGCCTATTCTTTCAAATATACTCATAGACTTTGGAAAGGAAGGGACAACCGTGTATTCCACCGACCTGGAGGTCAGTGCCATAACATACATCGATTTTGCGACAGACATTGAGAAAAAGGTAGTCGTGCATGGGCGTAAATTCCTCGAGATATTGAAGGAACTCGATAATGAAAATATAGAGTTCGTCTTCGAGGACAATGTTATGACGATCAAGCAAAAAATGACGGAGATATCTTTGAGCCTTCAAGACCCCGAGGAATTCCCGGAAACAAAAGAAATATCGGGAAAAGAGGAATTCGTTGTACCGGGAAGTATTCTTCTCGAGATGATCGATAGAGTCGAGTTTGCGGTCTCTGTCGATGAGACGCGGTATATCCTCACGGGTATGTATATGAGGGGGCAGGATGGCAAGGTAGCCGTTGTTGGAACAGATGGTTTCCGAATGGCCCTTTATCAGAAAGAAATAGACGGTTTACAATCATTCCCGGGCATGACAGTACCGAAACGTTCGGTTAGTGAGGTCGAGAGGGTAATTGAAGAAAATGAAGACGTCCATATCGTCGTGGATGAAAAACATGTCCAGTTCAGTACGGAGAAAATGAAGATCATTTCACGTATAATCGAAGGTAATTTTCCTGATTACGAGAATGTCCTGCCTGCGGGTAATACAAACATAGCAGAGGTTAACAGGGAATCTTTTTTTAAAGGGCTTAAGAAGGTCTCTTCGATCATAGGCAGGTCAGAACCTGTGAAGATTACCTTCGCCGGTGACTCGATGATGATAGAGGCCGAATCGGATATAGGGCGGGCGAAGGAAATTATCGATATAAAATATGACGGAGAGCCGGCCACCATGAACTTTAATGTTAAGTTCCTGCTTGATCTTGTGACCCACCTTGTGACGGACCAGATTATAATAGCGGCGCCCAAGGCATATGGTGCCGTCCTGTTCCATTCGAAAGAGGTGGAAGGATACAAGAATATTGTAATGCCGATAAGGATATAACAATGGGTGAATACGGAGCGGAAAGTATAAAAATACTCGGCGGTCTAGACGCAGTCAGGAAAGTACCGTCGATGTACATTGGAAACACAAACGTTGAAGGTTTGCATCATCTTATCTACGAGCTTGTCGATAACAGTGTTGACGAGGCGCTTGAAGGGTACTGTAACAAGATCTCGGTTACCATCCACCGCGACAATAGTGTAACGGTCGAGGACAATGGCAGAGGAATCCCCGTCGCTATGCATGCTGAACAGAATATGTCGGCTATGGAAGTGGTTTTAACGAAACTGCACGCCGGGGGTAAATTCGACAAGGATTCATACCGGTATTCGGCTGGCCTTCATGGTGTCGGCCTATCTGTTGTCAATGCCCTGTCCGAATATCTCGAGATAGAGGTCAAACGGAACGGGAAGGTTTATTTCCAGCGATATGAACAGGGGAACAGGGTGACTGAACTTTCGGTCATCGGAGATACGGAGAGCACCGGAACCAAGGTAAAATTCAAGGCCGACGAAACCATATTTGAAACGATAGAGTACAGCTATGATACTCTTGCACACCGTATGAGGGAGATATCATTCCTCAATAACGGCATCCATATTGTTCTCAATGATGAGAGAAAGGCCAGGAAACAGGATTTCAAACACGAAGGGGGTATCAAATCTTTTGTAAAGTATCTCAATGCGAGTAAAACGGTGCTTTTTGATGAGCCGATCTATATATCGACCTCGAGGCAGTCCCTAGAAGTGCTCGAGGTTGCCGTTCAGTATAACGATGGATATAACGAGAATATCCAGAGCTTTGTCAATAATGTCAACACAAAGGAAGGCGGCACGCACGTGGCGGGTTTTCGGGGTGCCCTTACCCGATGTGTAAACGGATTCATCCAGGCTAATATGCAGGGCAAGATCAAGGAAAACCTAACAGGTGACGATATCAAAGAAGGACTGGTTGCCGTTGTCAATATAAAGATCCAGAGCCCGCAGTTCGAGGGACAGACAAAGAGCAAGCTCGGAAACAGCGAGGTGAAAGGCCTGGTTGAATCGGTTCTCAATGAGAAGGTATCGGAATATCTCGAGCTCAACCCGCATGTTGCACGGGCGATCGTCGGCAAGGCTGTTGAGGCCAGGAGGGCGCGGGAGGCCGCAAAAAAGGCGAAGGAACTCGTAAAAAGTAAGAGCCTTATCGAGAGCGGTGTCCTTCCGGGAAAACTGGCGGACTGTCAGGAGAGCGATCCGGTGCACTGCGAGCTCTATATTGTCGAGGGCGATTCGGCAGGCGGCTCCGCAAAACAAGGGAGAAGCAGAAAAACGCAGGCCATACTTCCCTTGAGAGGAAAGATTTTAAATGTCGAAAAATCGCGACAGGAAAAGATCCTGACCAATCAGGAGATACGCTCCATGTACCTCGCAATCGGCATTGGGCCCGAGAGTAAAGGACGCCTGCGTTATCACAAGGTCATCATCATGACGGATGCCGACGTTGACGGTTCCCATATACGGACTCTTCTGCTTACCTTTTTCTACCGCCAGATGCCCGACCTTATCACCAACGGACACCTTTTTATAGCTCAGCCGCCGCTTTACAAGATAAAAGCCGGAAACAAGGAATCATACGCCAAGGATGAGGAGGAGTTCGAACGCACGATATTACAACGAGGAATGGAAAAAACAAGGTGCGCCGTGAATGGTTCTATCCAGGAAGGTGCAGGACTTGCCGAAAGGGTCGAGAAGATCAAGATCGTCGAGAATTTTCTGCACAATTCGCTTATCGACGGGATCGAACGGGAAATATCCCTTGGATTGATGCGCTTCGATATTACAAAAAGAGAAGATTTTCAGGAACCCCGGAAGCTGGAAGACCTGATGGCATATTTGGTGTCCCATGGGTATACATGCAAGCTTACCCGTGACCGGGAACACAACCTCTTTTATGTCGAGGCAGAGGTTCGCAACGGCAAAGGAGCGCGGATCGTTCGCATAGAATACGAGTTGTGCACCGCAGGCGATTTCAAGGAGGCTTACAGGGCATATGCGGATGTCAGGAATTTTTATGAGGAAGGCGTAAAGGTGACCGACGGTAACAAACCTCCTCTTGCACTGAGCCCGGATGACTTTTTGCGATATATACTCGACAAGGGCAAGGAAGGGATAAATATCCAGAGATATAAAGGCCTCGGCGAAATGAATGCAGACCAGCTCTGGGAAACCACCATGAACCCGGA
>DHQV01000105.1:98588-98767 GCA_002408185.1 Deltaproteobacteria bacterium UBA5329
CTCTGGGAAACCACCATGAACCCTGAAAAAAGAAGACTTGTCAAGGTGACCATCGAAGACGCGGTCGCGGCCGATCAGGTCTTTACCGTTCTCATGGGGAATAATATAGAAACGCGCAGGGCGTTTATAGAAGACAATGCCCTGAGCGTCCGAAACCTGGATATATGATAACGATTGGA
>DHQV01000105.1:98845-119962 GCA_002408185.1 Deltaproteobacteria bacterium UBA5329
CTGATAACGATTGGAATAACCGGGATCATTGGAAGCGGCAAATCAACGACATCACAGGCCCTTGCAAAAAAGGGGATTCCGGTTGTCGATCTCGACGCGGTGGCCAAACAGGTCCTCACTCTAAAAGTGGTCCATGAGGACATAGAGCGTGAGTTTGGCCCGGGTTTTGTCGACAACGGCTCGGTGGTCATCGAAAAATTACGCGACACCGCCTTCGGGGATAAGGATAAACTCAGGAAACTGGAAGCAATAACGCATCCGAGGATTCTCGAACATTTATGGCAGGCGATCAGGAACCTCGAGAATACGGGCCGGAAAATTGTTATTGTCGACGGACCGCTGCTCTTTGAGACCGGGCTTTACAAGGAGCTCGACAAGACAGTTGTTGTTACGGCGGACATGGACATCATTCGCCAGAGACTAAAGATACGGGGCATGGAAGCCCCGGATATAGAAAAGAGAATATCCCAACAGATACCGCTTGGGGAAAAGGAAAAAGTGGCCGATTATGTGCTTCTTAACAATGGAACCAGGGACGATCTCGATCGGGAAATCGATAAACTTATGGAAAGGATTAACGAATGGGAGGTAAGAACTCAGTGCACCTCAATGACCTAAAAAGTAAAAAGATCGGCGAACTCACGCAAATTGCCCGCGATCTCAACATCGAAAATGCCTCGGGACTGCGAAAACAGGAGCTCATATTCTCCATCCTGCAGGCATATGTGGACAAAAATGAAAATGTATATGGCGAAGGAGTGCTTGAAATACTCTCCGAAGGCTTTGGATTCTTGAGGTCGACAGATTCGAACTATCTCCCCGGCCCCGATGATATTTATGTTTCGCCGTCCCAGATAAAAAAATTCGGCTTAAGGACGGGCGACACGACATCCGGGCAGATAAGACCCCCCAAGGACAATGAAAAATATTTCGCCCTTCTCAAGGTTGAATCGATAAATTTTGACGATCCGAGCGTGGTGCGCGATAAGATCATATTCGACAACCTGACCCCTATATACCCGAACGAACGGGCCAGGCTCGAGACAGCCCGCGACAATCTGTCAACGAGGGTCATGGATCTCTTCACCCCTATCGGCAAAGGCCAGAGGGGTCTCATCGTCGCGCCGCCAAGAACGGGCAAGACGATGCTCCTTCAATCAATTGCCAACAGCCTCACAAAAAATCACAAGGAGATATATCTTATCGTCCTGCTGATCGATGAGAGGCCGGAGGAGGTCACCGACATGATGCGCTCCGTCAAGGGAGAGGTGATAAGCTCGACCTTTGACGAGCCGGCCACACGCCACGTCCAGGTCGCGGAGATCGTCATCGAGAAGGCGAAACGCCTTGTCGAACACAAGAAAGACGTGGTTATCCTGCTCGATTCCATTACCCGGCTCGCAAGGGCATACAACACGGTCGTGCCTTCAAGCGGCAAGATCCTGTCGGGCGGCATCGACGCATCCGCAATGCAAAAACCACGACGCTTCTTTGGCGCCGCCAAGAATATCGAAGAAGGCGGGAGCCTTACCATAATAGCAACAGCCCTCATCGATACGGGCAGCAGGATGGATGAAGTCATTTTCGAGGAATTCAAGGGAACAGGCAACTGCGAGATATACCTCGACAGAAAACTGGCGGAAAAGAGGATCTTCCCTGCCATAGATATAAATAAATCCGGTACCCGGAAAGAAGAGTTGCTCCTGCAGAGCGCCGACCTGCAGCGCATCTGGCTGCTCAGAAAAGTGCTTCAGCCCATGAACACGGTCGAGGCCATGGAATTTCTCCTTGAAAAATTGGCCGATACGGATTCTAATAAAGACTTTCTCTATTCGATGAGCAAAGGAGGATAAGAACAATGAAAAAAGGAATTCATCCCGAACTGAAAACAGCCATGGTGAAATGCGCCTGTGGCTACACGTTCGAGACCCTTTCGGTTAAGGACAAGATCACGGTTGAAATATGCGCAAAATGCCATCCTATCTTCACAGGCAAGGAAAAACGCCTTGATTCAGCAGGTCAGGTCGAGAAGTTCGAAAGGAGATACGGAAAGAAACAGAAATAATGTTTGGTAAACTAATCGAGCTTGAAAAACGCTTCGATGATATCGAAGCGGAAATGATGAAGCCCGAAGCCCTTTCCAACATGGAGGAGTATAAAAAACTTGCCAAGGAACGCACCGACCTCAAAGAGGTGGTCGATGCATACCGTGAATGGAAAGACGCGAAGGCCGAGCACGAAAAGACCTCTGAGCTTTTGAAACAGGAAGCGGACGAGGAAATGAAGGGTCTCGCCCGCGAGGAGCTTGACAACCTCGAAGAGGAAATGACAAGGATAGAGAATGCCCTTGCCGAGATCTTTTTGAGAAAAACGGAGAAACAGGCAAAAAGCATGTTCCTGGAGATCAGGGCAGGAACAGGAGGAGAGGAGGCCGCCCTCTTTGCCCGGGACCTTTTCGCATCCTATATGAAATTTGCCGAGAGGATGCACTGGAAGACCGAGATTATGAGCTCGAGCCCGTCCGACCTCGGCGGGTTCAAGGAAGTGATCGCCGTGATCGAAGGAAAGGATGCATATAACACACTGCGTTATGAAAGCGGCGTCCACCGGGTGCAGCGTGTGCCCGAGACCGAGGCCCAGGGCCGCATACATACCTCGACGATCACTGTCGCCGTCCTCCCCGAACCGGAAGAACTCGAGATTAACATAAACCCTGAAGAACTCAGGATTGATCTTTTCCGGTCAAGCGGTCCCGGCGGACAGCATGTCAATACAACAGATTCGGCAGTTCGGATCACTCATATGCCGACCGGTATGGTTGTTACGTGCCAGGATGAAAAATCCCAGCACAAGAACAAGTCAAAAGCGATGCGCGTATTGCGGGCCCGGTTACAGGAAAAACTCGAAGGTGAAAAAGAACAGGAGATCTCCGACGAGAGACGCAAGCAGGTGGGAACCGGAGAGCGCAGCGAACGCATCAGGACATATAATTTTCCCCAGGGTCGCGTTACCGACCACAGGATCGGCCTTACCCTTTATAAACTGCAAGACATTCTTAACGGGAACATCGAGGAAATAACCGGTCCGGTAAATGCACATTTCCGTTCAGAAGCCCTGAAAAAAGGATAATACAGTGAAGATCAGGCAGGCCATTGCGGGACAGACAGGTCTATCCAGGACCGATCGTGTCGCCATACTCCGTTATGTCTGCAATCTTACAACCGAGCAGGTTTATACCAACCTGGATGCGGAAATAAGCGACAGGGACCTCGAGGCCCTTGAAAGAGCCTTGAACGAGCGCATGTCGGGCAAGCCTCTCGCATATATTACAGGCAAGCGCGAGTTTTTTTCCGAAACATTCGCAGTTAATGAAAGCGTGCTGATCCCTCGGCCCGAGACAGAAATTCTCATAGAAGAGGCTCTTCGCCGGGTACATGGCAGAAAGGACCGCCTGATCCTTGACATGGGGTGCGGCTCCGGCGCTATCGGGGCCATAATGGCAAAAGAAACAGGGAGCCGCGTTGTCTGTGTCGACATATCGTATGAAGCCATCAGGGTCGCCCGAAAAAATGCTGAATCCATCGGCGTCGGGCATTTAATGGAATTCATCTGTTCCGACCTTTTTGAAAGCTTCAAGCCCCATGTATGTTTCGACATGATTCTCGCCAACCTCCCGTATGTGACGCATGAGGAATGGAAAGGCCTGATGAGGGATGTGAGGGATTTCGAGCCTCGCCTGGCACTCGATGGAGGCGAAGATGGCCTCGATCTTTATCGCAGGCTGATAGTGTCACTGCCGGGCCGTCTCACCCCCGCAGGGGATATCCTCCTCGAGATAGGCTCTGCCTGGCAAGCCCGGCAACTTAAGGCCATGCTGGAAGAAGCGGGCCTCGATAACAGGGTCATAAACGATTACGCGAACAAGGAAAGGGTGCTCGTCGGACATGGATAAATTTATCATAGAAGGCGGAGAAAGATTAAGGGGAAAGGTTACGATAAGCGGGTCAAAAAATGCGGTCTTGCCGGTTCTCGCCGCAACCTTGCTCGCAAAAGGCTCATACACCATAGGAAATGTACCGCGGCTTATGGACGTGGCAACAATGATGAAGCTTCTCGATCTCTTAGGCGCGCGATGCACCTGGCAGGACGAACATGTCATAAACGTCGATACCGGAGAAGTTGACAACCATGTGGCCCCCTATGAGCTTGTCAAAAAGATGAGAGCATCGGTGCTAGTGCTCGGGGCGCTGATCGGCGGCCTCAAGAAGGCGACCGTATCGTATCCCGGCGGATGTGCGATCGGGGAGCGTCCCATCGATCTTCATCTGAAAGGTTTGTCCGCTCTCGGATGCGACGTGTCCCTTCGTGAAGGTTATGTGGATGTAACGGCGAAAAGGCTCAAGGGTGCCCGCATCACTTTCGATACGGTGACGGTCGGCGGTACCGAGAATCTTCTCATGGCGGCCGTTTTTGCGAAAGGTGAGACCGTTATTGAAAATGCCGCACGCGAACCGGAAGTCGTCGATCTGGCGCGAATGCTCAAAAAAATGGGTGCACGTACTGATGGTGAGGGGACCCCGGTCATACGGATCGCGGGCGTGAAAGAGCTTACCCCCTGTTCATGGGACGTCATCGAGGACAGGATCGAGGCATCGACCTTTCTTGCTGCATGCGGGATGACACGGGGAAATATCGTACTTGAAAATTGCCAGTCGGAACACATCAAGGCCGTCATCGATAAACTGAAAGAAACCGGTATGGATATCACGTCCGAGGGAAAAACGGTCAAGGCGTCGATGTCGAAGAAAAGACCGATGGCGGTAGACATAAAGACCCTGCCCTATCCAGGTTTTCCTACAGATATGCAGGCGCAGCTGATGGCTGCCATGACCACCTCAAGAGGTGTGAGCGCGATAACCGAGACGATCTTCGAGAACAGGATGATGCACGCGGCGGAACTAAGGCGTATGGGCGCGGATGTACGCGTAGTCGGAAATACTGCCATAGTCCATGGGGTCGAGTCGATATCGGGGGCAAAAGTGATGGCGACCGATCTTCGTGCAAGCGCATCCCTGATCATCGCTGGACTTGCAGCATACGGTACCACAGAGGTTTCCCGGATATATCATATAGATCGCGGATATGAACATATAGAGGAAAAGCTGAAAAAGCTCGGTGCCAGGATCGAAAGGGTGAAAGATGAAAATATGGGAGCTTGAAAGAGAATATGACGGCCTCATATCGTTTGTAAAGACCGGCAGGGAAGGCAAAAAGCGCGATGTGCGCAGCGTCGTTGCAAAGATAAAAGAAGAGATCATTGCACGCAGGGACAGGGCGGTCATCGATTTCTCGAAGGCCTGGGACCATTGGGACAAAGACTACCCGATCAAGCTCTCCCTGGATGAGATAGAAAGCGCGGCATCGAGGGTTCCACGGAAAGACGTTTCTGTCCTCAAGGGAATGATAAAGAATGTCGCTTTGTACCACAAAGGACAGAAGCCGAAGAAACGCACGTACAGGAGAGGGGGGCTTCTCGTCGAAGAGGAGCATGTGCCTGTCGAAAAGGCGATGGTCTATGTGCCGGGTGGCAGCGCATCGTACCCCTCCTCGCTCATCATGGGCACCGTACCGGCGCAGATAGCGGGCGTCCAAAAGATATTTGTATCGAGCCCCGGACGTAACGGGAAGATAAACGATCATGTCGCGGCGGCGGCCAGACTGCTCGGCGTCGCAGATATCTACCGTATCGGGGGTGCGCAGGCAATATATGCCTTCGCCTATGGAACCGAGTCGGTGCCGAAAGTGGACATGATCGTTGGCCCGGGGAATACCTATGTCGAAGAGGCCAAGCGTGATGTCTACGGGTCCGTAGGCATCGACATGCTTGCAGGACCGAGCGAACTCGTTATCCTGTGTACCGAAGCCTATTCGTCAAAACTTATGGCGATCGACATGTTTTCCCAGGCGGAGCATGACGAAATGGCATCCGTGGGGATATTCTCGCCCTCGCTCAAGCACCTCAATGATGTGAAGCAGGACATGGAAGGCCTGCTTGGCACGGCAGCAAGGAAAGAGACGATACGAAAAGCCATCGAGGCGAACGGCTACCTGGTGCACTATACCGAAATTGACCGGGCCGTGGAAGCGATAAACGAGATAGCGCCCGAGCACATGGAGCTTATCGGGGACGAGACCTGCCTGCCTTCCATCCTCTATCCCGGGGTCATTTATGTGGGCCCATATACGCCGGTAGCTATGGGCGATTACTACATCGGGACAAATCATGTCCTTCCGACTGCGGGAGCCGGACGTTTTAGTGCGGGGCTGTCGGTCGATCGGTTTACAAAAAGAAAGGTTGTTGTTAAAATAAACCGGGAATTCATACGGAAATATGGCGACAGGGCCGAAAGGCTCGCGCGTGTAGAAGGGTTGCCCGCGCATGGCGATGCGATAAAGGCACGAAAGGAGCTCGACAAATGAAACTGAAGATCGGACTGCCAAAGGGCAGCCTGCAGGAGTCAACATTCAAGCTTTTTAAGAATGCCGGATATACGATCAAGCTTCGCGAGCGCTCGTATGTTCCGGTTATTGATGATAACGAGATGGAAGGCCTCGTCATCCGAGCGCAGGAAATGGCCCGCTATGTGGAGAACGGCATTCTCGATATGGGCATAACCGGTCTTGACTGGGTCATGGAGCAGGATGCAAAGGTGGTGGAACTCGTACGCTTAAGGTACGGGAAGGTCGGGTTCCGGGGTGTGAAATGGGTCCTGGCAGTGCCAAACAGTTCGCCAATCAAGGAGGTCAAGGACCTGCAGGGCAAAAAGATCGCCACGGAACTCGTCGGCTTTACAAAGCGGTACCTCAAGAAGCAGGGCATCGAGGCAAGTGTCGAGTTCTCCTGGGGCGCAACCGAGGTAAAACCGCCACTCCTTGCCGACGCTATCGTTGACGTAACCGAGACAGGGGCGTCGCTGGTCGCCAACAACCTGAGAATTGTCGAAACCATACTCGAATCCGAGACCGTTCTTATTGCAAACAAGAATTCGTGGAAGGACCCCTGGAAAAAGAGGAAAATGGAGAACCTGGTGATCCTCCTCAGGGGCGCGCTCATTGCCGAAGAGAAGGTCGGCCTCAAAATGAACATTCCGAGAAACAAATTGGAAAAAGTAACGCAGATCCTGCCGTCGTTGCACACGCCGACGATATCCAACCTGTCTGACGATAAATGGGTAGCAATTGAGGTCATAATCGACGAAAAAGTGGTCCGCGACATAATCCCTGACCTTAAGCGGGCCGGTGCGCAGGGGATAGTTGAGTATCCGCTCAACAAGGTCATCATGTAGCGGGAGGCTTGGGGGACAATGGCGAGATCGGCAGTTGTGGAACGGAAAACAAAAGAAACATCCATTTCGGTATCGTGGGACCTCGACGGCTCCGGTGAATATTCGATCAGCACCGGAATCCCTTTCTTCGACCACATGCTCGACCTCTTCGCAAAACATGGCCTTTTCAACCTGGAGCTTGCCGCAAAGGGTGACGTTGACGTCGATAACCATCATACGGTTGAAGACGTCGGTATCGCGATGGGCAAGGCCTTGCGGGATGCCCTGGGCACCATGGAAGGGATAAAGCGTTATGGCGTCGCGACCGTACCCATGGACGAGGCATTGTGCATGGCGGCGATTGATATCTCGGGAAGGTCTGCCTTTGTTTTTAGGGGAAAACTTCAGGGAAGGACCGGCGGGTTCGACGTCGATGTTGTGAAGGAATTTCTCCAGGCCTTTGTGAACGAGGCTAAAATAGCCCTGCATATCAATCTACTGTATGGAACCAATCTGCACCATAAAGTGGAAGCGATCTTCAAGTCATTTGCACGTGCATTGAGAAATGCCATAGAAAAAGACGAACGGATCCGGGGTGTCCCGAGCACAAAGGGCGTGCTTTAAATGGTTGTCGTTGTCGATTACGGCATGGGCAATCTGAAGAGTGTCCTTAACGCATTCTCGAGGCTTCATGCCAGCATCACTATTTCCTCGGATCCGGATGTTGTCAGGAATAGCCCTGTGATAGTCCTACCCGGTGTCGGGGCGTTTGGCGCCTGCATGGAAAACCTCGGAAAGAGGGGCCTTGCCGATGCTATCAAAGGGCATATCCGGGATGGAAAGCGTTATCTTGGCATATGTCTCGGGATGCAAATACTCTTTGAGTCCAGCGAAGAAGCTCCGGGTATCCCCGGGCTTCACATTATAAGGGGAACAGTTCCCCGGTTTACAGGCTCCATGAAGATCCCCCATATGGGGTGGAACAGCATCAACATAATGAAGGGCAGCCCCATGTTCAGAGGGATCGGATCGGGGGATTTCTTCTACTTCGTGCATTCATTCTATTGCGCCCCGTCCGACCCGGAAGTCGTTGCCACGACAACCGAATATGGCGATCCGTTCGTTTCCTCGATTGAAACAGGCAAGGTCTTTGCCTGCCAGTTCCACCCTGAAAAAAGCCAGACGGTTGGATTGAAATTGCTCCAGAACTTTTTGGATATTGCCGAAAGGTCGTGAGCCGTAAGGAGTAAAAGACCAGGACATCCAGCTGGTTATAGGTTTTTTCCACTTACGACTTACGCACAAAAAAGGCTCCCTTCGCGGGAGCCTTTTTTGTGGCTACCGAGATTATTTCTGAAGTTTCTTGAGACTGTCTACTGCGAATTTTACTGCGTCGGCGGGAAGGCCTTTGCTCTTCAGCGTCTTTGCGTGTTCGTCGAGAAGAGGTTTGACCGCTGCTGCCCATTTCGCATCCTCAGCTGCGCTCAACGCGATAACACCGTTGCCTAACTTCTTGTTATACGCATAGCCTTCTTTGTCGATCTCGTCCCATACCTTGCCCTGTTTTACTATGTACTCCTTGCTGACATCTTCAAAAACCTTCTTGACGTCGTCAGGAAGCGCATTCCATTTTGTCTTGTTCATTACGATAAACATACCGGTCGTGTAGGCTGAACCGAAGTTCTGGGTTATGGACTTGATGACCTCAGCCCATTTCCAACCCTGAGCTGCCTCAACGGGCGCCATAGCGGCATCGGCTACGCCTGTCCGAAGTGCGTCATAGGTCTCGGGCATGGTTGTTCCAACAGGAGCTCCGCCCAGTGCCTGAACGACTTTGGCTGCAAGACCGGTGGCGCGGACCTTCATGCCTTTCAGATCGGCCATTGTCTTGACGGGTTTCTTTGACAGAAGGATGCCGGGGCCGTGTGCGTGGAGCCAGAGGACCTTGACGTCCGAGAGTTCTTTCGGCTGGTATTTGGCATAAAAGTCGTTGATCAGCTGTGTAGCCGCAGTGCCGGTCTTGTATCCGAGAGGGAGGTCGATGACTTCCATCATCGGGAATTTGCCGCGGGTGTACGCGAAGCAGCTCTCTCCGATGTCCGCGATACCTTTCACAACGTTGTCATAAGTCTGTGCCGCAGGCGTCAACGTACCGCCGGGGAAGTACGTTATCTTGACCTTACCGCCAGCTCTCTTCTCGATCTCTTTGCAGTACTGCTGTGCAAGTACGCTGTTCTTGTGCGGTGCCGGGAAGAAGTTCGAATAATTGAGTGTAATGACCTTCTCTGCCGCGGAGGCCATTACCGGGAAAAACGCGAGGCAGGTAGCTGCGAAGAAAACGACAACAAGCAATAATTTTACCCCGAGAAACCGTTTCATAAACCCTCCTGAAATAATGTTATTTTATCAATTTTATTTAAAGGGGATTCACTTTGTCAACAGAATTGCAAAAAAACAAGACTCGTTCACGGTGTTGAACGAACCTTGTCAAAAAAAGTCCAGCAATATCAAGTAGTATACGATAACGTTTAGTATGGTAAAAAATTAACTTGACTTTCTGGTAAATTTTCGCAATAATTCTGATACGTAATGCTCTTCAGAGCATTTCTTATCTTTTTAGAGGTGTTCATCTGTGGCCAAACATAAAATCCTGTGTCCCATTTCCCACACAGTCTGCACGGAATGCGCGATCTATCGCGGTCGCCATTTCTATCTGTGCTATTCCACCGCGTTTAAGGGTAGTGCTTTTGACCCGGAGCGTATCCGGCAATTTAAGGAGGCAGAAAAGAAGAAAGAACCTGACAAAACCTTTGGAATGCCTGAAACAGTTGAGGTCGGCCCGCAGTGTATAAACAATTTCGAAGAATATGCGATTGAAAAGGAATTTGCTACTCTGAAACGCGAACTGCATTAGACGATCAAGTTAATGGCTTAAGAAAAGAATCAAAGAATCAATAGAAAGGAGAGGAATATGATCAACGATTTTCATTACCTGAAGCCTGCAAGCCTGAAAGAAGCGCTTGCCATGTACGCGGAACATGATGATTGTAAAGTCATCTGTGGCGGCCAGTCCTTGTTGATCGTCATGAGACAGGGCATGGTTGCTCCCGAATACCTCCTCGACATCAAGCACGTGAAAGAGCTGAGCTACATCAAGTTCGACGAGAAAGACGGCCTGAGGATCGGCGCAACGACAACGCACCGGGAGATCGAGAAATCGGATATCATCGCGAAGAAATACCCGGTGCTCGTTGCAATGGAAGAGAAACTGGCCTCGATCCAGACCCGCAACTGGGGGACGATCGGCGGAAACCTCGCCCATGCCGACCCCGCCGGTGATCCCGGCCCCGTGCTTATCGCGCTCAACGCAGAGATCAAATTCGGCAACTCGGGCGGAGAAAAACTGGTTCCCCTCGACGAGTTCTTTGTCGATTACTTTGAAACACAGATGGAACAAGGCGACCTCGTCCTTGAAGTTCATGTTCCCGCTCCCGAGCCGAAGTTCGGCTGCGCCTACCAGAAATTCAACCTCTTGGACAGCGACATGGGTATCGTGGCAGCGGCTGCGTCCGTGACGTTGAACGCTGACGGCACCTGCAAAGATGTCCGCATCGTCCTTGGCAACGCAGGACCGATACCCCTTCGCGTAACGAAGGCGGAAGACCTGCTGAAAGGCAAGAAGCTCGACGACGCCCTGTTCGCAGAGGCTGGCACGATCGCTTCAGAGGAATGCATGCCGGTTGCAGATATCCATGCATCCGAGGAACACAGGCGGCATGTCCTCGGTGTCCTCACGAAACGGATGCTGAAGAAGGCCTTTGAACAAGCCCAGACGGCTGCTTAAGGAGGATAAGAGATGGAAAAACAGGTACTACGTTTCAAGGTTAACGGTGACGAATACGAAGTCTTTATACATCCCAAGACGTTACTTGTCGAGGTTATAAGGGACCATCTCGGCCTGACGGGAACAAAGCGGGGCTGTGAGACCGTATCATGCGGTGCATGCACGGTCAACATTAACGGCGCTTCCGTAAAATCATGTTCGGTCCTCGCGGTCCAGTGTGAAGGTCTGGAGGTCACGACGGTCGAAGGCCTCGAGAAGGACGGTAAGCTAAGCCCCATCCAGAGATCATTCCTCGACCATGGCTCCTTCCAGTGCGGCTTTTGCACCCCGGGCATGCTGATGTCAGCGACCGCCTTTATATCCGAGGCGAAGAACCCCACAAAAGACCAGATAAAAGAGAGCATCGAAGGCAATATCTGCAGATGCACAGGGTATAACAGCATCGTAAGGGCCATTGAAGCTGTTACGGCAGGCAAATATAAGGAGGAGTGATATGAGTCACGCGAAATATAATGTCATCAATACACATGTTCATAATATAGATGGCGTTGCGAAGGTAACAGGCCGGGCTACTTACACCTTTGACGTAAAGCTTCCCGGTATGCTCTATGGCAAGATCCTCCGCAGCCCGCATGCCCACGCAAAGATAAAAAATATCGACACATCGGCAGCAATGGCTCTTCCCGGCGTAAAGATCGTCGTGACCGGCAAAGACACGCTCGGCGTTAAACAGGGTATCTGGAGACGGTACGAAGAGCTCTGCGACGAGCAGGTCCTTCCCCTAGAAAAAGTCCGCTACATCGGCGAGCCGGTGGCAGCGGTGGCAGCTATAACCGAAGAGATCGCGGAGGCCGCCCTCGACCTTATCGAGGTTGACTACGAAGTGCTCCCCGCAGTGTATGAACCGCTGGAGGCCATCAAGAAAGAAGCTCCGACGATCCATGAGGGCGTCGAGAGAAACGTCAACGTTACCCGCCACATCGAGTGGGGTGATGTTGACGAGGCATTCGAAGAAGCCGACTACATCCGTGAAGACTGGTTCAAGTGCTCCGGGCAGGCCCACATGTGCATGGAAACACGCGCGGCCGTCTCCAGCTTTACCCCGGACGGCAAACTGACCTGTTGGGCATCGACACAGTCAGCATATTACACCCAAGGCCTTCTCGCGGGTGTCCTCGGGCTTCGCGAAGGCGATGTCCGTGTTCTCGCACCTTACGTCGGCGGCGGGTTTGGCGGCAAGTTCGAGCTCGATGCGGCTATGTTTACGAGTGCCGTTATGTCCATGAAGCTCTTCAAGCCGGTAAAGGTCTGCTTCACCCGTGAAGAAGATTTCATCGCCTCGAAAAGACGCACCCCGATGTTCTACTATGTCCGCACCGGCATCAAAAAAGACGGCACATTCTGTGCCCGTGAATCACGTATGTTCTCGAATGGCGGCGCCTACACAGGTATGGGCGCGACAGCGCTTTATCTGTCAGGTTTCTTCCATTCATTCCCGTATAAATGGAGAGGATATCGCTATGACGGTTACCGTGTCTACACGAACACCCTTCCCTCCACCTCCATGCGCGGCTTCGGCGCCCCTCAGGCGATGTTCTGCTCCGAGCAGCAGATCGACTGGATATGCGCCGACCTCGGTCTGGACCCGTTTGAAGTAAGGCGCAAAAACGGCCACACCGAAGGGTACGAAGTCCCGGGCCAGGCTTTCATCCAGAGTTGCGGTCTCGAGCAGTGCATCAACGAGATCGAAAAATGGGTCAAATCAAAAGGCAAACTGCCAGCCAACAGGGGCATCGGCATTTCCTCCTGCGGTTTTATGTCAGGCGGTATCTTCAACTGGTTCGACTCACCCTACTCATTCTCGTCAGCCGTTGTCACGATCAACGTCGACGGCACCGTCGAGCTGCATGTCGGCTGCCAGGACATCGGCCAGGGCTCCAACACGACCATGGCGATCATCGCTGCCGAGACGCTCGGTGTCAAAGTTGAGGACATCAGGGTCCATTCAGGCGACACCGCACACTGCCCTGCCGACCTCGGCGCATGGGGCTCTCGCCAGACACTCATGGCGGGCAACGCGGTCAAGATGGCTTGCGAAGACGCAAAGAAACAGCTCCTTGAGTTCGCCTATGCTGAAATGGGCATCAATATCGTTTACGACCTTGACATCAAGGACAGGTGGGCCCATATTGTCGCCCGTCCGGAACGCGGACTTCCCTACGTAGACCTCGTAAAGAAGGCCTTAAGGGCAAAAGACGGTCAGAGGATCATGGGCCGCGGCTACTACACACCGCACCGCAAAGGTATGATATCCCCCGCATACAGCTACATGATGCAGGCTGTTGACGCCGAGATAGATCCGGAAACCGGAAAAATCAAGATCCATGAGGTTATGACAGCTCACGACTGTGGCCAGCCGATCAACCAGCTCGGCCTCATCGGGCAGCTTGAAGGTGCAGCGTCCATGGCGCTCGGTTATGCATACCTCGAAGACATGCCGATGGAAGACGGCAAGCTCATGAACCCGAACCTCGTTGACTACAAGGTCATCAAGGCCCCGGAAATGCCGGAAGCTGGCATCATCGAGATCGACACGTTCGAGCCCGAGGGCCCGTACGGTGCAAAGGAAGCCGGTGAAGGCCTCACCAACCCGACAGCCGCCGCACTCGGCAACGCTATATACAACGCAATGGGCATTCAGATGAAAGAGCTCCCGATCACCCCGGAAAGGGTTCTAAAGGCCTTAAGGGAAAAGAAGGAACAGGAAGCCCAGAAGTAAGTAACTATTATATTCAAGATAACCAAGGAGGTTTACCGTGAGCTTTAAATGTCCAGCATGCAAAAAGGAATGGCCTAACAGCAAGCAGGTTGCGCGCCACATGTTTGGTACCGGCGATAAGGCACACAGGGGATGGATCGAATCCCAGGGTTACTCGTACATCGAGCTTCTCCTCGCACAGACAACCGAACCGGGAAATAAAAGCTATGAGATCCTGTCTGATCTGATCGAAAAGGCACAGGACAAGCTGTAATAAAATTGAGGCCCCGGGGCTTGGCCCGGGGCCTTGTAGAAATCCAACAAGGAGGAATATCCATGATCATAGAGGGCGGATTTACCCTAAAGGCACCCATCGACAAGCTTTTCGATTTCCTGGTCAAACCCGATACGATCCTTACCTGCCTTCCGGGCGCCGAGTCGGTGAACGTTATCGATGACACGTCATACGAATGCATCGTGAAGCAAAAAGTGGGACCCATCAAGGCTAGGCTGAAATTCATCAATAGATTGACCGTCGTCGAGAGACCGACCCACATGGAGATCGAAGGCGAAGGTGAGGACATGACCAAGCTCGGCCATTTCAAGAACAAGACTGTCGTCGATTTAAAAGACAAGGGCAATGGCGAGGTCGAGGTCAGCTACAAGACTGACGTCAACATCGTTGGCAAACTCGCAATGTTCGGCGACAGGATCATGAGAGCGAAGGCAAAAGACACCGAAAAAGAATTCACCAAGAACCTTCAGGAAAAACTGAAATCCATCGTATAGCAAAATATCATTTTACTGAAAGGGTCCGTATTAATTAAGACGCGGACCCTTTTTTGTTGCCTGTGGCCGGGCCCTCCCCTACACATCGACACAATTGGCCGAATCCGATATTCGCCGTAACCTCTACCTTCCTGAATGAAGTATCTGCCGTCATTCAGGGCCGGTCGCCTGCCGGGCCTAAAGATGTTGGTTCTTGATGATATTGGTTTAACTCCTCACGCCTTACGACTTGCGGCATTAAAAAAACCCGCTTCGGTAAGGAAGCGGGTTTTTTGTGGACATGTTTCTTTTAGCCGGGCATCAGCCAGCGGGGTAGCCATGTTGAAAGCGCGGGGAAAAGGAAAACAAGGACGCCACCGAGGATGATGCTGATGAGGAAGGGATAGACACCGCTGTAGATGACGCCGAATGGTGTTTTGGTGATCTGCTTGACGACGAAGACGCAGATAGCCATTGGGGGAAGGATGACGCCGAGCATAACAGTGATGCCGATCAGGATGCCGAACCACATCGGGTCATATCCCAGCTTGAGGATGGCCGGGTAGAAGATTGGCGTCGCCAAGATCATAAACGCGAGGTCGTCGATAAAGGAACCGCCGATCAGGTAAATAAGAGCGATGAAAACGACGATGACCCAGGACGGCATGTTGAGGCTGACGATCCAGTCGGCAGCCACCATGGGGATCGTGGTGACCGCGATGAAATGGCCGAGGACGGTGGAGCCGGCAATGAGAATCAGGACCATGGTGGCAGTCCTGACCGATTCGGCGACGGATTTTATGTATCCTTTGATGTTAAGGTCGCGCATGGCGAAGGTCATGACGAGAACGAGGAATGTCCCGACGCTGCCGGCTTCGGTAGGTGTGAATACGCCGCCGAGGATGCCGCCGATGACGAGGAGGAAGATGACGAGAACCATGATGACTTCAGGTATGGTCTTGAATCTTGCTTTCCAGGTCGCTTTGGGGCTCTTGGGCCCGATCGTCGGGTTCATCTTGCACCAGGCGTAAATAACGGCGACGAAAAGCGCCGCTATGATGAGGCCGGGAACAATACCGGCAAGGAAGAGTCGACCGATCGACTGGTCGGTGATAATGCCATAGAGAATTAGGGTTACGCTGGGAGGAAGCAGGATACCCAGCGTGCCGACGGTTGCGACGACGCCTGTCGAAAGGCGCTTATCGTACCCGTACCGGTCCATTTCCGGGACCGCGACGCTGGCGAAGGTTGCGGACGTTGCCGGAGAGGAACCGCATATCGCCTTGAATATTGTAGCGCCGCCGACGGTTGCCATGGCAAGACCGCCAGGAATATGGCCTATAAATTTGTGGGCGGCGTCAAAAAGGCGCTTGGCTATGCCGGAGTTGAACGCCACCTGTCCCATAAGGACGAAGAGGGGGATGACCGTAAAACTGTATGAATTGAGAACGTCGTACATATCTTTCGCCAAGAGATTGAACGCGGCATCGAACGAGATGAGGTACCCGAAACCGAGAAAACCCATGAGGATCATGGCGAATCCCAGCTCGATGCTGGTGAGGAACAGAAAGAGTACGATTATGAGTCCAACGATTCCAACGGTAATAGGATCACTCATATTGACCTCCGAAGATCTTGATGATGTCACAGATCAGGACGAGGCAGAGGATGAAGCAGCACACCGCCATCCCGTATGCGACGGGATAGAACGGTATCTGCCGTGTCAGGGATACCTCGCCGGATTTGTAGAGGTCATACCCGTACTTGATCAGATTGTGACCGATAAGGTAAAAAATACCGATACTGACAAGGCGCGTAATGACGTTGACTATGCCCTGTCCCGCTTTGGGGAATTTCATGACAAAAAAATCGACGAAGATGTGGCCCCTCATCCATGAGGTGATGGGAAGGGCGAAACCGATGGCTACTGCCCCGCCCAAACCGACTATCTCGAATGTACCGATAATAGGCCTGTCGAAGAAGTAGCGCAGGAACACGTCACACACCGTGAGCAGCATAATGAACGTAAGAGCCGCTCCAGCAATGACGCTCATCAATTTGCTGAGTTTCTCAGCAATCCAAAGTATGGCTCCCATTGCTCCTCCTAATTTAACTTGAAATGTACCTTTACCCCTGTAGCTTCTGACATCTTATGTCATCGGAGTGGCCGTTGTCAACTGAAAAATGTGAAATTAAGATACGAAAATTATTGACTTTTAACGAAATTCGTACCCCAGTTTGTGAACAATATTGTGAACAGGGGATAAAAGGCCTTTTTTTAAGAGATCTCAATATTTCCCGGAAGTGCCCCTCTATTCTGTTTTTGCTATTGCCTTTGAAAGATGATAGGTATTTTGCGTGGACACTGGATGCGCAATACTTGCCGGCGGACGGAGCCTCCGCATGGGGCGCGATAAGGCCACGGCCGGTTTTCAGGGTGGAACATTGATCGAGACCGTTTTCGACACAGTTAAAATGGTATTCGATGACATAACAATAGTTTCTTCGATGCACGACTCGCTTGGCGGTATCGACGTGCCTGTCGTGGACGACATCATTCCGGTTCAGACGCCGATGGTCGGCATCGCGACAGCCCTGCTCCACTCGACGAAACAGCGTGTTTTTGTCGTTGCCTGCGATATGCCTCTCGTTTCCCGTGAATCGATCGAGTGCCTGATCGGGGCACCGGGGAATGCGGAAATAACAATTCCGATGGTGGGGCAGTACTATGAACCTCTTCATGCCGTATACAGCCGGTCCTGCCTGCCGCATTTTTTGCGGTTGATAGGGTTCCACAGGCTCAAGATATCCGGCGTGTTCCCGTATGTGACGATGAACGTGATACGGGATGACCCGTGCTTTCGCAATGCCCGCGGCGACCTCGTTTTTATGAATGTCAATACCGCCGAGGAATTACAGCGGGCCAATACGGATCCATCGTGACGGGTGATATGCAGGATTGGCAGATGCGCGATATGACCGATCAGGACATTCCCGAAGTGATGGAGATAGAAAAACGTTCCTTCATATCTCCCTGGTCTCGCGGCATGTTCAAACAAACCCTGGAATCCCCCGTTGCCCGTAACTTCGTAATGATCGAGGGGGGAAAGGTGGTAGGTTATATCATCTTTTACGAAGCCGGGGTCGAGGTGCATATCATGAATATCGCGGTGCATCCCGGCCATCGGCGCCGGGGAATAGGCCTTGACATGATGCGAAGGATAATCGAGGCGGTCCGCGTAAATTCAGTCGAAGAGCTGTTCCTGGAAGTCAGGGAAACCAATGTTCCCGCACAGGGCCTCTACGAAAAACTTGGCTTCAGGGCGATCGGGAAGCGCAAGGGATATTACAGTGAAACCAATGAGGATGCCATTGTGATGGCCCTATCCTTATGACTTGATCGCAAAGTCGTAAGTCGTAAGGAGTTTGCAACAACTCACGCCTCTCGACTCACGGAAAATATGTTTGCCATCTGCGGGACTTACGGGTTAGAATCCCCTCGAAGCAAAACCTTAGTATATAAAGGTACGAAATGGATGATATACCGGGCAAGATAATAGACAATAGCGCCACCATCCCGGGTTATCACCGCCTGACGGTACGGCTAGAGAAGCCTATCGGGAAGGTTGTTCCCGGCCAGTTCGTCATGCTGAAGATTCCCGACCGCGAGATATTCCTCCGCAGGCCATTCAGCGTCTACGATGCGCGAGATACGAAGCTGACCATTCTGTACCGGATCGTCGGTAAGGGTACGGATGCATTGAGCCGCGCGCAAAAACAAGCGCCCGTCATGGTGCTAGGGCCGCTTGGCCATGGGTTCACGATACCGGACTTAGGTGTGTGCATCGTCATAGCAGGAGGCATCGGCTATGCGGGGGTCCGGCTCCTCCTGAGAAACCTTGGAGAAAAAGCCATATTGTTTCTCGGTATCGGCGGGGTAAACGAGCTCCCGCTTATATCGGACCTTAAAGGCATTGAGGTCGTTACGGCAACGCTCGACGGTTCCTACGGGTACCACGGCACGGTCGTTTCCCTGTTCAGGGAACATTTCGGGTCATACCGCACGAAAGACCCAACCATATTTGCGTGCGGCCCGAAGGGAATGATCATAAGTCTGAAGGAATTCCTCGAGCCGCACAAGGTGCCATGCCAAGTCTCGATCGAGGAGAGGATGGCCTGCGGCCTGGGACTCTGTTTCGGGTGCGTCGCGGAAACAAAAGACGAGATAAACCCTTATAAAAGGGTGTGTAAAGAAGGACCGGTATTTGAGTTATGGGACCTCTCGCTGTAGAACTCCTGGGCAAGACCCTGAAGAACCCGATTATGAACGCATCGGGTACACTCGGTTACGGCATCGAGATAGAGCCCCTCTGGAATATTGAAACGCTGGGGGCTTACGTTACAAAAGGCCTGTCCGATAAACCGCATCACGGTAACAAAACGCCCCGGGTCTGGGAAGAGCGCTACGGGATGATAAATTCCATAGGTCTCCAGAATGTCGGAGTTGAACATTTTTTTTCGCATTATTTCCCGTTCTTTGTAGAAAAGAACCTGCCCGTCATCGTGAATTTCTTCGGGTTCACCGAAGACGAGTACGTTTACTGCGCCAGGAAGATCCCCTCCCACGACCTCATTGTTGCCCTTGAAATGAACCTTTCTTGTCCCAATATAAAAAAAGGCGGGATAAGTTTCGGAAAGGACGCACCGGCCGTTCATAACATTGTGCGTGCGGTCCGCGAAACCACTCCTATACCGGTCATCGCCAAGCTTACCCCCGAGGTGAAAAATATCGTCGAGATAGCACGGGCGGCATATGAAGGCGGGGCCGACGGCCTTACGCTGATAAATACGATGCCTGCCGCGATCATCGACACTAAAAGAAGGAACATGCCGCTCAAGGGCGGCCTTTCGGGCCCTATTTTGAAGCCCATCGCCTTACGGGCCGTCTACGAATGTTATAAGGAAATACCGATCCCCATCATAGGGGCAGGAGGGATCATGAATGTCGAAGATGCCCTGGCGTTCCTGATGGCGGGCGCCCGGGCGATACAGGTCGGGACCGCGACATTCGTAGATCCTTTTACCATGCCGAAGATCATCGCCAGCCTCGATTCATGGCTCAAGGAGAACGCGTGTGCCGGCATATCGGCCATAACTGGGATTGCCCATGACTGAAAGCAATGGGTCAGGACCGGGCAATATGCCAACCGATGAGGCGGTGCATTGCGCAGCCGGAATCAGCAGTTCTCTGGGAATCCCGGATATTATCGCCCGTATCCTCGTTGCCAGAGGTATCACGACGCCCGGCGAGGCTTCTGTCTTCTTAAGCCCCCGTCTTGACGACCTGTCCGACCCGTTCGGCCTTCCCGATATGGAAAAAGGGATCACACGTTTCGTCGATGCCATAAAGAACGGTGAAAAAATATGCATCTGGGGTGATTACGACGCTGACGGCATTTCAAGCATCGCCCTAGTACACAATTTCCTCAAACACCTCGGCATCACACCAGTCGTGCACATACCGACCCGCGAGGAGGGTTATGGGCTCCACAGCGACAGGATGCATGAGTTGTACGCGCAGGGGATCGACCTCCTCGTTTCACTTGACTGTGGTTCTTCGAACGCCGAGGAAATTGCGCGTGCAAACGAGCTTGGTATCGATACCATCGTGATAGACCATCATGAGATAGGGGCCGAACTCCCCCCGGCGGATGCCGTTATCAACCCGAAACGAAAGGATGCGATGTTTCCGACCCGGGACCTTGCCGCCTGCGGGGTGACGTTCTTTTTTCTCATGGGGTTGAGGAGGGTTCTGCACAGAAAAGGCCTCCTGCCGAAACACATCAACCTGAAAAAGGAGCTCGATCTTGTCACGGTTGGCACCGTCGGCGACATGGTGCCCCTCATCGGCGATAACCGGATACTGGTCAGGCACGGCATAGAGGTCATGAACCGGGCCCCGAGGGCCTGGCTGCGCTCGATGCTTGGAAACAGGACAATATCGAAGGGATTGGTTAACGAGTTTGCGCTCGGTTTTATCATTGTGCCCCGGATCAACGCTGCCGGAAGGGTTTCACGCCCGGATCCATCCCTGGATTTTCTTGTGGCTCCCGATGATGCAACAGCGCTTGCCCTTCTGGCGGAGCTTCAGAAAGCGAACAACCGCAGGCAGGCACTCGAAAAGGATATTCATGACCAGATAGTGAACGATATCTCTGTCAATGGGTTGGCAGGCAGGAAGAGCATCGTTGTGTTCGATGAAAAATGGCACGCAGGCGTTCTAGGCATCGTCGCCCAAAAATTGATGGAGCGATTCGGAAAACCGGCCATTGTCCTGACTAAGGTCAACGGTATATGGAAGGGTTCCGGGCGCGGCGGGGACGGCATGGACCTGTTTGAAACGATATGTTCCCTTTCGCCGT
>DHQV01000105.1:120022-156109 GCA_002408185.1 Deltaproteobacteria bacterium UBA5329
ACGATATGTTCCCTTTCGCCGCTACTTCTCAAGTACGGGGGTCATAAATATGCGTGTGGGGTCTCCATCGAGGAGCACAACATCGAACTTTTTGCCGATGCATTCGAGAAGTCCGTTGAGGGAACGGTCCTTTCCCGGAAGCGCCAGGCGCATATTGACACCGTTGCAGGGTTTCACGAACTGACAGTAGATGTCATGGAGTTGCTCGAACAATTAGGCCCGTTCGGGATAGGCAACCCCCGGCCGAACCTCGTCTTCGAGGCTGCGGGCGTCTATACGACGGGCAATGGAAGGACGAGGATCGTCGACCACAACATGAGGACATGGTACGGTTTTTATCCGGCAAAGGGGCCGGTCCACAAGGACGGCTTTGCCAGGATAGTCGCCTCACCGATGGTACGCATGGAAATGGGGGAAAAATTTATCAATCTGAACATAAAGGAAATATTGGAATCGTAAGTCGTCAGTCATAAGTCGTGAGGTGTAACACACATAAATTGTTAGCAATTCGCCGTTCAGGTTTTGCGAGATAATCTATGGCGAAAGACAAAAGACATGTCACTGCTGCGGTTAGATTCCTGAGGGAGAGGAAGGTCGAGTTTACGGAGCATCCGTATCAATACGTGGAACGCGGCGGCACATCGACTTTTGCGAAGCAGTATCATGTCGACGAGCAAATGGTCATCAAGACGCTAATCATGGAGGATGAGACCGGCCGGCCCGCCATTGTCCTCATGCATGGCAATAAAGAGGTATCAACGAAAGAGCTGGCCCGCATCTTGGGCGTCAAAAAGGTTGTCCCTTCCGCAAATCCTCAGAAACATTCCGGCTATATGATAGGTGGAACGTCTCCTTTCGGCACGCGCAAGGCAATGCCTGTCTATATGGAGGAGTCGCTCCTTGACCTGCCGAAGATCTACATAAACGGTGGCAGACGGGGGCTCCTCATAGCGATGGACCCGCACGATATAGTAAGAACGCTGTATGCGAAATTGGTGAGGGTGGGAATATAAGAACGCCTCGTTTTTGTTATACTATTCCGATGCAGCCCTATCTTTCCATGCTTTCCCCTTGCAGGTTGTGTCCGCGCAAATGCGGAGCTGACCGGATCGCTGGCGAAAAGGGCTTTTGCGGTGCCGACCGGGATCTCAAGATAGCCCATTTTGGCCCTCATTTCGGGGAAGAGCCTCCTGTAACGGGGACGAAAGGGTCCGGCAATATATTCTTTTCATTCTGCAATCTGCGCTGTATTTTTTGCCAGAATCACCAGATAAGCCATGAAGGCCTCGGGAGACCGGTCAAGGTTGAAGAGCTGGTTTCCATTTTCTTTTCCCTTGAGTCAATGGGATGCCATAATATCAACCTTGTGAGCCCCACGTCATACGTCCCTTTTATCGCGCCCGCGATCGAGCAGGCGAAGCGAAGGGGTCTTGAATTGCCTTTCGTTTACAATACAAACGCTTATGACAGTGTGGAGGTGCTTGAGTCCCTCGAAGGCCTTATCGATATATATCTTCCGGATTTCAAGTACTGGAGCGGTCCCATCGCTGAGCGGCTTTCGCATGCATCGGATGACGCGCCATACCCGCAAGCTGCCAGGGCGGCCATCCTGGAAATGAAACGCCAAGTCGGGGATCTGGTTGTCGAAGACGGCATCGCTAAAAAAGGCACCATTGTGCGCCACCTTGTCCTTCCTGGAGGGCTTGCCGGGTCGAAGCAGATCTTTGAATGGATTGGCGAACACCTGGGAAGGTCGACGTGGATCGGCCTTATGTCCCAATATCTCCCTCTTTATCGTTCGGGAGATTATCCGGTCCTTGGCAGGAGGATCAGGCAGGACGAATACGATAGTGTCGTTACATATCTCATAGACAATGGTTTCGACAATGTTTTCATTCAAGAGCTTGAAAGCGCACCGCTTTTTGTGCCGGACTTTAGAAAAGAAAGACCATTTGACGAAAGTTCCGGTTAAATTCTTCTACAAGGAGGCATCATGGAATTCAAAACGGTAAGGATCGATATCCCTGAAGGGCTGAATGTTGTGATCGGGCAGTCTCATTTCATAAAAACCGTCGAGGACCTGTACGAGATACTTGTCGGGTCTGCCCAGTCCCTGAAATTCGGGGTTGCCTTTTCCGAGGCAAGCGGGCCGTGCCTTACGCGGTATGAGGGCAATGATGAATCACTGGCGAAACTTGCGGCAGAAACGTCCTTCAACCTTGCGTGCGGCCATACATTTGTAATATTTATGCGCGATGGTTTCCCCATCAATGTGCTCAATGCGGTGAAGGCCTGCCAGGAAGTGTGCCAGATATATTGCGCTACCGCAAATACCCTCGAGGTCGTCGTGGCTGAGACGGTTTCGGGGCGGGGCGTCATGGGGGTTATCGACGGCGCAAGACCTGCCGGGATCGAAAAAGACGACGACAAAAAAGCCCGGAAGGATATGCTCCGCAAATTCGGCTATAAACTTTAACCCGCTTTGCGGGAATTTTTCCCAATACCGGTTTTTGGAATGATTCTTGCTTGGTTTCCTGTTGATTGTATCCGCGGGAATGTGGTAATTTTCAACATCGTTATATACCGAATAAATCAATCGGCGACGGGAGCGATTCTTTCGCCGGATGGGGCGATCATGATCGGAGTAGGAATTATAGGGTTGGGAACAGTCGGAACTGGAACATACCGCATATTGACGGAACGTGCGGCGCTTATCCGGAAAAAGACCGGCCTTGACCTTGGTGTCGTGCACGTAGCCGAAATAGATCCCCGGAAACTGAAAGGAAAGAATATCGACCGGACGATGCTCACCTCTGACGCCATGGAATTGATCCGGGATGAACGGGTCCATATCGTTGCCGAGCTTATCGGGGGGATGGATTCGGCAAGCGATTTTATAAAAGAGGCCCTCAGCCGAAAAAAACAGGTCGTTACAGCAAACAAGGCGCTTCTGGCGGAAAAGGGTGATGAACTTTTCGCGCTGGCCGCGAAGACGGGATGCGACATCGGGTTTGAGGCATCCGTGTGCGGCGGGATCCCGGTGATCAGGGCGATCCGGGACGGGCTTGTCGGAAACCGGTTCACATATATCCTGGGCATCCTCAACGGAACGAGCAATTACATCCTTTCGAGGATGACTGACGAGGGCATATCGTTTGGAGAGGCGCTGAAAAATGCGCAGCAGGAGGGGTATGCGGAAAAAGACCCGACATTTGATGTCGAAGGCATCGATGCAGCCCATAAACTTTCGATCCTGGTGCGGCTCGCTTTTTCATCCCCGGTAACGATGAAGAATATTACGATCCATGGAATATCCCGCATCGATCCGGTCGATATCGGGTTTGCGCGGGATTTTGGATATAAGATCAAACTGCTGGCTATAGCGAAGAAGACTTCCTCGGGGATCGAAGCCCGGGTGGAACCGGCAATGCTTCCCCTGAATCATCCCATGAGCAGCGTCAATGGCGTTTATAACGCCGTGTACATTGTTGGTGACCGGGTAGGCCCGAACCTTTTTTATGGGAAAGGGGCCGGAAGCGAGCCGACGGGCAGCGCCGTTGTGAGCGATATCGTCGATCTGGCGAAAAAGATATCCGGTAAAGCGGTTGTGTCGGTTCCGGGATTGACGGTTTCCGGCAGGCACAGGGAGGCAAAAAGTTCACGTGTGCCTTATTATCTCAGGGTAATGGCCAAGGACATGCCCGGGGTGCTTTCGAAGATATCGGGCATCTTATCTGATTACAAGATAAGCATTTCTGCGGTTACCCAGCAGGGCAGAAAATTGAGCGGGTATGTTCCTATCGTCATGGTGACACACGATGCGGCGGAGGACGGTCTTAAGAAGGCTAAACAGGCTATTGACAAGCTGTCTTTTACGAAAGGGCAGAGTGTCCATATAAGGATAGAAGAAGGCAATTCGTGACGTATCTGCGCCCCGGTCTCCAACTATGAAATATATCGTAATAATTGGCGATGGCATGGCTGATTTTTCCCTTGATCAACTCGGGGGGAAAACCCCTCTGATGGCATCCCATAAACCTAATATGAACATGATGGCGCGTGAAGGTGTGGTTGGCAGGGTTAATACCGTGCCTGACGGCTTTCCCCCGGGCAGTGATGTCGCGGGAATGTCCTTGTTCGGATACAATCCGGCCCGCTATTACGCAGGCAGGGCATCCATAGAAGCCTTCGGTATGGGGATACCGATGTGTTCCGATGACGTGGCCTATCGATGCAATCTTGTCCATATCGGGTCCGCGGATGACCAGGATGTTATGATCGACTATTCCGGGGGCCACATATCAACAGACGAAGCGGACGTGATCGTCAAAACCCTGAACGAAAAGCTCGGGAGTGATGAGATCAAATTTTACACGGGGGTCGGATACCGGCATATTATGATATGGAGGGGCGGGAAATCGAACTTATCGACCACACCTCCCCATGACATAACGGGAAAACCAATAGCCGGTTATCTCCCATCGGGCGAAGGCGCCGAAACGGTCAGGGCGCTCATGGACGACTCCCGCGAGGTGCTTGCCATTCACGAGGTCAACAAAAGACGCACCGACTCGGGCAAGATCCCTGTAAACAGCATCTGGCTGTGGGGCCAGGGCACAAGGACCGATCTTCCCCCGTTCAGAAAGAAATTCGGGCTCAAGGGGGCTACGGTCTGCGCCGTGGACTTGGTGCGTGGCCTATCCCGCCTCGTGGGATTCGAAACACCCGTCATAGCCGGTGCTACCGGTTATCTCGACACCGATTACGGAGCAAAGGCCAGGGCGGCCCTGGAATTGATAAAGGAGCACGATATCGTCTATCTTCACATTGAGGCTCCGGACGAGGCGTCGCACAACGGAAACGTTGCCGAAAAGATAAAGGCAATAGAGCGCATCGATAAAGAGATCCTCGGGGTTCTCCTCGACAAAACGGATAATGAGACCAGATTTCTTCTTGTTACGGATCATGCGACACCAATTTCGATGAAAACCCATTTTGCTGTCCCGGTACCTTTTGCCATATTCGAAAAGGGAGGATCGCTCAAGGGTTCCGGCAGGGATTACGATGAGAGCGTGGGCGGGGGGATAGTGACGGGAGAAGAGTTGGTAAGGCTTTTTATCGGGGGACGAAAGTGAGACAAAAGTTTATCTTTGTAACGGGCGGTGTCGTTTCTTCCCTGGGGAAGGGGATCGCAGCGGCATCTATCGGGGCACTCCTCGAGTCTCGCGGACTCAATATAACGATCAAAAAGCTTGACCCTTATATTAACGTCGATCCGGGGACAATGAACCCATTTCAGCACGGAGAGGTCTTTGTAACGGAGGATGGTGCCGAGACGGACCTCGATCTCGGGCACTACGAGCGTTTCACAACAGCAACTTTTACCCGGAAGTGCAATTTCACCACCGGTCAGGTCTATGACACAGTAATTTCTCGCGAACGGAAAGGAGAGTACCTCGGTGGGACTGTTCAGGTCATACCCCACATCACGGACGAGATCAAAAGGAGGGTGCTCGATGTCGACGAAGGCATCGATGTCGTCATTGTTGAAATAGGAGGCACTGTCGGCGACATCGAGGGGCTTCCGTTTCTTGAAGCGATACGACAGCTTCGGAATGACCTCGGGAAAGAAAATTCTCTCTTCGTTCATCTCACGCTTGTACCCTTTATCAAGACCGCTGATGAAATGAAGACAAAGCCCACCCAGCACAGTGTCAATGAATTGCGCAGGATAGGTATTCAGCCGGATATATTGCTTTGCCGGACCGAGCGGCCTCTATCACAGGGCCTCAAGGACAAGATATCTCTCTTCTGCAATGTGGAAAAAGACGCCGTGATCGCGGCCAAGGATGCCGAGATAATCTACGAGGTGCCTTTAGCATTTCACAACGAGGGTCTCGACGACAAGATCACGCAATCCCTGAATATCTGGGCAAAAAAACCGGATCTTTCCAAGTGGGAAGCGATTGGTGACACGATAAAGAACCCGAAAAAAGAAGTCGACATCGCGCTTGTCGGAAAGTACGTCAAGCTTAAGGATTCATATAAAAGCCTCAATGAAGCGCTTGTACACGGCGGTATTGCAAATAACTGCAGGGTAAATGTCCGCTATGTCGATTCGGAAGACATAGAAAAGGGCATAACTTCAGACCTTTTCAACGTCGACGGGATACTTGTTCCAGGCGGTTTCGGAGATCGCGGGATCGAGGGAAAGATAAATGCGATCGAGCACGCCCGTGAGAAAAAAATACCTTTCTTTGGATTGTGCCTCGGCATGCAGCTTGCCGTCGTAGAGATAGGACGACACCTTGCCGGGTGCAAGGATGCAAACAGCTGTGAATTCAATGAAAAGACCCCGTTCCCCCTGATATATCTAATTGAAGAATTTGTGGACCGTGAAAACCAGTTGCAGATGCGCGACCAGTATTCAGATAAGGGGGGTACGATGAGGCTCGGCGCGTATCCGTGCGTCCTAACCCCCGGCTCGCTGACACAAAAGGCGTACGAGAAGGAGATCGTTCAGGAACGGCACCGCCATCGGTACGAGTTCAACATGAAATACCGCGAACAGCTGGAAAAGGCCGGCATGATCGTGTCCGGCATCTCCCCTGATGGCACCCTCGTCGAGATCATTGAAATGAAAGGACATCCATGGTTCGTAGGGTGCCAGTTCCATCCGGAATTCAAATCAAAGCCATTTGATCCTCACCCGCTTTTCAGGGATTTTATAAAGGCCTCGCTGAAGCGGCGGCAGGAGAAACTTAAATGCAAAGAGAAGTAAAGATCGGTACAGTTACGATAGGCAGGAGGCCTTTTGTTCTGATAGGCGGTCCCTGCGTAATCGAAAGCCGGGACCTTGTGATGCGAACTGCGCAAGGTATCGCAGATGTAACGGCACGGCTCAGCGTGCCGTTCATATTCAAATCCTCCTATGACAAGGCTAACAGGACGTCGATATCCGGCTATAGAGGGCCCGGGATCGAAAAAGGACTTACAATCCTCGATGAGGTAAAAAAAGAGGTAGGAATGCCCGTTCTCACTGATGTTCATTCCGTCGCAGAAGCGCACATGGCAGCAGAGGTCGTGGACGTTCTTCAGGTGCCGGCACTTCTGTCCAGGCAGACCGATATCCTGCTTGCCTGCGGTGAGACGGGCCGGGCTGTCAATATAAAGAAGGGCCAGTTCATTTCTCCCCGTGACATCGTGCATGCCATACGAAAGGTCGAATCGACAGGGAATACAAATATAATCGTTACGGAACGGGGGACATCGTTCGGCTACAATACCCTTGTCAATGACTTCCGGGCCATTCCCATAATGCGGGATTTTGGGTACCCTGTCGTGTTTGACGCAACGCACAGCGTTCAGCAGCCTTCTGCGATGTCCGATCATTCGGGCGGCGAGGCGCGTTTCATCGTTCCTCTCGCGAGGGCCGCTGTTGCAGTCGGAATTGACGGGATATTTATGGAGATACACCCTGACCCAACGAATGCCCGGTGCGATGGCGACAATTCATTGCCTCTTTCAGACCTTGAAAAGATCCTCGCAATCCTGAAAAAGATCGAGGAGGCACTTTGGACAGTCTGAAGACCGGCAAGGATGTTTTGAAGAAAGAGGCCGAAGCCCTGCTGCGCGTTATGGAAAGCCTTGATAATGCCTTTAACGAGGCAGCAGAGATCATGCATCGGTGTGAAGGACGGGTCGTTCTGACCGGCATGGGAAAATCGGGGCTCGTGTGCAAAAAGATCGCATCGACCCTCTCAAGCACGGGTACACCGGCATTGTTCGTTCATCCTGCCGATTCCCTCCACGGTGACCTTGGCATGCTCCAGCGCAGTGACGTACTTATTATTGTGAGCAACAGCGGGGAGACGGAAGAGGTGCTCAAGATCATTCCATGGATCAAGAGGCTTGGTATTCCCGTTATAACGATAACCGGGGATCGCGAGTCAACAATTGCCCGTCTGGGAAATATCTCGCTGTCGGTAGAGGTGGACGAGGCATGTCCGTATAATATCGTCCCGACGTCGAGCACTACTGCCACGCTTGCCCTGGGGGATGCTCTTGCATTGTCAGTCATGGAAAGACGTGCCTTCAAAGTCGAGGATTTTGCACTCCTTCATCCGGGAGGCTCATTGGGGAGAAAACTGTTTCTCCGGGTCGAAGATATTATGCATACGGACCAGGCGGTCCCTAGCGTTTCCATAGACACATCGATGAAGGACGCTATCCTTGAAATAACATCAAAAAGACTGGGCGTCACCGCTGTATATGACGGGGCAGGAAACCTTGCCGGCATCATAACGGACGGTGACCTGCGCAGAGCGATCGAGCGGTATGACGATTCTCTTCTGATCAGGAAGGCGGGCGATGTCATGACCGTTGAACCGAAGGTGATCCACAAAGATGCCCTTGCTGCGTATGCCTTGAAACAAATGGAGGAGTTTTCGATCACGTCCCTGTTTGTCATTGATGAAGACCGTTTGCGGCCGGTCGGCATCGTGCACATTCACGACCTGCTCAAGGCGAAGGTGGTATGAAAAATAAAGGTGATGGGTAATTAGGTGATAGTTGATAGGCCCATAACCCATCACCTAATTACTAGTATTTGCTATGTTCAACAGAAAGATCGTTATCTACATATCTTTTGGATTTATTCTGGCAAGCCTGATAGTGGCCTTTTACTTCTTTGCAAGTAAACCGGGAAAACAGGCCGTTCCCGTTACCCAGGACACCAGGAAGGCAGTTGTTTTCAAGGATGTGAAATATACAGGTGAGAAGCGCGGTGTTGTCGATTGGGAATTGACGGCGAAAATTGCGCGGAAATACCTGGATAAGCCGCTTATCGAACTTGACGACCTCAAAGGGCTCTACAAACCGAAACCTGATGTCGTGATCGAATTTACGGGAACAAAAGGTCAGATGGATACGGATAAAGAATCCGGCCACGTGGATAACGTCCAGGTTTTTTATAAGGGCGAGTATACACTGAAGAGCCCGTACATGGATTTTGATTTCAAGCAAGGTCTGACGACAACGAAAGATGCCGTGCATATCAAGGGAAAAAAGATCGACATGAGGGGGACCGGCCTTCTGGCAAATACCAACGATGAAACCGTAAAGATCCTGTCCGATGTGGCAGGGACCATCGTGACGGAAAAAGGAAAATACAATTTTCAGGCGGACAGCCTGCTGTATTATTTCAAGGTGAGCACATATATCCTTGAAGGCAAGGTCATCATGAAAGGAAAGGACCTGGACATGGTGTGCGACATTGTCCACATATATAGCGTGGATAACGAAGTCGAGCGGATCGAGGCTGACGGCAACGTGCGTGTCATGACGAAAGGCACGGTTGCTAAAAGTGAAAAGGCAGTATATCATTTTAAGGAAGGCACAATAGTGTTCACCCAATTCCCAAGGGTTATCAAGGACAATGTAGAAATGAAAGGTGTTCGTGTCGTATACACGACGAACGATGGAAAATTGTTCGTAGAAAGACCGAAGATACACGTGGAAAAGGGAAAATAACATTGACGAAGGCAACTTTGGCCGCGGAAGGCCTATCAAAAATATATAACGGCAGAAAAGTAGTGGACGGCATCAGCATGTATATGGAGCAGGGCGAAATAGTCGGTCTTTTTGGTCCGAACGGGGCCGGGAAAACAACGTCGTTTTACATGATAATCGGTTTTATCAAACCCAATAGCGGTAGGATCATGCTCGACGGCGAGAACATTACCGATCTTCCCATGTTCATGCGGGCGCGCAAGGGGATCACGTACCTTCCTCAGGAGCCGTCTGTATTCAAGAAGATGACCGTATCCGACAATCTCAAGGCCATCCTGGAGTTTCTCGGCGTCGATTCCGACATGATAAACCATAGGGTGATCGAGATACTGGAGTCCTTTAAACTGGACCACCTTGCGCAGAACAACGCTGACTCCCTCTCTGGTGGTGAACGCAGGCGGCTTGAAATTGCTCGGGCCCTTATGACATCGCCGCGCTTTATGTTGCTTGATGAACCGTTTTCCGGCATAGACCCGATATCGGTTTCCGACCTGAAGAAGATAATCTACGGTCTTAGACAGCGTGGCATCGGGATATTGTTGTCCGATCATAACGTCCGGGAATCGCTGCCGATATGTGATAGAGCGTACGTCGTCAATGCAGGCAAAGTCCTTCTCGAGGGCACACCGGAAAGTGTGGCCCAGGACAGGATCGTGCGCGAAGTATATCTTGGTGAGGAATTTAATATAGATGTTGGAACTTAAACAAACACAAAAGCTTTCGCCTGTTCTGACGCAGCAGCTGCAGCAGGCCATCAAGCTCCTTCAGCTCTCGAAACTGGAGCTTGTTGAGGCGATCGAGTTGGAAATGAAAGAAAACCCCATCCTGGAGATCAGGGATGAAGAGGTTCGGCCTGAACCGGAAGAGACCCAGGACGACAAAAAAGAGATCCAGGAATTGCTAGACCGCTATTCGCCTTCTGAAGATTATTTCCCAGGCGAAGAAAAAGAAGCACCTGACTATGAAAACATGGTCAGAAAAACTTACAATCTCAGGGACCACCTGAGATGGCAGATCGGTCTGTCTGATTTTGATCCCAGGGAACGTGTCGTTGCCGAATGGATAATCGAGAATATTGATGATAACGGGTATCTCGTATGCAGTCTCGATGAAATTGCGCGAGACTCGGGATTTTCCCTTGAGGCCCTCGAACCTGTTTTGAGAAAAGTCCAGAAGCTGGACCCTGCGGGCGTAGGGGCGCGAGACCTCAAGGAATGTATCCTGATCCAGTATGAGCTGTCCGGGCAGAAAGACCCTGTTTTTTACACGGTCGTCTCGAGCCATTTCGACCTTATTCAACGCAATAATCTCAAGGGCATTGCAAAGGCTACCGGTTTTTCGATCAAAAAGATAAAGGAGATCCTTGAAAGGATCAAATCTTTTGATCCCAAGCCGGGGAGAAATTTCAGCGACGAGTTTATCTCATATATCGTTCCCGACGTGTATGTGGCCAAAGGGGAGGAAGGATACGAGATAGCGCTCAACAATGACGATATACCTGAACTCAGGATGAGCCGTTATTACCTGGGCCTTGCAACCGACCGGAAGGTAAGCGGCGAGACCAAGAGATATATAAAGAACAAGATGAAGCAGGCCGAGTGGTTCATAAAAAGCATCCAGCAAAGGCAGCGAACGCTCTTCCTGGTCGCCGAGTCCATCGTCAACTTTCAGATGGAGTTTTTCGACAAAGGCTTGAGGTCGCTCAAGCCCCTTATATTGAAAGACGTGGCACAGGATGTCGGCGTGCATGAATCCACCGTGAGCAGGATAACGACCAGCAAATATATGAGCACGCCCCACGGGGTTTACGAAATGAAATTCTTCTTTCCGACCAGCATCAACACTGGAGATGGGGATTCCCTGTCGACCAATGTTGTCATGGATCTCATCGCAGAGCTTGTCAAGAAGGAAGACAAAAAGAAGCCTTTGACCGACGATGAGATAGCACGGACTCTCAAATCCCTGCACGATATCAATATCGCGCGGCGTACAGTTGCCAAGTACAGGGAGATCTTGAACATACGGTCTTCTCGTGAAAGGATGGTGGTTGACTAAAGTAATCTTAATTTTCTTTAAGAAGGTCAGGTTGCACCAGCGTGCTCTTTGGTAAATTACGTAATACTTTCGGGGAATTGGATTGACTTGATGCGGCATATCTGTTAATTTATGCTCGAAGGTTGGTGCGTGCCAACCTTATTTTTTATAACGGAGGCAATATGGATATCACAACCAGCTTCAGACACGTCGATCCCAGCGAAGACATAAGGCGATATGTCGAAGATAAGCTTTCGCGGCTCCACAAATACGTAGAAACCCCTCTTGATATACACGCGGTCATTTCGCTCGAAAGAAGGTACCGTCAACGTATCGATGTCATGTTCACCATTAACGGAGTTGTCATAAATGCGCATGAGGTCATGGATGATATCTATGCGGCTATCGATAAGATAGTCGACAAACTTGAACGCAGACTCAAGAAGTACCGCGATAAGGTCAAGGCGTACCGTGACAATAAATCGAAACGCACCGTCCTTACCCCGACGGCAGAAGAGTCCGGTATTATCGTTTCCCGGACTATCGAGGCAAAACCCATGGACCCTGAAGAAGCCGTAATGCAGCTCAAGGCGTCCGGCGATATGTTTATGGTCTTTCGCGAACGGGAACGCGACAATGTCTGCATAGTCTATAAGAGAAAGGACGGGAATTTCAGCCTTATCGAGACAGCAGGGAAGGGACCTTGAGGCTCGGTGAAATACTGAAAGAGTCCACGGTTATTTGCGATATAAAAGGCGGCACCAAGAAAAAAGTAGTGGCACTCCTTGCATCACGGTTAAAGACCGCGGGACTTATAAATGATATCGATCCCGTGGTCAGGGTCGTAATGGAACGTGAATCGCTGGGATCGACCGGTATTGGCGACGGGGTAGCGATACCTCACGGGAAACTCGGTGGTTCCGGCCAGATCATGTGCGTATTCGCTCGCTCCAGAAAAGGGGTGGATTTTGACGCCGTGGATGGAAAACCGGTGCATATTTTTTTTCTGGTTCTCGCTCCGGAGGATTCGGCAAGTCTTCACCTCATGGCATTATCACGAATATCAAGGATCCTTCGCGACCCGTCGTTCCGGAGAAGGTTGCTCGAGATGCCCGACGATGCCCGTGTGCTCTATCAGAGCATTGTAGAAGAGGACGAAAAATATTGAACGAGCGGTTGCCTTACCGGCTTAATACACATTTGAACGGCCGGCATGATCTCTTGACAGGAAGAACGCATGAAAGGGATTCAGGTACAGCAGCTTGTAGACGATGAACTGTATGGATTGGAACTGGAAGTCCTAGCAGGAAACAAGGGGCTTTCCCGGAAGATCTATAACCCGAGGATACAGAAATTAGGCCTCGTCATAACGGGTCGCATGGTATATCTCCATCCGCACAGGGTGCAGATACTGGGAAACATCGAGATATCCTACCTTCGCTCGCTGACCGAGTCGGAAAACAAGCGCATCATACGGGAATTGTGCCGTAATAATGTCGTATGTTTTATCGTATCGCGAAACCTGAAGGTGCCCGAATTTTTCCTTATATCAGCAGAAGAAAAAGGGATACCGTTACTTAGAACAAGACTTGTTACGTCTATATTCATCGAAAGGATATCGAAGCTTCTCGAAGAGAAGCTCGCTCCTTCCACGACGCTCCACGGCGTACTGATGGACATCCTTGGCGTCGGCGCCCTTATCATGGGGAGGCCCGGTATCGGTAAAAGTGAAAATGCCCTGGAACTCATTATGCGGGGACACCGCCTGGTAGTCGATGATGCGGTCCATATAAAAAAGATTGGAGCGATAGACCTCTACGGAGAAGCCCCGGAGATGATCAAGAGTCTGCTCGAGATCAGGGGTGTCGGAATCGTCGATATCCGGCATCTCTTCGGAGTGTCTGCGGTAATCGACAAGAAGAAGATAGATCTCGTCATCGAGCTTTTTGACTGGGACGCGTCACTCGAGTGTGAACGCGTGGGCCTCAAGGAAGATAAATACAGAGTTCTAAGCGTAGATCTGCCATTCGTGAAAATACCTATAAGCTCTGGTAGGAATGTGTCGGCAATCATTGAACTTGCATGCCGCAATTTTATCCTGCGCAGGCAAGGGATAAATACCGCTGTTGAGCTTGAAAAACGGATGCAAAGATCTATGAGGGAGGATATGGCGGAATGAGAGACACCATCATCGTAAGCGGCATTTCCGGTTCGGGCAAAACGACATTCTTAAGAGCGCTCGAAGACATAGGCTTTTTCTGTGTGGATAATTTTCCGATAGTCCTTCTCCTCAAATTCTTGGAACTGAACCGGGCTGAGGGCGAAAAAGTGAAGAGGTGCGCATTTGTCATCGACGTGCGCCTGCGCGACTTTTTTGAGACCGGTCAGGATGTGATAAAGAGAGTAAAACAGGAATTCAACGCGAAGGTGCTCTTTCTGGAAAGCACCGAAGAGAGCATTATACGGAGATTTCGCGAGACGCGTAGGTCCCATCCGCTCCTGGATTCTCCCAACGTCAAAGATGCCTTGGCAGAAGAGCGAAAATTAATGACTTGGCTCAGGAATATGGCAGACGAAGTTATCGATACAACTCACTTGACCCCGCACGAGCTGCGCCGATGGGTGCTTAACAAGTATGGTACCCAGGAACAGCGCATGAAGATAAATCTCATGTCATTCGGCTATGCGTTCGGGCTTCCTCTCGAGGCGGACATCGTTCTCGACGTGAGATTTCTCCCGAACCCTTTCTTCGTGGAGGGGCTCCGCGAGAAAACGGGACTCGACCGCGAGGTGATGGAATACATTAAGTCTCAGGAAGTATTCAAGAAATATTTCCTTTTTCTTTCAGATTTTTTGGTGTACCTTATTCCTCTATTTGAGAATGAGGGAAAAAGTTATCTGACCATATGTTTTGGCTGCACGGGCGGAAAACACCGCTCGGTATTTATTGCCGGCGAGCTGGCCGAACAATTAAATACCATGGGTTATAGTGTATCCACCGTTCACAGGGATATAGAAAAGAACTGAGGAGGCTTTTATGATCGGTCTCGTTGTGGTGGCACACTTTAATCTGAGCCGTGAAATGGTTGCAGCTACTGAATTAATTGTGGGCAAACAGGAACAATTTGTCGCGGTCGACATCTTTCCCGACGATCAGGTCGAAAAAATAAAAGAAAAGATTGTGTCAGCCTTAAAAAGCGCAGATACAGGGGACGGTGTCATTATACTGACCGATATGTTTGGTGGAACCCCCTCGAATATAAGCCTGTCATTCTTGGAAGAGGACAAGGTTGAGGTTGTGGCGGGTGTCAATCTTCCGATGCTTATCAAGCTGGTCACATACCGGGAGGGAAGGAAGCTCGGTGAACTGGCGAATTTCATAACACAGTATGGACAGAAGAACATATACCGCGCAACGGATGTCCTGAAAGCGAGGAAGAAGGACTAGGGCAATGCTCGAAGGCGTATTTACGATCAGGAACAGGCTTGGCCTTCACGCGCGCGCGGCGGCAATGTTCGTCAAGTCTGCGGCCAAATTCAACTCGAACGTGCTTATGGAAAAGGACGGCATGCAGGTAAATGGAAAGAGCATCATGGGCCTGCTCATGTTGGCCTGTCCTCTTGGTAGTAAAATAGTGCTAAGAGCTGAAGGAGAGGACGAAGAAAAGGCCTTTCAAGAATTGGGAGACCTTATTAACAATGGATTTAACGAGGAATGAAAGAAGAACTTTTTGTAAATAAAACACTCCAGGGGATTGGCGTTTCTTCCGGCATCGCTTTGGGAAGGGTGCGCCTTATTGACCGGGGCAAGGTTGCGATCACCAAACGTTCAATAACCGAACGCCAGATTGACCGTGAAATTGCACGGATAAAGGCAGCGATCCAGGAGGCGACAGAGCAGCTCAACCAAATCAAGGACTCCATACCGGACGACGATGTCAGAAAACACGCCTTTATTATTGATGCTCACGTATTGATCCTTCAGGATGAATTTTTTTCAAATTCAGTGATCGATGTGATCCGGTCGGAGTTAATAAACGCGGAGTGGGCCCTTGAGATTGTCACTTTCCGGTTTCTCGCCAGCTTTGATCAGGTGGAAGATCCTTATCTCAAGGAGCGCGGCCAGGACATCAAATATATCTACGAAAGACTTGCCCGGATTCTCTCCACTGAAAAAAAATCCCCTATAGAACGGACCAGTATAAAAGGCAAATCGATCATCATTGCCCATGATCTGTCGCCTGCCGATACAATTCAGCTTAACCTGAACCGTATAAGCGGCTTCGCAACCGATGTCGGGGGAAGGACGTCACATACATCCATCGTTGCAAGGGCGCTCGAGATGCCAGCGGTTGTAGGAGTCGGGAATGTCAGCAGTCTCGTGAAGAATAACGACCTTGTCATCATCGACGGAGACGAAGGCCTCATCATCATAAACCCGGCCAAGGAAGTACAGAAGGAGTATCTTGCAAAACAGATACATTTTAGGAACCTTAAGAAAGAGCACCTGCGATTGGCACGATTGAAACCCGAGACAAAAGACGGGTTCAAAATGAGGGTAGGTGCGAACATAGAACTTCTCGCAGAAATGGATATTGTGGAAAAGTACGGGGCAAGCGGTATAGGGCTTTACCGGACAGAATATATATACCTCTCGAAGAAACATGATCTCCCGAGCGAAATGGACCACTATCATATATACCGGAAGCTTGCCGAAAGCAGGTCGTTGGAATATATAACGATCAGGACCCTCGATATTGGCGGGGATAAATTTGTCTCAGAGATCGAAATGCCGAAGGAGATAAACCCGGCAATGGGCCTTCGCGCCATCAGGCTGTGCATCAAAGAGGTGCCGCTCTTCAAGGCGCAACTGAAGGGGATCTTGCGGGCAAGCGCGTTCGGGCCTTTGAGGATTCTGATCCCGATGGTCTCAGGTATCGAGGAGGTACGCAAAACCAAGGCCATCATTGCAGAATGTATGGAAGAATTATCGAGGAAGCGCATATCATATAATAAGGATATCAAAACGGGCATCATGATAGAGGTTCCGTCGGCATGCATGATAAGCGACATGCTTGCCGCAGAGGTGGATTTTTTCAGCATAGGGACAAATGACCTGATCCAGTACGCCCTTGCCATAGACCGGGTCAACGAATATGTTTCGTATCTGTACGAGCCGCTTCATCCGGCTGTCCTCAAAATGATAAAAAAAGCGGTCGATGATGCTCATGCGAACAAAATAACCATTGCCCTGTGCGGCGAGATGGCCGGGGAGCCACGCTATGTTCCTGTATTGCTTGGTCTCGGCCTCGATGAACTGAGCATGAACCCATATGCGATACCTCGTGCAAAAAAGACAATACGCGGTCTCGATCACGGGTATTGCCGGGAACTTCTTGAAGAGATCATGATGCAAGACTCACCTGCTGAAGCTGAACTGCTATTGAGGAGCGAGATGGCGAGATTGTTTCCTGGAGATTTTCCCAGGGTCCAGGAATGAGAATATAAATTTTAAGCATTGTTTGAGGAGGGTATAAAATGGGAATGAGCAGATTCTTGTTCACATCCGAATCGGTCGCGGAAGGACATCCGGACAAGATTTCCGACCAGATATCGGACGCGGTGCTCGATGCGATAATCACTGATGACCCGAAGGCCAGGGTAGCATGCGAGACATATGTGACAACGGGGCTGGCACTTGTCGGCGGCGAGATAACGACATCGAGCTATGTAAATATCGCCGATATCGTACGGCAGACAGTGAAAGAGATAGGGTATAACGATTCATCAATGGGTTTTGACTGGGAAACCTGTGCAGTCCTGACGGCGATCGACGAACAGTCCCCGGATATAGCGATGGGCGTCAATGGGACATCCGACCACGAACAGGGCGCCGGAGACCAAGGCCTTATGTGCGGGTATGCCTGTAATGAAACCGCCGAATTCATGCCCATGTCCATCATGTATGCGCATAAACTTGTCAGGCGCTTAGCTGACGTCCGCAAAGACGGGACGCTTCCTTTCCTGCGTCCCGACGGAAAAAGCCAAGTGACTATCGAATATGTCGACAGGCAGCCGGTACGCGTCGAAGCAGTGGTCATCGCGGCCCAGCATAACCCCGATGTGGCAATCAGCAGGTTGCGGGAAGCCGTAACTGAGGAAGTCATCAAAAAGGTCATCCCCGTTGAGCTGATGGATGACAAGACCAAGATATTCATCAATTCAACCGGCAGGTTCGTCGTAGGTGGCCCCAAAGGGGACTGCGGCATGACGGGACGAAAAATTATTGTGGATACATACGGCGGGGTCGGCAGCCACGGCGGAGGCGCCTTCTCCGGTAAGGATCCTTCTAAGGTCGACAGGAGCGCATCATACATGGCGCGCTACATTGCCAAAAACTTGGTCGCCGCGGGCCTTGCGGACAGGCTCGAGTTGCAGATCGCCTATGCGATAGGCGTGGCCCAGCCGGTATCCGTTATGATCGATACCCAGGGCACGTCCAAGATAAACCCCGATAGGATCGCGCGGATAGTCAACGATCTCTTCGACATGAGGCCGAGAAAGATAATAGAAAAACTCGACCTGCTCAGGCCTATCTTTAAGAAAACGGCATGCGGCGGACATTTCGGCAGGAACGACCCAGAATTTACCTGGGAAAAACTCGATATGGTCGAAGAGATACTCAAAGCCGCCGGTATATAAGCGCTCCGGCTTCATATCAAAGTGTTGCCTTCGTTGTCCGCCTCGTCGCGCTTCTCGACGTTGCCACCCGTTGGGGCAAACCTTGAAAGCGGGTGCCCTACTTTTGCTATACGACTGGTAGGCCTCTCGTTGACGCATTGATAGCCGGGGATCCAACTTCCGAGTGTGCTTAAGTTGGGTGGCTGCATCTTTTGATCTGAAGTCGCTGTCAACATCGCGGTAAATTGTTGCAGATAAACCTGGAAAAGGGAGGGATATAGAGTATGGATTATGATGTTAGGGATATAAAACTGGCCGGTGCAGGGCTCGAAAAGATCGAATGGGCGGAACGGCGGATGCCCGTCCTGCGGCAGATAGCCCGGCGTTTTGCGAAACAAAAACCGCTCAAGGGCGTCAGGATCGCCTGCTGCCTCCATGTGACCTCAGAGACGGCGAACCTCGTCAAGACGCTAAAGACCGGAGGGGCCGAAGTTGTTTTGTGTGCATCGAACCCTTTGAGCACGCAGGATGATGTCGCAGCGGCAATCGTACACAATTTCAAGATCCCGACCTTTTCGATCAAAGGCGAAACCGACAAACAGTACTATGAACACATCAGGCGGGCCCTTGCCTTCATGCCGAACATAACCATGGACGATGGGGCGGACCTTGTCGGTGCCCTGCATATGATTGCTTTTGACCGGACAGATGCACTTCACGATGTCATAAAAAAATGGGTGAACAAACTCGGCAAGAAAGAACGGCAGGCACTCGTCGACGATGTGGTCGGGTCCATGGAAGAGACGACAACGGGAGTTATTCGGCTGAAAAGCATGGAACTCGAAGGTGTACTCCAGTTCCCGGTCGTTGCGGTCAACGACGCATTGACAAAACATATGTTCGATAACCGCTACGGTACAGGACAGAGCACGATCGACGGCATTCTGCGCGCCACGAACATCCTCTTCGCAGGCGCCACCTTTGTGCTCGCCGGGTATGGCTGGTGCGGCAAAGGCGTGACCATGCGCGCAAAAGGGCTCGGTGCCCACGTCATCGTGACCGAGGTAGATCCGCTTCGCGCCCTTGAGGCCCATATGGACGGGTTTGAGGTGATGGAAATGGAAAAGGCCGCGGCTGTCGGCGACATATTCGTGACGACCACAGGCGACATCCACGTTATCCGTGAGGAACATTTCAAGAAAATGAAAGATGGCGCCATAATCTGCAATTCCGGACATTTCAATGTCGAAATAGAAATAGAGGCGTTAGAGAGAATGAAAAAGTCGAAAAGGCGCATCCGCAACTTTATCGATGAATATACGCTCAAAGATGGCAGAAAGATATTCCTTCTCGGTGAAGGCAGGCTCGTTAATCTGGCGTGCGCGGAAGGGCATCCGTCCGACGTTATGGACATGAGCTTTGCAAATCAGTCGTTGTGCTCGGAATACATGTGGAAGAATGCCAGATCGCTGGAGAAAAAAGTGTATTCCGTTCCCAAGGCTATCGACGAGCAGGTGGCCATGCTGAAACTTGCGTCAGCTGGCATCACCATCGATACCCTTACCGAGGAGCAGAAGACATACCTCGCATCATGGGAGATGGGAACATGATCAAGCTTTGCGTAGCAGGGACGGTAGCATTCGATTCTATAGAAACCCCTTTCGGAAAGGCCGAGAATGTTCTCGGGGGTTCGGCGCTTCATTTTACGAACGCGGCCAGTTTCTTTACCGATGTCGGTATCGTAGCGACGGTCGGCCACGATTTCGATATGGACGGAATATCCTTCCTCAAGGATCGTAGCGTCGACTTCTCCGGCATCGAGGTCGACCACGGGAAGACCTTCCGCTGGGAGGGCAAATACGGATACGATCTCAACCAGGCCATAACACTCAAGACCGAGCTCAATGTCATCGAGGCCTTCCAACCGAAAGTCCCGGAGGATTACAGGAACGCGGAATTCCTTTTCTTGGCAAATATAGATCCGGATCTCCAGATCCATGTTATCGATCAGGTCGCAAGACCGGTCGCACTTGTCCTCGATACGATGAATTTCTGGATCGAGAACAAGTTCGATGCCCTTATGGAGGTTATACGGAGGGTTGATATGCTCGTCATAAATGAAGCCGAATTGCGCGAGATCACGAAGGAACACAATTTGTTGAAAGGCGCCCGGAAACTGATCGAAATGGGCCCGACGTGTGTCGTGGCCAAACGCGGTGAGTACGGGGTTTTCATGATGAACCAGGACGAGGTGTTCCTTGCACCGGCTTTTCCCTTAGAGGATGTCTTTGATCCGACCGGGGCGGGAGACACATTTGCCGGTGGTTTCATGGGGTACCTTGCCAACGTAGGCGAAGCCTCCGCGGAAAGCATCAAGCAGGCGATCATCATGGGTACAGTCATGGCATCCTTCAACGTCGAGGATTTCAGCATCAATCGGTTAAAGAGACTGACCATGATGGAGATAAAAGAGCGGTATCACGCGTTTAAGAGCTGCATGCAGTTCTCGGACCTCAGATTGTAGGAACCGGGTGCGGGTGATGGGTATGAATTCCCCTGTAACCCATCACCCGGCATGCCAGTCTTTGGAAAAATGAACATTATCGAGAAGAGCCTTTTTATCCCGACTGTAGTATCAACCTCCATCATTATCATATTGTTCATCGTGCGTGGAATAATCGTACATTTCTTGAAAAAATGGACTGCCGGTTCAGCAACGACCGTTCACACGGCGGCCTTGAGGTCTTTGAGGATCCCCTCCATTTTCTGGTGCATCGCGATCGGGCTCTTTTTCGCGCTCGAGCTTTCTGAATTACCGAGAAAGTATATCACCCTCGTCGACCGGACAATCTATATCTTGATCATCTTTTCGGTAACCGTGGCCGTTGCCAATCTTGCGGTAAGAGCTTTCGAGAATTACGCCCAGCGTTCCGACATCAATATCCCGGCCACAGGAATCATCCTCGGTGTTTTTAGGGCAACGATCATCATTGCCGGGATCCTTGTTATTCTCAATTTTCTCGGCATATCTATTGCGCCTTTGCTCACAGCCCTTGGTGTGGGCGGGCTTGCGGTCGCACTTGCCCTCAAGGACACGCTGTCCAACCTGTTCGCGGGCCTCCATATAATTGCATCAAAACAGGTTCGCCCGGGCGATTATATCAAGCTTAATTCCGGCGAAGAGGGTGTTGTCACCGATATAACCTGGCGGTCAACGACTATCACGTCCCCGGCCCATAACATAATAATTGTACCAAATGCCCGGGTAGCGTCGGCGACGATCACGAATTACGAACTCCCCGACAGCCGGATGTCGCTGAGCGTACAGGTAACGACGCCCCATTCGGCTGATCTCGATAAGATAGAGGCAATTACCTATGAGGTAGCAAAATCTGTTGTACGTGAACTCCCGGGGGCCGTTCCCGACGAAGAGCCTTCGGTCCGTTTCAATGCGTTTGGCGAGAACGGCATAGGTTTTTCCGTCAATGTCAAAATCAAAGACCCCGGTTCTCTCTATATCGTGCGCCACAATCTTATAAAAGCTCTCCACAGGAGATATGCGGAGGAAGGAATATCGATATCTGTCCCCGCCCCTCAGAATGCAAAATAATTACGATGAGATCCTAGTCGTGCATCTCGGGGGCCTTGGTGATATGTGTCTCGCGGAATCGGTATTCCTGTCTTGCTTCAGGCATTTCGGCAATTGCCTCGCGGGACTCGGCAACCGGCGTTTCCTCGATCTCTTCAGCACGTATTTTGCGAGAACGTACGGGGTCGAATCGCGGCACTGGCTTTACCTTTTCTCCGAAAAACTGACCGGCCCCGTTTGGCGGCGCATCATATTTATCGGGAAAGACAGGCAGGGGGCCCTTCGCGAGCGATGGGGTTCGTATTCACATGAGAAATTGATCTTTATCGACATGTACCCCGAGGGTTCGTTCCCGGACCCGGAAAAGGATACTAGCCTGTTGCCGCGTAAAAAGGTACATGTCGAAGAATATCAGCTTCGCCAACTTGGGTCCCTTGGAATTGAACCCGTAAAAGCCGTGGTCATCCCGAAAAAACCCGGCCGGGTGATCCTGTACCCGGAGAAGGGTTTTACGAAGGGGAAATGGGTCCCTGAAAATTTTATCGTCCTGGGGGACCTCCTCGAAAGAAATGATATCAGCCGGATGTTTCTGAAGCCTGCCGGCCTCGACCTCCCGGGAGAGGGCGTTGTCATTCACGAGCTCATGGAGGTAAAGCGCCTCTTCGCGGAGGGCGGTATTTTCGTGTCAAATGATTCCGGTATGGCCCATTTTGCTGGAACGTGCGGATTGCAGACGATCACGGTCTTCACCGATTTCGATCCGGCCATCTGGCATCCGCGAGGAGAGAACATTTCTCTCAGGCTGAATGTTGACAATGTGAGTGTCGAAGCGGTCGGGAATATGGTTAGGGGCCTGTTGGAGCGGCAGGGTTAACGGGTCGAAAGCACACGATCCTTATTTCTTGTCCTTATCATCCATAGTTGAAAGCAGGCGCATGAGCTCGATGCCTTCGCGGGAGTTAATCCCGTAGCGGGATATGGCTTTTTCGATATTCGTTCTCGCAAGCGCGTAATTGCCCTTGCTCAGGTAATACAGGCCGAGAAACTTGTGTCCTGCGGCCTCGTCGCCGGTCCTTCCGAGCATCATCCCCATGCGGTAGTATATGTCGGGGTAAAAGGGCGCATACTGCGCCATGGAGTTGTATGTCGCGACGGCAAGGTCGGTACGACCCATACCTTCATATGCCCGGGCAACGTAATAACGGCCCACTTTTTCCTCGACGTTCTTGAGCACATCGACGGCTTCGGAAAATTTGTTGGCCGAGATCAATATCTCGCCGAGGAACAGGTCTCTGTAAGGAGAGGGGTTGGCGCGTGCTATCTCGAGCGCTTTCTCGAAATCACCCTTGAGTGAATAGTAAAGGGAGGCGCCGTATGCTGCGACAGGGTCTTTGCTATTTTGTGCATAGCGCTTCACCAATATGTTGTCGGCAAGCCCGGAAGTCTTGTAATTTTGCATCACTTTTGCCCGTGCGATAATGTAAGGAAATAGAGACGCGGTACCGGACGTCGGTTTCCGGGCCCACATCGATTCGAGGGCTATTATGCGGCTTTCGTGGTACGGGTGTGTCAGGAGGTACTGGGGGTAAAGCTTGTCCCCGCCCCCGGCCCGCAGTTTCTTGAGAAAATCCGAGATCCCGAGCCCTCCGTAGCCCGCTGCATTTGCAAGCGTAGAGCCTTCCCTGTCAGCCTCTTCCTCGTCTTCCCGCGAATATTTCAACGCCGCGGCTTGGGCCCCTCCCATACCCATTGCCATGACGGCACCCCTGGCCGCATCGCCGACCAACAGGGCGGCCAGCATGGTCGCGACCATCGTAGCGGTGAAATATTTTTCCTTCTCGGCCATTTTGGCGATGTGCCGCTTCTTGACATGAGCAAACTCGTGGGCCATGACGCCCGCGACCTCTTCTTCATTGTCGCAATTTGCGATAAGCCCCGATGCGATGTAAACATAACCGCCCGGGGTTGCAAATGCATTGATCTCCGGAGAATCAATAATTGTAACGACGAGGGGAAAAGGCATTGTCGTCTTGCTCTCGAGCCTCAACCGCATATCGTTGAGATAAAAAGACATATAAGGATCGTTATTTATCGGGACGGACCGGGCGATCTGAAGGTATACCTCCTTACCGTACTTGAGCTCCTCCTCGTTGGTAAGCGCCCGTGCCGGCACAGATGTAGCGATAAAGGCGAGTATCACGATGATGGTGAAGCATTTTTTCATTATCTATTTACGTATTTTTTGTTGGTTTTACCCGTGCGGCGCTTTACGACCTTTTTGGAAGAGGATGATTTTTTCTTCTGTACAACGGTGGCGGAGGAGTATGATGCCCGGGAAGCTTTTGCGAGACGGAGCTGTTCGTCCGTCGGCACGTCGTCATATATCGTTTTCAATATCTGAACACTGTCTTTCCAGAGACTGCGGCTTCCAAGCATTGCGAGGATATAAACCTTCCCGTTCTTTTCGAATGCGCCGACATAGCAATGCCGCGCAGCGCGTGTATATCCTGTTTTTCCTCCGATGGCGGGCTCGAAACAGAAAAGCAGCCTGTTGTGGTTCTTGTACCGGATCTTACGGGTGTTGTCTTCAAAGGTGAAGTACCGGGTCTGCACGAGGTCGACAAAACGCTCGTTTGTAAGGGCCTGCCGGAAAATGAGAGCAAGATCGTAGGGACTGCTGTATTGGTTATCGCAAGGAAGACCGGACGCGTTTACGAAGTTGGTATCAGTGGCACCGAGGTCCCGTGCCCTCTCCGTCATGATTCGTGCGAAAGCTGTTTCGGAACCGGCGATATATGATCCAAGGGCATACGCGGCATCATTTGCCGATTCGACCATCGCGCCTGTCATGAGGTCAAAAGACCGGTATTTTTTTCCGGGGACAAGGTTCATTTTGGAACGGGGGATGGTTGTGACGTTATTATCGGGGATAACGATCTCTTCCCCGCTTAGGCGTTCAAGGGCGATCAGCGTTGTCATAACCTTGGTGGTGCTGGCCGGGGGGAGCCGGCGATGATAGTCCTTGCCCGTGATGATACGAAACGTGTCTTTTTCGACAAGAATGTAGGATGCAGCGGTGATACCGTGGTTGGCGCCGTTCTCGACTGCCGGAAGTACATGTGGAACGAAAATCAATACAAGGAAAAGTATGAGGTTTAAAGCCGGGCGCATCGTGGACTATTTATACACCATTTGCCGGTGCGATACAACAGCATAGGTTTTGCCGGTATAAAAAACTTGAATGATTTCAAAGAGTGGGGTACAGTATACTAAATAATGAAGAGGCTGATAATTAAGAAAGACAAGACCATCCGGCAGAAGGTCTATCATCATATCCGCGAAGAGATCCTGAAAGGCGCGATAGCCCCGAAAGACCGCCTCATCGAGGCGAAGATCGCCGAAGAGATCGGAACGTCGCGCACCCCGGTCCGCGAGGCGCTCCACAATCTCGAACTTGAAAAGCTTGTCGTTTCCATTCCCCGGGTCGGGTATATCGTACGGGGCATGGACATGGAAGAGGTCGAGCAGATATGCGAGATACGGGTAGCGATCGAAGTCCTCGCAATAGAATGGGCTATGCAGAAGCAGAGGGACAGGCTCATCCAATCGCTTAAAAGAAATATAGCCAATCAAAAAAAACATATAGCGAAAGGCAACCTGAACGGCTATGTGGAACTCGATGCCCAGTTTCATGATATTATAGCCCGCCTTGCGGGAAGCGAACGCCTCCTCGAGCTTACCCAGACGCTGCGGCGCCATATGTTGCGGTACAGGATCCAATGCATCTACCTTGCAGAGACTGCCGAGAGATCTATGCACGGACATGAAAGGATAGTCGAGGCAATTGAAAAAGGGGACTCGGCAGAGATTACCGTTGCCGTAAAAACACATCTCATTCAGGCACGGGACGATATTCTTTATTATGTTTTCCACGATGCCGACGAAAACATCAGGAACGATGTTCGCTGACGTATTGTACCCGCGTCACTGAATTGACAAAAGGCAATTTCTGTGTCAATGTCAAAATAACATATTACAATCCATGGAGGTGCCGATATGAAAAGATCCCCCCGTATTGTTTTCTTATCCGTCATCCTGCTATCCGTAATGTGCATATTCTCCCTCTCGCATGCTGCGAATACTATAAAGATAGGGATCGTGGACACCTATACCGGGCCTGCCACAACCTTTACCAATGATGTCCTTGACGGGTTCAAGCTGGCAGTGGACAGGATAAACGTAGGGGGCGGGATCCTCGGAAAGAAGATCGAGTACACGACACGCGACGAAAAATTCAAGCCGGATATCGGTCTTGCAATGGCAAAAGAGCTCATCCTGAAAGAAAAGGTCGATATCCTTATGGGGACGATAAACAGCGCCACCACCCTTGCTATCTCGGACTTTGTGAAGAAGGAGAAAGTGCCTTTCTTTGTCACGTTTGCAAAAAGTGAAAAGATCGTCGGTGAAAAGGGGCACCGGTACATATTCAACATGAATGAAAACACGGAAATGGCAGGCAGGGCCACCGCAATAGCCCTTGCGAAAAAGCCGTACGTAAAGTACTGGATCGCCGGCGATGATTACGAATACGGCCATGCAATAGCCGATGCCGTCTGGAACAATCTCAAGAAGTTAAAACCTTCGGCACAGAAGGTCGGCGAGACTTGGTGGAAGGTCGGAGAGGCCGACTTCACGCCCTACATAACACAGATCCTGGCGGCGAAGCCTGATTTCATTATCGTTGCAACGGGCGGGTCAGGCATGGTCAATTTCCAGAAGGCAGCAAAAGCGACGGGTTTAAGCCAGAAGATCCCCTTCTATCAGCACACTGCAACCGAACTTTCAGTTCTCGCGCCTCAAGGGCCGAACGGTCCGGAAGGGGTCTATGGAACGGCAAACTATTTCTTCTATTATCCTGACACGCCCGAAAATCGTGCGTTCGTCGCCGATTTCAAGAAAGCCTATAATCGCAACCCGAGGATCGGGGCCCTATATGGATATATGACCGCACAGTTTATTGTCGCTGGATATAAAAAAGCAGGCAAGATCGACAGCGAAAAACTGATCAACGCCCTGGAAGGCATGACCCTCGATAGTCCCGTCGGCCCTCTTGAGATCCGCAAATGCGATCACCAGCTCCTGCTCCCGATGTATTTCGGCGTCACGAAAAGGGACCCGAAATATGATTTCCTGATAGCGGGAAACATAGAAACGATCCAGGGCAGGGATTATGTTCCGTCCTGCCAGGAGGTCCTGAAGCTGTACAAGAAGTAACAGTGACATTACGGGGAAATGGAGAACATTTTTGGTTTCATAAGCCCTAGTATTTTAAGCCAGATCCTTGTCGGACTTTCGCGTACCGTAATCCTTTTTATTGTCTCGTCAGGGCTGACCCTCATTCTGGGCGTCTTGAGGATCCCGAATGTGGCCCACGGCTCTTTGTACATGATCGGCGCTTTTATGGCGTATACCGTTTCGCACCTTTTTGGCGGCGGCAACACGGGGTTCTGGATGGCCCTCATCCTGGCACCGCTCGGGGTCGCCGCCTTGAGTTTTCTGGCGGAACGCTCCCTCTTTCAGTTCCTGTATGAACGCGAACATCTGATGCTTCTCCTTCTCACCTTTGCACTTTCTCTCGTTTTTGGAGACCTTGTGAAGCTGATCTGGGGGGCCGAATACCGTTCGGTCCCGGTACCTTCGATCTTTCAGGGATACATAAATCTTTTCGGGGGCCTGCCTTTTCCTATATACAGCTTCTTCCTGCTTGTCATGGGCCCGGTCATAGCGATATTATTGTGGCTTTTGACGAATAAGACCAGGATCGGCAAAATATCGCGCGCAGCCGCGGTGGACAGGGATATGGTCGGCGCGGTGGGGATCAACGTAAACTGGGTCTTCGCGATCGTTTTTGTTATAGGGTGTCTCCTTGCGGGACTCGGCGGTGTGCTCGTTGCGCCCACCGTCAGCGTTACCCTTGGCATGGACCATACCCTGATAATGGAGGCATTTCTTATCGTGATCATGGGCGGGCTCGGCAATGTCTGGGGTGCCCTTCTCGGGGCCTTGATCTTTGGTCTTACCCAATCGCTCGGCATTTTGATCTGGCCCCAGTTCGGCATTGTCTTTCCCTATATCGCGGTGGTCGTGGTCCTTATCTTCAGACCGACCGGCATATTGAAATCAACCTGGTGAGGGGCGGTTAATGGCGGGTTCGTTTTTTCGTACAAAGTCTCTATGGGTCATCATAGGCCTCGTTATCCTTTTCCTTTTCCCCGTTTTCCTCGATCGCTTTTATATATACCTTGCCGCTATCATCCTGCTGACAGGCCTGTGTGCGACGAGCCTCAATTTCGTGCTCGGCTATGGCGGGGCGTTCCAGTTTCACCATGCTGTCTTTTACGGGGTCGGGGCGTACAGTGCTGCGCTCATGGTCCTCAAGTCGGGGCTTTCCCCGTGGCTCGGCTTTGTCGTCGGCCCGTCTGTCGCAGCCATACTCGGTTTCATCATAGGGCTCATCTGCGTCCGCCTGTCAAAACTGTATTTCGGGATGCTCCAGATCTCTCTCGGTTCCTTGGTCTGGGCCATCGTGTACCGCTGGTATTCTTTTACCGGCGGCGACGACGGCATCCACGGCATTCCCCTGCCGGACATTATTTCCTCGCCGAACGGGGCGTATTATTTCACGCTTATCGTCACATCCGTTTCGATGTTCATTTTGTACCGCATGATCAAGTCGCCATTTGGAAGTGCACTCCAGGGGATCCGGGACAATCCTGTCCGGTCGGAGATGATCGGGGTCAACGTGAGGCAACAGCAGCTTCTCGCACTGACCATTGCCGGTTTTTTCGGCGGCGTCGCCGGGTCTCTGTTCGTTGTCGTCGACAATACGGTCTTTCCCGATATGATGTTCTGGACAGTTTCCCTGGAGCTCGTTATCATGTGTCTCCTCGGGGGTTGGCTGAGCTTTCTTGGCCCCATAGTAGGGGCGGCCATCATCGTTATCTTGAGGACGTATGTCAGCGGCGTTACCGTTTACTGGGCGCTTGTTCTCGGCATCATCATGATGCTCGTGATATTTTTCCTGCCAAACGGGGTGCTGGGATATCTCGACCGGTTCATGAAGAAGAAAGTGAGGGCGAGATAATGCGTACAAGGAGTCTTGCGTGCTGGAAGTAACATCCCTATCGAAATCATTCGATGGCTTCAAGGCCGTAAATAATGCAGGTCTGTCGGTCAAGGACGGCGAGATCGTCGCGGTCATCGGTCCGAACGGTGCCGGCAAGACCACTTTTTTCAACCTGATAACAGGGGTAATAAGGCCCGACAGCGGGAAGGTACTGTTCAAAGGGGAAGACATAACGGGATTAAAACCCTATCAGGTGTGCCGCAGGGGAATATCGCGTTCGTTCCAGGTCGTAAACGTATTTCCCCGCTTAAGCGTTTTTGAAAATGTCCAGGTGTCCGTCCTGTCCCGACAGAAGAAAACCTGGAACCTGTTCACCCCGTCGTCCCGGCTTTCAGTTGACGATACAGAAAAGATACTCGAAAATGTTGGCCTTACAGATATACGGGATGCCACGAGCACGGCCCTTTCCCACGGGGAGCGCAAGGTGCTGGAGATAGCCATCGCTCTTGGAGGGAACCCGGAATTCCTGATACTGGATGAACCGACCGCGGGCATGTCGCCGGAGGAGACGTCGCGATGCATCGATCTCATCAAACAACTCAAGGAAAAACTCGGGATAACCATACTTTTTTGCGAACATGACATGGAGATCGTGTTTTCCATCTCGGACAGGATCATGGTCATGGTTCGCGGGTCCACGATAATTGAAGGAACGTGCAACGAGGTCAGATGCTGCCAGGAAGTACAAGATGCGTATCTCGGCGGGATCGATGTATGCTTGATGTAAACGGGATAAATACCTATTACGGCTTGAGCCATATTCTTTTCGATGTTTCGCTCTGCGTCAAGGCGGGGGAGGTGGTCGGGCTCCTCGGGCGCAATGGTGCAGGCAAGAGCACGACCATGAAGAGCATCATGGGGATAGTCCCCCCCAGGAGGGGGACCATCAGCCTGAAAGGGAAGGAGATAACGGGGCAGAAACCTTTTATATCGTTCCGCGAGGGCATAGGATATGTTCCCGATGACAGGCGGGTGTTTGCGGACCTGTGCGTGGATGACAACCTCGACATAGTGTATCAACGAAGCAAGGATTGGGACAAGGACAGGGTCTACGAGATATTTCCCGCCCTTAAAGAGATACGGTCACGGCGTGCAGGACACTTAAGCGGCGGCGAGCAGCAAATGCTCACCATAGCACGGGCGTTGATGGGAAGTCCCGAACTTCTTCTTCTTGACGAACCGACCGAGGGGTTGGCGCCGCTCATCGTGCGCGACCTCGAACAGCAGATCCTTAAATTGCGGGATGCCGGCATCAGTATCCTTCTGTCAGAGCAGAATGTCCGCTCTGCATTGAGAATGATCACGCGGGCTTATGTGATCGATAACGGCAGGATCCGTTTCGAAGGCACCGTTCGGGACCTCGAGGCGAATGAAGAGGTAAAGAGAAAATATCTCATGATCTGATCCGGCCGGACATTTCCAGTCCCGCATGAGCTATCCAAAATATCGAAGTTTCAATATTCGACTGTTTTTATCTTTCTTTTATGCCTTTTTTTTTATAAAATTAAATATGTTCAAATACGTCACGGAACGAAATAAAGCCTTATTCACCTTTGTATTTTTTACGGCCTTCGCTCTTGTCTTCACAGTCCCGGCTGTTTACGGTTTCGGTGACCTTGGGATCATGGTCGAACGCCTTCAGGATGAAAAGGCGATACAGTGTCCGGTCTGCGGCCAGCCGATTAGTCCTGGCGTTATTCATACCGATGCCGCTGCGATAGTCAAGGAAAAGCTCAAGATAGCCCTCACCGACAGGGATATAGGCTATGCCGATGGCACGAAAAAAGGCCAACCGTACATCGATATCCTTATTTACCGTTTTCAGGAAAGGAAGGGGGGCAATTTCGCAGTCGAAAAACCCGCTTCTGTTGCATTTCATATGCACCTGATGAAGGACGGCGTTGTCGGGAGGGTGTTCGCGTATTCCGAGGAACAGAAAGCCCTGACACAGAATATCCTTACAATGGGCAAGTTCCTGAAGAGGGGCGCAAAATGGGTCACCGCCGATGAACTGGCAGAGGAAGGCATCAATGCCGGACTCAATCAACTTGTAGTCGAGCCTAAGGGGACGCCGGGGACAGACCAGTGAAACCGCTTTTCGCGATGGACCTGATGGGCGGCAAGACTGTTCGGCTTAAAAAGGGTGATTTTCAGCAGGTAACTGTTTACAGTAACGATCCTCCCATAATGATCCGGGCCATGGTCGAGCGGGGCGCACGGGATTTCCATATCATCGATCTCGACGGCGCGAGGACCGGCAGTCCAGTTCACGGGGATATAATACGCGAGATCCGCAGTATCGTCAAAGGCTACATGGAAGTCGGCGGGGGCATCCGCAATGAAGATACCATCAAATATTATAGCGATCTGGGCGTAGACGGGGTCATAGTCGGTACGCGGGCCCTGGAAGATGAAGATTTCTTCAACAGGCTGTCACAATTTAAAAATATAGTTTTCGGTCTCGACCTTCTCGATGGCAAACCGATGGCCAGAGGATGGAAAAGTGCGGTCGATCGCGATGTATCGGCGCTTCTCAAGGATGCCGAACGCATTGGCATTATGGCCGTCCTCTGCACGAGCATCGAGCGTGATGGGATGCTTACCGGGCCCGATTTCGAGGGCCTCACTCGCCTGTCAGGTATGACCCGGCTTCCGGTTATTGCATCAGGCGGGGTATCTAGGATAGAAGATGTCCGGCGGCTCAAGGAAATGAACGTTTGGGCTGCCATAATAGGCAAGGCCTTCTACGAGGGATTCATCGGCATCGAGGAGGCCATGGGTTATGCTGGCTAAAAGAATAATACCGTGCCTCGATGTCCGGGAAGGCAGGGTTGTCAAGGGTACAAATTTTCTCGAGCTCAAAGATGCGGGGGATCCTGTCGAAAATGCCAGGGCATATGAAGAACAGCTTGCCGATGAACTGTGTTTTCTTGACATTACCGCCTCCCATGAAAAAAGACGGACTATTATCGATGTGGTCGAGCGGGTCTCCCACGAGGTGTTCATGCCGCTTACCGTTGGAGGGGGAATACGTTCTATCGGTGATATCCGGAACATTTTGCGGGCAGGGGCAGACAAGGTTACCGTAAACACGACTGCGGTCGAGAACCCGGAATTTATCCGGGAGGCGAGCGATATTTTTGGAAGTCAGTGCATTTGCGTAGCGATCGACGCCAAAAGGACCGCTTCAGGGAATGGCTTCGAGGTCTATACATATGGAGGGCGGAAGGCAACAGGTATCGATGCGGCAGGCTGGGCAAAGAAGGCAGAAAAACTCGGTGCTGGCGAAATACTGCTCACGAGCATGGATAGGGACGGGACAAAGATCGGTTTCGACATCGAGCTTACGAGAACTATTGCCGAGACCGTAAATATTCCTGTTATTGCATCGGGCGGCGCAGGCACGCTCGAGCACCTTTACGATGGCCTCGTACGTGCAAAGGCGGATGCCGTTCTCGCTGCCTCCATATTTCATTACCGGAAATTTACCGTTGTTGACGCCAAGAGATACCTCCGGGAGCGCGGCGTCAATGTCAGGCTGTAGGGGCCTGAAAAATATTTTTGATCGATGAGGTTTCGTTATGGATGGTTTGAAATGGGATGAAAAGGGCCTTATGCCCGCCGTTGTGCAGGATGCAAATACCATGGAAGTGCTGATGGTCGCCTACATGAACAACGAGGCGCTCGACTTGACGATAAGAACGAAAAAGGCGCATTTCTACTCACGTTCACGGCAGAAGCTATGGTTGAAAGGCGAGAGCTCCGGTCATACGCAGGAGGTAAAGGACATTCGTATCGACTGCGATAACGATACGATACTCTTGCTGGTCGACCAGAAGGTTGCCGCTTGTCATACCGGCTATTTCAGCTGTTTTTACCGCGCATGGGCGGATGAATGGAAGATCGTCGGAAAAAAGGTCTTCAATGAAAAAGATGTCTATGGTGAAAAGAAGACCGATTGACAATGCCCTGTCATTTTTCAATACATGCTTTTTCACGGGATATATCCCCTTCGCTCCCGGTACTTTTGCATCCATCCTGGCAGCCGTCCTGATCTATTTTTTTCCGGGGATCTTTACCAGCATATATTTTACCGGTCTCTGCATTATATTCGGTACTGCAACTATTAACGGCGAACGATATGAGGGAAAGGACCCAGGGCATATCGTCATCGATGAATTCGCCGGGATGTGCGTGGCCATGGTGGGGCACAAGGCGTCTTTAACGAACGTTATCATCGGTTTTGCGCTTTTCCGTATCTTTGATATCTTGAAACCGTTCCCTGTAAAACACGTGGAAAGACTACCGGGCGGTTACGGTGTTATGGCCGATGATGTTCTGGCAGGAGTGTTCTCGAATATCCTTATCCTTGCGTGGACGAGGTTTTCATGAGGCTGGAAAAAAGAATAGGAAGAGAGCTGACAAGGCATTCGTTAAGCCTGTGCACCGCCGAGTCCTGTACGGGTGGGCTCGTTGCGGGGCGCATTACCAGTATTTCAGGCTCGTCCGGTTATTTTGAGGGTGGTTTCATAACATACAGCAACACGGCAAAGAACTTTCTTGTCGGGGTCCCCAAGGACGTGCTCGAGCGGCACGGGGCTGTAAGCCGTGAGACTGCCCTGAGAATGGCCGAGGGTGCCCGGGAAAAACTTGACACGGATATGTCGGTCGCTGTTACCGGTATTGCCGGGCCGACCGGCGGTGCACCCGATAAGCCTGTCGGGACCGTGTATATTGCAGTCGCACGAAAGGATAAGACATCTGTTCGAAAATTCCAATTTACCGGGACACGGCACAGCATACGGAGACAGACAACCGTGGAGGCGTTGAAGTTCGTACTCGATGAAATTGAAGCATGGGTTGGTAAAACATGAGATGTTTTCTGGCATTTGAGATACCGGCCAGTGTCAAAGATTATCTAACGCAAGTGGCACGGTCGATGGCGAAGACATTGCCCGGCGTGCGATGGATAAAACCGGAGGGGCAACACATAACAATCCATTTTTTTGGGGAAATTTCGGACGCCCAGGTGGAGGAGATAAAGGATGTGCTTCGGGCATGCGGACCGTACGACCGTGTAGCGACATCACTGAAAGCCGTTGATGCCTTTCCCGGTAAAAAACGCCCGCGCGTTATTGTCGCGACCCTTGACGAAGGAGTTGACATCATTCGCTCGATATACCATGATATAGAGAACCATCTCACAGCTCTGGGTTACGAGAAAGAGAAGAGGGGTTATGCCCCCCATATTACCTTTGGCAGGATGAAAATACCCGCACCCATTCTGGAAAGAGACATTGCTCGCCTGGAATGTCCGCGGTTCTTAATCGATCGTATAGTTCTTTTCAAGAGCATTCTCGGAAGAGAAGGGGCAACCTACGAACCCCTCTTCGCATTGAATTTAAGGGCCGTCCCGCAGGGATAAGATGGGCCGGTAACGCAAAGAAAGAATCGATAATAAAGGAGAAACATGAACCCGAAGACGATGAAGTCAGGCAGCGACTTGAAAGAGGAGAGCAACAAAGGCAAAGCTATCGATATGGCGGTATCCCAGATCGAGCGTCTCTTCGGCAAAGGTGCTATCATGAAGCTTGGAGAAAAGGCTCTCGAAGCTGTTCCTGTCGTTTCCACGGGTTCGATCGCCCTTGATCTCGCGCTTGGCATCGGCGGTCTCCCCCGTGGGCGGGTGATAGAGATCTTCGGGCCGGAAGCCTCGGGCAAGACCACACTCGCCCTGCAGGTCGTCAGTGAAATCCAGAAAACAGGCGGCGTTGCGGCATTTATCGATGCCGAGCATGCGCTCGATGTCAATTATGCGCGCAGGATCGGTGTGAATACCGATGACCTGCTCATCTCGCAGCCCGATACCGGCGAGCAGGCCCTCGAAATCGGGGAAATACTGGTCCGCAGTGGCGGAGTGGACGTCGTTGTTGTGGATTCGGTTGCGGCGCTTGTGCCCAGGGCCGAAATAGAAGGAGAGATGGGTGATTCCCATATGGGCCTTCAGGCGCGGCTTATGTCGCAGGCGCTTCGCAAGTTGACCGCGATAACCAGCAAATCAATGACAACTGTCATATTCATCAACCAGATACGCCAGAAGATCGGCATCATGTTCGGCAACCCGGAGACGACCACGGGCGGCAATGCACTCAAGTTCTACTCCTCTGTACGTCTCGATATCAGGCGCATTGCGGCCATCAAGGACGGCCAAGAAGTGATCGGAAACCGGACGCGGGTAAAGATAGTGAAAAATAAACTGGCGCCGCCCTTCAGGGAAGTGGAGTTCGACATCATATTCGGCGAGGGCATATCCCGCGAAGGTGATGTTGTCGATCTCGCGGTGGATATGGGCATCGTTGAAAAAGCGGGCACATGGTATTCGTATGCCGATTTCCGGATAGGCCAGGGAAGGGAAAACGCCAAGGAATATATGAAGACACATCCCGAAATAATGAAAGAGATCGAGAGCAAGATCATCGAACAGGCCGGAGCCAGAAAGGGAGAACTGTGACATCACGAGAGATCAGACGCACGTTTCTTGAGTATTTTGCACGAAACGGCCATACAATAGTTCCAAGTTCAGGATTACTGCCGGAAAAAGACCCGACACTTCTTTTCGTAAATGCTGGGATGGTCCAGTTTAAAAACCTTTTTCTCGGCATGGAGAAAAGACACTACAACAGGGCGACATCCTGCCAGAAGTGCGTCCGTGCGGGCGGTAAACATAATGACCTCGACAACGTAGGCAAGACCCTGCGTCACCATACATTTTTTGAAATGCTGGGAAATTTTTCATTCGGTGATTATTTCAAGAAGGATGCGATCGCCTACGCATGGGAATTTCTGACAAAAGAACTTGGCATCGATGAATCGAAGATGTGGATAACCGTATTTCGGGAAGACAACGAGGCGGAAGAACTCTGGAAAAAGACCGGTGTCCGGCCGGACAGGATAGTCCGGCTTGGCGAGAAGGATAATTTCTGGTCTATGGGCGACGAAGGCCCCTGCGGCCCCTGCTCCGAGATCC
>DHQV01000105.1:156188-167482 GCA_002408185.1 Deltaproteobacteria bacterium UBA5329
GGCCCCTGCGGCCCCTGCTCCGAGATCCTATATGACCTCGGCCCCGATGTCGGCTGCAGACAGCCTTCCTGCGCGGTTGGCTGCGACTGCGATCGTTTCCTGGAAATATGGAACCTCGTCTTTATGGAATTTGACAGAAGCGCCAATGGGCATATGAAAAAATTGCCGAAGCCATCTATCGATACGGGTATGGGGCTCGAGCGTGTCACCTCGGTCATGCAGGGCAAGATCGGCAACTATGACACGGACCTTTTTGTACCCGTCATCAGACGGATCGAGGATATAGCGGGATGCGCCTATGGCGAGAATGAAAAAAACGACACAGCGATACGTGTTATTGCCGACCATGCCCGGGGCGCCACATTCATTATCAACGACGGTATTCTCCCGTCGAAGGACGGCAGGGGATATGTCCTGAGAAGGATCATCCGGCGCGCCCTGCGTTATGGGAGAAAACTGGGCATACAGAGAGAATTTCTTTATGACCTGACAAAAAATGTTGTCGACATCATGGAAGACGCCTATCCGGACATCAAGAACAATCATTCGTATATAGTAAGGGTCATAAAAGGCGAAGAGGAAAGATTTATCGAAACGCTCGGGATGGGTATGAAGCTGTATGAGGAATTTACCCGGGGCCTAAAAGCAAAAGGTAGCTCGATCATTCCGGGGGAACTCGTATACAAGCTTTATGACACGTATGGGTTTCCGGTCGACATTACAACCGATATGGCGGACGAAGACGGACTCGCCATAGACAAGAACGGTTTCGAGAAGGCCCTTGGCGAGCAGAAGGAACGTTCGAAGACGGGTTCACATATCAAAGGCGAGGAATGGAACGAAGGACACTTGGCAATATTGCAGAAGGGGTTGTCGAACGTATTTACCGGATATGAGACCCTTAAGGATGAGGGTGTGGTTCAGGCTATCCTCGTGGGCAATGAGATCGTCGAGCAGATAGGCGAAGGTGAAGAAGGCGAACTTTTCCTCACAAAAACCCCGTTCTATGCCGAAAGTGGCGGGCAGATCGATGACTCCGGGGTCATTACGCTGAAAGCGGGAGATGTTCTGGCGCGTGTTACGGGTGTGACGAAGGTCAAAGAAGACCTGTTCGCCCATCGAGCCATCATTGAATCCGGCACGCTACGGCGCGGGGACACCGTTTCCCTTGCCGTGGACGAGGAAAAGAGAAAGGATATATCCCGAAATCACACGGCGACGCACCTCCTGCAGTTCGCCCTGCGTCAGGTCCTTGGAGATCATGTCAAACAGTCAGGCTCTCTCGTAGAGCCCGACAGGATGCGTTTCGATTTCACCCATTTCGAGGCAATGAAGGATAAGCAGATACGCAAGGTAGAAGATATTGTCAATCAAAAGATCATGGACTGCGTCCCCGTCATCGTCAATGTGAAGAGCCGTGAGGATGCGATACGGGAAGGCGCCACGGCCCTTTTTGAAGAAAAGTATGGGGAGTCCGTGCGTGTCGTATCGATCGGGGATTTTTCTCGTGAACTGTGCGGCGGCACGCATGTGGGGAATACGGGCCAAATAGGGAGCCTCTCTATCCTCGGTGAAAGTTCCCTCGCGTCGGGCGTGCGCAGGATCGAGACAACAACCGGGATGGGGGCCTTGGCATACAGGCGCAGGATCGAAGGGACCTTGAGGTCCATTGCAAGGAAAACTAACATAGAGTTTGACCGGGTCGAGGCGCGGATAGAATCCCTGCTCGTGGAACTTGCATCGAAGGAAAAAGAACTCGAACATTTCAAACAGGATATAATAGCCAACCGGGTCGACGGGGCCATCGCAGCCGCTTCTGATGCGGACGGTGTCAAGGTTGTAACTTTATTCATAGATAATGCGACGGCAGACGACCTCAGGAAGGTCACCGATGTCGTTCGGTCACGGGTCAAGGACTGTATCGTTGTCGTCGGCACCCAGGGCCCGGATGATAAGGGACTGGTTGTGGCATCGGTCAGCAAGGAGATGCAGAAGACATACAGTGCCGGAAAGATCATCAAGAATCTCACGGCACACTATGGCGGTAAAGGAGGAGGCGGCCCGAATACCGCACAGGGCGGCATACCGGGTGGTTCGGTCCGGGAATCTCTAAAAAATGTTGTACAATTTATCGGCAATTAGTATGATGACCCGAAGACGGAGAAAATGAGAAAATACGCGGACAATTTGCGGAGCGTACATCTTTTTTCAAATCTCGGGGACAATGAACTCGACGCTATCTCCTGGATACTCTCCATGAATACGTATCATCGGGGGCAGCTTATTTTTCAGGAAGGCGAAGAAGGGAATGCCCTGTTCATCGTTCTTAACGGGAAGGTAAAAGTGTGCCTTTATGATGAGGAGGGCCGGGAGTATGTCCTCGACGTTATCGGAAAGGATGGGTTTTTCGGGGAACTCGCCCTCATCGACGAATTACCGCGCTCCGCGAATATTCTCGCGATAGAAACCTGCGATCTCCTCATTATCCGAAGGAATGATTTCATGAAACTCCTTATGGACAACCCCTCCATATCGATCAATATTTTGAAAGTGTTGGCCGGCAGGCTGCGGGTGGCCGATGAAAGAATAAAATGGCTGGCATTTTTAAATGTCGAGGGCCGGGTTCTCAAATATCTTCTCGATATCGGGGAGAAGGTCGGCGTTAGGATGAAGGACCACATTATTATAGAGAAAGGCCCCACACAGATAGAAATAGCCAATGCATGCGGATGTTCCCGTGAAACGGTGTCGCGCATGATGACGTCGCTCGTAAAAAAAGGCGTCCTGAGTGTCCGCAGAAAACAATATACCCTTTATCCGGAAACGCGAACGTTTTAATGTAATGGACGATGGAAATCATGGATAGAGCAATCCGTATTGGCCTCGCTCAGATAAATTCTACGGTCGGCGATCTTGCCGGTAATATAGACAGGGTCACAAGCTTTGTAAACAGGGCGCGGGATCACGACGTTGACATACTCGCTTTTCCCGAACTCGCCATAACCGGTTATCCTCCCGAAGACCTGCTCTTGAAGAAAGGGTTCATCGATGCCAATATCAGAGCGATCAATGACCTTACATCGAGGATAGATGCGCCGGTTACCATTGTCGGTTTTGTCGATGCGTCAAATCGAGGCCTGTACAATGCAGCTGCCGTCATTTATAAACGCAGGATACGCGGCATCTACCGCAAGGAATTCCTGCCTAACTATGGCGTTTTCGATGAGAAACGGTATTTCATTCCCGGAGAGAGGCCCCGCATCTTTCGTTTCGGAAATATCATGTTCGGGGTCTCTATTTGCGAAGATACCTGGTTCAAGGGCCCCCCGATATCTGCCATGGCGCGGATGGGTGCAGGGTTGATATTTAATATCAACGCCTCCCCCTATCATATGGGGAAGATATATGAACGGGAAGATATCGTGCGGAACAGGGCCAGGGAAAACCGGGTCTGGATAGCATACACAAACCTTGTCGGAGGACAGGATGAGCTTGTTTTTGACGGTCAGAGTTTTGTCATGGACAGATCGGGCAATGTTGCAGCCAGCTCCGAAGCATTCGAGGAAGACCTCCTGATATTCGATATTGCTGAAAAAGACCTTGTGAAAAAACAACCCGGCATTGAAGGTACATCCGTAATGAATATTTCAGGAGTTCCAAGGGACAACAGGCCAAAAAAGCCAGTCGGGGCAAGCCCTGTTGTACGGCTCGACCCTGTTGAAGAGGTGTATCAGGCTCTAAAACTGGGGCTTCACGATTATGTCAGGAAGAATGGGTTCAAGGGCACCGTTATCGGCCTTTCCGGCGGTATCGACTCGGCCCTTGTGGCCGCACTGGCCGTTGACGCCCTGGGGAAAGAGAATGTCACGACTGTTTTCATGCCGTCAAAATATACCTCGTGGGAGTCGCGGGAAGATGCTTATCAACTGGCAGAAAACCTTGGGATCCATATCATCGAGATCCCGATAGACGGCATCCTCGAGGGTTATTTCAAAAGCCTTAAACCGTTATTTGCCGGCCTCAAAGAAGACACCACGGAAGAGAACATTCAAGCACGCATCCGGGGTAACATTCTCATGGCCTTCTCGAACAAATTCGGATGGATCGTCCTGACGACCGGCAACAAGTCCGAAATGAGCGTTGGCTATGCCACGCTTTACGGGGATATGGCGGGAGGTTTCGCCGTCATCAAGGATGTTCCGAAAACGGTGGTCTATGATATATGTGCCTGGCGAAACAAAAAAGGCCCGGTTATCCCGGAAAGGATCATAACCAAAGAGCCCACAGCCGAATTGAAGGCGGGCCAAAAAGACAGTGACTCCCTCCCGCCATACGATCACCTCGACCAAGTGTTAAAAAGCTATATAGAGGAAGACAAAGAGCCCACCGCACGCGATTTTCCCGCCCTGCCCGCCGAAGAGATCGCCCGGGTGCTCAGAATGGTAGATTTGAGCGAATATAAGCGCCGTCAGTCACCTCCCGGGATAAAGATCACGCCCAAGGCTTTCGGAAAAGACAGAAGAATGCCTATCACCAACAAATTCAAGGCCTCGCAATGATCTGACCCATCGTCATTACCGCAAGTACTTTTCGTTGTTATCCTGAAGCACGATTGTCAGTTCTTCCTAACCCCTTGTAACGATTGCCTTACAAAGTTTTTCTATTTTTTGCTACCATTTATTTTGGCAGTGGTATATAAATGCATCTATACATCTATTTCAAGAAAAGGAGGTGAAACAGCATGAAGAAAGCATTGATGTTTGTTTTTGCTCTGGTTATAGGCCTTTCCTTAACGTTGACAGGCTTTGCCGCCGAGGAAAAGAAGGGAGCAACCCCTGCAACCCCGGCCGCCCCTGCAACCCCGGCCACACCGCCGGAAAAAGTTGAGGCACCAAAGGAAAAACCGGCAAAGCCGGAGAAAAAAGCCAAAAAGACAAAAAAAGCCAAAAAGACAAAAAAAGCCAAAGCAGCGCCCGCCGAGGAGAAACCGGCAGAAGCAAAATAAGCGGTTGACCCAAGGACTGAAAAAATAAATAAGGGGAGAAAGATTCTCCCCTTATTTATTCAGGCGGATCTCCCCGCCCAATAGCATATCTATTTCCCAGGATTCTTGGCGCTGTATTTTTCGATGACCTCTCAGACCTTCCAGGACAGGACCTCAAAACAAAAAGGTTTATATAGTCATATCAGGCTTTCGTCTCAGGTGCAACACACCTTCACCTATGGAGGAAAAACCGCGCCGGATTGGGTTTTGAGAAAGAAACGATTCATGGTATAATATAAAATTGTGAGAAAGATAGTTATTGATATCGATAATACCCTGTGGGATTTTGCCCCTGTACTCTATGAAAGGCTCAATGATGCCAATCCGGGCTTTCCTCGTCCTTCGGAATGGCGTTCATGGAGTTTCTGGAAGGGCCTGATATCCGCTGAAAAGCTCTACCGGACCATCAGAGACGTTCACATGGAACAGGACAGGTTTGAACCGTACAGCGAGGCGCACTTTTTTCTAGAAAGGCTCAAAACGGACGGTTTTTATATCGTTATTGCCAGTCACCGCGAAAAAGAGACCTTTTCTTCAACGCGCAAGTGGCTTGAGAAGAACGCGCTCCCCTTCGACGAGATACACTTGAGCTACGACAAAACGGTCCTTTTCGGAGAATGCTGGGGCATTATCGATGACAGCCCGGTGACCCTCGATAAGGCCCGTTCCGCCGGTATCGTCCGCGCCGGGCTTAAAAACCCCTGGAACGAACGCGAAGACCACCCCCTGTTTGCGAACCTCGACGAGATCTACGACTACCTTCAAACCGAGTGTACGTCGGAGAAATAAAAAAACTCCTCTCGGCGTAAACGGCTAACGGCTACTTATTCTCCGATTATCTTGACGAGAACACGTTTTCGGCGGCGGCCGTCGAATTCGCCGTAGAATATCTGCTCCCACGGGCCGAAATCGAGGCAGCCTGCCGTAACCGCAACCACCACTTCCCGTCCCATGACAGATCTCTTCAGATGCCCATCGGCATTGTCTTCCCCGACATTATGCCGGTATTGCGAAACGGGTTCATGAGGGGCCAGTTTCTCGAGCCAAACGCGTAAATCGTGGTGCAGACCGGTTTCATCGTCATTTATGAAGACGGATGCGGTGATATGCATGGCATTTACGAGGGCAAGGCCCTCCTTTATGCCACTTTCCGCCAAGCATTCCTGCACCCGGAGTGTGATATTGACGAAACCAACCCTCTCGGGGATATCGAACCATAATTCTTTTCTGTATGTCTTCATCGCATCAATTACTAAGGATTACCATCGTTGCTGGTGCTAGACAAGTAAAATGTTGATAGTAAGGAGTGAGGGGTAAAAACCTGTTAAGTATCCGGGAATTATTTCTACTCCTTACTTATACAAAATCACTTTATGGCCTTATGGTAAGACTGGAGCGATTTGACCTTAATCTCGCCCTTGTTGGATAGCGATGCCTTGATGCCTTCGGCCGTCGCCTTTGCGGCAGCAGCGGTTGTTATGTAAGGTAGCTTGTACTTGATAGCTGCCTTGCGTATGTACGAGTCGTCGTACTTGCTGCTCTTTCCTGAAGGCGTGTTGATCACAAGCTGGATCTCCTTGTTGTGGATGGCATCGACTATGTTAGGCCTGCCTTCGTGAACCTTCTTGATATGTCTGCTCTTGACGCCGTTCTCGGCGAGAAATTTATGGGTGCCTTCAGTAGCTATAAGGGTAAAGCCGAGTTTTACGAGCTGTTTAGCTACATCCAGGACGTCTTTCTTATCGCGATCGACCACCGTCATAAGGACATTTCCCGACCGGGGCAGTTTCTGGCCTGCTGCTTCCTGGGATTTGGTAAATGCAAGACCGAAAGAGTTTGCCATACCAAGGACCTCACCGGTCGATTTCATCTCGGGACCGAGCGTTGGGTCAACTTCAGGGAACATATTGAAGGGAAATACAGCCTCTTTTACTCCCACGTGGGGGTATGCCTTATGTGTCAGGCCCATGTCTTTGAGCTTTTTACCGAGCATAAGCTGTGTTGCTATACGGGCCATCTGGACACCGGTCACCTTTGAAACGAGGGGTACGGTCCTGCTTGCCCGTGGATTTGCCTCAAGAATGTAGACCTTATCATGGGCGATGGCATACTGGATATTCATGAGGCCTACGACCTTTAGCTCTATGGCCAGCCTTTTCGTATATTCATTAATTGTTTCGATATGCTTTTCCGATAATGTTCTGGGAGGTATTGCGCAGGCGCTGTCGCCGGAATGTACGCCTGCCAATTCTATATGCTCCATTATGGATGGAACGAAGGCATCCTCACCGTCGGAGATGGCGTCTGCTTCGACCTCTACGGCATCTTCCAAAAATTTATCGATAAGGATCGGCCGGCCGGGGGTAATATCGACAGCGGCATTTACATAAGATCTCAGCATTTCATCGTCATAAACTACTTCCATACCCCTGCCGCCAAGGACGTACGACGGGCGGACCATGAGCGGATAGCCTATCCTCCGCGCAGCCTCCAAGGCTTCTCCAAGTACGACAGCAGTTCCGCTTTCAGGCTGGGGGATGCCGATCTTCCCGATTATCTGACTGAAGCGTTTGCGGTCTTCCGCAATATCGATACTTTCGGTCGAGGTGCCGAGTATTTTCACGCCCGCCTCTTCAAGTTGCCGTGCCAGGTTAAGCGGTGTCTGGCCGCCGAACTGCACAATGGCGCCAATCGGTTTTTCCTTCTGGTAAATGCTCAGGACATCTTCGACGGTGAGAGGCTCGAAATAGAGTTTATCGGATGTGTCATAGTCGGTGGAGACCGTTTCGGGGTTACAGTTGACCATTATTGATTCGTATCCCTCGTCGCGGAGGGTAAATGCGGCATGGACGCACGTATAATCGAACTCGATGCCCTGGCCGATGCGGTTCGGGCCACCGCCGAGAATCATGACCTTTTTCCGGTCGCTGACCGCCACTTCATCGGGCGCATTGTACGTTGAATAATAATATGCCGCATCGGCGCCGCTTACGGGCACCTTGCACCAGGTCTCATTCTTCCCCAGCGCCGACCGTCTGCGCCGTATCTCGGTTTCCGGTATATCGAGAATCATGGACAGGTATCTGTCGGAGAAGCCGTCCTCCTTGGCTTTTACAAGGAGATGATCAGGTAATGAGCCGCCCTTGTACTTTAACATCTCTTCTTCCAAGCCAAGGATCTCCTTCATCTGCCCGATAAACCAGTGTTTTATCTTTGTCTTTTCGAACAGTTCATCGACCGTGGCACCTTTCCGCAGGGCTTCATACATGATGAACTGGCGTTCCGAAGATGGTTCGTTGAGGAGACGCATGAGGTCGTCAAGGGGCAATTCATTGAAATTCTTAGCGAAACCAAGGCCGTACCTTTTCGTCTCTAGCGAACGGATCGCTTTCTGGAAAGCTTCTTTATATGTTTTGCCAATGCTCATCGCCTCGCCGACGGCCTTCATCTGGGTGCCCAATTTGTCTTCGGCTTCGCTGAATTTTTCGAATGCCCAGCGGGCGAACTTGATAACGACATAGTCGCCGGAAGGGACGTATTCATGAAGCCCAGCTCCGCGATAATATGGAATGTCCTTCAGCGTGTACCCGCCGGCCAGTTTGGCTGATATGAAAGCAATGGGGAAACCCGTTGCTTTCGACGCAAGTGCAGAAGACCGGGAGGTCCTCGGATTTATCTCGATGACGACAATGCGCCCCGTTTCGGGGTTATGGGCAAACTGTATATTCGTGCCGCCGATCACCTGGATGGCTTCAACGATACGGTACGAATAATCCTGCAGCTTTTTCTGGACTTCCTCGGAGATGGTGAGCATCGGCGCACAGCAGAATGAATCCCCTGTATGAACGCCCATCGGGTCGATGTTCTCGATAAAGCATACGGTGATCATTTTGCTTTCGGCGTCGCGGACAACCTCGAGTTCGAGCTCTTCCCAACCGACGACCGCCTCTTCGATGAGTATCTGCCCAATGAGGCTTGCAGAGATGCCGCGGTTCGCGATCGTATTCAGTTCTTCCTTGTTATAAGCTATACCGCCGCCCGTACCTCCCATTGTGTAGGCGGGGCGGATGACGATGGGATATCCCAGCCGGTCTGCGATGCCGAGAGCTTCCTCCACTGAATAGGCGAGCGCACTTTCGGGCATAGGGATGCCGAGTTTGGCCATGGTTTTCTTGAACTCGTCCCGGTCTTCTCCTCGTTCGATCGCATCGGCCTGAACGCCAATTATGCGGACGCCGTGCTTGTCCAGTATACCCCGCCGGGAAAGCTCGGCAGCCAGGTTGAGACCTGTTTGACCGCCAAGGTTCGGAAGCAGTCCCTGCGGTTTTTCCTTTTCAATGATCTTCTCGAGGACATCGATGGTAAGGGGCTCCACGTATGTCCTGTCGGCCATGCCCGGGTCGGTCATGATCGTGGCGGGGTTCGAGTTTACAAGGACTATTTTGTAACCGGCAGCGCGCAGGGCCTTGCACGCCTGGGTGCCCGAATAATCAAATTCACATGCTTGGCCGATAATGATCGGACCGGAACCGATGATAAGCACCTTTTCGATGCCTTTTATCCTGGGGGGCTTTTTCATGGGAGGGTGTCCTTTCGGATTTGTTCTGCATCGTAACAGAAGAATTTGAACGAGTCAAGCGTTTTCAACCTGTCGTAACCGGAAGGTTTGAGCACCCTTTTTGACCGGAAACTTTCAAGGCGTACGGAACGGACCATGTATCAAAAGCGACAAAATAAGGGAAAGCCGGCTTTTTAAAAATGAACCCTCCCGTTGCGGGAGGGAATTGGGGGAACGTGAAAATATTAGGGGTTGTGAAGGGGGGGACTATGACTCGGATTTTTCGAAAGCTTCCTTTGGCGCATTGCAGATCGGGCAGTTCCAATCAGCCGGAAGCTCTTCGAAGGGGACTTTCTCTACGCTTTCATCGTATCGGTAACCGCATACTGTGCATGTCCAGACCATAATTCCTCCTTAATAGTTTTTCAGATTTCTCTAAGTTCTGGCAACCGCGCAATCCTTACATATTCCGTAAAAGTCTACACGGTTCCCAATTATTTCGAATCCGTATCTTTCATCCTCGGGAAGCTTCATAGGAAACTCTACAAAAATATCCACGACCACCTTGCATTTTATGCATATCAGGTGGTGGTGCGGTTCGGTGTTAGGATCAAACCGTTTCTTCGCCGGATCGATAGAAAGCTCGATCACCCTTCCCTGATCTTTGAGGGTTTCCATCGTATTATAGACGGTCGCGAGGGACATGGTCGGAAATTGCCCATGCAGAGCACTGTATATGTCTCCTGCGCTTGGGTGTGTCACATTTCCCTCGAGGTATTTCATGATCGCTATCCTCTGTGGCGTCATCTTCATTGTCTTATACGAGTTTCTAATCATACAATAATCAATCTCAAGTACTATATACTATTACTTTAGAATCGTTCTTGTCAACGTTTTTTAAAAAAGTTTATCGGTGGTTGAAAATAGTGGTTGTTAGCCGCCATCCCACATCAAGTGTTCTGTCTTGACGAACCAGCCGGCCGGGTTCTCGAAATATTCTTCGGCATCCCGGAGTGAAAGGTAATGTTCGTATTCTATAGATGAAAGAAGTTCGAAAAATGCCTTTTCCCTTGGGTCGGTTGACGATGCGGCAAGGTCTTTGTAGAATTTGACCCCCTTTTCTTCAAATTCCGCCGCTATTTTGACGGCTTCACGGTCATCGGCATCGGTTGTTTCCGCCGCATCGATATTCTTGAGCGTATCAAGGAGAACATCTCTTACGTTTGTCTTGTTGATTTCGAGCGGTACGGTTTCCGGCCATCTGGCGTTGGCCTTCCATTGTTCGTGCAACTGTTTCAGTCTTTCGTAGTGCTCGACCTCATCTTCGGCAATACGGCCGAACATCTCTTTTCCGAGGGTGTTGTTGGTTCGGGAGGCATTCTTGAGGTAAAATTCCCGCTCGCGGATCTCATTGTTAAGGGCCACTTCTAGGGCATCCAGTCTTTTTTCATTATCCATGGGGCACCTCTCTCTATGGTCTCACGTAAATATAGGGTCGTGAAGGAGAAGAATCAAGTGAAGGGAAGAGGTAGCGGGTTATCCAACCCGTCATCCCAAGCTTGCAGGTTGTGTCCGTGAGCGTGCAAATCGCCGAAATACACTACCCACCCTCATTCCGGTCAAGAGGATGTCGCATTAGGTTCCCCACGGCCGGATGCATGTACAATGCCGGAATCCAAGGTTTTTCTTTTC